>CAYTZZ010000004.1:0-149224 GCA_964442645.1 uncultured Bordetella sp. | reverse complement strand
ACCTTGATCATCACGGGGGTGACATACACCCCCGTGCCATCTCCCTCGATGAACGGAATGATGGGCAGATCGGGCACGTTCAGAGAACTGTCGGCATTGACCGTGATTTTTTCGCCCTTCGCAGGGACCTGAATGTGCTGGTACATGAAAGGCTCTCAAAAAACAGGCAACCCGAAGGCAGCGTGACTCGCCAGGCGGTCATTCTAGCGAGCCCTTGGCCCGCCAATCAGTTGTCCACAGGCTGCTGCAAAAGGCAAGACCTGACCCCATAATAGGCGGATGAAAACTTGGATTCGACTTTGGGTTTGGATGTGTTGGGGGCTGGCTTCGGCGCAGGCGCAGGAGGGGCCGCAACTGGATTTGGCGCGGGTCAAATTGCAGGCGGGGATGTACCAAATTGACGCCCAGGTGGCGCAGACACCTCAGCAGCGGTCCATTGGGCTGATGAACCGGCGCGAGATGCCCATGCACGAAGGCATGCTGTTTATTTTTGAGCAAGCCAGCATCCAATGCTTTTGGATGAAGAACACCTTGCTGCCGCTGACCGCCGCCTTTGTGGCAGACGACGGCACGATTGTCAATTTGGCGGACATGGCACCGCAAAGCACGCAAAGCCATTGCGCCGCCAAGCCGGTGCGCTTTGTGCTGGAAATGCACCAGGGCTGGTTTGCCAAGAAAAACATGGCTGCAGGCTTCAAACTGAGCGGCCCGCCTTTCTCTCCTGCCAAATAAAAAAAGCCGATGCATGCATCGGCTTTTTTGTGGGAGACAGCGAGAACGCGATCAGGCGAAATTGGCTTGCGCGAATTCCCAGTTCACCAACTTGTCCAGGAAGGTTTCGACAAACTTGGGACGCAGGTTGCGGTAGTCGATGTAGTAGGCGTGCTCCCACACGTCCACCGTCAGCAGCGCTTTGTCAGCGGTGGTCAGCGGCGTGCCGGCTGCGCCGGTGTTCACGATGTCCACCGAGCCATCGGCCTTCTTGACCAGCCAGGTCCAGCCAGAACCGAAATTGCCCACGGCAGACTTCACGAAAGCTTCTTTGAAAGCCGCGTAGCTGCCCCACTTGGCGTTGATGGCCGCAGCCAGCGCGCCGCTGGGCTCGCCGCCGCCGTTGGGCTTCATGCAATGCCAAAAGAAGGTGTGGTTCCAAATTTGGGCGGCGTTGTTGTACACACCCCCGCTGGACTTCTTGACGATGTCTTCCAAAGACATGCTTTCGAACTCCGTGCCTTTTTGCAAGTTGTTCAAGTTCACCACATAAGCGTTGTGGTGCTTGCCATGGTGGAACTCCAGGGTTTCTTTGGAGTAATGCGGGGCCAAGGCGTCAATGGCGTAAGGCAGTGCGGGAAGAGTGTGTTCCATAAGATCCTCTGCAAATGGGTTGGAGAAAGCGTGCGATTGTAGAAAACTAATCCAGTCGATGCCGAAGAACGGTCAAATCAACCTCGCCATCGGCAAGGATAGCCGTCACAGACTGGCCAGGCATGGCTTGGGCTGCCAGGGTCAAGGGCTGACCCTCCTGCGCCCGCAGCCACGCATAGCCGCGGCGCAGCACCAGCTTGGGGTCGAGCAAGCCCAGGCGCAATTGCGCTTGCTGCAAACGATGCTCGGCGGTGCGCGTACATTGGGTCACCGCAGGCTGCCAGCGCGTTTGGCATTGCGACTGATGGTGCGCCTCACGCTGCAAGGACTCTCGGGCAGCCGCGCGCAAGCGCTGCGCCCACATGCGCAAGTCGGCGCCCTGCTGGCCCATTCTTTGGGAGGGCCGTCCCAAGCGTTGCTGCACTTCGTCCAGCCGCTGCGCTCGCTCATCCAGCGCGTCCCAAGCAGCCTGTGAGAGGCGCTCGCCCAAGAGCGACAAGGCCCCCAGCACCACCGACTGCGCGGTGGCACACAACTCAGCGGCTGCGGTAGGCGTGGGCGCCCGCAAGTCCGCACAAAAGTCTGTCAGGGTGAAGTCTGTTTCATGGCCAACGCCCGAAATCAAGGGCACCGGACTTTGCGCCACGGTTCGGGCCAGTTGCTCATCGTTGAAGCACCAAAGGTCTTCCATGGCGCCGCCACCGCGCACCAGCAAAATGACATCCACCTCGGTTTGCAGGTAAAGGCTTTTCAGGGCCTTGACCAAGGTGGGCGCAGCTTCCGCGCCTTGCACCTGGGCCGGAGCCAACAGCACAGGGATGTGCGGCACGCGGCGTTGCAGGGCCGTCATCACGTCATGCCAAGCGGCCGCAGAAAGCGAGGTGACCACGCCAATGGCACGCGGCATGGGCGCAATGGGTCGCTTGCGCGCAGCATCGAACAGGCCTTCGGCTTCAAGTTTTTGCTTCAAGCGCAAAAACTCCTCGAACAAGGCACCCTGCCCGACCGGCCGCAAACTCTCCACCACCAGCTGCAATTCGCCGCGCGCCTCGTACACCCCCAAGCGGCCCATCGCCTCCACCTGATCCCCTTCGCGGGGCAAGCGTGAAAGCAAACTGGCCGCGCGGCGAAACATGGCGCAACGGATCTGGCCACTTTCGTCTTTCAGCGTGAAATAACAATGCCCACTGGAAGCGCGCGTGAAGCCCGAAATCTCGCCCCGAACCGCAACAGGATTGAAACGCGCATCCAAGGCATCAGCAATGGCGCGGCACAGCGCGCCGACTGGCCAAATTTTCGGCGTCATTGCTTGGTTTTCTCCATCATGGGCTCGCCGCGCAAGGCCCGCGGCTTGAAATGAAACCCAAATGCTCCACAGCGCATACCCAAGGGGGTATGCGAAGCGAATTTTGGTTTAAAGCACGAAGTTTTCACGCAAGTTCTTGTTTTAATTCGTTTTTTTTCTGCTCAAAATCTAGTCGTTTTAAGACAAGCCTGATTTCATGCGGCTTTGGCCACGTCCAGACAAAGTTATCCACAAAGTTGTCCACCAAAAATGTGAGCACCGCGCTCGGCCATAATCAGCAACACTGCGCGACCTTGCTGCACTGGAGATTGTCTTGTTTTCCATCATACAAGCCGCGGGCTGGCCCGTCTGGCCCCTGTTGCTTTGCTCTGTCGTGGCCTTGGCCTTGATCCTCGAGCGTTTGTACAGTTTGCGCGCTCTGCGCGTGGCGCCACCTCAGCTTCTGGAGGAGGTTTTGACGGCCTGCCAAACGCAGCTGCCCTCCGCCGAGAGCATTGAAAGAATCGCACAACACTCGGTCCTGGGCGAGTTGCTGGCCAGCGGCTTGCAATTGAGGCACCAGGACCCCCATTGCAGCGAGGAAGCTTTGCGCTTTCAACTGGAGTCGACGGGCCGAACACTGGCCCATCGGCTAGAGCGCTTTTTGCCCGCACTGGCCACCATCGCCTCGGCGGCCCCCTTGCTGGGCTTGTTGGGCACAGTGATCGGCATGATTGAAATTTTTGGCGCCCAAACTCCGGGCAGCAACCAGCCGGCACAGCTTGCGCACGGCATCTCGGTGGCGCTTTACAACACGGCACTGGGACTGTTGATTGCCATCCCCACCTTGATTGCCTGGCGCTATTTGCGTACCTGCGTGGATGGCTATGTGTTGTCGCTGGAACTGGCCGGGGAGCGTCTGGCCCAGCAGCTCTTGCGCCTGCCTGCCAAGCGTTGACCATGAAGTTCCAGCGCCACAGCACCCCGGAGCCGGAGATCAACCTGATCCCTTTCATTGATGTTTTGCTGGTGGTGCTGATCTTTTTGATGCTCACCACCACCTACAGCAAGTTCACCGAGCTGCAGATCAACTTGCCTGTGGCCGATGCCCAGACCCCTGCGCTGCGCACCAAAGAGATTTGGGTGACCCTCAATGCACAAGGGCAAGTCAGCGTGCAGCGCAACGCCTTGGGCCGGCTGGACGCCACCGCATTGGCCAAGGCGCTGGGCCAGGCGGCACAAGGGTTGGACGATCCAGTCCTGGTCATCAGCGCCGATGCGCGCACACCGCACCAATACGTGGTGAATGTGATGGAAGCTGCACGCCAAAACAACCTGGGGCGGATGACGTTTGTCACGCAAACCGGCGGCGCGGCGCGGAAATAATCGGAAGCTCGCTGGCCCATGACCACGCGCACATCCTTTCTTCGGCAAGCCTGGCAGACCCGCTCACTGCTGACCTGGCTGCTGTGGCCGCTGTCTTTGCTGTTGCGCATCGCTGTGACGTATCGCCGAGCGCTGTATGACGCAGGCCTGTTGGCCAGCCACCGCCTGCCGGTACCTGTCGTGGTGGTGGGCAATGTGCTGCTAGGCGGCGTGGGCAAGACGCCCATTGTGATGGCGCTGGCACAGCATCTGCAGGCCCGGGGGCTGCGGGTGGGCGTGATCTCCCGCGGTTATGGTCGCCATGGACAAGAGGTGCATGAAGTCAGCGACACCAGCTCAGCTGCAGATGCCGGCGACGAGGCCTTGCTGATCGCGCGCCGTTGTCAGGTTCCTGTGGTGGTCGGCGCCGATCGGCCGGCCGCGGGCCGCTGGCTGCTGCAACGCCATCCTGAAACCGATGTGATCCTGAGCGACGACGGCCTTCAACACCTGGCCCTGCAGCACGACCTGGCGCTGTGTGTGTTCGATGAGCGCGGCCTGGGCAATGGCTGGCTGTTTCCGGCTGGCCCATTGCGAGAGCCCTGGCCTCGGCCGCATCAGGTGCCGCAATGGTTGCTGTTTTCGGTGCCCGATGCAGCGCTTGCCGTGCGGCGACCCGATGGCCAGGCCTTTTTGCTTCAACGCCGTTTGGCCGAATGTGCCTACAACGCTGCGGGAGAAAAACGCCCCTTGTCGCAGTGGCGCGCTCAGCCCTGCCATGCCCTGGCGGCCATTGCCAAGCCTGAAGCCTTTTTCGACATGCTGCGCCAGCAAGGCTTGCAACTCGACACCACCTTGGCCCTGCCCGACCATGACCCGCTGACCGCCCTGCCCGCAGCCTTTGGCGACGGCAAGGATTGGTTGTGCACCGAAAAAGACGCTGGCAAACTCTGGCCGGCTTACGCCCAAACTTGGGCAGTGCCGCTGGAAGTGGAACTGCCAGCGACTTTGCTGGCCGAGCTGGATGCGGCCCTTGAGGCAAAGCTATCATCCAGTCATGGACACAAAACTGCTTGAACTGCTGGTTTGCCCTGTCACCAAGGGCCCGCTGGAATACCACCCCGAACGCAAGGAGTTGGTCTCGCGCAGCGCGCGACTGGCCTACCCCATTCGCGATGGCATCCCCGTGCTGCTGGAAAACGAAGCCCGCCCTTTGCGTGACGACGAACTGGAGCGTTGAATGACGGCGCCGGTGTTCACTGTTCTGATTCCGGCGCGGATGGCCTCCACGCGTCTGCCCAACAAGCCCTTGGCCGACCTGGAAGGCTTGCCCATGGTGGTGCGCGTGGCGCAACGTGCGCTGTTGTCGCGTGCGCAACGTGCCGTGGTGGCGGCAGACGATGTGCAAATCGTGCAAGCTTGCCAAGCCCATGGCATCGAGGCGGTACTGACTCGCAACGATCACCCTTCAGGCAGTGATCGGCTGGCGGAAACCTGTGAGCTGCTGGGGTTGGATGGCGACGACATCGTGGTCAACGTGCAGGGTGACGAGCCTTTGCTGGACCCCCAGATGATTGAATCGGTGGCGCAACTGTTGACCGAACGAGCGGACTGCAGCATGAGCACGGTGGCCCATGCCCTGGACACCCTGGCCGAATTCACCAACCCCAATGTGGTCAAGGTGGTGCTGGACCGACAGAACACTGCCCTGTACTTCAGCCGTGCGCCCATTGCCTGGTGGCGCGATGGCTTTGCGCAAAGCCAGCCCGAATTGCCAACGCCCGCACCCTTGCGCCATGTCGGCTTGTATGGCTACCGCGCAGGATTTTTGCGCCAGTTTCCCCAACTCGAAGTGGCCCCACTCGAGCGCACCGAGTCACTCGAGCAACTGCGCGCCATGTGGCATGGCCATCGGATTGCCGTGCACATCAGTGACCACGCCCCGGGCCCTGGCGTGGACACGCCCGAAGATCTGGAACGGGTGCGCGCCTGGCTTCGCCAATCCTTGTAAGGCAACGCATAGCGATGCATGCTATCCTTTGAAAAAAAATGATGTCAGGCAAGAACAGCCCGTTGTTGGTGCCTTTTCAAATTCATTCCAAGGACAAGCATGAGACTGATTCTGTTGGGCGCCCCTGGCGCTGGCAAAGGCACCCAAGCCACCTTCATTTGCCAAAAATACGACATCCCGCAAATTTCCACAGGTGACATGCTGCGTGCTGCCGTCAAGGCGGGGACGCCCTTGGGCCTGGAAGCCAAGAAAGTCATGGACTCGGGTGGCTTGGTCAGCGATGACATCATCATTGGACTGGTCAAAGAGCGCATCACCCAAGCCGATTGCGCCAAGGGTTTCTTGTTTGATGGCTTTCCCCGCACCATTCCCCAAGCTGACGCCATGAAGGCAGCCGGTGTCAAGCTGGACTATGTGCTGGAAATTGATGTGCCCTTTGACGCCATCATCGAGCGCATGAGCGGACGGCGCGCGCACGTCGCCAGCGGTCGCACCTACCACGTCAAATTCAACCCACCCAAAGTCGAAGGCAAAGACGATGTCACGGGCGAAGTGCTGATTCAGCGTGACGATGACAAAGAAGAAACCGTGCGCAAGCGCCTGGAGGTTTATTCGGCCCAGACCCGCCCGCTGGTCGATTACTACTCACAGTGGGCACGCTCGGAACCTCAGGCAGCGCCGGCTTACCGCGCCATCAGTGGCATCGGCAGCGTGGAAGAAATTCGCGAGCGCGCCTTTCAGGCTTTGAGCGCCTGAGGCAGTTCGCACTCTCCAATCACGGGCCTTGGGGCCCGTTTTTTTTGCCTTTTCAGGCCCGAATGGGGATTTTTTGCCACACCGGCACACAAAAACTTGCGGTTTTCCAAAAACTGGTTAAAAATACAGTTACTGGATGAACAAACAGTCATCCGCCCAACCACCACCGCGTAGGAGGCCTTTGTGATGGAACAACCCAAGCTCACCGCCCGCCAGCAACAAATTCTGGACCTGATCCAGAGCGCCATTGCCCGAACCGGTGCGCCACCCACGCGTGCTGAAATTGCCTCTGAGTTAGGCTTCAAATCGGCCAACGCGGCCGAAGAACACTTGCAAGCGCTGGCCCGCAAAGGTGTCATCGAGCTGGTCAGCGGCACCTCCCGTGGCATTCGCCTGAAAACCGAGACCCTGCGCTCCATCAACGAGTCGCGCATCAAGCAATACACCCTGCCCCTGCAAAGCTTGGCGCAGCTGGCCCTGCCTTTGGTCGGCCGCGTGGCTGCTGGCTCTCCCATCCTGGCACAGGAACACGTGGACCAAACTTATTACCTCGAAAGCAGCCTTTTTCAGCGCAAGCCCGACTACCTGCTCAAGGTGCGTGGCATGTCCATGCGCGACGCCGGCATCATGGACGGCGACTTGCTGGCCGTGCAAGCCACGCGAGACGCCAAAAATGGGCAAATTGTGGTGGCGCGTCTTGGCGAAGAGGTCACGGTCAAGCGTTTTCGACGCAACAAAGAGGTCATCGAGTTGCATGCCGAAAACCCCGATTACCAAACCATTGTGGTCGAGCCGGGTGAGCCATTTGAAATTGAAGGCCTCGCTGTGGGCCTGATCCGTAACACCATGCTGATGTAAGGAGACACACCATGAGCCTCGCCGTTTTGGGCCTTTTCCGACTGTTTTCTCCGGTTTTCAAGCCGACCCGTCACTTTTTACCGCCCCAGGCCTTGCGCTCTATAGAGCCGCACATGGCTTTGCCTGGCGCCAATTCCGTCACGCACAAGCCCTTGCGCGTGACCCGCATCATCGATGACACAACACCGCGCAACGCCGCCGGACGCATGGTCATCTCGGGCAATATGCGCGAGGTCTGCGCCGAATTGGACCGCCTGGTGGCCCTGGAGTCTGCTGCACTGCAAAGGAAACCCTGACCGCAACAGGGCACAATCGGGGTCATGAACATTGTGATCCTCGACGACTACCAAGACGCCGTTCGCAAACTGAACTGCGCCAGCAAGCTCGAAGCCTACCCCGCCAAAGTCTTCACCAACACCATCAAGGGCACCGGCCAATTGGCCGTGCGCCTGAAGGATGTTGAAATTTTGGTGTTGATTCGTGAGCGCACCCACATCACGCGCTCCCTGATTGAAAAACTCCCGCGTTTGAGAATGATTTCTCAAACTGGAAAAGTGGGGTCCCACATTGACATGGCAGCCTGTACCGAGAGAGGCATCGCTGTGGCCGAGGGCACAGGCTCTCCCGTGGCCCCTGCCGAACTCACCTGGGCGCTGATCATGGCGGCCATGCGCCGCGTTCCCCAATACGTCAGCCATCTCAAGCATGGCGCCTGGCAACAATCCGGCTTGAAATCGGCCTCCATGCCCGCCAATTTTGGCTTGGGCAATGTCTTGCGTGGCAAAACCCTGGGCATCTGGGGCTACGGCAAGATCGGACAATTGATCGCCGGCTATGGCAAAGCGTTTGGCATGCGCGTGTTGCTGTGGGGCAGTGAAGCCTCGCGCCAACGAGCCACCAACGATGGCTTGAACGTGGCCGAGTCTCGCGAAAGCTTCTTTGAGCAATCGGACGTGCTTTCCTTGCACCTGCGCCTCAGCGATGAGACCCGAGGCATTGTCACTTCGCAAGATCTGAACCGGATGAAGCCCACCGCCTTGCTGGTCAACACTTCTCGCGCCGAACTCATCGAGCCCGATGCCCTGATTGCGGGCTTGAACCGAGGGCGCCCAGGCATGGCCGCCATCGACGTGTTCGAAAGCGAGCCGATTCTTCAAGGGCATGCCTTGTTGCGACTCGAAAATTGCGTCTGTACCCCGCACATCGGGTATGTCGAACAAGACAGCTACGAGCTGTATTTCGGAACCGCCTTTGACAACGTGGTCAACTACATCAAGGGCACGCCCACCAACATCGTGAACCCCGGCGCCTTGCAAATGCGCCGGTGATTCACCGCGCGTTTATTTTTTCGCGCGCAAAGCGGCCATTTCTTCAGCGTTGACCTTGCGGTCTGCGTTGACGCGCTGCATGCTGGGGCGCTCTTCGATGCGCTTCACATAGTCTTTGACAGGCAGGCTTGCCAGCAAATCCTCTCCGAGCACGCGCTTGGTGGCACTGGAGACCAAGGGCAAATGAATCACGGCGGCACAATCGGCCAGTGTGAACTCCGAGCCTGCGACATAAGGAGAAAACTTTGCCAGCTTGGAGAAAGCCGCCACGCCTTTTGTCAATTGCTTGCGAACGCGCTCCTTGGTCTCGTCAGAAACAGTTCCGCCAAAAAAGGCTTGCGCATACAACTCACGCGCTACCAATTCCAGGTGAAGCTCCAAATAAACAATCAACTCGCGCACTTTGCCCGCCTGAAAAGCATCTGCCGGCAACAAGGCATGCTGAGGGTACTTTTGCTCAATGTATTCTGCGCAAGCCATGGACTCCGATATACAGCCGTCGGGCGTTTCAATAAACGGTACCTTCCCCATGGGTGACCGTTCCATCAATCGCGGATGTGTATTACCCACCCAGACAAGCTCCTCCTCAAAAGGCACGTCTTTTTCAAGCAATTGAAGCTTGAGCTTGCTGTAATAGTTGCTAACGGAAAAGCCACAAAGCTTGAGTGTCATCAATGTCTCCGAAGTGAGGTTTTGGTTGCGTGGGGTCAGGTCTTGAGTTTTGCCTTTTTTCTGTGGATAACTCAGATGCAATTCAGTCTAAGGTAGTTATCCACAGAAAAAAGGCAAAACTCAAGACCTGACCCCATGACCGCAATTATGATGCGAGTCATGAGTACTACCTATTCCATCGTGGGCGTCGTCGGTGTGGGCGCCATGGGTCGAGGGATCGCCCAGATTGCCGCGCAAGCGGGCAGCACTGTTCGGCTGTTTGACATGCAGCCAGAAGCCATTCGCAAGGCCCATGACGCCATCTCGGCGCAATGGGACAAGTTGGCCGAGAAGGGGCGCATCAGTCCTGAGCAATTGGCGGCTTACAAGTCGCGCTTGCAGCCTGCGAGCGCGCTGAAGGACTTGTCGGACTGCGACTTGGTGATTGAAGCCATCGTGGAGCGACTGGACATCAAGAAATCGTTCTTCACAGAGCTTGAAGGCATGGTGTCGGACACCGCCGTGCTGGCCACCAACACCTCCTCACTGTCGGTGACTGCGATTGCGGCGCCGCTGAAGCGGCCCCAGCGCTTTGCCGGCTATCACTTCTTCAATCCTGTGCCGCTGATGAAAGTGGTGGAAGTGATTCCCGGCCTGAAGACAGACCCCAAGGTCTGCGAAGACCTGACGGCCTATGCCAAACAAATGGGCCACACGCCGGTCACCGCGCAAGACACCCCAGGCTTTATCGTGAACCACGCAGGCCGTGGCTACGGTACCGAGGCTTTGCGCGTGGTGGGCGAAGGCGTGGCAGACTTCGCCACCATCGACCGCATTCTGCGGGACCAGGTCGGCTTCAAGCTCGGCCCCTTCGAGTTGATGGACCTGACCGCTTTGGATGTGTCACACCCCGTGATGGAATCCATCTACCACCAGTATTACGAAGAGCCGCGCTACCGCCCCAGCGTGATCACCGCGCAACGGCTGGCCGGTGGCGTTTACGGCAAGAAGGTAGGTGATGGCTTTTACGCTTATGTGGACGGCGCGGCCCAGGTGCCAGCGGAACAAGCGGTGCCGCAAGTGCAAGACATGCCACCGGTATGGGTCTCCTCGCGTGCCGCGCGCCGTGCCGACTTGTTGCAATTGTTGAAAGACTTGGGCGCCAAAATTGAAACCGGTGCATCGCCCTCCCCGCAAGCCCTGTCCATCGTGGCCCCGCTGGGCTTCGATGTGACTACTGTGGCGGTGGTTGAGCGATTGGACCCCGCGCGCACGGTGGGCATCGACATGCTGTTCGAAGACCGCGGCACGCGCCGCCGCGTGCTGGCCACCAACCCCGCCACCCGCCAGGACATGCGCGATGCCGCCCATGCCTTGTTCGCGCGCGATGGCAAGCCCGTGAGCGTGATCCGCGACAGCGGCGGCTTTGTGACCCAACGCGTGGTGGCCACCATCGTGAACATTGCCAGCGACATTTGCCAGCAACAAATTTGCAGCCCGCAAGACCTGGAAACGGCCGTGACCTTGGGCCTGGGCTACCCCATGGGCCCGCTGGCCATGGGCGACAAACTGGGCCCCGACAATGTGCTGGAGACGCTGTTCAACTTGCAAACGGTCTATGGCGACCCACGCTACCGCCCCAGTGCCTGGCTGCGCCGTCGCGGCGCCATTGGCCTGAGCCTCATGCACCAAGAAGCTTGACACCATCCGAGGGATACGAGCCATGCCGTCACAACTCAAAAGCGCAAGCCAGGGACAAACGCTGATTCTGACCCTCTCCAACCCGGAGTACCGCAATGCCCTGGGGCCTGAAATTTATGCCGCTGGCATCGAGGCCTTGAGTGTCGCGGAGTCGAACCCGGAAATTCACAGCGTGGTCCTGACCGGTGAGGGCGACAACTTCTGCGCGGGCGGCAACCTGAATCGCCTGCTGGCAAACCGCGACAAACCGCCCGAGCACCAAGCTCAGAGCATCGAGGGCTTGCACAGCTGGATGGAAGCGATTCGCACCTTTCCCAAGCCGGTCATCGCCGCGGTCGAGGGCGCGGCCGCTGGCGCAGGCTTCTCGGTGGTCTTGATGTGCGATTTGGTGGTGGCCGCGCGCAACAGCGTGTTCGTGATGGCCTACAGCAGCGTGGGCCTGTCGCCCGACGGAGGCGCCACCTGGAGCCTGGGCCGCAACCTGCCACGCGCCATCAGCTCTGAAATTTTGCTGCTCGGCGAACGCATCGGGGCCGAACGCATGCACGCGCTGGGCTGCGTCAACCGTGTCACTGAGCCGGGTCACGCTTTGACCGAAGCCCTGGTGATGGCCGAACGCATCAATGCCCGCGCCAGCAATGCCTTGAGCAGCATCAAGGAATTGCTCGACGCGTCGGTGGACAACGACATGAACACCCACCTGGCCGCCGAACGCGACCACTTTGTGCGCAACCTGCACCACCCCAACGGGGGCATTGGCATCAGTGCTTTTCTGAGCAAGCAAAAGCCTCAATACAAATCCTGAAACCTTGCGTGAAACTGAGCGCCCCATCGGAGGGTTTGGCATTCAGACACGCAGGTGACAACCCTAGGATGCGCGCTTGGTCTCCGGCGCGACAATGAAACTTCAATTGGTCACACACAAGACAGCCCATGGACGACCCTATTCTTACGATCGAGGAAAGAGAAGCCATCAACGCAGGTCGTTGGTTCTCCTCCCTGTCCCCTTCACTCCGACATGACATTCTTCGATGCGCTTACGTCAAACGTTGCAAAGATGGCGACCTGATCGCCGCACGCGGCGACCCGCCAGAGGAATGGATGGCGTGCGCCAAAGGTGCGGTGCGTGTCAGCTCGACCTCGCTGTCGGGCAAGCAAATCACCTTCACCTATGTCGAGCCCGGCATCTGGTTTGGCGATGTGGCCATCCTGGACGGCGACCGTCGCACCCACGATGTGTATGCGCATGGCGAAACCACCATCCTGTGTGTGGCCAAGGCAGACTTCCAAAAAATTCTCACCCAGCACGTCGAGTTCTACGAAGCCATGTTGCGCTTGCAAGCGCGTCGCATCCGGCAGCTCTTTGGCTTGGTGGAAGACCTCAACACCTTGCCCTTGCGCTCGCGCCTGGCCAAACAGCTGTTGCACCTGGCGCGCAGCTACGGTGTGCCCTCGCTGGCCAATGGCCAGGAAATCCGGATTGGCTTGCATCTGGCGCAAGAAGAGCTGGCCCAACTGTTGGGCGCGTCGCGCCAGCGCGTGAACCAGGAGCTGAAAGCCATGGAGCGGGAGGAAGCCATTCGCATCGAGGCGGGTGGCTTGGTCATTCGCGACCGGCAGGGCTTGATGCGCATCAGCGAAGCGGACATCTGACATGAGTGCCAACGACAACTTTGTGGGCACCCGCCCCGTGAGCGAAGCCCACCAGTTTGATGTGGGCGTCCTGGAAGCCTGGCTCAAGCAACACATGCCGGGCTTTGCCGGCCCCTTGAGCGTGGAAATGTTCAAGGGTGGCCAATCCAACCCCACCTTCAAGCTCATCACGCCCAACACCAGCTATGTGATGCGCGCCAAGCCCGGCCCCGTGGCCAAGCTTTTGCCTTCCGCCCATGCGGTGGAACGCGAGTTCGCCGTGATGCGCGGCCTCTACGGCACTGCGGTCCCGGTGGCGCAGATGCATGTGCTGTGCGAAGACGAGTCGGTGATTGGCCGCGCGTTTTATGTCATGGAGTTCGTCCAAGGCCGCGTGCTGTGGGACCAGTCGCTGCCCGACATGAGCAAGCAACAACGCCGAGACATCTACAACGAGATGAACCGCGTCATCGCCGCCTTGCACAGCGTGCCTTATGCCGAACGCGGCCTGGAAAACTTTGGCAAGCCTGGCAACTACTTCGAGCGCCAGATTGGCCGCTGGAGCAAGCAATACATCGCCTCTATCACCCAGCCGATTCCAGAAATGGACAAGCTCATGGAGTGGCTGCCCGCCAACATGCCGGCCAGCGCACGCGATGGCCGCACCAGCATTGTTCACGGCGATTACCGCCTGGACAACATGATGTTCCACCCCACCGAGCCGCGCGTGCTCGCGGTGCTCGACTGGGAGCTGTCCACCTTGGGCCACCCCCTGGCCGACTTCAGTTACCACTGCATGGCCTGGCACATCCCGCCGGGCACCTTCCGTGGTATTGGTGGTGTGGACGTGGAGAGCTTGGGCATCCCAACAGAAGACGAGTACATCCGCATGTACTGCGACCGCACCGGCTTCACCACGCCGCAAGCATTGCAGGGCGAGTGGAATTTCTACCTGGCCTACAACATGTTCCGATTGGCTGCGATTTTGCAAGGCATTGCCAAGCGCGTCGAAATGGGCACCGCATCCAGCGCCCAGGCCAAAGCCTCGGGCGCGGGCGCCAAGCCCATGGCCGAGCTGGCCTGGAAAGCTGCCCAGCAAGCCTGACTTTTTAAACTGACCCTCAACTCTGGAGAGAACCATGAATTTCGACTACACCGACAAAGTCAAGGAGCTGCAAGGCCGGCTCCTGGCCTTCATGGACAAGCACATTTACCCCAACGAAAAGCGTTTCTTCGCCGAAATCGAAGCCAACCGCGCCAAGGGCAACCCCTGGGTTCCCACCGCCATCGTGGAAGAGCTCAAGCCCAAGGCCCGCGCAGAAGGTTTGTGGAACCTGTTCATTCCCCACAGCAAGCGTGCGCCCGAAGGTTTGTCCAACCTGGAATACGCGCCCCTGTGCGAGATCATGGGCCGTGTGCCCTTCGCGGCCGAAGTGTTCAATTGCTCGGCGCCCGACACCGGCAACATGGAAACCCTCGAGCGCTACGCCAGTGAGCACATCAAGGACGAATGGCTCGAGCCCCTACTGCGCGGCGAAATCCGCTCGGCCTTCTTGATGACCGAACCGGAAGTGGCCTCATCGGACGCCACCAACATCCAGTGCCGCATCGAGCGCGATGGCGACCACTATGTGATCAACGGCCGCAAGTGGTGGAGTTCTGGCGCCGGTGACCCACGTTGTGCCGTCTACATCGTGATGGGCAAGACCGACCCGGAAGCCCCCCGCCACTCGCAGCAGAGCATGATCGTGGTACCGGCCAACAGCCCGGGCGTCACCGTGGTGCGTCCGCTGTCGGTGTTCGGCTATGACGATGCCCCGCACGGCCACATGGAAGTGATCCTGAAAAATGTGCGCGTCCCTGTGGGCAATCTGCTGCTGGGCGAAGGCCGCGGCTTCGAGATCGCCCAAGGCCGCCTTGGCCCGGGCCGCATCCACCACTGCATGCGCACCATCGGCGTGGCCGAGCGCGCGCTGGAGTTGATGTGCAAGCGCCTGAACAGCCGCGTGGCGTTTGGCAAGCCAGTGTCGGCCCAAGGCGTCTGGCATGAGCGCATTGCCGAGTCGCGCATCATGATCGAGCAAGCACGCTTGCTGACCCTGAAAGCGGCCTACATGATGGACACGGTGGGCAACAAGATTGCACGCACTGAAATCGCCATGATCAAGGTGATCGCCCCCAACATGGCGACACAGATCATCGACTGGGCCATTCAGGCCCACGGTGCGGGCGGCGTCAGCGGCGACTTCCCCCTGGCCTACGCCTATGCCCACCAACGCACCTTGCGCCTGGCCGACGGCCCGGATGAAGTGCACCGCAATGCGATCGCCAAGCTTGAACTGGCGCGCCACATTGCGACCGAACCTCAAGACGTTGAAATGCCCATCACCCGCGGCAGCTGAAAGAAATCACCATGATCGATGTTTACTCCTGGGCCACGCCCAACGGCCACAAAGTTCACATCATGTTGGAGGAATGCGGCCTGCGGCTGAACCGCGACTGGCGCGCCATTCCTGTGAACATCGGTCAAGGTGACCAATTCGCGGCTGATTTTTTAAAAATCAGCCCGAACAACAAAATTCCAGCACTGGTGGACCCGAATGGGCCGGATGGCAAGCCCATCAGCCTGTTCGAGTCGGGCGCCATCCTGTTGTACCTCGCCGGTAAGACAGGCAAGTTCCTGCCCAAGAGCGATCGCGACAAGTACGAGGCCCTGCAGTGGCTGATGTTTCAGATGGGTGGCGTGGGACCGATGCTGGGTCAAAACCACCATTTCCGCATCTACGCACCTGAAAAAATTGAGTACGCCATCAACCGCTACACCAACGAAACCAAGCGGCTTTATGGCGTGATGAACAAACGCCTGGAATCCAACCGCTTCCTGGCTGGCAAACAATACTCCATTGCCGACATGGCGGTGTTTCCCTGGCTGCGCAATTGGCAGAACCAAGGCATCGACTGGGCCGATTACCCGCACCTCAAAGCCTGGTTCGACGGCATTGCAGCGCGTCCTGCGGTGCAACGCGGGGTGCAGGTCCTGACCGATTTGCGCAAGCCCATCACGGACGACAAAGCCCGTGAAGTGTTGTTCGGCAACACCCAATACAAAGCCCGCTGAGCCGCAAGGATGCCAACATGAGCGCCCATGATTGGCATGGTGTGGTGCTGCCGCCCACCCGCATGGAAGCCTGGCATGGTGACCGCGTGGTGCGCACCTTTGCCAACCGCCCCTTGTCCCTTGCGCATATGCTGGCCGATGCGGTGACGCGGTCACCCGAGCGTGTGGCACTGATCGAAGGCGCAAGGCGCTGGACTTACGAGGAACTGGCCTTGGAAACCCAAGGCATGGTCGAGCAATTTGCAAGTCAAGGCTTGCAAGCCGGTGACCGAGTGCTGCTCTTCATTCGCAACCGCGCAGAGTTTTTGTTGGCCTTCTTTGCGCTGCAATCGCTGGGTGTCATTGCCGTGCCAGTGGGCGTGCGCGAACAGCGACCGGGTTTGCAATTCATACTGAACCAATGCCAAGCCCGAGGTGTGGTCTTCGATGGCGACTTGTGGGACCGCATTCCCGACAACCAAGAATGTCCGCAAGTCCAGTGGCGATGGTCATTGGACCCGATCTCTGCACCGCAAGCCTTGCACCTGTCCAAACAACCCAGCCCAGCGGCCGACAAGCTGCTTCCCTCTGCCGAAGTGGATCCAGCAGATGTATCGGTCATCCTTTACACCTCGGGCACCACAGGTCGCCCCAAGGGAGCCATGCTGACGCACCGCAACATCAGCCACTCGGTACTGCACTATGAAGTGTGCATGGGCTTGAATGAAACCGATTGCAGTGCACTGGCCGTGCCAGCCAGCCATGTGACCGGGTTGATTGCGATGATCGCCACCTTCGTTCACATCCGAGGCTGCCTGGTCATGGTGCCCGAATTCAAAGCCAGCAGCTTTCTGGATTTGTTGGAGCGTGAAAAAGTCACCCACACCTTGCTGGTCCCGGCCATGTACAACTTGTGCCTGCTCGACCCCAGCTTTGCCTCTCGCAAACTTGGCGCCTGGCGCATCGGCGGCTACGGTGGCGCACCCATGCCCGTCAGTGTGATCGACGGCCTGGCCCAAAAGCTTCCAGGCCTGACCTTGCTCAACGCCTACGGCGCGACCGAAACCACCTCGCCTACCACCATGATGCCCGCCGGCGAAACCCGCAACCACGCCGACACTGTGGGCGTGCCCTTGCCCTGTGCCGATGTGCGCATCATGGACGACGAAGGCCATGAAGTACCCCGCGGCGAGACGGGCGAGATCTGGATTGGGGGGCCCATGGTGGTCCCGGGCTATTGGGAGAACCCGCAGGCCACGGCCGAGTCCTTCACCGCAGGCTATTGGCACTCGGGCGACCTCGGGTCCATGGACGAGCAAGGCTTCATTCGCCTGTACGACCGCAAGAAAGACATGCTCAACCGAGGTGGCTTCAAGATTTACTCGGTGGAAGTTGAAAATTGCCTCATGGGCATTCCGGGGGTGCTGGAGGCGGCCATTGTGGGTCGCCCTTGCCCGGTGCTGGGGGAGCGGGTGCATGCCTTTCTTTATGCGCCTGGACGCCAGGCTGACGACAAGCCAATCCAAATGTACGCCAAAGCCAACTTGGCAGACTACAAGGTGCCGGAAACCATCACTTGGTTGGAGAATCCCTTGCCTAGGAATGCCAACGGCAAAGTCATGAAGCGTGTTCTACGAGAACAACTGCATTAAAAAGATCTCAGTTATTGGGTCGCATTGACGGAACACCTGCTGTCCACATTGGTCGCAACGACCTCAGCACAATCACCATCTAGCACAGTGACTTTTCCGTCTGAGGTGAACACCAATTGTGCGCTGGTTCCGTCCGCAAAAGTCTTCGCTGGCAAAACACTGATGGATACCGACAAATTATCCGGCACTTTGACGATCTCCATCGTGGTTCTTGCTGCATTCTGCAAATTCAAATAGTAAGAACCCGAGCCATAGCTTCCATCATGCAAGACATCCACGGCCTCGCCGGGTGAGCTTGTGTTGGTGAACGGAAAATACTCCGCTTGTGCCGCATAAAAAATCGTATTCTTGGTCGTGACATCGGCAACGCCTTTGACGAGCCAAGTTGGACGTCCGTTGCTGACACTGCTCATCAAAATCAGGTCAAACCGGCGTGTGACTGTAGGATGCGGAATCAACTCAACGCCGTGTATTTCTGAAGTGGGCAAGGTGACAGAGGGTGTCGTTGACGTGTAATAAAGACGATCATTCGCTACAGTGAATCGTCGGTCTGTCAGACTTGCAGAAGCGCTCCCGAGCAAAAACTTGATGTTGCTGCTTCGATCGGTCAGCACAATGTCCATGACGCCGTCACCATCCAAGTCCGCAACGGAGGCTTGTTGGGCTTGGTAACGCAGTGCAGTCCCTGAGGCATCCTTCAAAACGGTGACCTGATAAGCATCTGGGGTCGCCCCACTCAAAAAGAGCAATTGATGCTCTGCCGTACCACTTCCCTTGCACGTGACAAATACATCATGCCGTTTGTCATTGTTCAAATCAGCCGTCACGGCCCTGCTTGCCGAGTTGCAAGCGAAGCCTGGCAGCAAAGCGTCCAGGTCGAAAGACTTGACCACAACCCAAGCGCCAGCTTGCTTTTTGAAAATGATGGCCTTGCCATTTCCGGTGGCCGCATTGAGCTTGACGAATCCAGCAACACCGCCCGTGCCTTCCCAAAGAAAATCGCCAAAAGTCAATGTATTTCGGGTGTTCACATCGGTGATGGGGATGCCAGCCACATCAGAACTCCAAATCTGCGGGTCAGCCATCGGAAAAGCCAGCTTGAATTCGTAAGACGAAGCACGCTCAATGGAAGCTGGATA
Organism: uncultured Bordetella sp.; assembly: GCA_964442645.1. Taxonomy (GTDB): domain Bacteria; phylum Pseudomonadota; class Gammaproteobacteria; order Burkholderiales; family Burkholderiaceae_C; genus Limnohabitans. Next base: position 130,384 of record CAYTZZ010000004.1, on the reverse strand, counting down.
GCTGCCCGCAGATGTGCCGCCAGAGCCCGCAGATCCGCCCCCTCCGCCGCCGCAACCGTGCAAGGCCAGGCAGAGGCTAAACATCAAACATCGAAAAAAGTACTTCATAAAATAGAGATCGTCACCATCAGACTTTACTCCAGTCAGGCGCCAAACTGATAAAGTCATCGCTCTATAAGCCGAATTGTTAGATTATGAAATTAAAAACGTTTATATGGACTTTGATGATCTGTTGTGCCCCCGCACTGGTCTGGGCGCAAGACAAACCCGAACCGCGCTACAAACCCTATCCCGTCAAAAAAGCGGAAGCCAGCAGCGGCACAGAAAAGTCTGAATCCGAGCCTGTGAAGCAGCCCTTTGGCGTGACCCCCTCCAAAGCGCTGCAGGCCCGTCCCCCCACCTCGGGGAAAGAGCCTATGGTCAGCCTCGGCCCGAAAAACCTCCCCATGACCGAGCCTGTGCACGAAACTCTCAAGCTCAATTACTACGAATGCCGTGGCGTCATTGCCCCCTGGTTCCTGGAGTTGCTGGTTGCCGAGATGAACTATTTCAACGAATTGGTTGAGTTGCCATTCGTCAATTTTCCGAATTTGGGCTGTGTGGTCAGCGTTGGCACCGAGAAAAGTCTGACCCCTGGCCGTATCAGCGTGCAATTGTTTTCCAGCGTTCGCCTGATGAACGACTGCGTGCGAGATGAGCGCTGCACGGTGTTTCGCTCGGTCAACCTGGTGCAACGTGGCAACGCGATTTACCGCTCTTACTTTCTCTCTGACATGTCGCGCAAGCTGATCGCTCAGCATTGCGTCACAGACAAGGGGAAGCATTACAGCGACACCACTTGTTACACCATTGACTGAAATTCAAGCTTGCGCAGTTCAAGCCGATCCTCTGGAAAGGTCCCTACTCGCCATGATTTCAATTTTGCGCTTTCTCCCTGCCCTCTGGATCAGCGTCTGCCTGTTAACGGGATGGGCCTTGCCCGGTGGCGCCGCATGGGCCTCCTCTGAGCCCGCCAAGACAGAAAGCAAGTCTCAAAAAACCTTTGAGGGGATTGAGCCTTTGTTTTACCTTGATTCCAAGCGGCGCCCCTACATTGAGCCGTTCCATAAAAACGACACCGATGAATACTTCATCTGTCGCGGCACCGTGGGGGAGTGGTATCGCCAGCTACTGGCGCAAGACTTCAACAAATTGGCAGAACGCGATGGCATGCCAACTGTGTCAGGCTCGACCTGTGCGCTGCATTTGATCGCTACCCACTCCGGGAAAAAACTACCGATCGTCGCAGTTGAAATGTTTCCGGGTGCAGACGAAATGCGCTCCTGTGTCTTGTCGGGCTCTTGCCCGCAACTCAGAACAGTCATTCTCTACGTCAAAGAGCGAACGCTTTATCGAACCTTCATCCTGGGCGACTCCAAGACCAGGATCAAGCGGCAGTACTGCTTGGACAACCAGTCCAAAATATTGGCAGAAAAAAGCTGTTGGCGCCACTTTGAAGGCGAATGAAATCTGGCCTGCCCGGAGGGGATCGAACCCCCGACCCACAGCTTAGAAGGCTGTTGCTCTATCCAACTGAGCTACGGGCAGATAAAAAAAGGCTCCCACGGAGCCTTTTTGTTTTGTTGGTCGGGGCGACATGATTCGAACATGCGACCCTCTGGTCCCAAACCAGATGCGCTACCAGACTGCGCTACGCCCCGAAGTTTGCATTCTACCTCTCAGATTTTTCAAGGGTAATCCCTGATGCAATATATTTCCTATTTGCAATAATGAAGCACTTTAATGCATATCGCAGCCCTTAGAGCAGGAGACAGCATGACGCTCAGCCAAGTTGATCTGGAGGCCTCCCCTCCCCGCATCAGCATCCCCAAAAGCTACAACGCCGCTTTGGAGCTCCTGGAACGCAATGCCGCTTGGCCCGACAAGCCTGCTTACGTTGACAGCCTCTCAGGCGTGACCCTCAGTTACGGTGAATTGAACCGCCAAGCCCATCGCTTCGCCCATGCTTTGCGAGCCCAGGGCTTCGAGCCGGAACAACGCGTCTTGTTGTGCATGCTGGACACGCTGGCATGGCCCGTCGCCTTTCTGGGAAGTATTTTGGCAGGGGTGGTGCCGATCGCGGTGAACACCTTGCTGACCCCCCAAGATTTTGACTACATGCTGCGCGACTCCCGCGCCAAAGGCCTGCTGGTGTCCGATGCCTTGTTGCCCAGCTTCCAACCCCTGTTGGGTCAAATTCCCACGCTCAAAACCGTGATTGTTGCCGGCGGCGAAGGAACCCACCCGCATTTGAATTTCGACAAGCTGATCAGCCAGGCAGCCGACACGACCATCGTGCCGGCCACGCAATCAGACGATGCCTGTTTTTGGCTTTACTCCAGTGGCTCGACCGGTTCGCCCAAGGGCACGGTTCACCTGCACAGCCATTTGATTCAAACCGCTGTGCTGTACGGCCAAAAAATCCTAGGCTTGAAGCATGAAGATGTGGTGTATTCCGCTGCGAAATTGTTCTTTGCCTATGGTCTGGGCAATGCCCTGACTTTTCCCATGAGCGTGGGCGCCACCACGGTTTTGCTGCCCTCACGCCCTACGCCCACCGACGTGTTTGCTTTGCTCAAAAAGTACCAGCCGACCGTTTTTTATGGGGTACCTACCCTGTTTGCATCTTTGCTGGCTGACTCGCAACGCCCCGCACGCGCCGAATTGAATTTGCGCGTTTGCACCAGCGCTGGAGAAGCCCTGCCCGCTGAGATCGGCAAGAACTGGAACGCCACTTTCGGCTGCGAAATTCTGGATGGCATCGGCTCCACGGAAATGTTGCATATTTTCTTGTCCAACCGCCCCGGTGAAGTGCGTTACGGCAGCACGGGCAAGCCCGTGCCGGGCTACGAATTGCGTATCGTCGACGAAGACGGCCGAATTTGTGGCGATGGCGAATTGGGCGAATTGCAAATCAACGGCCCCAGTGCCGCCCTGTGCTACTGGAACAACCGCGAAAAAACCAAGGCCACGTTTGCAGGCGAATGGACGCGCAGTGGCGACAAATACATTCGCGATGCCGAAGGGTATTACACCTACGGCGGACGCAGCGATGACATGCTGAAAGTGGGCGGCATTTATGTGTCCCCCTTTGAAGTGGAAGCCTCCCTCATGACCCACCCTGGCGTGCTGGAAGCGGCGGTGATTGGCGCGCCCGACAGCGATGACCTGATCAAGCCCAAAGCCTTTGTGGTGCTCAAGCCCGGCCGGCAACTCACGCTGGACGATTTGAAACAGCATGTGAAGTCACAGCTGGCGCCCTACAAATACCCGCGCTGGATTGAATTTGTCACCGAGTTGCCCAAGACGGCCACTGGGAAAATCCAGCGCTTCAAGCTGCGCAATACTCAGAGATAATGAGCCCACAACATTCATCCCAAGGAGACTTTTCATGACCACCCGTCGACTCGTTCTGACCCGCAGCGCTGCCGTGATCGGTGCCGCTTCCACTGGCCTGTTGCTGCCCGAGATTGCGCGCGCGCAGAGTAACAAAGTGCGCGTCGGCTTCATGCTGCCTTACACCGGCACGTTTGCCCCCCTGGGTGTGGCCATTGAAAACGCCTTTCGCATGGCCTTGGACGAACAAGGCGGCAAGCTCGGTGGCCGCGAGATTGAATGGTTCAAAGTGGACGACGAGTCCGAGCCCTCCAAAGGCGTTGAAAACGCCAGCCGCCTGGTGCAGCGTGACAAGGTAGACGTTCTCGTGGGCACGGTGCACTCGGGTGTGCAAATGGGCATCCAGAAGGTGGCCCGTGACAGCGGCGTCTTGAGCCTGATTCCCAACGCGGGCGTGCATGCCGCCACCCGCACCTTGTGCGCGCCCAACGTGTTCCGCACGTCCTTCTCGAATTCGCAACCGACGCGTGCCCTGGGCAAGGTGATGGTGGACAAAGGCCACAAAAAAGCGGTCTGGATCACCTGGAAATACGCCGCGGGCGATGAAGCCTTTGAAGGCTTCAAGGAAAGCTACACAGCAGCAGGCGGCACCATCATCAAGGAATTGGGCCTGCCCTTCCCCAACGTCGAATTCCAGGCTTTGCTGACCGAAATTGCGGCACTCAAACCCGATGCCGTGGCCTGCTTCTTTGCGGGTGGCGGCGCCGCAAAATTCATCAAAGACTATGCAGCGGCCGGCCTCAAAGGGAAGATCCCGCTGTATGGCTCAGGTTTCCTGACCGAAGGCGTCCTCGATGCTGCAGGCCCCGCGGCCGATGGCATCTACACCACGCTGCACTACAGTGACTCGCTGGATACCGCGCGCAACAAGGCCTTCCGCCTGGCCTATGCCAAGACCTTCAAGTTGCAACCCGATGTCTATGCCGTGCAAGGCTATGACACCGGCTTGTTGATGATCCAGGGCGCCAATGCCGTCAAGGGCGATTTATCCAACAAGAAGGCCTTGTATGCCGCCATGGAACGCGCGGTCATCGACAGCCCGCGTGGCAAGTGGTCCATGAGCAAACAACACAACCCGGTGCAGGACATCTACCTGCGGGTGGTGGAAAACAAAGAAAACAAGGTCGTTGGCGTGGCGGCGAAAGCCCTGGCCGATTCCGGTGCCGGCTGCCGCCTTGCCTGATCGTTTGTGGATCTCGCCAACTTTCTCATTCAGCTCCTCAACAGCGTTCAGTACGGCCTGCTGCTCTTCATGCTGGCAGCCGGGCTGACGCTGATCTTCGGCATCATGGGCGTCGTCAATCTGGCGCACGGCAGTTTCTACATGCTGGGCGCCTACCTGGGCTATGCCTTGTGCGCCGCTTGGGGCAGCCTGACGCTGGCCATCGCTGGCGGGGCCGCCCTGTCGGTGCTTTTTGGCCTGGTGCTGGAGCGCTTGCTGTTTCGTCATTTCTACCATCGGGACCACCTGGACCAGGTTTTGCTGACGTTTGGCTTGATCTACATCTTTGAAGAAATGCGTTCGATTCTCTGGGGCGACGATGTGCACGGCGTGCCTGTGCCTGCGGCCCTGGAATGGTCTATTCCACTGACCGAAAATTTGTCTTACCCGGCTTACCGTCTTTTCATGTCGGGCGTCTGTTTGTTGCTGGCCGCTGGTCTGTACCTGCTGATCAGCAAAACCCGGCTGGGCATGAAAATCCGCGCGGGCGCCTTCAACCGCGACATGACCGAATCTTTGGGCATCAACATCCAACGAATTCACGCCATTGTGTTTGCCCTGGGCGTCGGCTTGGCGGCTGTGGCCGGCATCGTGGCTGCGCCTGTGTCGAGCGTCTACCCCAACATGGGTTCGCAAGTCCTGATCATGTGCTTTGTGGTGGTGGTCATTGGGGGCATCGGCTCCATCCGAGGCGCCCTGATTGCGGCCCTGCTGGTGGGGCTAGTGGACACCTTTGGCAAAGTGCTGTTGCCGCAAGTGGCCAGCATGCTGGTGTATGTGCTGATGGCGCTGGTCTTGCTCTGGAAGCCGCAAGGCTTGTTCAAACAATGAGCACCGCCCGCGCCCACCTCGAAGTCTTGCCCCGCAGCATTCAACTGGTGCTGTGGTTGGGCCTGCTGGCCTTGCTGGCCTTTCCCTGGATTGGCTCCGATTTTTATGCGCAGATGGTGTCGCGCATGATGATCCTGGCCATCTTCGCCATGAGCCTGGACCTGCTGCAAGGCGTCACCGGCTTGGTGTCATTGGGACATGCCGCTTACTTTGGGCTGGCGGGCTACCTGCTGGCCTTCATGACGCCGCCCGGTGAGCCTGTGAGCCTGTGGTGGACCCTGCCGGTGGCCGTGCTCGGCGCCGGGCTGGCGGCCGCGCTGATTGGCTTTTTTGTGGTCCGCACCCAAGGCATTTATTTCATCATGGTGACCATGGCCTTCGCGCAAATGGTGTTCTACCTGTTCTTCGACAACAAGGTGCTGGGTGGCTCGGACGGCATCTACATCAACTTCAAACCCGACGCAGTGCTGTTCGATCTGGAGAACAAGCAGGTTTTTTACTACTTCACCTTGGCCTGCCTGGTGGGCGTGTACTTGTTCTTGCGCCGACTGTTGTGGAGCCCTTTGGGCCGGGCCTTGAATGGCATTCGCATCAATGAGCACCGTATGCGGGCCATGGGCTATGCCACCTTTGGCTACAAGCTCACCGCCTTCACCGTGGCAGGGGCCCTTGCTGGCTTGGCCGGCTATTTGTGGGGCGCTCAAACGGGTTACGTCAACCCAGAGTTGATGGGCTTTCACATGAGCGCGCACGCCATCATGATGGTGATCCTGGGGGGCATGGGCAACTTTGCCGGCGCCATGGTGGGCGCCTTCTGCTTCGAGTATTTGCTGCACCTCTTCAAGGACCTGCCCAGCGTGGGCGGCTTCCAGATGGGCAAGCATTGGCAACTCTGGATGGGCAGCTTCATTGTGCTGGTGGTGATTTGGGCGCCGCGCGGCGTGCTGGGCCTGATACAACGCTTTGGAGGGGACCGCGATGCATGAGATCTTGCTCTCGGCGCGCCACCTGACCAAGCGCTTTGGGGGCCTGGCCGCCGTCAACGATGTGTCGCTGGATTTGTCTCGCGATGAAATTCATGCCGTCATTGGCCCCAATGGTGCGGGCAAATCCACCCTCACTCATCTGTTGTCGGGTGACCTGCCCTCGACTTCAGGCCAAATTCAGCTGGGCGCGCAGGATGTGACGGGCTGGTCCGCCGACCGCATTTCGCACCATGGCCTGGGCCGCAGCTTTCAGAAAACCAATATTTTCAGCCCGCTCTCGGTCTGGGAAAACATTCGCCTGGCCGCGCAGTCGCGCAGCACCCCAGCGCCGGGCAACCCGCTGGGCTGGTGGGTGCGGGCCGATGCGCACGCAGGCGTCAACCAGCGCGCAGAACGTGCGCTCAACCTGGCGCGACTGAGCGCGCGCCGGCACACCGTGGCGGGATTGATGAGCCATGGCGAGCAACGCCAACTTGAAATTGCCATGTGCCTGGCCACCGAGCCCGAAGTGCTGCTGCTTGATGAGCCCTTGGCAGGCATGGGCGTGGCCGAAGCCGAGCGCATGGTCGAACTGCTGCTGGCCTTGAAACAAGACCACGCGATGTTGTTGGTCGAACATGACATGGACGCGGTGTTCACTTTGGCCGACCGCCTGACGGTGATGGTCAATGGTCAGGTGATTGCCAGCGGAACGCCCGCCGAGATTCGCGCGGATGCCAATGTGCAAGCGGCCTACCTGGGCGAGGAGCACGCATGAGCACCCCGCATTGGATCGAAGCGCGCCAGTTGAACACCTATTACGGCGCCAGCCACATCTTGCGTGACCTGAACTTCCATTTGGGCAAAAGCGAAACCCTGGGCTTGATGGGCCGCAACGGCATGGGCAAAAGCACGCTGCTCAAAAGCTTGATGGGGCTGGTCAAACCCCGCAGTGGCGAGGTGCAGATTGCCGGGCACACCATGACGGGCCGCGCGCCCTATGAAATTGCGCAGCTTGGCATTGCCTATGTACCCGAAGGCCGTGGCATCTTTGGCAACCTCAGTGTGCGCGAGAACCTGGTGATGGCCGCGCGTGCCGGCACCCAAGGCCAGCGCGACTGGACCTATGAACGGGTGCTGGCCACCTTCCCGCGACTGGCCGAGCGCCTGGACCATGGCGGCCAGCAATTGAGCGGTGGCGAGCAACAAATGCTGACCATTGGCCGGGCCTTGATGACCAACCCCGACGTGCTGATCCTGGACGAGGCCACCGAAGGCCTGGCGCCGCTGATCGCGCGCGAAATCTGGCGCATCTGCGAAGTCATTCGCGACAGCGGCATCAGCAGCATCATCGTCGACAAAAACTGGAAGCACGTGACCCAAATCACGGACCGCAACGTCATTCTGGTCAAAGGCGAAGTGGTGTTCGATGGCCCGACGCCCGAGCTGCTGGCCCAGCCAGAGCTTCTCGAAAAACACCTCGGCGTTTGAGTCACAGGGTCTTCTGAGAGGTCCTCCGTTTTGGGCGCCAGGGCGCGTATGATTTGACAAATTCTTCACTGGAGATTCATCATGCGCCCCCACAAGCTTGCTTTGATCATGGCCGCTGGCTCTGCCTGGTTGGCCTCCGCTGTTTTTACCCCCGCTTTGGCAGGCAAAACCCTGGACGCCATCAAGCAGCGCGACCAGGTGGTTTGCGGTGTCAACACTGGCTTGGCCGGCTTTGGCGCGGCCGACAGCCAGGGCAAGTGGACCGGCCTGGACGTGGACATGTGCCGTGCCGTGGCCTCAGCGGTGCTGGGCAGCGCGGACAAGGTGCGCTACGTGCCCTTGTCGGCGCCGCAGCGCTTCACGGCCTTGCAATCGGGTGAAGTGGATGTGCTCTCGCGCAACACCACCTTCACCCTCACCCGCGACGCCTCCCTGGGTTTGCACCAAACCGCTGTCACCTTCTACGATGGCCAGGGCTTCATGGTGCCAGCCAAAGCCAACATCAAAAGCGCCAAGCAATTGAAAGGCGCCACAGTCTGCGTGCAATCGGGCACCACCACCGAAAAAAATCTCACGGATTTTTCGCGCGCCAACAAGCTGGACATCAAGCCCGTGGTGTTTGAAAAGCTCGACGCCACCAATGCCGCTTATTTTTCAGGCCGCTGCAAGGCCTACACCACCGATGCCTCTGGGTTGGCCTCAATTCGCTCGCGTGAAGCCAAAAATCCCAAAGACCATGTGATCTTGCCTGAGCTGATTTCCAAGGAGCCCCTGGGCCCCATGGTGCGCCGTGGCGACGACGAGTGGCTGGCGATTGTGAAGTGGGTGGTCTACGGCCTGATCGAAGCCGAGGAAGTGGGCATCACCTCTGACAATGTGGAAAAGCTCAAAGCCGACAGCGCAGACCCCGTGGTGCAACGCCTGCTGGGCAAAACCGAAGACACTGGCAAGCTGCTGGGGCTGGACCGTGAGTGGCTGGCCCGCGCCGTGACCCAGGTCGGCAACTATGCTGAAATTTTCGAGCGCAATGTGGGCGACAAAACACCGCTGGGCTTGAAGCGCGGCCCCAACGCTTTGTGGACACAAGGCGGCTTGCAATACGCCATTCCCATTCGCTGAGAAAGCTGGCATGCGCTGGTGGCAAAGTCGCCGTGCCCGAGGCTGGGCCTACCAGATCGCGTTGGTGCTGGCCCTGTTGGCGCTGGGCAGCTGGTTGCTGGGCAACACGCTGGCCAACATGAAAGCGCGCGGCATTCAAAGCGGCTTTGATTTTTTAGGTGACACCGCCGGCTTTGACATTGGCGAATCCTTGCTGAACTTTGACTCGAGCCAGCCCTACTGGCGCGCCTTCGCCGTGGGCCTGCTCAACACGCTGCGGGTCTCCTTGATCGGCATGGTGGCTTGTACCGTGCTGGGCGTCCTGGTGGGCTTGGGTCGGGTCTCGACCAATGCCTTGGCGCGGGGCTTGTGCTATGGCTACACCGAGGTGCTGCGCAATGTGCCCATCCTGTTGCAATTGCTGATGTGGTACGTGCTGCTGGTGGAGTGGATGCCCGATTCGGAAACGCCCTACCATTTGCTTGACACCTTTTTCCTGAGCAAAAACGGCTTGACCATGCCCTGGTTGCTGTCCAGCGACACCGGTTGGCATTGGGAGGTGCCGGTCTGGGCCGATGCCCAGGTCACGGGGGGCGCAGCGCTCACGCCCGAGTTTCTGGCCATCACCCTGGGGCTGAGCCTGTACACCTCCGCCTTCGTGGCCGAAGTGGTGCGCTCGGGCATACAGTCCGTGCCGCGGGGGCAAATCGAAGCCGCCCAAAGCATTGGCTTGAGCCCTTGGCTGACGGTGCGCTGGGTGGTCCTGCCCCAAGCCATGCGCGTCATCGTGCCACCCCTGACCAATCAGTTCTTGAACCTCACCAAAAACTCCTCGCTGGCGGTAGCGGTCGGCTATCCGGATGTGGTGAACATTTCCAACACCGCCTTGAACCAGACCGGGCGCGCGGTGGAATGCATCGCCATTTTGATGGGCATTTATTTGTTGCTGTCCCTGTTGACCTCGGCAGCCATGAACGCCTACAACCGCCGTGTGGCCATTCGTGAGCGCTGACATGGCCTTCATCGAAGCGCGTCCCGCGCCCACCGTTCACACCAACCTCCTGACCTGGTTGCGGCAAAACCTTTTCAACTCCAGATTGAACACACTGGTCAGCCTTGCACTGCTGGCGCTGCTGGCCGCCGCCGTGCCGGGCCTGCTGTCCTGGGGACTGTGGCATGCCGTGTTCCAGGCCGATGCCGAGGCCTGCCAAGCGGCCCGTGAGATGGGTGCTTGCTGGGGCGTCATCACGGAAAAGCACCGCTTGATCTTGTTCGGTCGCTACCCCTATGCAGAGCAATGGCGCCCCCTGCTGGCAACCGTGTTGTTGATGGGCTTGCTGGTCATCAGCTGCATGCGTTTTTTCTGGCGCCGCAGTTTGATCGTGTCATGGGCCCTGGGCTTGCTGGTCTTCATGGGGCTGATGGGAGGCCGCCTGGGCCCCCTGCCCTTGGGCTTGACGCCCGTGCCCACCGACCAGTGGGGCGGGTTGCCGCTGACCCTGATGCTGGCCACGCTGTCCATCGCCATGGCCTTTCCTCTGGGCATCCTGGTGGCCTTGGGGCGGCGCAGCGAATTGCCGGCCATCCGCAGCGTTTGCATTTTGTACATCGAACTGGTGCGCGGTGTGCCACTGATTGCGGTTTTGTTCATGGCCAGCTTCATGATCCCCTTGCTGCTGCCCACGGGCACGCAGCCCGATGTGTTGTTGCGCGTGCTGATGGGCATTACCTTGTTTGCGGCGGCCTACACCGCCGAAATCATTCGCGGCGGCTTGCAGGCCATCCCCCGCGGCCAGCATGAAGCGGCGGCCTCATTGGGCCTGGGCTACTGGAAAACACAGCGTCTGGTCATCTTGCCGCAGGCCTTGGCCCATGTGGTGCCTGGCATCATGAACAACTTCATCGCCATCTTCAAAGACACCTCCTTGGTGACCATCGTCAGTCTGTACGAGCTGTCCGGCGCATTGGGGTTGGCCATCGGCGGCGACGCCGACTGGCGCCCCTTTAAACTGGAAGGCTACCTGTTCATCACCGCCATCTATTTTGTGTTTTGCTTTGCCATGTCACGCTACAGTCTGTGGGTAGAGCGCCAAGTGAGCCACCGATGACCTCACCCATGATTCAGTTTGAAAAAGTCAACAAATGGTTCGGCGCCTTCCATGTGCTGCGCGACATTGACCTAAGCATTGAACGTGGCGAGCGTGTGGTGGTGTGCGGCCCTTCGGGCTCCGGCAAATCCACCCTGATTCGCTGCATCAACCGGTTGGAAGCCCACCAGCAAGGTCACATCCGCGTTCATGGCCTGGAAGTGGGCGACGATGTTGCGGCCATCGAGCAAGTGCGGCGGCAAGTGGGCATGGTGTTCCAGCAGTTCAACCTCTTTCCGCACCTGACCGTGCTTGAAAACCTGACCCTGTCGCCGATCTGGGTGGGCAAGGTGGCGCCCGCCGAAGCGCAAGCGCGTGCCATGCAACAACTGGAGCGGGTGCGCATTGCGGAGCAAGCTCATAAATACCCCTTGCAACTGTCTGGCGGCCAACAGCAACGCGTGGCGATTGCGCGCGCTTTATGTCTGCAACCGCAAATCATGCTGTTTGACGAGCCCACTTCGGCGCTGGACCCCGAAATGATCCAGGAAGTGCTGGATGTCATGACCGATCTGGCCCAGCAAGGCATTACCATGGTCTGCGTCACCCACGAAATGGGCTTTGCCCGTGAGGTGGCCGATCGGGTGATCTTCATGGACCAGGGGCAAATTTTGGAACAGGCGGCGCCAGAGACATTTTTCCACCATCCCCAACATCCAAGAACACGGGATTTTTTGGCCAAAATCATTGGCCACTGACTTGAACAGGAGCATTCATTGAAAACGCAAGTTGCCATCATTGGCGCCGGCCCCTCCGGGCTCTTGCTGGGCGCACTGCTGCACCGCGCCGGCATTGACAACATCATTCTGGAGCGCCAAAGCGGCGAGTATGTGTTGGGTCGCATTCGCGCCGGCATCCTGGAGCAAGTCACTGTGGATTTGCTGCACGAGGCAGGCGTGGGCGCGGGCGTCAGCAAAGAAGGCACCGTGCACCACGCCATCGAACTGGTGTTCAAAAACCAGCGGCACCCGATTGACGTGACCCAACTCACCGGTGGCAAGGTGGTCACCGCCTACGGCCAAACCGAGGTCACCCGCGACCTGATGAACCACCGTGCGGCCCTGGGCTTGCCCACGGTGTACGAAGCCAAAGACGTGGCCTTGCATGGCTTTGACAGCGCCTCGCCCTATGTCACCTACGAAAAAGACGGGCAGAGCCACCGCGTGGACTGCCGCTTCATTGCCGGCTGCGATGGCTTTCACGGCGTGAGCCGCGCCAGCGTGCCCAAGGGCGCCATCACCGAGTATGAAAAGGTCTATCCCTTTGGGTGGCTGGGCGTGCTGGCCGATGTGCCGCCAGTGTCACCCCACGCCATCGTCTATGCCAACAGCGAGCGCGGCTTTGCGCTGTGTTCCATGCGCAGCATGACGCGCAGCCGCTACTACGTGCAATGCCCGTTGTCGGACACGGTGGACGCCTGGTCCGACCAACGGTTCTGGGATGAGTTGCGCTTGCGCCTGGACCCCGATTTGGCTGGCCGCATCGTCACCGGCCCCTCGATCGAGAAAAGCATCGCGCCGCTGCGCAGTTTTGTGGCGGAACCCATGCGCTTTGGCAGCCTGTTCCTGGCAGGTGACGCTTCGCACATCGTGCCGCCCACCGGCGCCAAAGGCCTGAACCTCGCCGCCACCGACGTGAAATACCTGAGCCAGGCCTTCATTGAGTACTTCAATGACAAAACCGATGCCGGCATTGACACTTACTCGGAGCGCTGCCTGCGCCGCATATGGCGCGCAGAGCGTTTCTCCTGGTGGCTGACCAGCTTGATGCACCGCTTCCCCGACACCCAAGGTTTCGGCCAGAAAGTTCAGGAGGCCGAGTTGGACTACCTGGTGCACAGCGAGGCCTTGTCGCGCTCGCTGGCTGAAAACTATGTGGGCCTGCCGCTGAACTTTGCCGAATGATCCCTGACGGAGAATCTCCCCATGAATGCTTCCACCGACACTTTCCTCAATGTGATCCCCAACGCCCTCAAAGGCGTGCGCGTGCTGACCCTGGCACTCAATTTGCCGGGGCCGGCTGCCGTCATGCGCCTGAAAGCCATGGGCGCGCAGTGCACCAAGCTTGAACCGCTGGCGCCTGCGGGCAGCCCGGCGGGGCTGCCGACCGACCCGATGGGCCAATACAAACCTGCGGCCTACGCCACCTTGCACAAGGGCGTGAAAGTGGTTCAAGCGGATTTGAAATCGGCCGCCGGTCAAAAGAAGCTGCACCAAATTTTGGCGCGCACCGATGTGCTGGTCACATCGTTTCGGCCCTCGGCACTGCGCAAGCTTGGCGTGGATGGCGCGAGCCTGTTGAAACAATACCCCGGCTTGGTGATGGTGGCCATCGTCGGGGCACCAGGGGCCCGTGCCGAAGAGCCCGGCCATGACCTGACCTACATGGCCGACCAAGGCCTGGTCTCGGGCCTGGCCTTGCCACCCAGCCTGTTTGCCGACATGGGCGGCTCGCTGCTGACCAGCGAGGCCGTGCTGCAAGCCCTGCTGCTGCGTCAGCGACCGGGTCGCGCCTCCGGCAAGGGCCACTACATGGAAATTGCCTTGAGCGATGCGGCGGGCTATCTGGGCTTGCCACACCATTGGGGCTTGACCACGGCCGATGGCTCGGTCGGTGGTGCCCATGCGGGCTACCAGGTCTACCGGTGCAAAGACGGCCGTGTGGCGGTGGCAGCCCTGGAGCCCCATTTTGCGGCCCGCTTGTGTGAGGCCGCGGGCGTCAAGGGCGAGGCCACGCGCAAGCTCATGCACGCACCCAAAACCCATGAAGCCATGGCCAGCTTCTTTGCCCAACACAACCGCCGCCAGCTGGACAAGCTGGCGGCGGACAAAGACCTGCCCTTCCACACCCTGAAGTGAGCACGCCATGATCGACCACCTGGACCACCTGGTTCTGACCACTTGCGATGAAGCCGCCTGTGTGGATTTCTACACCCGCGTGATGGGCATGCAACTGGAGAGTTTCATCGGCGGCACGCCCCCCGTCGAGCGCAAGGCGTTTCGCTACGGCAATCAGAAAATCAACCTGCATGTGCGTGGCAAAGAGCACGAGCCCAAAGCCCATTTGCCGGTGCCTGGTGCGCTGGACCTGTGCTTCATTGCCTCGGTGCCGCTGGCACAGGTGATTGACAACTTGCAGCGCGCCCAGTGGCCGATTTTGGAAGGCCCTGTGATGCGCACAGGCGCGACCCAGAAAATTCGCTCGGTCTATGTGCGCGACCCGGACCTGAACCTGATCGAAATTTCCGAGTTGGCCTGAAGGACTGTCAGCCGCGCGGCTTGCTGCCCTTCAAGCGCGGGGGCAAGCCGGTGTGCTGCGTCAGGACGCGCCCTGGCCCAGGTTGCTTGGCCGAGGACTTCACGGGCGTGCTGTTTTTGCGGCGCGCGCTGGTGTAGGCCCCGTCGGTCAGGGGCTGGTAGGTCGGGATCAGGTGCTGCTTGCCATTGCCGATCAAATCGGCGCGGCCCATGGCCTTCAACGCTTCGCGCAACACCGGCCAATTGTTCGGGTCGTGGTAGCGCAGAAAGGCTTTGTGCAAACGGCGTCGACGCTCACCGCGCACGATGTCCACCGTCTCGCTGTCACGGCTGATCTTGCGCAGCGGGTTCTTGCTGCTGTGGTACATCGCGGTGGCCGTGGCCATGGGGCTGGGGTAAAAGGTTTGCACCTGGTCCGCCCGAAAGCCATTGCGCTTGAGCCACAGCGCCAGGTTCATCATGTCTTCATCACGCGTGCCCGGGTGAGCGGCAATGAAGTACGGTACCAGGAACTGTTTTTTGCCCGCCTCGGCACTGAAGCGATCGAACATTTGCTTGAAGCGATCGTAGGTGCCCATGCCGGGCTTCATCATCTTGGAAAGGGGGCCGGTTTCCGTGTGCTCGGGCGCGATTTTCAGGTAGCCGCCCACATGGTGGGTGACCAACTCTTTGACGTATTCGGGCGACTTGACGGCCAGGTCATAGCGCAGGCCCGAGCCGATCAAAATCTTCTTGACGCCGCGCAAGGCCCGCGCCTTGCGGTACAGCCCGATCAGCGCGCTGTGGTCGGTGTTGAGGTTGCTGCAAATGCCGGGATAGACACAGCTGGGCTTGCGACAGGCCGCCTCGATCTCGGGGCTCTTGCAGCCAATGCGGTACATGTTGGCGGTGGGGCCGCCCAGGTCTGAAATCACGCCGGTGAAGCCCGTGACCTTGTCGCGAATGTCTTCAATCTCGCGCAGGATGGAGCCTTCGCTGCGGCTTTGAATGATGCGCCCTTCATGCTCGGTGATGGAGCAAAAGGTGCAGCCGCCAAAACAGCCGCGCATGATGTTCACCGAAAAGCGAATCATTTCCCAAGCGGGAATTTTGGTTTCGCCGTCATGGCTGCCGTTGGCATCGGCATAGGCCGGATGCGGGCTGCGTGCATAAGGCAAGTCGAATACCGCGTCCATTTCGGCCGTGGTCAGGGGAATCGGCGGCGGGTTGATCCACACATCGCGCGCCGTCGTGCCCTCGCCATGCGCTTGCACCAGCGCACGCGCATTGCCGGGGTTGGTTTCCAGGTGCAACACCCGGTTGGCATGGGCGTACAGCACCGGGTCCGACTTGACCTGCTCGTAGCTGGGCAAGCGAATCACCGAGCGATCGCGCGGGGGCACTTTGAAGTTGCCCTTGCCACGCCACGCCGGGTTGGGCACAAAGTTCAGCGGCTGCACAGCGGCGGCGGCCTGGTCGCGTGCCGCCACTTGCTGCGCCTCGTCTTCACGGGCACAGCTTTGGCCTTGTGCTTTGGCTTGCTCGGAGACCATCAGGTAAGGATTGACGTGGGCTTCCACGCGACCCGGCTCATCCACCGAGGTCGAGTCGATTTCAAACCAGTCTTCGGGCGTGTCTCTGCGCACAAAGGCCGTGCCGCGCACATCGGTGATCTGCTGCACCGGCTCTTTGGCGGCAATGCGGTGGGCAATTTCGACAATGGCGCGCTCGGCGTTGCCGTACAGCAGCAAGTCGCATTTGCTGTCGACCACGATGGAGCGGCGCACTTTGTCAGACCAGTAATCGTAGTGCGCGATGCGGCGCAGCGAGCCTTCGATGCCGCCCAACACAATGGGCACGTCGGGAAAGGCTTCGCGACAACGCTGGCTGTACACAATGGCAGCGCGGTCGGGCCGCTTGCCGCCGACATCGCCCGGCGTGTAGGCATCGTCGGAGCGAATTTTGCGATCGGCCGTGTAGCGGTTGATCATGGAGTCCATGTTGCCCGCGGTCACGCCCCAAAACAAATTGGGTTTGCCCAGCACCCGGAAGGGGTCGGCGCTTTGCCAATCGGGCTGGGCAATGATGCCGACCCGAAAACCCTGGGCTTCCAGCATGCGGCCAATCACCGCCATGCCAAAGCTGGGGTGGTCCACATAGGCGTCGCCTGTGACCAGCACAATGTCGCAACTGTCCCAGCCGAGTTGCGTCATTTCGTCCCGGCTCATGGGCAGAAAAGGCGCCGTGCCAAAGCGGGCGGCCCAGTACTTTCGGTAACTGGTCAGCGGCTTGGCGTCACGCGGAAAAAAGGAGACGTCGGTCAGGGCGTTCATGGGATGCTCCGAGTGTACGGCGAGCGCCCTGACCTTTGCCGGCGGCAGGTTGTTCTGCGCCGCTGTGTTGCAGGGGGTTCAGCGCCCGCCCAAGCCCATGCTGCGGGTGATCACCTCTTTCATGATCTCGTTGGTGCCGCCGTAAATGCGTTGCACGCGGGCATCGGCATACGCGCGGGTGATGGGGTACTCCAACATGTAGCCATAGCCGCCATGCAACTGCACACACTCATCCATCACCTTGCATTGCAAATCGCTGCACCAGTACTTGGCCATGCTGGCGGTGGCGGTGTCGAGCTTGTCGGCCATCAACAGCTCCAGGCATTTGTCGACAAACACCCGCGCCACCTGCACTTCGGTTTGCAACTCGGCCAGGGTGAAGCGGGTGTTCTGGTAAGCCGCGACCGGCTGACCGAACACCTTGCGCTCTTTCACGTAGGCCACTGTCCAGTCGATGGCGGCTTGGGCCGCCGACACCGCACCGATGGCGATCTGGATGCGCTCCCACGGCAGTTGCTCCATCAGGCAGATGAAGCCGCGGTTCAGCTGGGCCTCACCGCCCAGCAGGTTGTCGGCGGGCACCCGCACATTGTTGAAAAACAGCTCGGAGGTGTCCTGGGCCTTGAGGCCCAATTTCTTCAAGCGCTTGCCCTTGTCAAAACCGGGCATGCCGCGCTCCACCAACAGCAGGCTGGTGCCTTTGGCGCCCGCAGCCGGGTCGGTTTTGGCCACCACGATGACCACATCGGCATGCCAGCCGTTGGTGATGAAGGTCTTGCTGCCGTTGAGCAGAAAGCTGCCATCGGGCTGGCGAATCGCCGTGGTCTTGACGCCCTGGAGGTCGCTGCCCGCCCCCGGCTCGCTCATGGCGATGGCGCCAATCCACTCGCCTGTGGCCATGCGGGGCAAAAAGCGCTGTTTTTGCGCTTCGGTGCCGTAATGCAGGATGTAGGGCGCCACGATCTCGGTGTGAAGGCCATAGCCAATGCCGCTGAAACCGCCCCGCGCCAGCTCCTCCATTTGCACCACCGAGTAAAGCTTGTCGGCATTCGCACCGCCATAGGCCTCGGGTTGGGTCATGCACAGGAAGCCGTTGTCGCCAGCCTTCTTCCAGACGTCGCGGTCCACATAGCCCTGCTCTTCCCAGGCTTCGTGGTAGGGGGCGATTTCTTTCTCCATGAAGCGACGGAAGCTGTCGCGAAAGGCCTCATGGTCGGCGTTGAAGAGGGTGCGTTCAATCATCGGTCACTTTCGTTCAATTTTTGCCAATCAATTGCTTGGTGAAAAGACTATACTGTTTTTTCGAGGAGAACATCATGACCGAAGCCTATGTGTTTGACGCCATTCGCACGCCCCGTGGCAAGGGCAAGAAAGACGGAAGCCTGCATGAGGTGAAACCCGTCAACCTGCTGGCCGGCGTGCTGCAGGAACTGCAGCGCCGCAACGATTTCGACACCGCTCAGGTGGACGATGTGGTCATGGGCGTGGTCTCGCCCATTGGCGAGCAAGGCTCGGTGATTGCCAAGGTCGCCGCTTTGAAGGCAGGCTGGGACTGGCGTTGCTCCGGTGTGCAGCTCAACCGCTTCTGCGCCTCCGGCCTGGAAGCCGTGAACATGGCCGCGCAAAAAGTGCGTTCTGGCTGGGAAGACCTGGTGGTGGCCGGCGGCGTGGAGAGCATGAGCCGCGTGCCCATTGGCTCGGACGGCGGCGCCTGGGCGCAAGACCCGGAAACCAATGCGCAAACCCTGTTTGTGCCGCAAGGCATTGGCGCTGACCTGATCGCCACCATGGAAGGCTTCAGCCGCGACGACGTGGATGCGTTTGCGCTGGAATCGCAACGCCGTGCCGCCCAGGCGCGTGAAGGCGGCTTCTTTGCAGGCTCGGTGGTTCCGGTGAAAGACTTCCTGGACCAAACCCTGCTTGATCAGGACGAGTTCATCAAGCCGCGCACCACCATGGAGGGCCTGGCCTCGCTCAAGCCGGCCTTCGAATCCCTGGGTGCCATGGGCTTTGACCAAGTGGCCCTGTCACGCTACCCCCATGTGGAGCGCATCCACCATGTGCACCATGCCGGCAATTCGTCAGGCATTGTGGACGGTGCCGCCGCCATCCTGATTGGCTCGGAAGCCGCCGGCAAAACCCATGGCTTCACGCCGCGCGCGCGCATCGTGGCCGCCGCCCTGAGCGGCGATGACCCCACCATCATGCTGACCGGCCCCATGCCGGCTGCCCGCAAAGCCTTGGCCAAAGCCGGCTTGCGCATCGACCAGATCGACCTCTTTGAAGTCAACGAAGCCTTTGCCGCCGTGCCCATGAAGTTCATGAAAGAAATGGGCGTGCCACATGAAAAGGTCAACGTCAATGGCGGCGCCATTGCCATGGGGCATCCGCTGGGCGCCACGGGCGCCATGATCCTCAACACATTGATCGACGAACTGCACCGCCGCCAGCTGCGCTACGGCCTGGCCACGCTGTGCGTGGGCGGCGGCATGGGCATTGCCACCATCGTGGAACGCATTTGAAAGACGCCTGAGCACAGCATGAAAACCATTCACTATTCTTTGCAAGACGGCATCGCCACCCTGCTCTTTGACGAGCCCAACTCCGCCGTCAACACCATGTGCCAGCAATGGAAAGACGACCTGACGGCCGTGGTGCAACAGGTCCTGGCTGACCGCCCACAGCTCAAAGGCATCGTGCTGGCGTCTGCCAAGTCGACCTTCTTTGCCGGTGCCGACCTGAAAGGCACGATGCGCCTGCAAGCCAGCGACGCGCCCCAAGTGTTCAAGGACATCGAGCAAGTCAAAAAGAACTTTCGCACCCTGGAAACGCTGGGCATCCCGGTGGTCACCTGCCTGAATGGCACGGCACTGGGGGGCGGCTGGGAGCTGGCCCTGGTGGGTCATCATCGCATTGCCGTGGACAGCCCGAAAATTCAACTGGGCTTGCCAGAAATCACGCTGGGCCTGATTCCTGGCGCCAGCGGCATCACCAAGATGACGCGCCTGCTGGGACTGATGGGGGCACAACCCTATGTGCTCGAGTCCAAGCTGTTCACGCCGAGCGAAGGCCATGCCCTGGGCCTGGTGCATGAGTTGGTCGCCGATGCCAGCGCCCTGCGCGAGCGCGCCCTGGCCTTCATTGCGGCCCACCCCACGTCCATGCAACCCTGGGATGACAAAGCTTACAAAATCCCGGGTGGCACGCCCAGCAACCCGAAAATTCTGGCGGGCCTCGCCGTGGCCCCCGCCATGATGAAAAAGAAAACACGTGGCCTGTACCCGGCCCCGGAATATGCGCTCAACGCCATGGTCGAAGGGGCTCAGGTGGATTTCGACACGGCCTTGCGCATCGAAAGCCGCTACCTGGCCAAGCTCATTGTGAGCCCTGTGGCGAAGAACATGATCAACACCTTCTTCTTCAACATGGGTGCGATTCGCTCGGGGGCTTCGCGGCCGAAAGACGTGCCGCGCTACAAGCCCGCCAAGGTGGGCATTCTGGGCGCCGGGATGATGGGCGCAGGCATTGCCTATGCACAAGCCAGCCGTGGCATTGCCACGGTGTTGAAAGATGTCAGCCTGGAAAAGGCCGAACTTGGCAAGGCCTACAGTGCGCGCCTCACGCAGCCCAAGGTTGAAAAAGGCCGCATGCTGCCCATGGCCCAAGAGGCCTTGCTGGGCCGCATCCAGCCCACCGACCAAGCCAGCGCCCTGCAGGGTTGTGACCTGATCATTGAGGCCGTGTTTGAAAACCGTGCCCTCAAAGCGCAGGTCACCCAAGAGGCCGAGCCCCAGCTGGCCGCGGGCGGTTTCTTTGCCAGCAACACCTCGACCTTGCCCATCAGCGGGCTGGCACAAGCCAGCGCCAAGCCCAGCAAGTTTGTGGGCATCCATTTCTTCAGCCCGGTCGACAAGATGAAGCTGGTGGAAATCATCCGGGGCCGCGACACCGACGATGAAACCGTGGCACGCGCCTTCGACTATGTACAGTCGCTGGGCAAGATCCCCATCGTGGTGAACGACGCGCGTGGCTTCTACACCAGCCGTACCTTTGGCACCTTCGTCATGGAAGGCGCCGCCATGCTGGGCGAAGGCATTCCTGCGCCGGTGATTGAAAACGCCAGCATGCAAGCCGGCATGCCCGTGGGGCCGCTGGCCGTGCTGGACGAAACCGCCCTGTCGCTCTCGGTGCATGTGCTGGACCAAACCCGGGCCGATTTCCAGGCTGAAGGCAAAACCTATGCGGCCACGCCCGGCGAGTTGCTGGTGGAGCGCATGGTCAAAGAACTGAAGCGTCCCGGCCGTGCGGCGGGTGGCGGTTTTTACGACTACCCGGCAGTCCAGAAAAAAGTGCTGTGGTCTGAACTGAAGCCGCTGTTTGAGAAAAGCACCGCTTGGGATCTGCAAGAGATCAAAGACCGGCTGCTGTACCGCCAGGCCGTTGAAACCGCGCGCTGCCTGCAAGAGAACGTGCTCACCACGGTGCACGATGGCAACATCGGCTCGATTTTTGGCATTGGCTTTCCAGCCTGGACCGGCGGCGCCCTGCAATTCATTTACGGCCAGGGCATCGAAGCCTTCGCGGCGCGTTGTGCCACCCTGGCCCAACGACACGGCGCGGGCTTTGTGCTCACGCCAGAAGTGCTGACCACCCTGAAAAAGCACCAGCCGGTGTACTGAGCGCGACAGGGGCAAGCCGCTAAACTTGGCGGTTTGTCTTTCAGGGATTTTTCTCATGTCCAGCTCACAACGACTGGCCGACAAGGTCAGCATCATCACCGGTGGCGCGCAAGGCATTGGCCTGGCCACCGCCCTCAAGTTCTCGCGCGAAGGCGCCACCGTGGTGGTCTGCGACATTCGCCAGGCTGCGGTGGACGCGGCTGTTGCGCAATGCCAAGAAGCGGGTGCCAAGGCCTTGGGCTGGGTGGTGGATGTGACCCAGCGCGAGATGGTGGACGCCATGGTGCAGCAAGTGCTGAACCAATTCGGGCGCATCGATGTGCTGGTGAACAACGCCGGCATCACACAAGATGCGCGCCTGCAAAAAATGACGATCGAACAATTTGACCGCGTGATCGACGTCAACCTGCGCGGCGTGTTTCATTGTTCCCAGGCCGTGGCCGATGCCATGGTCAAGCAAGGCAGCGGCGTGATTCTGAATGCGTCTTCGGTGGTGGGCATCTATGGCAATTTCGGCCAGACCAACTATGCCGCCACCAAGTTCGGCGTGATTGGCTTCACCAAAACCTGGAGCCGCGAGCTCGGCCCCAAAGGCGTGCGTGTGAACGCCGTGGCGCCAGGCTTTGTGGCCACGCCGATACTGTCCACCATTCCCGACAAAGTGCTGCAGGAAATGATCGACCGCGTGCCGCTCAAGCGCCTGGGTCAGCCCGAAGACATCGCCAATGTCTACGCTTTCCTGGCCAGCGACGATGCAGCCTACATCAACGGCGCCGTGCTCGAAGTCTCGGGTGGCATGACGGTATGAGCCTTGGCGCGGATCGCCCTTGCCCGCGATCCCGAACCGATCTCTTTGTGTCCTTCACCCTGCTGGCCTTGCAAGGCTTTGGGGGCGTTCTCGCGGTGGTGCAGCGCGAGATCGTGGAGCGCAAGCAATGGCTCACCCGCGAAGAGTTTCTGGAAGACTGGGCCGTTGCACAAGTGCTGCCTGGCCCCAATGTGGTGAACCTGTCTTTGATGATCGGGGGCCGACACTTTGGCTTGACTGGTGCTTTGTCGGCACTGGCCGGCTTGTTGCTGGCACCGTGTGTCGTGGCCTTGTTGCTGGCCACGGCCTATGCCGGCGTGGCGGACCATCCGACCGCACAAGCCGCCTTGCGCGGCATGGGGGCTGTGGTCGCCGGCCTCATCATCGCCACTGGCCTCAAACTGATTCCCGCCTTGCGCACCAACCCTTTGGGCTATGTCCCCGGCCTGGCCTGGGCCCTGCTGTGCTTTGTGGCCGTAGCGCTGCTGCGCCTGCCTTTGGCGGCCGTGCTGCTGGGCATGGGTGGGCTGTCCAGCGTGTGGGCTTGGCGACAGTTGTCCAAAATAGAAAAACACCCCGGACCATCGGCATGATGATCGAATGGCATGCCGACAACTGGATGGCTTTGGCGCTTCACTTTGCCAGCCTCTCGATGCTGGGCGTGGGCGGCGCCGTCACCACCCTGCCGGAAATGCACCGCTACCTGGTGAACCAGCAACACTGGCTGGACGATGCCAGCTTTGCCTCCTCGGTGGCCCTGGCACAGGCCGCCCCGGGCCCGAATGTCCTGTTCGTGGCCTTGATGGGTTGGAACGTGGGCCTGAATGCCAGTGGCGGCTTGCAAGCCGGCCCTTGGGCCTGGTGGGTCGGGGTGCTGACCGGCTTGCTGGCGCTGTTCAGCATCTTGCTGCCGTCCAGTGCCTTCACGTTCTGGATCACCCAGTGGGCGCACCACAACCGAGGTTTGCGCAGCGTGCGCGCCTTCAAAGCGGGCATGTCGCCCATGGTGATTGGCTTGATGGTGGCCACCGGCTGGTTGTTGCAAACCGCGCACGATGACTTCGCACAGCACTGGCCCCTGTGGGCCGTGACTGTGGTGACGGCCGGGATCGTTTGGACCACCCGCACCCACCTGCTGTGGTTGCTGGCGGCGGGCGCTCTGCTGGGCATCTTGGGCTGGGTTTAACCGCGCTGGCGCAGGGCCTCGTACAAGCACACGCCACTGGCCACGGACACATTCAGGCTTTCCACGGCACCGCGCATGGGCAGGCTGACCAGCTCGTCGCAGGTCTTGCGCGTCAACTGGCGCATGCCTGCGCCCTCGGCCCCGAGCACCAAGGCGGTGGGGCCCTTCAAATCCACTTGGTACAGTGTTTTGGGGGCATCGTCACTGGTACCTATGACCCAGATGTTGCGCTCTTTCAATTCGTTCAAGGTGCGCGCCAGGTTGGTCACCATGAAATAAGGCATGGTTTCGGCCGCGCCGCTGGCCACCTTGGCCACCGTGGCATTCACGCCCACGGCATGGTCTTTGGGCGCAATCACGGCATGCGCACCGGCCCCATCGGCCACCCGCAGGCAAGCGCCCAGGTTGTGCGGGTCGGTGATGCCATCGAGCACCAGCAGCAAAGGCGGTTGCTCACTGGGCAAGCTGTCCAGCAAATCGTCCAGCGAAGTCACTTGCGCCAACGGCTCGACCCGCGCGACCACGCCTTGGTGGCCATGGTTGCCACACAGCTTGGACAGGCGCAAGCCGTCGGCCTCGATCAGGCGAACATTCGCCTCTTTGGCGCGCTCGATGAACTGGCGCATGCGCGCATCGCGGCGGGTTGCCTCGAAATAGATTTCGATGACGGAGGTGGGCGCCGTCTTGAGGCGCACGCCGACGGCGTGAAAGCCGTACAGCACTTTGGGGGAAGAGGACATCCAGGGATTATCGCCGCACCAGACGCCCGGCTTCGAGTGTCAGACAGCGGCCACAACGCGCAGCAAGCGCCGGGTCGTGGGTGACCAGGATCAGGGTGGTGCCCAACTCCTGGTTGAGGGACAGCATCAGGTTCATGATGCGCTCCCCTGTCGCGGGGTCCAGGCTGCCGGTGGGCTCATCGGCCAGCAGCAAGGCGGGCTGCACCACAAAGGCACGCGCCAGCGCCACCCTTTGCTGCTCGCCCCCGCTGAGCACCTTGGGGTAATGGTGCAGGCGTTCGGCCAAACCCACGCGGGCCAGCATCTCGCGCGCCAGCACGCGCGGCTGCGCACGCCCGGCCAGCTCCAGCGGCAACATGACGTTTTCCAGCGCCGTCAGATGCCCGAGCAGCTGAAAGCTTTGAAACACAAAGCCCATCTGGCGCGCCCGCAGCACGGCACGCTGATCCTCGTCCAGGGCAAAAATATCTTGCCCGGCCACCGTCACGGTGCCCTGCGTCGGCGTGTCCAGGCCCGCCATGATGGACAACAAGGTGCTTTTGCCAGAGCCCGAACTGCCCACGATGGCGGCCGTTTCCTGGGCGCCCAGCGAGAAATCAATATCGCAGAGAATGTCGAGTGTGCCGCTGGCATCGCGAACCGATTTGGACAGATGCGAAACGGCAATCAAGGCTTGGGACATGAGGATGGGTGTGTGGTGAATCGACGTGACTTTAACGTGCGAATGCTGGCCGTGGGCGCGGTGGGTCTTTCTGCCACACGCACGGTGTTGGTGGTCGGCGATTCGCTCAGTGCCGAGTATGGCCTGCCGCGAGGCACGGGCTGGGTGGCGTTGCTGGGTCAGAAACTGGAGAAAGAGCGGCCCACCTGGCGCGTGGTCAATGCCAGCATCAGCGGCGACACCACGGCGGGCGGGCGCTCCAGGTTGCCGGTGTTGCTCACCCAGCACCAACCCGCCGTGGTGGTGATTGAGCTCGGTGGCAACGATGCCCTGCGTGGCTTGCCGCTGGAGATGACGCGCAGTCACCTGCAAGCCATGGTTCAGGCTTGCCAAAACGCTGGCGCCAAGGTGCTGCTGCTGGGCATGCAAGTGCCGCCCAATTACGGGCCCGATTACAGCGCGCGCTTTGCCGACACCTTCGCCCAAGTGGCACAGCAGCACAAAGCGGGTCTGGTACCCTTCTTCCTCAAAGGCATTGCCGACGTGCCCGATGCCCAGCGTTGGTTCCAGGCCGATCGCATCCATCCCAACGCTGAGGCGCATCCAAAGATGTTGTCCAATGTCTGGCCCGAATTGAAAAAACTGTTGTGAGTTCCCTGTGAGTGTTCAAATTCTTCCTGCCCCCGAGGCCCTGGCACGGCTGGCCATTCCGATGGGGCAAGCCGGCGGCTTCAGCACGGTGATCGACGCGCGCAGCGAAGACGAGTTCGCCCACGACCACTTGCCAGGTGCCGTCAACTGGCCCTCGCTGGACAATGCCCAGCGCATTGTGGTGGGCACGATGTACAAGCAGGTCAGCCCGTTTGAAGCCCAAAAACGGGGGGCCGCCATGGTGGCGGCCAACATTGCGCAACACATCGAGCGCCATGTGCTGGACTTGCCCAAGTCTTGGCAGCCTTTGGTTTATTGCTGGCGCGGCGGCAAGCGCAGTGGCTCACTGGCCTTGGTGCTGGGCCAAATTGGCTTCAAGGTCACGCTGATCGAAGGCGGCTACAAAGCCTACCGGCAAGCCATGCTGCTGGACTTGCCGCAACGCGTGACACCCTTGCAATGGCGGGTGATTTGCGGTCCCACAGGCTCTGGCAAGACCCGGTTGCTGCAAGCCTTGCGCGCCGAAGGCGCACAGGTGCTGGACCTGGAAGACCTGGCCTCGCACCGCAGTTCCGTGCTGGGCTTGATTCCCGGCCAGCCGCAGCCCAGCCAGAAACACTTCGACACGCTGGTGTGGGATGCCTTGCGCCAGTTCGATCCCCGTCGACCGGTGTATGTGGAATCGGAGAGCCGCAAGGTGGGCAACCTCTCGGTGCCCGAGCCTTTGATGCTGGCCATTCGTTCCAGCCCCTGCTATGCGCTGGAACTCAGCGAAGACGAGCGCGTGGGCCTGCTGCTGGAGGACTACGATTTCTTTGTCAAAGACCGTGATTTTTTCAGCCAGCGCCTGCAAGCCCTGACAGAATTGCGTGGCAAGGCGGTGGTGGAAAAATGGCAATCCCAAATTGCTGTGGGCCAGATGGATGCGGTGGTGCGCGACCTGCTGTTGACCCATTACGACCCAACCTATGCGTCGTCACTCAAGCGCAATTTCACGCAATCTGGCCAAGCCATCCCCCTGCGCGCAGACAACCGCAGCCCCGAGGCCATGCAGGCCCTCGCCCGCCAATTGGTCACCCTCTAACCCGTCATCGCGAGCGAAGCGCGGCGATCTCTTCGCACGCAGAGATGGCCGCGCCCCCTTCGGGGCCTCGCCATGACGGGGCTTAGGAGAAGGCCAAGGCCATCGCTTGCGCAAGGTCTGCTTGCAAATCAGGCACGTCTTCCAGCCCAATGCACAAGCGCACCACCATGCCGGGCTTCAATTGGGGCGAAGGCAAGCGCCTGACGCTCTTCAAGTTGTAGGGCATGACCAGGCTCATGGGGCCGCCCCAGCTGTAGCCCAGCTTGAACAAGCGCAGCCGCTCGCAAAAGGTGTCCACCTGCGCCGCGCTGTAACGCGCATCGATGACCACGCTGAAAATGCCCGCCGCCCGGCCATCGCCGTCAGGGCCACCACACACTTGGCGCCAATGCGCATGGCCGGGCGCGCCTGGCAAGGCGGGGTGCAAGACCTGCGCCACCGGGGCTTGCTGTGCGCACCAAGTGGCCAAGGCGCGTGCCGCTTGGTCCTGGGCGTCATAGCGCAAGGGCATGCTGGCCAAAGACCGCAACACCATCTCTGCATCGTTGGCGCCCACGCCGGTGCCTAAACGCATGTGCGTCAATTTCAAGGTCTGCGCCAACGCATCACTGCGCGTGGTGAGGCTGCCCATGAGCACGTCGCCGCCGCCGCTGGGGTACTTGGTCAAGGCGTGCACCGTCAAGTCCACGCCCAAAGGCTCGGCACTGCCAGGCTGCAAATCAAAGGCATTGAAGGCCAGCCCCGCCCCCCAGGTGTTGTCCAGCACGCACAACACGCCCTTGTCTCGACAGGCCTGGACCTGCGCGATCAAATCAGGAAACTCCATGGTCACCGAGCCCGGCGCTTCCAGCCACACCAGGCGGGTCTGCGCGCCGATGCGCTGGCGCAGGTCGTCCACGTTCAGCGGGTCGTACAGCTGGTAGCGCATGCCCCAGCGGGTCAGCTCGTGCTCGGCCAGCGCTTTGTTGGGGGCATAGGCGTTGTCGGGGATCAGCACCTCATCGCCGTGCTGCAGCAAGGCCAAATTGGCATGGGCAATGGCCGACAAGCCGCTGGGCACCAGCAAGGTGTGAACGCCGCCCTCGAGCGAGGCCAGGCGCTCTTCCAGCGTGAAGGTGGTGGGGGTGCCGTGCAGGCCGTAGGTGTAGCCTGTCTTGCGCATCCAGTCCCGGCTGCGCACGGCAGCCATGTCGGGAAAGATGACGGTGGACGCCTTGAAGACGCCCCCTTGGGGGGCTTCAAAGTCGGTGGGCGCCCGGTACGGGTGGTGAATCAGGTCGGTGCTGCGTTTCATGGCGCCATGGTAGCGCCGATTCGCCGCTCAGACCTTCCACTTCTCCAGCAACTGCGCCGGGCGCAGGCTGTCGTAGCCTTCGAATGGCTGGTGAATCCAGGGATTGGTGGGCAGGAAATCCACCGAGTAGTCGGGCATGAAGCCCGACACGCCTTTGGTCCAGATGACGGCGCTGCGCAACTCCGTGATGGGCGTGTAGTTGGTCTTGAGCATTTGCACCACAGCCTTCAAGGTGTGGCCCGAGTCGGCCAGGTCGTCCACCAGCAACACCTTGCCGGCAATTTCGCCTTTGGGCGTGGTGATGTAGCGGGCAATGTCCAGGTGGCCTTGCACCGTGCCGGCTTCGGCGCGGTAAGAGCTGGTGGACATGATGGCCAGGGGCTTGTCGAAAATCCGGGACAAGATGTCGCCAGGGCGCATGCCACCGCGCGCCAGGCACAGGATGGTGTCGAATTCCCAGCCCGACTGGTGAATTTTCAGCGCCAGCTTTTCGATCAGGTTGTGGTACTCGTCGTACGACACATACAGGTGTTTGCCATCTTCAGTCAGCATCTCGGGTTTCCTTTGAAAGACAAGGGTCGAAAAAAATCAGGCCACGTAGGGGTGGCGCAACAAAATCGTGTGGTCACGGTCCGGGCTGGTGGAGACCATGTGAATGGGCACGCCGGTGACGTCTTCGATGCGCTGCAGGTAACGCCGCGCCGCATCGGGCAACTTGGCGTAGTCGGTCACGCCCACGGTGCTGTCGCTCCAGCCCGGCAGGGTTTCGTAAACCGGCTCACACCGGGCGATTTCATCGGCACCCATAGGCAGGATGTCAATCAGCTCGCCATCCAGCTTGTAGCCGGTGCACAGTTGCAACTCTGCCAGGCCATCGAGCACGTCGAGCTTGGTGATGCACAGGCCGCTCAGGCCGTTGACCTGCGCGCTGCGCTTGAGCAAGGCCGCATCGAACCAGCCGCAACGGCGCGAGCGGCCGGTGGTCACGCCCTTCTCGGCGCCCACCGTGCTCAGGTGGTAGCCCACGGTGCCAGGGGTTTCCCAATCCAGCTCGGTAGGGAACGGGCCGCCACCCACGCGGGTGCAGTAGGCCTTGGTGATGCCCAGGATGTAATGCAACATGCCAGGCCCCACACCTGCGCCAGCCGCCGCATTGCCGGCCACGCAGTTGCTGGAGGTCACAAAGGGGTAGGTGCCGTGGTCGACATCGAGCAAGGTGCCTTGGGCGCCTTCAAACAGCAGGTTGGCGCCTTGGCGATGGGCTTCGTTGAGTTCGCGCGACACATCGGCCACCATGGGCAGAATCTCGCGGGCATAGGCCATGGCTTCGTTGTAAACCGTGTCGTAGTCGACCGCAGGCGCGCCCAAAATGTCGGTCAGCACATGGTTGTGCAGGGCCAGGTTTTCGCGCAGCTTGGTGGCAAAGCGCTCGGGATGCTTGAGGTCTTGCACGCGAATGGCACGGCGTGCAATTTTGTCTTCATAGGCGGGGCCAATGCCACGGCCGGTGGTGCCGATCTTGGCGCTGCCGGCTTTTTCCTTGGCGGCTTCACGGGCCACGTCCAAGGCGGCGTGGTAAGGCAGGATCAGCGGGCAGGCTTCGCTGATGCGCAGGCGTGAGCGAACCTCGACACCGGCCTTTTCCAGGCCTGCAATTTCTTCCAGCAACTTGGTAGCGGACAGCACCACGCCATTGCCGATGTAGCACTTCACACCAGGGCGCATGATGCCGCTGGGAATCAGGTGCAAGGCGGTCTTGACGCCATTGATGACCAGGGTGTGGCCTGCGTTGTGGCCGCCTTGGAAGCGCACCACGCCTTGCGCGGTTTCGGTGAGCCAATCGACCAGCTTGCCTTTGCCTTCGTCACCCCACTGGGTGCCGACCACGACGACATTGCGTCCACGGGTAATGTTCATGATGCTTCGCTTGAAAATGAATAAGGTGCGTTAAAGGGCCTGGACAACCCACTGGCCCGCCGCTTCGACCAGCTCACGGTCGCAGTCGAACTCGTCGACTTCGCTCTCATGGCCGGGCAACACGCAAACCACGGTTTCGCCCAGGTTGCGCAACCGTGCAATGGCCGCACGGCAAGACGCCGACTCGCTCCAGGGCGCCCGAATGGCAGCGCGCAAGGCCGGCTTGGGCGTGGCGCCCACCAGGGCTTTCAGATCGAGGCTAAAGCCCACGGCCGGGCGCTTGCGCCCGAACACGGCGCCCACCTCGTCATAGCGGCCACCGCGCACCAAGGCGTCACCGCAACCGGCAGCGTAAATGGCAAAACGCGGGCCGCTGTAATAGGCATAGCCGCGCAGGTCGGCCAGATCAAAGCTGACCGTGGCTTCCAGATGCGAGGCCAGCCAAGCCAGTTGGTCCAGGGCCACCAGCGCTTCGGGCCAGGCGGCCAGGGTTGTGCGCGCCTGCGCCAGCACCTCGGGGCCGCCGTAGGCTTGCAACAGGGACAGCAAAGCATCGCGTGTGGCGGGCGGAAAATCGGTGGTCAACTGCTGCAGCGCACTGGCGTCCTTGGTGGCCAAGGCGCGCACCAGTTCGGCTTGCTGCGCGCAAGGCAGGTTCAGCGGGGTCAGCAGGCAGGGGACGATGCGGGCATCGCCCAAATCGACCACCAGCTCTGTCATGCCCGCGGCCTTGAGGCCTTCCAGGGCAAGCTGCAGGGCTTCGAGGTCGGCTTCCAGGCCACCATGGCCATAAATTTCCGCGCCAAACTGCAGCGGCTCGCGGGAAGCGTAAGGGCTGTCTGGGCGGGTGTGCAGCACCGGGCCGCAGTAACACAGGCGGGTCATGCCCACGCGGTTGAGCAAGTGCGCATCGATGCGCGCCACCTGGGGTGTGGTGTCGGCACGCAAGCCCAGGGTGCGCCCTGAGAGCTGGTCCACCAGCTTGAAGGTTTGCAGGTCCAGGGCACTGCCCGTGCCCGTCAGCAAGGATTCCAGGTGCTCTAGCAGCGGCGGCATCACCAGCTCATAGCCGTAGCCGCGCGCCGTGTCCAACCAGAGGCGGCGAAGTTCTTCGATGCGGCGAGCCTCGGAAGGCAAGACATCGGCAATGTGATCCGGCAGGACCCAAGCAGACATGTGAATAGGGGGAACGATTAAAACGGGGATTTTACCGGGCTTCTTGGGGCTTACAGCTCAGGCGAGAAACCAGAGCAGTCCCAGGCCGATCAAAATGGCGCAGAGCCCGAAAAAACGGATCTGGCCATCTTCCAGTTGCAGCACCTGCATGAACATGCGTCGCCAGCCGGCTGGCGAGGCAAAGGGCATCAGCCCTTCGATCACCAGCACCAAGCCCAACGCTGTCCAAAGCGTGTCGGAATCCAGCACGTCGCCAACTCAGTTTTTGGCGGGCGCAGGCGCGGTGGCACCCCCGCTGCTGCGCATGCTCTTGAAGAAGTCGCTGGAGGGGTCGACCACCATCACATCGCTCTTCTTGCTGAAGGTGGCTTTATAAGCTTCCAGACTGCGGTAGAACTGTGCAAATTGCGGGTCTTTGCCAAACGATTCGGCATAGATGCGCGCCGCTTCGGCGTCGCCCTGCCCCTTGATCTTCTGGGCGTCGCGGTAGGCATTGGCGACCGTCACCTCGCGCTGGCGATCGGCATCGGCGCGAATCTTTTCGCCTTCGGCAGCCCCCATGGAGCGCAGCTCGTTGGCCACGCGCTTGCGCTCGGCTTCCATGCGGCGGTAAACCGACTCGGTGATGGTGTCCACATAGTCGGCACGGGTGATGCGCACATCCACCACATCGACGCCCCAGGGCTTGCTGCCGCGCACCTTTTCTTGCACTTCGGCCTTGACGTCTTGCATCAGGGCTTCGCGCTTGAGCGACAACAACTCTTTCACGGTGCGCTTGTTGATTTCTTCCTGCAAGGCGTTGCGCACCACACGGCTCAACTGCTGGGCGCCAGCGCGCTCGTCCAAGCCGACGTTGCGGATGTACTGCGAGGGCTCGGTGATGCGCCAGCGCACATACCAGTCGATCACCATGCGCTGCTTTTCGGCGGTGAGCATGGGCTCGGTGTCAGCGTTGTCCAGCGTCAGCAGGCGCTTGTCGATGTAGGACACATTCTGGAAGGGCGGTGGCAGCTTGAAGTTCAGGCCAGGCTGGGTGATGACTTCCTTGATTTGGCCCAAGGCGTAGACAACACCAAACTGGCGTTGGTCCACCACGAAGATGGTGGAGCTCAACAAGGCCAAGGCGACCAGTGCGGAAGAAATGTAAAAACCGATTCTGTTCATGTTCTGGGCTCCTGCTCAACGACCGTCGCGGTCACGTTGGCGGCCATCACGCCCGCGGATGTCCGCGCTCGCCGCTGTGCCAGCGGGTGCGGTGGGATTGCTGCTGTCCGAGGCACCGGCAGGCGCCGCTGCGCCTTGCTGGGCCGTCATCTGAATGATCTTGTCCAAAGGCAAATACAGCAGGTTGGCGCCCTGCTTGGACTCCACCATGACCTTGGTGACGTTGCTGTACATCTGCTGCATGGCATCGATGTACATGCGGTCGCGGGTCACCTGCGGAGCCTTTTGGTACTCCGCCAGCAAAGACTTGAAGCGCTGCGCATCGCCCTGGGCCTGCGCCACGATGCGCGACTTGTAGCCTTCGGCCTCTTCCTTCAGGCGCGAGGCCGTGCCCACGGCACGCGGGATCACGTCGTTGGCATAGGCTTCGGCCTCGTTTTTGGCGCGCTCGCGTTCTTGGCCAGCCTTGAGCACATCGTCAAACGCCGCTTGCACTTGCTCGGGCGGACGCACGCCGCCTTGCTGCAGGTTGATGCCCACCACTTCAATGCCCACTTTGTAACGGTCGAGGATGGTTTGCATGATGGCGCGCACGCGCGGCCCGATCTGGTCACGTTCTTCAGACAGCGCAGAATCCATGCGCATTTTGCCAACGACCTCGCGCACCGCAGTTTCGGCCGCTTGCACCACGGCATCGGTGGGGTTCTTGCTCTCGAACAAATAAGCCCGGGCGTCGGTCAGGCGGTACTGCACCGCAAACTTCATTTCCAGGATGTTCTCGTCTTCGGTCAGCATGGCCGACTCGCGCAGGCCCGTGGCCTTGATGATCGCATCGCGGCCAATATCGATCGAGCGAATTTGCGTGACGAACACCAACTCGTGTCGCTGCACCGGGTAAGGCATGCGCCAGTTGAAGCCGGCGCCCACCGTGCTGTGGTAGCGGCCGAACTGGGTGATGACCGCTTGCTGACCTTCTTGGACAATGAAGAAGCCCGTGCCGAGCCAAATCAGCGCCGCGATCGCGGCGATGACGCCCAAGCCCAGCTTGGCGCCTTTCATGCTCGGCTGAAAGCCACCGCCGCCCGACCCGGGTGGGCTGCCATTGCCTGAGCCCCCTCGCCCACCGAGCAATTTGCCCAGTTTCTGGTTCAAGTCACGCCACAGTTCGTCGAGGTCGGGCGGACCGGCCTGCGGCGAGCGGCCAGGACGTTGCGGTTCACGCGGTGGCTCGCGCGGCGGATCTTGCGGCGAGTGACCCGAAGGTGGCGGGGTCCCCGAAGAGCCCTCATCGCCACGACCCCAGCGGCCATCGTTCAAGTTGAACATGCCACGGATTCTGGCGAGCCCCCAGGATATTGGAAACCGAAGTTTGTCGTTCATCTGAAGCAGGTTTTTCATTGAATCAGCCATTGTGCCTAAATGTTGGACCAAAATCGGTGAGGTTCCCAGGTTCCATGACATTTTGTGGGTCTTCTTCAAGCGCATAGGTGGCCATGCCCACCAAAGCCCTTTGAGACAGGGCCTCGCGCAAGGCCGAGAGGCCTTCGCCATTGGCGGCGCTGACGAAAATGCGGGGGACAGGCCGGCCGTCGATTTCGTAATCATCTTGCATGCGTTGCGGCAAGCGTTCAGTTGGCAAAGCATCCATTTTGTTGAAGACCAGCAATTGCGGCACGTCGGCGGCGCCGATGTCGGCCAGCACCGCTTGCACCTGCGCCATTTGCTCCGGAAAGTCAGGGTTGGCCGCGTCCACCACATGCAGCAACAAATCGGCCTGGGCCGCTTCCTGCAAGGTGGCTTCGAAGGCATCCACCAGGGTGTGCGGCAAATCGCGGATAAAGCCAACGGTGTCGGACAAAGACGCCGATCGACCGCGCCCTTCCTTGTCGCCCAGGTAGAGCTGCCGGGTGGTGGTGTCCAGGGTGGCAAACAGCTGGTCGGCCGCGTACGTGCGGGCCTTGACCAGGGCATTGAACAGCGTGGACTTGCCCGCATTGGTGTAGCCCACCAGCGAGATGCCAAAGTTGTCGCGCCGGTTGCGCTGGCGTCGTTGGGTTGAGCGCTGCCGTTTGACCTTTTCCAGGCGCTCGCGGGTGCGCTTGATGGACTCGCCAATCATGCGCCGGTCCAACTCGATCTGGGTTTCGCCCGGGCCACCGCGCGTGCCGATGCCGCCGCGCTGGCGCTCCAGGTGCGACCAACGGCGAACCAGGCGCGTGCTGAGGTATTGCAAGCGCGCCAACTCCACCTGCAACTTGCCCTCGTGGCTGCGCGCACGCTGGGCAAAAATTTCCAGAATCAACAAGGTGCGGTCGTTCACCGGCAAGCCCAGGTGACGCTCCAGATTGCGCTGCTGGGCCGGGCTCAGGGACTGGTCAAAGAGAATTTCGGTCGCGTTGACCTCGGCCGCCTTGGCCTTGATTTCATCGGCCTTGCCGCTGCCGACAAACAGCGCAGGATCAGGGGCCTGGCGTTTGCAGGTCAGCCGGGCCACAGGGGTCAGGCCTGCTGTGTTGGCCAACTGTGCCAACTCTTCAAGCTCGGCATCGAAATGCGGCAAGCCCAAATCGACCCCAACGAGCAAGGCGTTGGCGTTGGCGGTGGCGGGGGATGTGGAATCGATCAAGACTCGGTGGGCTCAGCGCCTTCCGCGGCACTGAAATTCACCGCACGCCCCGGCACGATGGTCGAGATGGCATGCTTGTAAACCATTTGCGTCACCGTGTTGCGCAGCAGCACGACGTACTGGTCAAACGACTCGATCTGGCCTTGCAGCTTGATGCCGTTGACCAGATAAATGGACACCGGCACATGCTCTCGGCGCAGCAGGTTCAGAAAAGGGTCCTGCAAAAGTTGACCTTTGTTGCTCACGATATTCTCCGTGTTCAGAAATGTGTGTAGAAGCCCTCACCTTACCACAGGCAAGATGCCAGGGTCGGCTCAATCGTCTTTGTAGGGGTTGTGCGAGGTTTTCATCTCGATGCGCAAGGGCGTGCCTTCGAGCTTGAATTCCTTGCGAAAACGGCCTTCGAGGAAGCGTTTGTAGGCGTCGGTCACATGCTCCAGCGAGTTGCCATGCACCACGATCACCGGCGGGTTCATACCCCCTTGATGGGCGTAACGCAGCTTGGGGCGGAACATGCCGGCACGTTTGGGCGACTGGAACTGAACGGCCTCCAGCAGCAAACGGGTCAGCACCGGCGTGGACATTTTGCACATGGCCGAACGGTGTGCCTGATTCATGGAGTCCCACAGCGGGCCCAGACCTTGACGCTTGCGCGCCGAGATGAAGTGCATTTTGGCAAACTTCAGGAAGGACAGGCGGGTTTCAATGGAGCGTTGCAGCAACTCACGCTGGTAATCGTCCACCGCATCCCATTTGTTGACCGCCAGCACCACAGCCCGGCCACTCTCCAGGATGTAGCCCGCGATGTGTGCATCTTGGTCGGTCACGCCCTGTGTGGCATCCAGCAACAACAAGACCACATGGGCCGACTCGATGGCCTGCAAGGTTTTGACCACCGAAAATTTTTCAATGGCCTCAAAGACTTTGCCCTTGCGGCGCAAGCCAGCGGTGTCGATCAGGTCGTAGCGCTGGCCATTGCGCTCCAGCGGGACGTGAATGGCATCGCGCGTGGTGCCCGGCATGTCAAAGGCCACCAGGCGCTCTTCACCCAACCAGGTGTTGATCAGGGTGGACTTGCCCACATTGGGGCGGCCGGCGACGGCCAGGCGAATCACGCCGTCCTCGGCCTCGGCCTCGTCTTGCTGATCGTCCAGGTGCAATGGCTCGAGGGCCATCTCGACCATGTTGCGAATCCCTTGCCCATGGGCTGCGGAGACGGGCAACACCTCCCCCAGGCCCAGCTCATAAAACTCGGCCAGCTGTGCGCCTTCGCGCATGCCTTCCGCCTTGTTCGCCACCAGCAGGCAGGGCTTGCCCAGGCGGCGCAAGTAATTGGCAATGTCGTGGTCCTGGGCCGACAGACCCTCGCGTGCATCGACCACAAACACCACAATGTCGGCCTCTGCCACGGCTTGCTGCGTTTGGCGCGCCATTTCCTTGTAGATGCCGGCGCTGGCATCGGGCTCGAAGCCCCCGGTGTCGATGACGATGAACTCGTGCTTGCCCAGACGGGCGTTGCCGTAATGGCGGTCACGGGTCAGGCCCGCGAAGTCCGCGACGATGGCGTCACGCGTTTTGGTCAGCCGGTTGAACAACGTCGATTTGCCCACATTGGGGCGCCCTACCAGAGCCAGAACAGGTTTCACAAATCAGGCCTTGGATGCATTAAGGAAAGCGCAAGGACTGCACCAGCCCCTTGCGAGAAACCATCAGGAAACCAT
The DNA here is from genome assembly GCA_964442645.1 of uncultured Bordetella sp. GTDB lineage: Bacteria > Pseudomonadota > Gammaproteobacteria > Burkholderiales > Burkholderiaceae_C > Limnohabitans. The sequence goes on along the minus strand of CAYTZZ010000004.1, from coordinate 93,919 downwards.
TGCCCATGGCCTGCGGTGCGCTGATCAGCGCATCGCCATCGAGGGTGATGCGGTTGAGCAAGGCGCCATCGGCCAGCGACAAGAGGTAAATGAAGCCCGCCTCGTCGGCCACCAGCACGCCTTTTTCAGTGACCAAAGGCGCGCTCAAGCGGCGGTAACGCAAGCGATCGGTTTCCCAAAGACGTTCACCATTGCTGCGCTGCCAAGTGGTCACCACGCCGTTGGCCTCGGTGCCCACCAGCAAGTTGGCATTGCCCGAGAGTCCCTGGTCGCTGGCGGCAGAGCGCGTCCACTGCACTCCGCCACGCGCGGCATTGACGCAGCCCACTTGGGCCAAAAAGGCTCTTGCGCACACGCTGTCACCGACCCGACTGACAGGGGCCACGATGTCCACCAGACGCTCCAGGTCGTTGGTGCCGCGCGGCGTGGCCAGCGGTGCATCCCAGCGCAAGGCGCCAGTGGTGGGGTTCAAGCCCACCAAACGCCCGGACAAACCGGCGACCAGCGTGTCATTGACTGGCAACAGCACGCCCGCTTGGCGCAACACCAAGGGCTCACCTGGGCGTTGCTGGGTCCACAAAATACGGCCCGTGGCGCCGTCCAACCCCATGACCGAGCGGTCGGCCATCAGCACAAACACGCGCTGGCCGGCCACCAAGGGGGGCGTGAAAGATTGCGCCGGCAATTTCTGGCGCCACAACACTTTGCCAGATTGCAGCGTGACCAGCTCATTGCCGCGGGTCACCACGGCAAACCGCTCGCCATCCGACCCCACGCCTGCGCTCAGGGGGGCGCCCACCGTCGCGCGCCAGACTTCTTGGCCGTTGCGCGCATCCAGCGCATGCACTGTCCCCTGGCTGGTCGCCAGGCCAACGAGGTTGGCGGTGATCGCAGGGCTCATGGGAAAGTCCAGCGCACCCAGGGCAAACGACCAGCCTTTTTGCAGGTCTTGCTTGACGGGTACGCTGCCCAGATCGGCAGGCTTGGGGCGCGGAGAAGAACCGCACGCCGCCAGCAGGCCCGCCAAGGCCAAGGCCAGGGCGCCGCTCAGCCAACGATGAGATCCCGTGTTCACTGCTTTGTCTCCTGCGCCGCCGGATCCACGCCCAAGGCGGCCAACTTGACCTCGATCAGAGCTCTGTAGTCGCCGCGAGCGTCCATGCCTTTCCAGGCTTTGAGGTAGTGCTCGCGCGCCTCGCTGCGTTTGTCTTGCAGCAACGCGATGTCGCCGAGACGGTCCGCCACCAAGGGCTCGAAAGCCGGGGCAAACGAGCCACTCAACGCTTGGCGCGCCTGATCCAGGGCTTTGGACTCAATGGCCAGCGCGGCAAGCCGCAGGCGCGCCAGCGCCACCAGGCCGGGGTCAGAGGCTTTGTCCACCACCCAGTTCAGGGCGCTGCGTGCCTTGTCGGTTTGGGCCTTGTCCTGGAACGTGCGCGCCGCCATCAACGCTGACTGATGGGCGAACGTGGTCCGCCCAAACTTGTCTTGAATGTCGGCCAGCGAGCGCTCCAGCAGCGGCAAATCGGCCGCCAGGGCCGCACGCTCCACCGTGTCATAAAGCACCGCAGATTGCGAAGCTTGCTGCCGCTGCCAGTAATTCCAGCCATTCCAGGCGGCATAGGCCCCCAGCACCACAATCAGCGCCCATGAAATCAGGTTGCCCCAGCGCTTCCAGAAGTGCTTGAGTTGGTCGAGTTGTTCTTGTTCTTCGAGGTCGAGATGGGTGGCCATGGTGTGAAAAGGGAGGATCAACCGGTCAATGCTGTCGTACGGGGACGGTTCAGCGCACAGGGGATTGTAGGCTTGGTGCCCATTGCGCCAAGGCCGCCAGGGATTCGCAACGTTGCGCACCCTGCCCGTCACGCAGGGCTTTCACGGTGACTTCACCGCGGGCCAGCTCTTCTTCCCCAAAAATCAGGGCAAAGCTGGCGCCACTGGCGTCGGCCTTTTTGAATTGCGACTTCATGCTGCCCATGCCCTCGCCCGTGCCCGCATGCATTTGCACCGCAACGCCGTTGGCACGCAGCGCCTGCAGGGTCTGAAACACCTGGGGCAAGGCGGCTGCATCAGGCACGATGGCGTAGGCATCGAGGAACGGCGCCGCCAGCGCCACCTGTTGCTCCTTGAGCAACTCCAGCACCCGCTCCACACCCAGCGCCCATCCCACCGCAGGCGCAGGCTTGCCGCCCACCTGCTCAATCAGGTAGTCATAGCGGCCACCGCCGCAGATGGTGCCCTGCGAGCCCAGGTGCTCGGTGATGAACTCGAACACGGTCAGGTTGTAATAGTCCATGCCGCGCACCAGGCGCGGATTGATGCGATAGCCCACGCCATTGGCATCCAGGATTTGACGCACCGTCTCGAAATGCTTCAGGGAGGCCTCCCCCAGGAAGTCGATCAGCTTGGGCGCGCCCTCCACCAGGGCTTGCATGGCCGGGTTCTTGGTGTCCAGAATGCGCAATGGGTTGCTGTGCAGGCGCCGCTTGGCGTCCTCATCAAGTTGGTCTGCGTGTTGCTCGAAATAAGCAATCAAGGCGGCACGATGCTGCGCGCGCTCTGTCGGCTGCCCCAGGCTGTTAAGTTCCAGCCGGACATCTTTCAAGCCCAAGGCTTGCCACAGGCTCACGGCCAGCAAAATCAGTTCGGCGTCCACTTCGGCGCCGGCAAAGCCCAGGGCCTCGGCACCGATCTGGTGAAACTGGCGGTAGCGCCCGCGCTGGGGACGCTCATGGCGGAACATGGGGCCCATGTAATACAGGCGCTTGCCGCCGTCGTACAGCAGGTTGTGCTCGACCACGGCACGCACCACGCCAGCGGTCGCTTCGGGTCGCAGGGTCAACTGCTCGCCGTTCAGGCGGTCTTCGAAAGAGTACATCTCCTTCTCGACGATGTCGGTGACCTCGCCCAGGCCGCGCACAAACAAGGCGGTGGGCTCCACGATGGGGGTGCGAATGTTGCGGTAGGCGTGGCGGCGCATCAGCTGACGCACCGTCTCTTCCAATGCTTCCCAACGCCCTGAGTCCGTCGGCAACAGATCGTTCATGCCTTTGACGGCGGTGATTTTTTCAGCCATGTTGTTTGGATTGCCCGCTGCCGAAGCGTTTCTCGATGTAGTTCTCGACAATTTGATGGAATTCCTGCGCGATGTTCTCGCCGCGCAAGGTCAGCGCCTTTTCACCGTCAATGAAGACCGGCGCCGCTGGGGCCTCGCCGGTGCCGGGCAGGCTGATGCCAATGTCGGCATGCTTGCTTTCGCCAGGTCCGTTCACGATGCAGCCCATGACCGCCAGCTTCAGGTTTTCCACGCCCGGATAGCGCGAACGCCACACCGGCATCTGGGCGCGCAAAAAATCATCGATCTCTTTGGCCAGTTCTTGGAACGTGGTGCTGGTGGTGCGGCCGCAACCCGGGCAAGCCGTCACGCTGGGCACAAAAATGCGCAGGCCCAGCGACTGCAAAATTTCAGACGCGATCACCACCTCCTGGGTGCGTGATTCGCCAGGCTGTGGTGTGAGTGACACCCGGATCGTGTCGCCAATGCCCTCTTGCAACAAAATGGACAAGGCGGTGGCCGAGGCCACCGTGCCCTTGGTGCCCATGCCGGCTTCGGTCAGCCCCAAATGCAGCGGATAGCGACAGCGTTGCGCCAGTTCACGGTAGACGGCAATCAGGTCTTGCACGCCGCTGACCTTGCAGCTCAGCAGAATTTGGTTCGCCGACATGCCCAGCGACTCGGCATGCCGCGCAGAGTCAATGGCCGAGGTGATCAGCGCCTCGTACATGACTTGTCGCGCTTGCCAAGGATTGCTGCGTTGGGCGTTCTCGTCCATCAAGCGCGCCAGCAACTCCTGGTCGAGGCTGCCCCAGTTCACGCCAATGCGCACCGGCTTGTCCCAGCGCATGGCGGCTTCGATCATTTGCGCAAACTGTCGATCATGTTTGTCGCCTTTGCCCACGTTGCCTGGGTTGATACGGTATTTGGAGAGCGCCTGAGCACAATCGGGGAACTCGGTGAGCAAGCGGTGGCCGTTGTAATGAAAGTCACCCACCAACGGAACATCAATGCCCATGCGGTCCAACTGATTCCGAATCTCAGGAACGGCCTGCGCCGCCTCGGGCGTGTTCACGGTGATGCGCACCATCTCGGAGCCTGCCAAGGCCAGCTCCTTGACTTGAATGGCGGTGCCGATGACGTCCACCGTGTCGGTGTTGGTCATGGACTGCACCCGCACGGGGGCATCGCCGCCAACGGTGACCACCCGTGCACCCCAGTTGACGCGGGCTTGCAGGGTTCGTCTCGCGGCCGGGGCAGCCAGGGCAATGGGTAGTTCAGCGTCACGCATGCTCACGCTCACTGTGCGGCGGAGGCCGGCTTGGGTGGAATGGCCCCGGATGGAACGGGCGTCACGACCATGCCGGGGGCCGCAGCGGGCACTTGGGCAGGGGCCGTGGCTGGCGGATCGCTGGGGACGGAAGATTCCTGGACGGGGGCAGGCAGAACATCCGACACCGTTTTCGCGGTGGGATGGCGAGGCATGTCACGCCCTGGAAAGCCCATCCCAGCCCATACCAACAGGACCGCCAGCAAAGCCCCCGCAAACATCAACCACTGGGGTTGAATACGCCGGCTGTAAACCCCTGTGCCGGAACTCATGGGCATGGCGCGCTGCATGCCGCTGGACACCGACACCAGCGGCTCGACCGCAGGCACGAGCTCTTGGCCGGGCATCATGCTCAGGACGGCCGCAGAATCGGCGCGCAGATAGCGGCACATGCTCATGGCCAGCGCGCGTGCAAAGACCAGGTCAGGCAAGGCTTCGAAGCGGTTGGCCTCCAAGGCCTCCAACTTGGCCGTGGGCACTTTCAGCGCAGCGGCCAAAATGGAGATATGCAGTCCTTTGGCTTCGCGGTACTGGCGCAGCAAGGCCCCGGCACTGTTGGCCACAGGTGGCGCCAATGCACTGGGCGCGTCAGAATGTTGAGAGTCAGTCATGGGCACAGTCCGATCGACGGCTCGCTGGAAAAAAGCTTGAAAACAATGGCTTGCTGTGGATTCTGCACCAGAAACCACGAAAAAACGCTCATGGCGCTGCCGCTCGCAAGGGGATGACCCTTTGGCGCGCCATGCGCGATTCCACATCGGTGCGGTCTTTCACGTCACCGGCCAATTGGCCACAAGCGGCGTCAATGTCATCCCCCCGGGTTTTGCGCACGGTGGTGACCAAACCGGCGCGCTGCAGAATCTCGGCAAAAGCCAGCACCTGTGCCTGCGGCGAGCGTTTGAGCCCCGAGGCCGGAAAAGGATTGAAGGGAATCAGGTTGAATTTGCAGGACACGGCTTGCCCCTTCTGGGGTCGCACCAGGTCGATCAAGGCTTGGGCGTGCTCGGCTTGGTCGTTGACACCGTCCAGCATGCAGTACTCGAAGGTGATGAAGTCGCGCGGGGCATGGGCCAGGTAACGTTGGCAGGCGGCCATCAGTTCGGCCAAGGGGTATTTGCGGTTCAACGGGACCAGCGAGTCGCGCAGCGCATCCCAAGGCGCATGCAGGGAGACGGCCAACGCAACTGGGCAATCTTCGCCCAGACGGTCCATCATGGGGACCACGCCAGACGTGGACACCGTCAGGCGACGGCGTGACAAGCCGTAGGCATGGTCATCCAGCATGGTACGCAACGCCGGCACCAGCGCGCTGTAGTTTTGCAAAGGCTCGCCCATACCCATCATCACCACATTGCTGATGACACGCTCTGGGCTGCCCAGGCGCTGGCGCAGAAAATGTTCGGCATACCACAGTTGGGCCACGATTTCGCCCGTGGTCAGGTTGCGGCTAAAGCCTTGATGGCCGGTCGAGCAAAAACGACAGCCCACGGCACAGCCGGCTTGGGAGGACACGCACAAGGTGCCCCGATCGTCTTCCGGAATGAACACCGTCTCGACGGCATTGCCATCACCCACATCGAACAGCCACTTGAGGGTGCCATCGGCGGATTCGTGGAAAGAAATGGGGGTGAGCGGCGTGATCTGCGCGCAGGCTTTGAGTTTGTCACGCAAGGACTTCGCCAGATCGCTCATCTGGTCGAAGTCTCGGGCGCCCTTGTGGTGAATCCAGCGAAAGAGCTGCGTGGCCCGGAATTTTTTTTCGCCCAGCCCTTCGCAAAACTCGGTCAACCCCTGGCGATCGAAGTCGAGCAGGTTGACCGTCATGACAAAGGGACTGAGCGCTTGCGATCAGGCTTCAGCGGCTGTAAACGTTCATGCCGGCGAAGAAAAAGCCCACTTCAACTGCGGCCGTCTCGGGAGCGTCAGAGCCATGCACGGCGTTGGCGTCGATGCTGTCAGCGAAGTCGGCGCGAATGGTGCCAGCGGCTGCCTTCTTGGGGTCGGTCGCGCCCATCAGGTCGCGGTTTTTCAGGATGGCGCCTTCGCCTTCCAGCACCTGGATCATGACGGGACCGGAAATCATGAAGTCCACCAGGTCTTTGAAGAACGGGCGGGCCTTGTGCACGGCATAGAAAGCCTCGGCTTCGCCGCGCGACAGATGGGCCATGCGGGCAGCGATGACCTTCAGGCCAGCGGCTTCAAAGCGGGCGTAGATCTGGCCGATGACGTTCTTGGCAACGGCATCCGGCTTGATGATGGAGAGGGTACGTTCGATGGCCATGTGAGACTTCCTGTTGGTTTTCAAAGAATATTGCCTGTTTGGCAAAGCCTCTTATTTTAGCCTGAGAACAGGGTTTCCCCTTGGCCTGAAGGGTGTTCAGGGACGACCTCGGCCGCCTCGCCCACCTCCACCCCGTTTGCCGGGGCCTTGGCGCATGCGGTTGAAACTGTCGGCGCCGATGTAGCCGACCGATGTTTTCATCGGGTCGGGCTGTCCACCGCCCGACGGGCCCGAACGGCGGCTTTTCTCGCGGCGCGGCTGTTCAGTGGGCCCGGCTTTGCCGGCGGGCCGGGAAGGGCGCGGGCCGTGGCCCTGCCCTGCCAGGCGCTCCTTGCGACCCGGCGAAGGCGCCGTCGCCATGCGTCCGGGTTGCATGCCCACGGCTTTCATCAAAGCGCCAATGTCGCGCTCGTCCAACTCCATGAAAGCCCCGCGCTTGAGCCCGCGGGGCAACACCATGGCCCCGTAGCGAATGCGAATCAGCCGGCTGACGGCGTGGCCCACGGCTTCGAGCAAGCGGCGCACCTCGCGGTTGCGCCCTTCGCTGATGGTCACACGGTACCAGCAGTTGGAGCCCTCTCCGCCACCATCTTCGATGCTGGAAAACTGCGCCGGGCCATCGTCCAGCTGCACGCCCTCGAGCAGGCGTTGCTTTTCCTCGTTGGACAAGGCACCCAGTACCCGCACGGCGTACTCGCGCTCCAGGCCAAAGCGCGGGTGCATCAGCTGGTTGGCCAATTGGCCAGAGCTGGTGAACAGCAGCAAGCCCTCGGTGTTCAGGTCCAGACGACCGACCGATTGCCATTTGCCATGTTGCAGGCGGGGCAGCTTGCGAAACACGGTGGGGCGGTTTTGCGGGTCGTCGTGCGTCACCACCTCGCCCACCGGCTTGTGGTACGCGATGACACGGGCAGGTGGCGGCTCAATCCGAACCCGGATGGGCTTGCCATTGACCTTCACCTGGTCGCCAAACTGAATGCGTTGGCCAATATGGGCAGGTTCGTTGTTGACGGAAATCCGCCCTTCCAGAATCAGTTGCTCCATCTCCAAGCGCGAGCCCAGGCCCGCCTGCGCCAGCACTTTGTGCAGCTTGGGCGACTCAGGCTGGGGCAACAAGACGCGTTTGGGCGGTGCAGCTTCTTCCTCGTCGGCCTGGACGTCAAAATCGCCAGAAACCACATCGGAAAAGCGAATCGCCTGCGCGTCCTCGGTCGCATCGGCGGCCGGTGCGGCAGCCGGCACCTCTGGATGCTGCGGTTCAGGTTGGGTCGCTTCGTTCATCAGGGGTCTCCGTCTCCAGGCTCAACTGAGGGTCATCCGCTTCGGGCTCTTGCAACGCCGCCAGGGCTTGAATTTGGGCTGCCGGGCTCTCCAGCGTGGGCAGTTGGTCCAGAGATGACAGGCCCAGGTCATCCAGAAATTGACGGGTGGTGGCAAACAAGGCCGGGCGGCCCACGGTCTCCCGGTGGCCAATGACCTCCACCCAGCCGCGATCTTCCAGTTGCTTGATGACCAAGGAATTGATGGTCACGCCGCGAATGTCTTCCATGTCCCCCCGGGTCACGGGCTGGCGGTAGGCAATGATGGCCAAGGTTTCCATGGCCGCGCGGGTGTATTTGGGGGGCTTTTCAGGGTGCAAGCGGTCCAGGTACTCGCGCAGCTCGGGCCGGCTTTGAAAGCGCCAGCCAGAAGCCACCTGCACCAACTCCACGCCGCGCTGGGACCAATCTTGCTGCAAGGACTCCAACAGGCTCTTGACTGTGTCCGCACCGAGCTCGTCATTGAACAGCACGCGCAAATCCCGCACCGACAGGGGCTGAGGCGAGCAAATCAAGGCGGTCTCGAGGATACGCTTGGCATCCACCGTATTCATGAGATTTTTCCGGAGTAAGAGCCCCTGTGGGGGCGGTCATTTTGTGACGAATCCGCGAGGCGGTCGCGCCATGGGTCGGGCTGTTTCAGGCCATTTTTTCATTGTAGCGCAGGCCCAAAGCGGCCAGCGCAGCAGTCAAGTCCGGGGGCAGCGGCGCCTCAAGGGACAAACGCGCTTGGGTTTGAGGATGCGCAAGGGTGAGTCGAAACGCATGCAGTGCCTGTCGGCCCAGGCCAGGCAGGTCTTTGCCGCCATAGAGGGCATCACCCAGCAACGGAAAACCCATGTGAGACAGGTGCACCCGAATTTGATGGGTTCGCCCAGTGTGCAGCTGACAGTGGATCAAGCTGGCCTGCGGCGAGCTGGCCAAACCGGTTACCGTGGTGTGGGCGCTTTTTCCGGGGTGCCGTGCCAAGTCCACCACCGCCATGCGCAATCGGTTGCGCGGGTCGCGTCCCACGGGTTCTTCGATGTCTTTGACTTGACCCTCTGGCCAGGCGCCCTGCACGATGGCCAGGTACTCGCGGTGCACCTCGCGCGCGGCAATTTGGGCCACCAGGGCGTCCATGCAGCTGCGGTTGCGCGCCACCAGCATCAGGCCGCTGGTGTCTTTGTCCAGTCGATGGACAATGCCGGCGCGCGGCAGCAAAGCCGCCGCCGAGTCCAGTGCCAGCAACCCATTCAGCAGCGTGCCACTCCAATGGCCTGGCGCGGGGTGCACCACCAGCCCCGCAGGTTTGTGAACGACGCGCAGGCACGGGTCGCAATGCACGGTGTCCAAGGCCATGGCTTGTGGCACAAACGCTTGGCTTTGGGCTGTGGGGCGCAGCTCAATCTTGAGGGTTTGGCCCGCTTTCATGCGCAAGGAAGGTTTTGTCAGCGCGCGCGCCTCGGCACTGAATCCGACGCAGCCTTGTTCGATCAGCTGCTGAAGGTAGCTGCGCGAGAACTCCGGAATCAGCCCGGCCAGCACCCGATCGAGCCGCTCACCATGGTGCTCGGGCAAAAGCTGAAGCTCGCGCCACTCCGACTCAACGGCGCTGTCTTCGTTTTCCTCGGCATCGCCATGGACCCAAGGCTTGTCGGATAATGGCTGTTTGGCGTGATTCAAAAAGGTGACCTGTGCTGCGACGCTTGCAATTATCCGTGCTTCTGAGTTTGGCCTTTCTTGCCGGCTGCGCAACCAATGAAGCCGACTGGACCGCTGGCTGGACACCTGAAAAACTGTACGCGGAAGCCAAAGACGAGCTGAACAACAAGCTCTATGAAAAAGCCATCACCCTCTATGAAAAATTGGAGGGACGCGCAGCGGGCACGCAGTTGGCGCAGCAAGCGCAACTGGAAAAGGCCTACGCCCAGTACAAGAATGGTGATCCGGTGCTGGCGGTGGCCACGCTGGACCGCTTCATGAAGATCAACCCGGCCAGCCCGGCACTGGACTACGCCCTGTACCTCAAGGGCATCGTCAACTTCAACGAAGACCTGGGCATGCTGTCGTTCATCTCCAAGCAAGACTTGTCGGAGCGCGACCAAAAAGCGGCCAAAGAATCGTTTGAAGCCTTTCGCGAATTGGTCACCCGTTTCCCGGACTCCAAGTACAGCGAGGACGCGCGCCTGCGCATGCGCTACTCGGTGAACATTTTGGCGAAATCAGAAATCAACGTGGCGCGCTTCTACCTGAACAAGGGCGCCTACGTGGCTGCCATCAACCGCGCGCAAGCCGCCTTGAAGGATTACCGGGATGTGCCGGCCCTGGAAGACGCCTTGAATATTTTGATTGAGTGCTACGACAAGCTGGGTCTGACGCAATTGCGTGACGACACCAAGAGGGTGTTGGCGCAAACGTTCCCTGAGAGCCAGAAGCCTACCGTCACGGATCCAAAGAAGTCGGGTCCGTGGTGGAAGCTTTGGTAAGCCGGCGCAAGCCCTCCAGCAATGCAGGCTCGGAAGAAGCACGCGCCATCGGCGGCAAGGCGTCCATCAAGCGACGGCCGTAGCCGGTGGTGATCAGGCGGTTGTCGCACACCACCAGCACGCCTTTGTCCGTCTCGCGCCGGATGAGCCGCCCTGCCCCTTGTTTCAAAGCCACCACGGCTTCCGGCAAAAAATAATGGTTGAACGGGCTGCGGCCCTGGGCTTCCAAACGCTTGCCACGCGCCTCCACCATCGGGTCGTTCGGTGGCGGGAAAGGCAGCTTGTCAATGATGACGGCCTGCAAGGCTTCGCCGGGCACATCAAACCCTTCCCAGAACGTGGCCGACGCTACCAGGACGCAGCCGCGCTGGCTGTCGGCGTCGCCTGCCCGAAAGCGGTCCATCAACTCGCGCTTGGAACCCTCACCTTGCACCAGCACTTCCAACCCAGGCGCGTCGGCCAACTGTTGACGCAAGGTCTCGCCAATCTGGCGCAAGGCGCGCAAGGTGGTGGTGAGCACCAGAGTGCGGCCACCGAGGGCCCGCACGATTTTTTCTGCCAGTGCGGCCACCTGCGGCGTGTGCTGTGGGTCGTTGGGGCGCACCACCTCCCGGGGCACGAACAGCACGGCTTGCTTGGCGTAGTTGAAAGGGCTTTGCACCTTGAGCACACGCGCATCGCTCAAGCCGCAGGGCTCGGTGAACCAACGCAGCGTGGCGTCGTCGCCCAGAGTGGCGGAGGTGAAAATCCAGCTGCGCGGACGCGCTGGGTCATCGCGCCAGGGCGCGGCGTCGGCCGCGTCGGGGTCTTGGCTGTCGTCAGGACTGTTTTCCGCGGCCGGGGCTGCCAGCATGCGGGTGCGCACTGTTTCGGCGATGTCCAATGGCGCTTGCATCAACCGGGCCCAGTGCCCCAGATCCACCCAGCGCACCGACCCCAAGGGGGGCGGCTCGCGAAAGGCCGCGAGTTGCGACAACATGTCTTGCACACGCTCTGACAAGCGGGCAAAGTCCGGTGCCACCTCCAGCGCACCCTCCAGCGCTTCCAGCAACTGTTGACACACGCCTTGCAAGGTGTCGAGCATGGCATCCCAGTCGGCCTCGCTCAGACCCTCCGGCGCTGGCGTCGTCCAGGCCAGTTTGCCGCCCTTGTCACCGCCACCGAGCAGCAAGCGCAAGTCGCGCGCGGCCAACGCCAGTTGCGCACTCAGGCCTTGCCAATCGGCTTGGCCACGCGCCAGGCTGAGGCCCGCCACCAACAGGTCACGCGACAAATCGATCAACTGCGAAGAGCTGAGTTGTCGGCCTAAAAACTGAACGCCGGTTTCATTCAACTGGTGGGCCTCATCGAAGATGGCCACGCGCACCGAAGGCAGCAACTCGGCCATGCCCGACTCGCGCACGGCCAGGTCGGCAAAAAACAAATGGTGGTTGATGACCACCACGTCAGCGGCCAGGGCCTCACGCCGGGCGGCCATGACATGGCAGGTTTTGTGGTGCTCGCACTCGCTGCCCAGACAATTGTCGCGGTTCGAGGTGATCCAGGGCAGCAAGGAGGAGCGCTCATCAAGACCCGGCATTTCTGCCAAGTCACCCGTGCGGGTGGCTTGCGCCCAAGTTTCCACCTTGGCCAGCAGGTGCACGCTTTGGCGATCGGGCAACAAGGCCTCGTTGCGCGCCAGGGCCAGGCGGTAAGTGCAAAGGTAATTGCCGCGGCCCTTGAGCAAGGCCATGCGGACCGGCAAGTTCAGGGCTTGGGCCAGGCCGGGCAAATCACGCGAGAACAATTGGTCTTGCAGGGCCTTGGTGGCAGTGGAAATCAGCACACGCTCGCCGCTGAGCAAGGCGGGCACCAAATAGGCAAAGGTTTTGCCCACGCCTGTGCCGGCCTCGACCACCAGCGCGCCGCCTTGATCCAGCGTTTCGGCCACCGCCAGCGCCATCTCGGTCTGGCCTGCGCGCGGCTGAAAGTGCGGGTCCCAACGCGACAAAGGGCCTTCAGGCGTGAAGGCCGCAGTGACCAGCGATGTGAGCGGCTCAGCAGGCATGGGGCTCAGGCCGGCTCGGCAGGATCGAGCAGGTTTTCCAGGCGGGCGATCTGGTCGCGCAGCGCCAACTTTTTCTTTTTCAGGCGGCGCAACATCAACTCGTCGACGGGCTGTTCATGTGCCAGGCGATCCACCGCCGCATCCAGGTCGGCATGCTCCATGCGCAACTCGATAAGCTCGCGTTCGGGCGAGCGCAGATTGTCAGTCATGGCCTGTCCGCGTGAGGCACGGTGGGGGGGATTGGCAGAGGCGCGGCCAAGGGCTTTTGCCGATCCTGGCGCCGTTGCTCATTGGCCGCACGGTGGGCTTGGGCCTCTTGCAACTTGCGCGCATGGCTTTGCTCAGAACTGCGCCGCTCTGCCGCTGTGGGTCGCGCCTCATCGCGTGGCGTTGGTTCGACGACCCTTTTTTCTGCATGCTCGGCATGCGCTTGTTGTTTTTCACGGTTTTTTTGCTCCGCATTTTGTTGCCGCTCGACGGCTTGCGCACGGCGTTGCGCCTCGTCTTGCTGGGCTTGGGGCGACTCACGCTCTGCCACGCGCGCTTGCCGTGATTGCGCCTTTTCGGCACGCTCAGCAGCGTCGAGCGCTTGCTCACGCTCGCGAAGGGGTTTGAGGCCCTCGCGCTGCGCCTTCAAGGCCTCTTGCTTGCAATCGTTGACAGCAAAACGCTGGTAGCAATTTTGGATGTCTTGTGCGTAACGGCTTTCAATGGCTTGGCGTTGACGCTTGACTTGCTCTCGCTGCGATGCAAGTTCATGCGAGTGCGCCCAGCCAACCGCGCCACACAACCAGGCAAGGCCCCAGCGGAGAGCGCGGCGATGGCTCATGTCAGCCCCGTGTCGACGGTGCGTCGCTCCAGCGCCAAAAACTCCGCCGACTGCATTTCCTTCAAGCGCGAGATGGTGCGCGGAAACTCATGCGACAAAGGCCCTTCGGTGTACAGCGCCTCAGGCTCGACCTCGGCTGACATCATCAACTTCACGCGCCGGTCGTACAACACGTCAATCAGCCAGGTGAAGCGGCGCGCTTCAGAAGCCATGCGCACCGGCATGTGCGGCACATCGCTGAGCAAGACGGTGTGGAATTGGGTGGCGATTTCAAGGTAGTCATTCTGCGAACGGGGGCCGCCACACAGGGTTTTGAAATCGAACCAGACCAAGCCCCCTGCCTTGCGACGCGCGCGGATCTCGCGCGCCTCAATGTGCAACACAGGGTCTTCATCGTGGGTTTCCGCCAGGCGATTGAAGGCATCGGTCATGGCGGCATCGGCCTGTTCGCTCAAGGGCGTGTGGTACAGGTCCACCTGCTCCAAGGTGCGGCGCCGGTAGTCCGTGCCGTTGTCCACGTTGATGACTTCCAACTTTTGGTTCAGCAAGGCGATGGCCGGCAGAATGCGGTCGCGGTGCAGGCCCCCAGGGTACAGGTCATCGGGCCGAAAGTTCGAGGTGGTGACAAAGCCCACGCCGTTGGCAAACAAGGCGTCGAGCAAACGGTGCAGGATCATGGCATCGGTGATGTCGGCCACATGGAATTCATCAAAGCAAATCAGCTTGTAGCGCTTGGCAATGCGCTGGCCCAGCACATCCAAGGGGTTGACCGTGCCTTGCAGTTCGCGCAGCTCGCGGTGAACTTCGCGCATGAACTCGTGGAAATGCAGGCGGGTTTTGCGCTCAATGGGCACGGCACCATAGAAGCAATCCATGAGAAAGCTCTTGCCGCGGCCGACGCCGCCATACATGTAGACGCCCCGTGGAATTTCGGGGCGGTTGATCAATTTCTTCAGGGGATTAGAGCGACGCGCCTTGTAGGCCGCCCATTCTTGGGCGCAACGCTCCAAGGCGTCCACCGCCCGGAGTTGGGCAGGGTCGCTTTGGAAGCCTCGGGTTTGAAGTTCTTGCTCGTAAGCGTGTCGTACGGACATGCCCGAATGCTAACCTCAGAAGTTAAGGGTGCGCTTGTCTACGGCTAATGCGGCTTCTTTGGTCGCTTCGCTCAAGGACGGGTGGGCGTGGCAAATGCGCGCAATGTCTTCGGCGCTGGCCTTGAACTCCATGGCCACCACAGCCTCGGCAATCAACTCGCTGGCCATGGGGCCCACGATGTGCACGCCCAGGATCTCATCGGTGGCGGCATCGGCCAGGAACTTGACCATGCCGGTGGTGTCACCCAGGGCGCGCGCGCGGCCATTGGCCAGGAACGGGAAGGTGCCCGCCTTGTAGGCCACGCCATCGGCCTTGAGTTGCTGCTCGGTGCGACCGACCCAGGCAATCTCAGGGCTGGTGTAAATCACCCAGGGAATGGTGTTGAAGTTCACATGGCCATGTTGTCCGGCAATGCGTTCAGCAACGGCCACGCCCTCTTCTTCTGCCTTGTGTGCCAGCATCGGGCCCCGCACCACATCACCCACCGCCCACACATTGGGCAGGTTGGTTTTGCAGTCGCCATCGACCACGATGGCACCGCGCTCATCCAGTTGCAGGCCCACGGCCTCAGGATTCAAGCCCGTGGTATTGGGCACACGACCGATGGACACGATCAGCTTGTCCACATCCAGGCTTTGGGCTTCGCCCTTGGCGTTGGTGTAGGCCACCGACACGCCTTTTTTGCCGCTCTTGATGTCGCCCACTTTCACGCCCAGCTCGATCTTCAGGCCTTGCTTGTCAAAGGCCTTCTTGGCCTCTTTGGCAATCTGCTCGTCCACCGCGCCCAGGAAGGTCGGCAAGCCTTCCAGGATGGTGACTTCCGCGCCCAGACGGCGCCAGACCGAGCCCATCTCCAGGCCAATCACGCCCGAGCCAATCAGCGCCAGCTTCTTGGGCACATCGCCCAGGCGCAAGGCGCCGTCATTGGACAGCACATTCACTTCATCAAAGGGCACGCCAGGCAAAGCGCGCGCGCTCGAACCCGTGGCCACAATGATGTGCTTGCCCGTCAATGACTCTTCTGCCTTGCCAGCGACCTTGACTTCGTAGCCACCTTCAGCGGCCTTGACAAACGAGCCCCGGCCATGAAAGAAGCTGACCTTGTTCTTCTTGAACAGGTACAAGATGCCATCGTTGTTCTGCTTGACCACCAAGTCTTTGCGCGCCACCATTTTGGCCACGTCAATGCTCACGCCCTTGACGTTGATGCCATGGTCGGCAAAGTGGTGGTTGGCTTGCTCGAAATGCTCGGACGATTGCAGCAGCGCCTTCGAAGGAATGCAGCCCACGTTGGTGCAGGTGCCGCCCGGTGCAGGGCCGCCCGCCGCATTTTTCCACTCATCGATACAGGCGGTGTTGAAGCCCAATTGGGCCGCGCGGATCGCAGCAATGTAGCCACCGGGGCCGCCCCCGATGACGATCACGTCAAATTGTTTGCTCATGGTGTGCCCATCAGATGTCGAACAACAGGCGAGCCGGATCTTCCAGCGCCTCTTTCATGGCCACCAAGCCCAGCACAGCCTCGCGACCGTCGATGATGCGGTGGTCGTAGCTCATGGCCAGGTAGTTGATGGGTCGCACCACCACTTGCCCGTTTTCGACCACGGCTCGGTCCTTGGTGGCGTGCACGCCCAAGATGGCCGACTGCGGCGGGTTGATGATGGGGGTAGACAGCATGGAGCCGAACACGCCACCGTTGGAGATGGAGAAGGTGCCACCGGTCATTTCTTCAATGCCCAGCTTGCCGTCGCGCGCCTTCACGCCGAACTCGGCAATTTTCTTCTCGATGTCGGCAAAGCTCATCTGGTCGGCGTTGCGCAAAATCGGCACCACCAAGCCTCGGGGCGAGCCCACGGCAATGCCGATGTCGAAGTAGCCGTGGTAGACGATGTCGTTGCCATCGACCGAAGCGTTCAGCACGGGGTACTTCTTCAGGGCATGCACAGCGGCCTTGACGAAGAAGCTCATGAAGCCAATCTTCACGCCATGCTCTTTTTCGAACTTGTCCTGGAAGCGCTTGCGCATTTCCATGACAGGCGCCATGTTGACCTCGTTGAAGGTGGTCAGGATGGCATTGGTCGATTGCGACTGCAGCAAGCGCTCGGCCACGCGCGCGCGCAGGCGGCTCATGGGCACGCGCTGTTCGGGACGGTCGCCCAGGTTCACGCTGGGCGCGCTGACTTGGGGCAAGGCTGCAGTGGGCACGCCAGTGGGAATGACGGCAGCCGGCGCAGGCTTGGCGCCAGAGGCCACAGCCCCCAGGACATCGCCTTTGGTGACGCGGCCATCTTTGCCCGTGCCTGGGACAGAACCGGCGGCCAGGTTGTTGTCTGCCATCAGCTTGGCCGCGGCAGGCATGGCCACACCGGCCTTGCTGGCGGTGGCAGGCGCTGCGGCGGCAGCGGGCGCAGGCGCAGCAGCGGCAGGCGCAGCAGCGGCGGGTGCAGCAGCCGGCGCGGCCGCACCGGCTTTGCCTTCGGTGTCGATGCGTGCGATCAGCTGATCGGACACCACCGTGCCACCATTGCCCACCACGAGCTCGGCCAACACGCCAGCAGAAGGCGCCGGCACTTCGAGAACGACTTTGTCGGTTTCGATTTCGATCAGGATCTCATCGGCGGCGACAGCCTCGCCGGCCTTCTTTTTCCACTGCAACAAAGTGGCTTCGGCCACGGATTCAGAGAGTTGCGGAACTTTGACTTCTACGATTGCCATGACTTGCTTTCAATAGTCTGAGTGTTTTTTTACTTGCTGAGAATGAAGCCCTTGAGCTTGCCAAAGGCGCCTTCCACGAGGGCCTTTTGCTGCTCTTGGTGCAGGTGCGAATAACCCACCGCCGGCGAGGCCGAGGCGGCACGGCCGGAGTAACCCAGCTTTTGGCCATCGAGCATGTTCTCGTGGATGTAGTGCTGCACAAAGAACCAGGCGCCCTGGTTTTGCGGCTCGTCCTGGGTCCACACGATTTCGGTGGCGTTGGGGTACTTCTTCAGCTCGTTGGCGAAAGCCTTGTGCGGGAACGGATAGAGCTGCTCGACGCGCAGAATGGCCACGTCGTTGGCGCCGTTTTCCTCGCGCTTCTTGGCCAGGTCGTAATAGACCTTGCCCGAGCAGACCAGCACGCGCTTGACCTTGTCGTTCTTGAGTTCCTTGTTCTCGGGGATCACGGTTTGGAAACCGCCCTTGGTGAACTCGGACAGCGGCGAGGTGGCGTCCTTGTTGCGCAGCAGCGACTTGGGCGTCATGATGATCAAAGGCTTGCGCAGGTTGCGCACCATCTGGCGGCGCAGCACATGGAAGATCTGACTGGCCGTGGTCGGCTGCACGATCTGCATGTTGGTGTCGGCCGCCAATTGCATGAAGCGCTCCAGGCGGGCCGAGCTGTGCTCGGGGCCTTGGCCTTCGTAGCCATGGGGCAACATCAGGGTGATGCCGTTGACACGGCCCCACTTCACTTCGCCGGAGGCAATGAACTGGTCGATCACCACCTGGGCGCCGTTGGCGAAATCGCCGAACTGAGCTTCCCAGATCACCAGGGTGTTGGGATCGTTGGAGGCATAGCCGTATTCATAGGCCAGCACGGCTTCTTCCGACAGGATCGAATCGATCACGACAAAAGGCGCCTGGTTGTCGACCACGTTTTGCAAGGGCACATAGGTTCCGGTGTCCCACTTCTCGCGGCTCTGATCGTGAATGACGGCGTGGCGGTGGGTGAAGGTGCCACGACCGCAATCTTCACCTGACAAACGCACTGGGTAGCCACTGGCCACCAAGGAGGCAAACGCCATGTGCTCGCCCATGCCCCAGTCCACATTGACATCGCCACGGCCCATGGCTGCGCGGTCGTCGTAAACCTTTTTCACCAGTTGGTGGGGGGTCACGGCGCTGGGAATGGTGGTGATCTTCTCGGCCAAGCGCTTCCACTCGGTCATGGGAATGGCGGTGTCGGAAGCGTCGGTCCACTTCTTGCCCAAGAAGGGCGCCCAATCAACGGCAAACTTGCTCTTGAAGTTGGTCAGCACAGGGTCCACCGTGTGGCGGCCGGCATCGAGCGCGGCGCGGTAGGACTTGACCATGTCGTCGCCGAGCGACTCGCCCAGGCCTTGCGCAGCCAGGCGATCAGCGTACAGCTTGCGGGTGCCAGGATGGGCCGCAATTTTCTTGTACATCAGCGGCTGGGTCAGGCTGGGGGTGTCTTGCTCGTTGTGGCCCAGCTTGCGGAAGCAGGTGATGTCCACCACCACGTCCTGGCGGAAGGTCATGCGGAACTCCAGCGCCAGCTGGGTGGCCAACACCACGGCCTCGGGATCGTCACCGTTGACGTGCAACACCGGGGCTTCGACCATCTTGACGATGTCGGTACAGAAAACGGTGGAGCGCATGTCGCGCGGGTCCGAGGTGGTGAAACCGATCTGGTTGTTGATGATCAGGTGCACCGTGCCCCCCGTGGTGTAGCCACGGGTTTGCGCCAAGGCCAGGGTTTCCTGGTTGACGCCCTGGCCCCCAAACGCCGCATCGCCGTGCACCAGCACGGGCAACACCTGTTGGCCCTTGGGGTCGTTGCGGCGGTCCATGCGCGCGCGCACCGAGCCTTCGACCACGGGGTTGACAATTTCCAGGTGCGAGGGGTTGAACGCCAGGCTCAGGTGCACCGGGCCGCCAGGGGTGGACACATCCGAGCTGAAGCCCTGGTGGTATTTCACGTCACCGGAGGGCAATTCTTCAGGGGCGGTGTGATCGAACTCGGCGAACAGGTCCTTGGGCATCTTGCCCAGGGTGTTGACCAGCACGTTCAAACGGCCGCGGTGGGCCATGCCGATCACAATCTCTTGCACGCCTTGCTGGCCGGCCGATTGGATCAGCTCGTCCATGGCGGCAATGAAGCTCTCGCCACCTTCGAGCGAAAAGCGCTTCTGACCCACGTATTTGGTGTGCAGGTAGCGCTCGAGGCCCTCAGCCGCCGTCAGGCGGTCGAGGATGTGTTTTTTCTTCTCAGCGCCAAAATTGGGCTTGCTGCGAATGCTTTCCAGCTTTTGCTGCCACCAGCGCTTTTGCGCCATGTCGGTGGTGTACATGTACTCCACGCCCAGGGTGCCGCTGTAGGTCTCGCGCAGCGCGTTGAGCAGCTCGCGCAGGCTCATGCGGTCTTTGCCGAAGAAGGTGTTGCTGGTGTCGAACACGGTTTCCTGGTCGGCATCGCTGAAGCCGTAGAAGGAAGGCTCGAGCTCGGGAATGTTGGGGCGCTCGGCGCGCTTCAAGGGGTCGAGGTCGGCCCAGCGCTGGCCCACGTTGCGGTAGGCGGCGATCAGCTGCTGAACGGCGGTGCGCTTGCGGCCCATTTCGGCGTCGGCACTGGCCATGACCACCTTGGTGCCACCTTGTTTAGCGCGTTCGGCAAACGCATTGATGACGGGCATGTGGGGCACATCACGCGCTTGTGTGCCATCAACGGCGGGGACATGCTGCAAAGCGTCGAAATACTGGCGCCAGGAATCGGGCACGCTGCCGGGATTGGCCAGGTAGTTTTCGTACATCTCTTCGACGTAAGGCGCGTTGCCCCCGAAAAGATAGGTGTTGCCTGAATAGGCTTGATAGACGGACGATGTCTCACTCATAGCGCTGACCTCCGTTTCCCTGCAGGAAACATTAGCTGGTTGAAAAAACCTTCCGCGACACGGCTGGACCGGTTGGCGGATGCGACTGTGGCTGGAAGGGGCCTAGTACAACCATGATTGTGCCACCGATTCGGCGCGGTCGTTTCTTTTTATTTGGGGGCGGGTTCAGCCCCGCGTCAGGAAATCATGGCCTGGATTTGCTGCAAAGCGCTGGGGTCCTCAATGGTGGTGAGGTCGCCGGGGTCGCGCTTCTCGCACACCGCCTGGATGGCCCGGCGCAGCAGTTTGCCGCTGCGGGTCTTGGGCAGCACGGTCACGAAACGCACGCGCGCAGGACGCGCCACGGCGCCGAGTTGCTCGTCCACCACCTTCATGATCTCTCCCTCGAGCTTGAGCTTGGCAGCGTCATCGCTGAGGCCGCTGGCGTCTTTGACCACGGCAAACGCCATGGCGACCTGCCCTTTGAGCTGGTCGGCCACGCCGACCACGGCCACCTCGGCCACATTGGGATGGCTAGAGATGCTTTCCTCGATCTCGCGGGTGCCCAGGCGATGACCGGCCACGTTGATCACGTCGTCGGTGCGACCCAGGATGAAGAAGTAGCCATCGGCGTCGCGAATGCCCCAGTCAAAGGTGGAGTACACCATCTTGCCGGGCACGCTGCTCCAGTAGGTTTTGACGAAGCGTTCGTCGTCTCCCCACACGGTTTGCAAACAGCCCGGTGGCAGCGGGCCTTCAATGGCCACCACGCCTTTGGCATCTGCGCCTGTCATTTCTTCGCCGGTGTTTTCATCCAGCAATTTGACGTTGTAGCCATACATGGGGACGCCCGGGCTGCCAAATTTGCTGGGCGCTTTTTCCACGCCATTGGCGATGGTCAAAATTGGCCAGCCGGTCTCGGTTTGCCAGTAGTTGTCGATGATGGGCTTGCCCAGGCTCTGCGCAATCCATTGTGCCGTGGGCTCATCCAATGGCTCGCCTGCCAGGAACAAGGCCTTGAGGCTGGACAGGTCGTATTTCGTGAGAAACGCCGGATCTTGCTTTTTCAGCACGCGCACTGCGGTGGGTGCGCTGAACATCACGCTGACCTTGTATTTCTCCACCAACTGCCACCAGATGCCGCCATCGGGCCGGGTCGGCAGGCCCTCGTACATGATGGTGGCCATGCCAGCAATCAAGGGGCCGTAGATGATGTAGCTGTGCCCCACCACCCAGCCAATGTCGCTGGTCGAGAAATAGGTCTCGCCAGGCTGGCCCTGGAAAATATGCTTCATGCTGGCTGCGAGGGCCACGGTGTAGCCACCGGTGTCGCGCTGCACGCCCTTGGGCTTGCCCGTGGTGCCCGAGGTGTACAAGGTGTAACTGGGGTGCGTGGACTCGACCCACTCGCAGGGCACCTGGGCGTTCCAATGCTTTTGGCGCAAAGTGGCGTAGTCGTGGTCACGACCGGCCACGCGAGAAAACTCGGCCAGTTTTCGGTCAACGATCAACACGGCCGAGGGCTTGTGGGTGGACAAGGCCACGGCTTCGTCCAGCAGTGGCTTGTAGGGCACCACCTTGCCGCCGCGCGAACCCGCCTCGGCGCTGATGACCACTTTTGGCGAGGCATCGTCAATGCGAGAGGCCAGGGAATGCGAGGCAAAGCCACCAAACACCACCGAATGAATGGCCCCAATGCGCACACAGGCCAGCATGGCAAAAGCGGCTTCTGCAATCATGGGCATGTAAATCAGGACGCGATCGCCCTTGCCCACGCCCAGCTCTTGGAGAATGGCCGCCATGCGCTGCACTTCCTCACTCAACTCGCGAAAAGAGTAAGTCTTTTCTTGCTGGGTTTCGGTGGACACAAAAATCAAGGCGGCCTGGTCGGCGCGGTCTTTCAGGTGGCGGTCCACGGCGTTGTGGCACAGGTTGGTGGTGCCACCGACAAACCATTGGGCGAAAGGCGGCTTGTCGTAGTTGCAGATCTGGGTGGGCTGGGATTTCCAGTCGATCAGCTGCGCCTGTTCGGACCAGAAGCCGTCCCGGTCTTCAATGGAACGGCGGTGAAAGTCTGCATACGCACCCATGGGGAGTCTCCTCAATTTGAAATCCATCTGAATTCATAATTATGAGGAGCGCGGTCTTGCTACAAGCTGACTGTCACCCACGTCATTGCGAGGCCCGCAGGGCCGCGGCAATCCCCCCCCGGAGAGAGATCGCCGCGCTGCGCTCCATGTACGCGATGACGGGCGGGAGGGGTTTACTTGATCAAGGCCTGGATGGCTTTGAACTGGGGGTGCTCGGCGGAGCGCAGCCACTCGAAGGCCACCATCTCGGTGGTCAACAACTCTGCTCCCGCGGAAGCCAAGCGGTCAAAGGCCGCATCGCGGTTGCGCTCGGTGCGGGAGCCGCAGGCATCGGTCACCACCCAGACATCGAACTCTTCCTCCAGCAATTCCAGCGCTGTCTGCAAAAGGCACACGTGGGCCTCACAGCCCGCAATCACCACACTGTTGCGGGATGGGTTTTGCGGCACGGCTTTCTGCAAATGCTTGGGCAAGCTGCGGGCGTTGCCTTGCGGTGCTTTGGCCAACGGGCGCAGGCACTCGACCAGGCCTTCGGCGCAGGCGCTGAAAGTCATCTTGGGCAAGGTTTCCCGGCACAAGCTGCGCAGGGTTTCCGGGTTGGGGCCCAGCCGCTCAGGATTTTGTTCTGTCCCCCAGGTGGGCACGCGCAGCAATTGGGCCATTTGCGCCAAGCGCAAGCCATTGGCCCACACAGCCTCTGATTCATGGATCGCCGGCATCAGATTGGCCTGGTAATCGACCAGCACCAACTGGGCCTCTTGAAGTTCGAGCAACATCTCAGATCCTCACCACGACGCGACCGCGCACTTGGCCATCCATGAGGGCCTGGGCTTTGGCCTGGGCTTGGTCCAGCGACACCTCTTCGATCATGGCTTCGAGCTTGGCAGGGTCGAGGTCGCGCGCGAGGCGATCCCAGGCCTGCTGGCGACGCGCCAAGGGCGCCATGACCGAGTCCACACCGACCAGGGCCACATTGCGCAAAATGAAAGGCATCACGGTGGTGGGCAGGTCCATGCCTTGGGCCAAGCCGCAAGCTGCCACTGTGCCGCCATAACGGGTTTGTGCCAAGGCATTGGCCAAGGTGTGGGAACCCACGGTATCCACCACGCCCGCCCAACGCTCTTTTTGGAATGGCTTGCCGGCCGCCGACAAGGTTTGGCGGTCGATCAGCTCCACAGCCCCCAAAGTTTGAAGATAGCCGCTCTCTTGCAACTTGCCGGTGGACGCCACCACCCGGTAGCCCAGGTGCGACAACAGCGCAATGGCCACACTGCCCACGCCACCACTGGCACCGGTGACCAGAATTTCGCCCGATTCAGGACGCACGCCCCGCTCTTCCAGGGCCATCACGCACAACATGGCGGTGTAACCCGCCGTGCCAATCGCCATGGCCTGGCGCGGTGTGAAGGCCGAGGGCAAGTGCACCAGCCAATCGCCCTTGAGGCGTGCTTTCTCGGCCAAACAGCCCCAATGGGTTTCGCCCACGCCCCAGCCGTTGTGCACAAAAGCGTCACCCGCCTTCCAATCGGGATGGCTGGATTCCAGCACCGTGCCCGCGCCATCAATGCCGGCCACCATGGGCCACTGACGTACCACGGGGCTGCGGTGGGTGATGGCCAGCCCGTCTTTGAAATTCAAGGTGGAATAGGCAACGCTGACCGTCACATCGCCTGCGGGCAAACGGCTGTCGTCCAGGGTTTGAACAGAGGCTTGAAAGCTTTCATTTTTTTCCAGCAGCAAGGCACGAAACATGGGGGTCTCCAGAGAAGGAATCCTTCGTTTCTATCACGATTTCAAAAACAGGCCTGATCCTTTATCATTGGGGGATGCTGCGAAAACTCCTGATCGCGGTGTGTTGCGTGGGCGCAGCCCATGCAGCCCCCAGCACCACGCCCACCGACGACATCGAGAAATTTCTCGCGGATCGTGGCGTGCTGTCGCAAATGGAGCAGTTTCGCCAACGCATGAGCCAGCAGGCTTCCGACCTGGTGGTCAATGCCATGGGCTTTTTGGGCGTGCCCTACCGCCGCGGCGGCAACACCGTTGAAAGCGGCTTTGATTGCAGCGGCTTTGTGCGCGCCATGTTCGAGCAAACCGTGGGCATGGTCTTGCCCCGCCGCGCCAAAGACCAGGCCGCGGTGACCGAAACCATCGACCGCAAAGAGCTGCAACCCGGCGACCTGGTGTTTTTCAACACCATGCGCGCGAAGTTCAGCCATGTGGGCATTTATGTGGGGGACGGCAAGTTCATTCACTCGCCCAAGCCCGGTCAGCAAGTGCGCGTGGAAGACATGCGTCAGGCTTACTGGGAGCGCCGCTTCAACGGTGCGCGGCGCGTCCCAGCCGTGGCCAACGAAGTGCAATAACTCAGCGTTTGCTGGGCGGCAAATCGGTGCACGAACCGTGCGCCACTTCGGCCGCCATGCCAATGCTTTCGCCCAAGGTCGGGTGCGGGTGGATGGTTTTGCCGATGTCCACCGCATCCGCGCCCATTTCAATCGCCAGGGCGATTTCGCCAATCATGTCACCGGCGTGCGTTCCCACCATGCCGCCGCCCAGGATCTTGCCGTGGCCATGGGCCTCGGGCGAGTCATCGAACAGCAGTTTGGTGAAGCCTTCGTCACGCCCGTTGGCAATCGCGCGGCCGGAAGCGGTCCAGGGGAACAAGCCCTTCTTGACCTTGATGCCCTGGGCCTTGGCCTGGTCCTCGGTCAAGCCCACCCAAGCCACTTCGGGATCGGTGTAGGCCACGCTGGGAATCACGCGGGCATTGAAGGCACTGGCAGACAGTTCCTTGTTGCCTTGCAACTCGCCAGCAATGACTTCCGCAGCCACATGGGCTTCGTGCACCGCCTTGTGCGCCAGCATGGGTTGACCCACGATGTCGCCAATGGCAAAAATGTGCGGCTCGTTGGTGCGCATCTGGATGTCCACCGGAATGAAGCCCCGATCGGTGACCGAGACGCCGGCTTTGTCGGCGCCAATCTTCTTGCCGTTGGGGCTGCGGCCCACGGCCTGCAGCACCAGGTCGTAGGTTTGCGGTGGCGGCGCGCCCTCGCCTTCGAACGTCACTTCAATGCCCGCGGCCGTGGCTTTCGCGCCGACCGTTTTGGTCTTGAGCAGGATGTTGTCGAAACGGTGCGCATTCATTTTTTGCCACACCTTGACCAGGTCGCGGTCGGCGCCTTGCATCAGGCCATCCATCATCTCCACCACATCCAGGCGAGCGCCCAGGGTGCTGTAGACCGTGCCCATCTCCAGTCCAATGATGCCACCGCCCAGAATCAACATGCGCTTAGGCACTTCTTTCAGCGCCAATGCGCCGGTGCTGTCGACCACGCGCGGATCATCTGGCATGAAGGGCAAGCGCACGGCTTGTGACCCAGCGGCGATGATGCACTTCTTGAAGGCAATGACTTTTTTGCTGCCCGTCTTTTCTTGCGCGGTCCCAGTGGTCTCTTCCACTTCCACATGGTTGGCACCGACAAAGTGGCCATAACCGCGCACGGTGGTGACCTTGCGCATCTTGGCCATGGCGGCCAGTCCGCCAGTCAGCTTGCCAATGACTTTTTCTTTGTGCGAACGCAGCTTGTCGATGCTGACTTTGGGGGCACCAAAGTCCACACCCAGATCGGCCATGTGGCTGACCTCGTCCATCACCGCGGCCACATGCAACAAGGCCTTGGAGGGAATGCAGCCCACGTTCAGACAGACGCCGCCCAAAGTGGCGTAACGCTCGACCAAGATCACTTTCAGGCCCAGGTCGGCGGCACGGAAAGCGGCGGAGTAGCCGCCAGGGCCGGCGCCCAAGACCAGGACATCGCAATCCAGGTCGGCGTTGCCGCTGAAAGAGGTTGCCGCGCCCTGCGGGCTCGCAATGACGTGGGGGGATGCCGCGCCCTGTGGGCTCGCAATGACGGGTGGGGGTGCCGCGCCCTGTGGGCTCGCAACGACGTCCAGGGTGAGGACCACCGAGCCTTCGGCGACTTTGTCGCCCAGCTTGACCTTGAGCTCTTTCACCACGCCAGCATGTGACGAGGGAATTTCCATGGAGGCCTTGTCAGACTCCACGGTGATAAGGCTTTGCTCGGCCTTGACCGTGTCGCCGGGCTTGACCAGCAATTCGATGACGGCCACTTCGGCGAAGTCGCCAATGTCGGGAACTTGGATGTCCATGAGTGCCATGTTCTGTTGTCCTCGTGGCTTAGAGCAAGACACGGCGGAAATCCGCCAGGATCTGTCCCAGGAAGGCATTGAAGCGTGCCGCCGCAGCGCCGTCGATCACGCGGTGGTCCCAGGTCAGTGACAGGGGCAGCATCAGGCGCGGCTGGAAGGCTTTGCCATCCCACTTCGGCTCGATCTGGCTCTTGCACACGCCCAGAATCGCCACTTCGGGCGCATTGATGATGGGAGTGAAATAACGCCCACCAATGCCGCCCAGGCTGGAAATGGTGAAGGTGGCGCCACTCATCTCGGCAGGGGTCAGCTTGCCGTCGCGGGCCTTCTTGGCCAGCTCGCCCATCTCTTGCGAGATTTGCAGCACGCCCTTTTTGTCGGCGTCCTTGATCACGGGCACCACCAAGCCGTTGGGCGTGTCGGCCGCAAAGCCAATGTGCCAGTAGTTTTTGTAAATCAGCGCATCGCCATCAAGCGAGCTGTTGAACTCGGGGAATTTCTTCAACGCCGCCACCGAGGCTTTGATCAGGAAAGCCAGCATGGTGACCTTGACACCGCTCTTCTCGTTTTCCTTGTTGGTGGACACGCGGAAGGCTTCGAGGTCGGTGATGTCGGCATCGTCGTGGTTGGTGACAGCCGGAATCATGATCGCGTTGCGCAGCAAATTGGCACCGCTGATCTTCTTGATGCGGCTCATCTCCTTGCGTTCGATCGGTCCGAACTTGGTGAAGTCGACCTTCGGCCAGGGGATCAGGCCCAGCTCGGAGCCACCG
The DNA here is from genome assembly GCA_964442645.1 of uncultured Bordetella sp. GTDB lineage: Bacteria > Pseudomonadota > Gammaproteobacteria > Burkholderiales > Burkholderiaceae_C > Limnohabitans. The sequence goes on along the minus strand of CAYTZZ010000004.1, from coordinate 66,865 downwards.
CCACCGGCAGGTGCTTTGGCAGCCTGCGCTTGCGTTTGAACCGCCCCCGCCATGACAGACCGTGTGAACGATTGCACGTCCTCTTGCGTGATGCGGCCTTTGGCGCCAGTGCCCTTGACTTCGTGCAGTGGCACACCCAATTCGCGGGCGAACTTGCGCACCGAAGGCGAAGCATGCGGCACGTTCAGCGATGCGCTGGTGGGGTTGTGCGCAGGCACGGCCGCAGCAGGTGCGGCAGCGGCCGGTGCAGACACCACGGCGGTTGGCGCAGGCGCAGCAGCGGCCACGGCTGGCGCCGGGGCCGATGGCGCAGCAGGCACCACAGCGCCGCCTGTGCCTTGCAGCACAGCCAGTAAATCGCCAATGTTGACCTTGTCGCCGATTTTGACTTTCAGCTCTTGGATGACGCCGGCGTGCGAGGACGGAATTTCCATCGACGCTTTGTCCGACTCGACTGTGATCAAGGATTGCTCGACCTTCACGGTGTCGCCGGGCTTGACGAAAACTTCAATGACAGCAACGTCTTTGAAATCGCCGATGTCGGGTATGCGGACGTCGATGAGGGACGAGGTTGCCGCGCCCTGCGGGCTCGCAACGACGTCGAGGGTGAGGACGATGGAGCCTTCGGCGACTTTGTCGCCCAGCTTCACTTTCAGCTCTTTCACCACGCCGGCATGCGACGAGGGAATTTCCATCGAGGCTTTGTCGGACTCGACGGTGATCAGCGACTGCTCGGCCGTGACGGTGTCGCCCGGCTTGACCAACAGCTCGATGACGGCCACTTCACTGAAATCCCCAATGTCGGGGACTTTGACTTCTACGATTGCCATGTTCTGTGTCTCCGTGCTCAGGCGTACAAGGGGTTGATCTTGTCAGTCTTGATGCCGTATTTCTGGATGGCCTCGGCCACCTTGGTGGCAGGTACTGCGCCGTCTTCGCTCAGTGCCTTGAGCGCGGCGATCACGATGTAATGGCGGTTCACCTCGAAGTGCTCGCGCAGGCGGCTGCGGAAATCGCTGCGGCCAAAGCCGTCGGTGCCCAGCACCTTGTAGCTGCGACCCTTGGGGATGAAGGGGCGAATTTGCTCCGCATACGACTTCATGTAGTCGGTCGAAGCCACCACCGGTCCGGCAAACGGCGTCAGCTGCTGCTCGACAAACGACGCGCGCGGCGTCTCGGTCGGGTGCAACAGGTTCCAGCGCTCGGCATCCTGGCCGTCGCGTGCCAGCTCATTGAAGCTGGGACAGCTCCAGACGTTGGCCGCCACACCCCAGTCTTTGGCCAGCAGATCGCGCGCGGCCATGGACTCGCGCAGGATGGTGCCCGAGCCCAGGAGGTTCACACGCGGCAGCTTCTTGGCGCCCTCGGCCTCTTGCAGCAAATACATGCCCTTGATGATTTGCGCTTCGGTGCCCGGCTTGAGACCAGGCATGGCGTAGTTCTCGTTGAGCAGGGTGATGTAGTAGAAAACGTTTTCCTGTTTTTCCACCATGCGCTTCAAGCCGTGCTGCATGATCACGCCCACTTCGTGCGCAAAGGTGGGGTCGTAGCTGACGCAGTTCGGAATGGTGCCGGCCAGGATGTGGCTGTGGCCATCTTCGTGCTGCAGGCCTTCGCCGTTCAGCGTGGTGCGACCCGAGGTGCCGCCCAGCAAGAAGCCACGCGCCTGCATGTCACCCGCCGCCCAGGCCAGGTCGCCAATGCGCTGGAAACCGAACATCGAGTAGTACACATAGAAGGGAATCATGATGCGGTTGTTCGTCGAGTACGACGTGGCTGCCGCAATCCAGCTGGCCATGCCGCCCGCTTCGTTGATGCCTTCTTGCAGGATCTGCCCCGCTTTGTCTTCCTTGTAGTACATGACCTGGTCTTTGTCGACCGGGGTGTACTGCTGCCCCAAGGGGTTGTAAATGCCGACCTGGCGGAACAGGCCTTCCATGCCAAAGGTGCGCGCCTCGTCCACCAGGATGGGCACCACGCGCGGGCCCAGGGCCTGGTCACGCAACAACTGCGTGAGGAAGCGCACATACGCCTGGGTGGTTGAAATTTCGCGGCCTTCGGCGGTTGGCTCGATCACCGCCTTGAAAGTGTCCAGCGAAGGCACAGTGAAGCTTTCATCGGCCTGGGTGCGACGGTGCGGCAGGTAGCCGCCCAGGGCCTTGCGGCGCTCGTGCAGGTAACGCATCTCGGGCGTGTCGTCGGCCGGCTTGTAGAACGGCACCTTGGGCAGCTCGCTGTCGGGGATGGGGATGTTGAAGCGGTCGCGGAAGGCCTTGATGTCCTCGTCGGTCAGCTTCTTGGTCTGGTGCACGGTGTTCTTGCCTTCACCGGCCTTGCCCATGCCAAAGCCTTTCACCGTCTTGATCAGCAACACGGTGGGCTGGCCCTTGTGGTTCACGGCTTTGTGGAAGGCGGCGTACACCTTCTTGGAATCGTGGCCGCCACGGCGCAGGTCGAAAATTTCTTCGTCCGACATCTTGGCCACCATTTCCAGCGTGCGCGGGTCGCGGCCAAAGAAATGCTTGCGCACATACGCGCCGTCGTTGGCCTTCATGGCCTGGTAGTCACCGTCCAGGGTGTCCATCATGATCTTGCGCAAGGCGCCGTCTTTGTCGCGCGCCAGCAGCGGGTCCCAACCCGAGCCCCACAGCAGCTTGATGACGTTCCAGCCCGCACCGCGGAACTCGCCTTCCAGCTCTTGGATGATCTTGCCGTTGCCGCGCACCGGGCCATCGAGGCGCTGCAAGTTACAGTTGATGACGAACACCAGGTTGTCCAGGCCTTCGCGCGCAGCCAAGCCGATGGCGCCCAGGCTTTCCACCTCGTCCATCTCACCGTCGCCACAGAACACCCAGACCTTGCGGTTCTCGGTGTTGGCAATGCCGCGGGCATGCAAATACTTCAGGAAGCGCGCCTGGTAGATGGCCATCAGCGGGCCCAGGCCCATGGACACCGTGGGGAATTGCCAAAACTCGGGCATCAATTTGGGGTGTGGGTAACTCGACAAGCCTTTGCCATCCACTTCCTGACGGAAGCTCAGCAACTGCTCTTCGCTCAGCCGGCCTTCCAGGTAGGCACGGGCATACACGCCGGGCGAAACATGGCCTTGGATGTAGAGGCAGTCGCCGCCATGGTTTTCGCTTTCGGCATGCCAGAAATGGTTGAAGCCCGCACCAAACAGGCTGGCCAGCGAGGCAAACGAGCCAATGTGGCCGCCGAGGTCGCCTCCATCTTCGGGGTTGTGGCGGTTGGCCTTGACCACCATGGCCATGGCGTTCCAGCGCATGTAGGCGCGCAGGCGCTCTTCAATCTCGAGGTTGCCAGGAGAACGCTCTTCCTGGTCAGGTTCAATGGTGTTGACATAACCCGTGGTCGCAGAAAAAGGCATGTCAATGCTTTTCTCGCGCGCATGCTCCAGCAATTGCTCCAGCAAATAGTGGGCGCGCTCTGGGCCTTCTGCTTGAATGACGGCGGACAGGGCGTCCATCCACTCGCGGGTTTCCTGGCTGTCCGTGTCGTTCACGGCCATGGGGCGCAGGTCGTTGGGTTGTGCTGACATGCTTGTCTCCTCTTATGTGCACGGTTGAGAGCATCCCTGTTTTGAACGCTTCAGTCCAGAGTGTCGCATATTTTTTTGAACATTTCAAATTGCGGCTTATGATTTCATATTATGAATTTTTAAAATTCAAGGGGCTTGGCCTATCCCCTACACTGTCAGCGCCATGTCCGAGGAACGCCAACACTTTTCCCCCCTGAAAAACATCAGCAACCGATGGACCGGCTGGTGGCGACGCCAAAGCCCGAGCCGGCAAGACCGCTTTGCCTTGCTCGGCCCACTGGTCTCGGTGGTGCTCTTTTTGGCTGCGATCGTCACCGCCTTTGGCTACCTGCGCTACGAAGAAATTGAACGTGAACAAGAAAGCGTTCGCCGGGACTTGGAATATGCACAGCAACGCCTGCGCTTGCGTTTGCTGGAGCGGCAGGAACAAATCATGCGCATCGCTCGTGATGTTGCCGACCGTGAAATCGGCGTGGATGAGTTCATTGTGGAAACCGAGGCGCTGGTCAACCAGCATCCCGAGCTGTCCTCCATCACCTGGGTAGATGGGAAGCGCAGGATTCGCGCCAGCTCAGCCGGCTTGGGCGTTCAAAGTGCCCAAATGCGAAGCACTGGCGAATTGCTGCGGCTCCCCGAATCCGAAAACACATATGCCCTGGCCCGCGAATTGCAACAGTCGGTTTACTCGCAACCGATTTTTCGAAATTTGCCTGGCCGCCCAACCCTGACACAACTTCAATTGCACATCCCCTTGCTATGGCATGGCAAATTTGAGGGTGTCATCATGGTGGAGTACGCCATCGATGGATTGATGCGGTTTGTCGTGCCTGCAGAAATCACTGGGCGCCATGCGGTTTCATTTGTCGATGCCAACAACAATTTGTTGGCTGGGCAGGCCATTCAGCCGCGCGGCCGCATCGGCGCGAGCATGCCCTGGATGGCCCAAGCCTATCAGTACTCGGTGCCAGTATCGCCGATTGGCAGTAGCTTGCAGTTGCGGGCACAAGCCTACCGAACTTCGCAGGGCCTGATTGGCAACGGCATGTTCTGGCTCGTCATAGCGCTGAGCCTGATGACGGCCTGGATGTTGATTGGTACCTGGCGGCACACCCGTCGGCGCTTGCAAGCACAGCGCGCCCTGGTGTCCGAGACCAACTTCCGCCGCGCCATGGAAAACTCCATTTTGACGGGGATGCGCGCCTTGGATCTGAAGGGGCGTATCACTTATGTGAATGCCGCTTTTTGTCAAATGACTGGGTGGGATGAAGGCGAACTCGTTGGGCGCACCCCCCCCTACCCTTATTGGCCTGAGGCGGACCGTGACAATCTGATGAAAGTGCTCAGCGACGAGCTCAGTGGCAAAACAAGCAGCATGGGCATGCAGGTTCGCGTCAAACGCAAAAATGGCAGCTTGTTCGATGCACGCTTGTATGTGTCCCCGTTGATTGATGCCAAAGGCGAGCAAACTGGCTGGATGACCTCGATGACCGACATCACTGAGCCCAACCGGATCCGCGAGCAGCTCTCGGCATCCTACGAGCGCTTCACGACCGTGCTGGAAGCGCTGGACGCTTCAGTCTCCGTGGCGCCCTTGGGCAGCTCGGAATTGCTCTTCACCAACAAGATGTACCGCCTCTGGTTTGGTAACCAGAGTGATGGCCACTTGCTCATGCTCGCGCGCGCAGGCATGCCCGAACGATCGGCCTCACCCACCGATGACGATGTGGATTTGCTGGCCGGACTCCCCTCGGAGAGCCTGACCACCGCCACCTCTGAAAATGCCGAGATCTATGTGAACGAGTTGGGCAAATGGCTGGAGGTGCGCTCCCGCTATCTGAATTGGGTGGACGGACGGCTGGCACAAATGGTGATTGCCACCGATATCACGCCACGGCGCCAGGCGGAAGAGCAAGCCGCCATGCAAGCCGAGCGGGCCGAGTCGGCCAGTCGCTTGATCACCATGGGCGAAATGGCCTCCAGCGTGGCGCACGAGCTCAACCAACCGCTGACGGCCATCAGCAACTATTGCAACGGCATGGTCTCGCGCATCCGCAGCCAGCAAATCACCGAAGACGATCTGCTGAAGGCGCTGGAGAAAACCGCTCACCAAGCGCAACGTGCCGGTCAAATCATCCAGCGCATCCGCACCTTCGTGAAACGCAGCGAACCCAACCGCACCCTCACCGAAGTAGCCCCCATGGTGGTTGAGGCGGTAGAGCTGGCGGACATTGAATTGCGCCGTCAACAGGTCAAGCTGAGTTACTTCGTGTCAGCCAAGCTGCCAAAGCTGTTGGTAGACCCCATCCTGATCGAGCAGGTGATGGTCAACTTGCTGAAAAACGCCGCCGAGTCCATCAACCATGCGCAGCGCCCATTGTCAGAGCGCCACGTGGAATTGCAGGTCGTGCCACGCGAAGTGGCTGACCAAAAGGTGGTTGAATTCTCTGTGACCGACAGCGGCAAAGGTTTGGCACCGCAAGTGCTGGAGCGCTTGTTCGAGGCTTTCTTTTCCACCAAGTCCGAAGGCATGGGTATCGGGCTCAATTTGTGCCGAAGCATCGTCGAATCCCACCAAGGCAGGATGCAGGCCGAGAACCTCTACAATGGCGCCGAAATCAGAGGTTGTCGCTTCTCCTTCTGGATCCCGGCGGTAGAAGCGGCCTTGGCCTCTGAGGCATGACAGTTCAAGCAAGTTATTCAGGGCGGCGGAGAATTTCCAAATGAGTTTGATCCCGAAAAAAGGCACGGTCTATGTGGTCGACGACGACGAGGCCGTGCGTGACTCGCTGCAGTGGCTGCTCGAGGGCAAAGACTACCGCGTGCGTTGCTTCGACTCCGCCGAGACTTTCCTCAGCCGCTACGACGCACGCGAGGTGGCTTGCCTGATCGTGGACATTCGCATGGGCGGCATGACCGGCCTGGAATTGCAAGACAAGCTGATCGAGCGCAAGTCGCCCTTGCCCATTGTGTTCATCACTGGCCATGGCGACGTCCCCATGGCGGTCACCACCATGAAAAAAGGCGCCATGGACTTCATCCAGAAGCCCTTCAAAGAAGACGAGTTGGTCAGCCTGGTCGAGCGCATGCTGGAACACGCCAAAGAGTCTTTTGCCGACTTCCAGCAAGCCGCTAGCCGTGACGCGCTGATGGCCAAGCTGACCTCTCGCGAAGCCCAAGTGCTGGAGCGCATCGTGGCCGGCCGATTGAACAAGCAAATTGCCGACGACCTGGGCATCAGCATCAAGACCGTGGAAGCGCACCGCGCCAACATCATGGAAAAGCTGAATGCCAACACCGTGGCCGACTTGCTGAAAACCGCGCTCGGACAAACCGCCCCCAAGGCCTGACGCCTCTCACACACTGAGCCCAACCAAACGCCCGTGCCCACGGGCGTTTTCCATTGAAACGACCATGACTGCACACCTGATCGACGGCAACGCCCTTTCCCAGCAACTTCGCCACAACGTGGCTGAGCGCGCCCTTGCGCTGAAAAACCGCGGCATCACGCCTGGCCTGGCAGTGGTCCTGGTGGGCGACAACCCGGCCAGCCAGGTCTATGTGCGCAACAAGGTCAAAGCCTGCCAGGATGCAGGCTTGCATTCGGTGCTGGAGAAATACGAGGCCAGTCTGAGCGAAGCCGATTTGTTGGCGCGCGTCGAAGCGCTGAACCAGGACCCCCGCATTCACGGCATTCTGGTCCAGTTGCCGCTGCCCGCTCACATTGATGCGCAAAAAGTCATTGAGGCCATTTCGCCCCGCAAAGACGTCGATGGCTTTCACATCGCCAGCGCAGGGGCGTTGATGACCGGCATGCCCGGCTTCTGGCCGTGCACCCCTTATGGCTGTATGAAGATGCTGGAAAGCATTGGCTACAACTTGCGTGGCAAACATGCCGTGGTCATTGGGCGCAGCAACATCGTGGGCAAGCCCATGGCCTTGATGCTGCTGCAACAAAATGCCACGGTCACCATTTGCCACAGCGCCACGCCCGACCTGAAAGCGCACACGCTGCAAGCCGACGTCATCGTCGCGGCTGTGGGTCGGCGCAACATCCTGACCGCCGACATGGTCAAGCCTGGCGCTGTGGTGCTGGATGTGGGGATGAACCGCAACGACGAAGGCAAGCTGTGCGGCGATGTCGACTTCGCCGGTGTGCGCGAGGTGGCCAGCCACATCACCCCCGTTCCCGGTGGGGTTGGCCCCATGACCATTACCATGCTGCTGGTGAACACGCTGGAAGCTGCAGAAGCAGCGGCCGCACATTGAAAAACCATTGACGCAACCCCAGATCGTTCCCATGACCGCCACTTTGCCCCTGCTCGATTTCACCGACCTGCCCCGCTTTGACGCGGTCACCCCCGACCAGGTCGAGGGTGCCATCGGCGAACTGTTGCAACGCGCCGAACAAGCGCTGGAAACCGTCACCGCGCCTGAATTCCCGGCAGACTGGGCACGCATGGCCGGCGTGCTCGATGTGGCCACCGAGCAGCTGGGCCGCGCCTGGGGCGTCATCAGCCACCTGAATGCCGTGGCAGACACGCCTGAATTGCGTGCCGCCTACAACCAGGCGCTGCCCCGCATCACCGACTTCTGGACCCGACTGGGTGCTGACGAGCGCTTGTTCGCCAAGTACCGCGCCATGGACAGCCACCAGCTCGATGCGGCACAGCAACAGGCGCTGAAAAACGCCCTGCGCAATTTCGTGCTGTCGGGCGCCGAGTTGGTGGGCGAGGCCAAAACCCGCTTTGCGCAAATTCAGGAACGCCAGGCCGAACTCGGCCAAAAATTCAGCGAGAACGTGCTGGATGCCACGGACGGTTGGACTTACCTGGCCCAAAAAGACGAACTCAGCGGTGTGCCCGCCGATGTGAAAGAGGCGGCCCGCTTGGCAGCCGAGCGTGCCGGACTGCAAGGCTACCAACTGAACCTGAAAATGCCCTGCTACCTGCCGGTCATGCAATTCGCTGACAACGCAGCCTTGCGCCAAACCCTTTACCGCGCTTACGTCACCCGCGCCTCCGACCAAGCCGACGAGGCCACGCTGAAATTCGACAACAGCGCACTGATCCGCGAATTGTTGGCCTTGCGACAAGAGGAAGCACGTTTGCTGGGTTACGCCAACTTTGCCGAGGTGTCACTCGCCCCCAAAATGGCGAGCTCGCCGGCCGAAGTGATTCGCTTCCTGCGCGACCTGGCCCAACGTGCTCGCCCTTACGCTGAAAAAGACCTGCAAGACCTGCGTGACTTTGCCCGCGAGACCCTTCAATTGAATGACCCCCAGCCCTGGGACTGGCCCTACATCGGCGAAAAGCTGAAAGAAGCGCGCTACGCCTTCAGCGAACAAGAGGTCAAACAGTATTTCACCGCGCCCAAGGTGCTGGACGGTTTGTTCAAGATCATTGAGACCTTGTTTGAAGTCGCCATTCGCCGCGACCAAGCGCCGGTCTGGCACCCCAGCGTCAGCTTTTACCGCATCGAGCGCCAAGGTCAGCTGGTCGGACAGTTCTACCTCGACCCCTCAGCACGCAGCGGCAAACGCGGCGGCGCCTGGATGGACGACGTGCGCGCGCGCTGGCTGCGCCCCGACACCGGCCAGTTGCAAACCCCCATTGCCCACCTGGTCTGCAACTTTGCCGACGGCGTCGGCGATCAGCCCCCTTTGCTGACGCACGATGATGTGACCACTTTGTTCCATGAGTTTGGCCATGGCCTGCACCATATGCTCACCCAGGTGAACGAGCGCGATGTCTCCGGCATCAGCGGCGTGGAATGGGATGCGGTGGAGCTGCCCAGCCAGTTCATGGAAAACTTTTGCTGGGAATGGTCGGTGCTGCGCCACATGACGGCCCACGTGGAAACTGGCGAACCCTTGCCACGGGCGCTGTTCGACAAAATGGTGGCTGCGCGCAATTACCAAAGCGGGCTGCAAACGCTGCGCCAAATCGAGTTCTCTTTGTTCGACATGCTGCTGCACACCGACCACAACCCGGCAGAGGATTTCATGCCGCTGCTGCAGCAAGTGCGCAGCGAAGTCGCCGTGATGTTGCCGCCGGCCTGGAACCGCATGGCCCATTCCTTCAGCCATATTTTTGCGGGCGGTTATGCCGCCGGCTACTACAGCTACAAATGGGCCGAGGTCTTGAGTGCCGATGCCTATGCCGCGTTTGAAGAAACCGCCCTGCCCGATGGTTCACCCAACCCCGAAACGGGCCGACGCTACCGCGAAGCCATCCTGGAAGCGGGTGGCAGCCGCCCGGCAATGGCGTCGTTCAAAGCCTTTCGCGGCCGCGAGCCCACGCTGGACGCCTTGTTGCGCCACCAGGGCATGGCCCCCGCAGCCGTCAGCTGATCAAAACGTGAAGGTCTTGACGCCCGTGGCCGTGCCCAGCAGGCACACGCTGGCTTTTTGATGCGCGAACACACCGACCGTGATGACCCCCGGCCATTGGTTGACTTGAGACTCGAAGCCCAGCGGATCGCTGATCTTCAAGCCGCGCACGTCCAGGATGTGCTGTCCGTTGTCGGTGACCAAGGGCTGGCCGTCTTTCAGGCGCAGGATGGCCTGTCCGCCCAGGGCCGCAAACTGGCGCATGATGCGCGCGGCGGCCATGGGAATGACTTCCACCGGCAAGGGAAAGGCGCCCAGGGTGTCCACCCATTTGGACTCATCGGCAATGCAGACAAACTGCCGCGACTGCGCCGCCACGATTTTCTCGCGCGTGAGCGCAGCGCCGCCGCCTTTGATCATGTAGCCCTTGGCATCGATTTCATCGGCCCCGTCAATGTAAACCGAGAGTTGCTCAACAGCCTCGGCCTCCAAGACTGCAATGCCATGCTGGCGCAAGCGCTCGGTGGACGCCACCGAGCTGGAGACGGCGCCGGGAATTTTGTCCTTGATGGTCGCCAGTGCGTCGATGAACTTGTTCACCGTGGAGCCCGTGCCCACGCCCACCACTTCGCCGGGCACCACATAGCGCAGCGCGGCTTGCCCGACCAGGGTCTTGAGTTCATCTTGGGACAGGGGGGTCGTGCTCATCGGCGAAAATCCAGGAAATTGAAAAAAGAGATTATCCAATGCTGAACTCGCTTTCTTACGCCCTGCTTCGCCCCTGGCTGTTTGGAATGGATGCCGAGACGGCCCATGAAAAAACCCTGCACGCCCTGGCCAGCACCCAAAACACGCCCTTGCAATGGGCTTATGCGCAAAAGCAAGTCCAAGACCCGGTGGTGTTGGCGGGGCTGCGCTTTCCCAACCGTGTGGGCCTGGCCGCTGGACTGGACAAAAATGCTCAGTGCATCGACGCCTTGGCAGCCTTGGGCTTTGGCTTTGTGGAAGTGGGCACCGTCACGCCCAAGGGCCAACCCGGCAACCCCAAGCCCCGCATGTTCCGCCTGCCGCAAGCCAACGCGCTGATCAACCGCCTGGGCTTCAACAACGAGGGCTTGGCGGCCTTTGTGCAGAATGTGCAAAAAGCGCGCTGCAGGCAACAAGCCGGCAGCATGCTGCTGGGCCTGAACATTGGCAAAAACGCCAGCACCCCCATTGAGCAAGCGGCCAACGACTACCTGACCTGCCTGGATGGCGTCTACCCTTACGCCGACTACGTCACCGTCAACATCTCCAGCCCCAACACCCAAAATTTGCGCAGCCTGCAAAGCGACGAGGCGCTCGAGGCCTTGCTGTTGGCGCTGGCCGAACGCCGTCGCGCGCTGGCGCAAACCCACCAGCGCCTGGTGCCCCTGTTCATCAAAATCGCCCCTGATCTGGACACCGATCAGGTCGCTTTGCTGGCCAAGACCTTGCGCCGCCTGTGCATGACGGGTGACCAGGTGAATGACAACGCCTGGGGCCTGATCGCCACCAACACCACCCTGTCGCGCGAAGCGGTGCAAGGCCTGCCCCATGCCTGCGAAACCGGCGGCCTGTCCGGCGCACCCGTGCTGGAAAAAAGCAATGCCGTCATTCGGCAATTGCGCGCAGCGCTGGGCAAGAACTTCCCCATCATGGGTGTGGGCGGCATTTTGAGCGGCGCCGATGCGGTGTCCAAAATCGAAGCCGGTGCCGATGTGGTGCAGATCTACACCGGGCTGATTTACCGAGGGCCTGCGTTGGTGGAAGAAGCTGCCTTGGCTCTGAAGGCCGCCGCGGCCTGAAGCCCCCTCAGGGCGCCTGCAAGGCCTCGACCACCGCAGCACCAATGGCCAGCGAGCTGGTCAGCCCGGGCGACTCAATACCAAACAAATTGACCAAGCCTGGCACGCCATGGGTTTGCGGGCCTTGCAGCTCAAAGTCACGCGCCGCCTCGTGCGGGGCATTGATCTTGGGACGAATCCCGGCGTAGCCAGGAATCAGGCTGCCGTCTTGCAGCGCGGGCCAGTACTTGCGAACCTCGGCATAAAAGGCATCGCCGCGCGCGGGGTTGACCACCAAATCTTCCGGGCTGTCCACCCATTCCACATCGGGACCGAATTTGGCCTGCCCGCCCAAATCGATGGTGAGGTGCACCCCCAAACCGGCCGCTTCGGGCACCGGGTAAATCAGGCGTGAAAACGGTGAGCGCCCCGACAAGGTGAAGTAATTGCCCTTGGCAAAGTATGCCGTGGGGACATGCTCGGCCGGCAAGCCCTGAATGGCCTTGGCCAACCAAGGGGCCGTCAAGCCTGTGGCATTGACCACCACCGAAGCCATCAGCTCTGTGCCGTCGGCCATCTGCAACACCATGCCATCGGCGCGGCAATCCAGCGACTGCACGGGCGAGTTGAAGGCGACCATGCCGCCGGCATTTTCAAAATCGCCCTGGTAACTGAGCATCAAGGCATGGCTGTCCACAATGCCGGTGCTGGGCGAATGCAAGGCGGCCAGACAGGACAAGGCCGGCTCCATGGCCTGGGCTTGTTCGGCACTCAGCCAGGCCAGGTCATTCACGCCATTGGCGCGGGCTTTGTCTTGAATGCCCTGCAGTTGTGCCACCTGGGATTCCTGGGTAGCCACAATCAGCTTGCCGCAACGTTGGTGGGGCACGCCGCGCTCTTGCGCGTAGGCGTAGAGCATTTCGCGGCCTTGCACACACCAGCGGGCTTTGAGCGAACCTTTGGCGTAGTAGATGCCGGCATGGATCACCTCGCTGTTGCGCGAACTGGTGCCCGTCCCAATGGCAGGCGCCGCTTCCAGAATCAGCCACTCCTTGCCAGCGCCAGCTTTGGAGAGCGCCAAGGCCCGCGCCACGGCCAAACCCACCACGCCTGCGCCAATGACGACGCCATCCACCTTGTCCACGTCAGCGTTTCCTATTTTCTGCAAAACCCAATCATCCAATAAAAAACGGCACCCGAGGGTGCCGTTGGCGCCAGAGCGACAAGAAATCAACGCTTTTTGGCGGTCGTCTTGCTGGCGTTCATCGCGGTGCTGGCCATGGTTTTGTAATTGGCTTCGGCCACATCGGAAGCTTGTTTCACAGCTTTTTGTACCGATTCCAGGGCGTTGTTGCCAGCAGCCACGGCCGTTTTGAAGGCGGCCACAGCGGCTTCGGAGCCGGCGGGTGCGTTCTTGGCAGCGTTGTCCACCAGGTCCTGGAAAGCCTTCTGGGCTTCGGCCATTTTGCCTTCGAACACTTTGCTGAAATCCGCGCCGGTGCTGGTGGCAATGTCGTACAGGTGACGGTTGTAGGTCACAGCCTTTTCAGCCAGGGGCTGGAACATGCTGGCTTGCAGGGCCAGCAGTTGTTGCGCGTCTTTCACGCTCAGAACATCCTGTGCTTGGCTTTGGGAATCGGCCAAGGCGGCTTTGGCAGCGGCCAGGTTCAATTCGATCAACTGCTCCACACCGGCGAAGGCTTTGTTGGTCAGGCCCACGAGGGTTTCGAGGTTGGCTTTGTTGGCAGCCAAAATTTGGTCAGGGGTCAGCGACATGTCAAATCTCCAAAAGTAATTTCAAACTGGATAGATCAGTGCTGCGCTGTGGCCCGTTGCCAAAATCATGTTGCAGTGCAGCATGGCATGAAGTATAGGGGTAACCCTAGGCAAAACAAGCGTTTCCTCCGTCTTTAGAGGTGACAGACTAATTCCTCAAAAAGAGAAAGGTCAGGGTGCCGCTTGCCCGTGCGACCAATGGGTTTGCCAGTTCTCGCGGTAGCTTTTGGCCAAATCCGGGCTGCGCAGGACCAAGATGTTCTCGGCATTGCGGGTGTCGGCCGAGTTGGTGAAGTTGTAGCTGCCCGTGACCACCACCGAAGCATCGATGACCATCACCTTGTTGTGGGCGATGGCATGGGCGCCGTCGAATTTCACCGGCAGGGCGGCCGCTTCGAACAAGTCAATCACATAACGGTTGGTTTGGCTGCTTTTTTTGTCCAGCAACACTTGCACTTTGACGCCACGCTGCTGGGCACGCAGCAGGGCTTGGGCAATGGCGTTGTGGGTGAAGCCATAGGCTTGCACCAAGACCTCCTCGCGGCTGTCGTCAATGGCCTTCACAATCACCTGCCCGCCCCCCGAGGGGGGTGTGAAGGCCACGGCGAGCACCTCTGCCGAGATGGCCCCTGCAGGGATTTGGCGAGGGGTCTGCGTCTGCACATTGCGCGCAGACACCACGCCCGGCGCGTCCGGCTCGCGCGAGGCATTGACCAGCCACTGGACCAGCGCCAAGCCCAAGATCACCAGGGAGATTCCCGTTTTTTGATAACGCATGGGAGTGCATCTTAGCCAGAAATGAAGTGCAACTTAATTTTGGAGTGAGCCCAAATACGTGAATCGGACGGGATAATCCACCCAGACCTGATTGCCCCATGACCCGAACCTCCTTCCACGGCGTGTCGCCTGCCGTTCAGCGCGCCATCCTGCACCTGTCGTTTGCCACTTTCTCCAGCATGACCATCCAGCGGTTGTGCGACCCCATGCTGCCGGCGCTGGCCAAAGACTTTCAAGCCAGCATGGGGCAAGTGGCGGCCGTCATTTCCTGGTTTGCCGTCATTTATGGTGCAGCGCAGATTTTTTACGGCCCCTTGGGCGATCGCTTTGGCAAGATGCGCGTGATTTCCCTGGCCACCTTGGGTTGCAGCCTGGGCTGCCTGGGGTCGGCGCTGGCCACCTCCCTGAATGAATTGGTCATGGCGCGCATGCTGGCCGCCGCGTGTGCCGCCGCCATCATTCCTATGGCCATGGCCTGGGTCGGCGATGTCGTGGCCTATGAAGTCCGCCAGGAAACCCTGGCCAGGTTGGGGCTGGGCTCCACGCTGGGCATGGTGGGCGGCCAAATCATAGGCGGCCTGTTCACCGACACGATTGGCTGGCGCTGGGCCTTTGGCGGCATGGCCTTGCTGTTCATGGCGGTTGGCACCTTGCTGCTGAGCCGCCAACAGAAGCACGATCGCATGCCCAACTCAGAAGGGACGCCGACACAACAGGCCTTTCACCGCAAAGTGATCCGCGTGTTGCAAGAAAAACGCCCTCGCCTGGTACTGACCACCGCCATGCTGGAAGGCGCATTCGCCTTCGGCGTGGTGGCCATGGCCGCCTCTCATTTGCACCACCGCCATGACCTGTCGCTGACCCTGTCGGGCGGCATCGTGGCATTGTTTGGGCTGGGCGGCGTGGGCTACATGCTGAGCGCACGCTTTTTCATCCGGCGACTGGGCGAAAGCGCCATGCTGCGCCTGGGCTCCGCCTTGTTTGCCAGCGCCTTTGCCGTGATGGCCTTTTCGCCCTGGTGGCTGTTGACCCTGCCGGCGAGCTTGCTGGCTGGCTTGGGCTTTTTCATGTTCCACAACACCTTGCAAGTGCTGGCCACGCAAATGTTTCCGCCCGAACGCGGAACCTGCATGGCCTTGTTTGCAGGCTTGCTGTTCACGGGGCAATCCGTGGGCGTGCTGCTGGCCGCGATGCTGTTGGCCTGGATCGGCTCCGCCTGGGTCCTGGCCCTGGGCGGCCTGATGCTGGCCGTGCTGGGACAATGTCTTCCTATTTTTCTTCGCCGCTGTTAAACCATGAACCCAACCCCTGAAGACATGGCGCGCGCGCTGGACGCACACCCTGACTACCGCGTGCTCCGTCGCCTGCAGCCACGCACCAGCTTCAACCCCGTCACCGAGGGCTTGCCCTGCGCGCGAGGCATCGTGCTGGACACGGAAACCACCGGCCTGAGCTCGGAAACAGACCGTGTCATTGAACTGGGCATGCTGCTGTTTGAGTTTGACCCCACGACCGGCCTGATTTACCGGGTGCTGGAGGTTTTTGACGAGCTGGAAGATCCCGGTTTTCCGATTCCCCCCGCCAACACCGCCATTCACCACATCACCGACGCCATGGTGCAAGGCAAACGCATGGACGACGCCAAAGTGGAACGCTTGCTCAAAGGAGTGTCCGTGGTGATTGCCCACAACGCAGGCTTCGATCGCCCGTTCGTGGAGCAACGCTGGCCGGCTTTTGAAAACCTGCTGTGGGCCTGCAGTATCCGTGACATTGACTGGCAAGCCGAAGGCTTTGGCTCGGCCAAGCTGGAGTACCTGTTGCAAACCCAGGGTATCTTTTACGAGGCCCACCGCGCCGAGACCGACTGCTGGGCCTTGCTGGAATTGCTGAACCATCAGTTGCCCCAAAGCCAGCAACCCGCCTTGTTGAGCCTGTTGGAAACCCTCAACCAGCCTCAGCTGAAATTGTCGGCACTGGGCTCGCCTTTTGAAACCAAGGACTTGCTCAAGCAGCGCGGTTACCGTTGGTCAGGTGAGCAACGGTGCTGGAGCCGACTGCTCAGCGGCGAGCAAGCGCTGGAGGAAGAACTTAGCTGGCTCAAGCGGCGTGTTTACGGCAATCGCAGCGCCCAGGTGGAATTGGAAACCCTGGGCGGAACCATCCGCTACTCTAACCGCCAGGGTCAAAAAAAGCTGGTCCCTCTTTGAGGGCTCAGTAAGGCACGGCCTGCCAGGGCACAGGGCAGGTGGCCACGTTGGGGTAATACTGTTGGTAGCTTGCGCAGTAGTAAGCCACCTGCGGTGGCGGGGTCATGACCACCGGCGGATACACCGGTGTCGCATACACAGGGCTTTGCGAGGCATACAGCACCGAGCCCACCAGCGCGGCCGCCACCACAGGACCCACCCAGCCATTGCGGTAACCACCATGGTGATGGTGGCCGTAGCCACCCCCGCGCACCATGGGAGCGCCACCCCAGCCATGGGCCACCACACGCGGCGTAACCGTCACAGATCGCCAACCGCCATGACCGTAGCCATGCACCTCACCCGCCTGCGCGGGCAGGAGCATCATGGCGTTGAGACAACAGAATGCAGAGATCAGAATTTTTTTCATGACGGCCTCTTTGGTGATGCCCATCACATTTCAGGGCACTGTCTTAACGCCCCAGGGTCCGCCGTGGATGACACGGTGGCTCATCAAGGATGCTTAGTGAGCCAAGGCGAGCGGAAGGTCACCCCTTGCAACAGGTGGTGGCGCGCGAACCAGGCCCAATCGTGCCAGTAAGGCTCGGCGTGCAATGTCCATTGAACAAACAAGGCCAACACAGGTTTTTCCGTTTGCAAAGCGGGTTGCAAAACTTCACGGTGTCCCGCGGAGTCTACCCAATCGTTGCCAGACCACCAAGTCAGAGTGACCAGGCAAAGCGCCAACGCGCTGCCGACGAACGGCTGGCCACGCCACAACCAGCGTCGGGCGCGGGTGCCGCGAAAGGCATGCATCAGCAGCAATGACACCGCTTGCGAAATGTTCAGCAAGGCAAAGAACAAGGACACGCCCAGGGCGATCGGCAGCACCACGGTCTGGCGGTAGGCGTCGTTGAGCATTTGCTGCGCGTCTTCGACATCGAACACGGGGGCGGACAAGGCACTGGGCGTGAGCAGTTGCTTGTCCAACTCTGAAACGTCCACCCCCAAAGAGGCTGCGGGAAACAAGGCTTTGACACTGTCGCGCAAGGCCTCGGACATGCCCACTCGCCCCAAAGCCAAGCCCTTCAGGGTGAAGCCCCCTTCGGACACGATGGTACGCATCGACAAGCGTTGCACACTGGTGACCTTGTCAAGCTCGCTGGCCTGCTGCAACAAAAAATCGATGAGCCGAGTCTGGGCTTGCCACATGAAGCCGATGCCAATGACCATGCTGAGCAGGCCCGACAGCCAGCGCTGCTGCGTCCACCGATCCAGCCAGCGCCAAAGCAGCAAGCCCAAGCCACAACCCGAGAGGCAGCGCCCCCAAAACTCCAACCCGTCCAGGTCGTCGCGGTCAAAGGCCTGGCTTGCGAACTCCAGCAATCGGTGGTTGAAAGACAACTCCACCACGGTGTAGAGCGTCAGGAGCGCGAGAAACCAGGGATTTTTCTGAAGGGCAAGGCGGGGCATTGCCCAAGATTAGAACAGGCAGAGGTGGCTGGGCTGCTTCTTTGTTTGTGAAGCTAGGTAAAGTTGTTTTGGGCCCAGAAGCTTGTCAAGCCAACGCCGCCTCGATCGCCAAAGCCACACTGCCCAAGCGCGCATCGTCTCCCCGTACCGATGACACCATCAGGCCCACAGGCAACTCGCCAGCCACCTGGCACGGCAAACTGAACGAACACCCATCTAGAAAATTGATGGCAAAGGTGTTGCGCAGCATGATGCGATTGGCAGTCGCAAACGCCTCATCGTCGCGCGTCAGCAGCTCAAGTTCAGGAGCCACGAGTGGCACCGTGGGCGACAGGATGGCGTCATAGCCAGCCAGTGCCGCTTCTACCCGTTGAATCCAACGCTGACGGTTTGTCAGCATGCGCAAATAGTCGGCCGCACTCACGTTTTGCCCCAGCTTGGCGCGGGAGGCCACGCGCGGGTCGAGCTGCGCCATGACATCGGCAATGCGCTCATGGTGCGCAGCCCAGCATTCCACCGGGGAAAATCCGCCCGGCGCGTTCAGGGCAGCGATCTCAGCCAATTCGGGCAAAGCAATGTCCTCCAGCAAGGCGCCGGCTTGTGACAATCGGGACAGGCTGCGCTCGAAGGCGCGCGCCACCGTGGCGTCGAGTCCGTCCAGCATCAAGGTCTGCGGCACGGCTAGGCGTCGCCCTTTCAGGGGGCGTGGTGCCACAGCCAAAGGCTGTGCGGACAGCACGCCATCGACCACCAGACAATCCGCGACCGAGCGTGTCATGGCACACACCGTGTCCAGCGAGTGCGACAGCGGCACCGCGCCTGCAAGGGGCACCCGCGATTGCGTGCTTTTGAAGCCGACCACGCCACACAAGGCCGCAGGAATGCGAATGGAGCCGCCGGTGTCCGAGCCCAGCCCCACCACGGCCAGCCCCAAGGCCACCGACACGGCCGCCCCCGAGGAAGAGCCGCCGGGGATGCGCTGCACCTGCGCGTCCGCAGGGTTCACAGGCGTGCCGTAATGCGGGTTGATGCCAATGCCCGAGAACGCGAGCTCGGTCATGTTGGTTTTGCCCACAATGGCCGCGCCTGCGGCGCGCAAACGCGCCACCGCAGGCGCATCCTGATGGGCAGGCGCGTCGCCCGCGAAGACCGTGGTGCCCGCTGTGGTGGTCTCACCCGCCACGTCATACAGGTCCTTGATGGTCACTGGTGCGCCGGCCAAAGGCCCCGCCGCCAAGCCTGCCGCATGCAAGTCGTCGGCATGGCGTGCCGCCAACCGCGCAGCCTCGGGGTAAAGCTTGGTGAACACATGGGCTGCGGCCGAGGACTCGGCGCGCGCCAAGCAGTCTTCCACCCAGGCTTGGGCACTGACGCTGCCCCCTTGGCGTTGTTGCATGAAATCTGAGAGCGTGACGGGGAAAAGCGACATGGTGAAAAATAAGGAAATGATGAAAGGACTGTGCACGTATTTTCTCGGCCATGCAAGCCGGTGGGCAAAATGGGTGACACTGGTGGCGCTGGCATGCCACTTGCCCCTGCAAGCCATGTCAGGGTTTCGTCCCGGCACGGCCTTGACCGAATACGCGCTGACCCCACAGGAAACAGCGCGACTGGGCCGTCAAGCAGGCTGGCCGGCAGACGACCCCAGCACTTGGATGATCTCGGTGCGCAATCCCCTGCCCGGCCCCATCACATGCCGTGAAGTGCAGTTTTTTCAAAAAACCCCTGATGCCCAGGTTCGGGTGAGGGTCTTGCAGCCACCCTTCTACATTCCAGCCGGACAAAGTCGCAACAGCTTGTTGGCTGACGTGAAAAAAAACGAGATCCGTGACTGGGCCATGCAGTGTTTTTGCCTCAAGGCATCGCGCGAGGGGTCCTGTGAAAAATTGCCATGACCGTAGAAATTTGAGGGGTTTATTTGAAAGAAAAACAAGTGACAACCCTCAGTCTTGAGGGGGTCCGCGCATGCTATGCTGAATTCAATGCTTTTCATAAATAACCATGGCTGATGACATCATTCTGGAAACACGTGGGCTCGTCAAAGAGTTCAAGGGCTTTGTGGCCGTCAATGACGTCTCCATTGGCGTTCGCAGAGGCCAGATCCACGCCCTGATCGGACCCAACGGGGCCGGCAAGACCACGTTTTTCAACCTCCTCACCAAATTCCTGATTCCGACGCGCGGCTCCATTTTGTTCAATGGCCACGACATCACTGCGGAAAAGCCGGCCCAGGTGGCGCGCCGCGGCATCGTTCGCTCGTTCCAAATCTCCGCCACCTTCCCGCACTTGAGCGTGCTGGAAAACGTGCGCATCGCGCTGCAACGCAGCACGGGCACGTCCTACCATTTCTGGCGCTCTGAAAAAAGCCTGTCGCAACTCAACGGCCGCGCCATGGAGTTGCTGGAAACCGTGGGCCTGGAAAACTTTTCCAACACCCTGGCGGTCGAGCTGGCCTATGGTCGCAAGCGCGCCCTTGAAATCGCCACCACCTTGGCCACCGAGCCCGAGCTGATGCTGCTCGACGAGCCCACCCAAGGCATGGGCCATGAAGACGTTGACCGCGTCACCCAACTGATCAAGAAGGTGGGCGCGAACCGCACCATCCTCATGGTGGAGCACAACATGAACGTGGTGTCTAGCATTGCCGATACCATCAGCGTACTGCAGCGCGGCCAGGTGATTGCCGAAGGCCCCTACAACGTCGTGTCCACGAATCCCCAGGTGCTGGAAGCCTACATGGGCAGCACCGAAGCCGAACTGGAGGGCGGTCATGGCCACTGAGCAGCCCCAAGAATTCCTGAAAATTTCCAACCTGCACGCCTACTACGGCGAGTCGCACATCCTGCACGGCGTCGATTTGACGGTCAACCACGGCGAAGTGGTCACCCTGCTGGGACGCAACGGCGCGGGCCGCACCACCACCATCAAATCCATCCTGGGCCTGGTGGGCCGTCGAACTGGCTCGGTGCTGATCAACGGACAGGAGACCGTCGATTGGTCGCCCCACCGCATTGCCCGCTTGGGCATGGGCTATTGCCCGGAAGAGCGCGGCATTTTCGCCAGCCTGTCCTGCGAAGAAAACCTGCTGTTGCCGCCCGTCATCGCCCCCAACGGCATGACACTGGACGAAATTTACGAAATGTTCCCCAACCTGTACGAACGTCGCAACAGCCCCGGCACGCGGCTGTCGGGTGGCGAACAGCAAATGCTGGCAGTGGGACGCATTCTGCGCACCGGCGCGCGCCTGTTGCTGCTCGATGAAATTTCCGAAGGCCTGGCGCCCGTGATCGTGCAAGCTTTGGCCCGCATGATCCGCGCCCTGCGCGCCAAGGGTTTCACCATCATCATGGTGGAGCAAAACTTCCGGTTTGCCGCCCCGTTGGCCGACCGTTTTTATGTCATGGAACACGGACAAATTGTGGAAGGCTTCGCGGCCAGCGAGCTCAGCCACAAAATGACCATGCTGCATGAATACCTCGGGGTCTGAGACCCCCCATCACCATCAGGAGACAATGATGAAACGCAAACTTCTTTCGTTCGCCGCAGCGGCCGTCTGCGCCTTGGCCACGGGCGCACAAGCCCAAATTTCCGACGGCATTGTCAAGATCGGCGTGCTCAATGACATGTCGGGCCTCTACTCTGACATCGGCGGCCCTGGCTCGCTGACCGCCGCCAAAATGGCCGTGGAAGACTACCTCAAGGCCACCAAGAGCACGCTGAAAGTGGAAGTGGTCGGCGCCGACCACCAAAACAAGCCTGACGTGGGCTCCAACATCGCCCGCCAGTGGTACGACACCGAAAAAGTGGACGCCATCGTGGACGTGCCCACCTCCTCCGTGGCGCTGGCCATCAACCAGGTCACCCGTGACAAGGGCAAGATCATGCTGAACACCGGCGCAGCCACGGCAGACCTGACCGGCAAGGCTTGCAGCCCCAACACCATTCACTGGCTGTATGACACCTGGATGCTGGCCAACGGCACCGGTACCGCTGTGGTCAAAACGGGCGGAGCCTCGTGGTTCTTCCTGACAGCAGACTACGCTTTCGGCCACGCCCTGGAGCGTGACACGGAAGCTGTGGTTGTCAAGAATGGCGGCAAAATCCTGGGCAAGGTTCGCCACCCCCTGGCCACCCAAGACTTCTCCTCCTTCCTGCTGCAAGCGCAAGCCTCCAAAGCCAAGATCATTGGCTTGGCCAACGCTGGCGGTGACACCATCAACTCCATCAAGCAAGCTTCCGAGTTCGGCATCGTCAAGGGTGGCCAGAACTTGGCCGGCCTGTTGGTGTTCCTGCCTGACGTGCATGCATTGGGACTGGAAAAAGCCCAAGGCCTGATCTTCACGGAAACCTTCTACTGGGACCTGAACGACCAAACGCGCGCTTGGTCACGCCGCTTTGCAGCAGCCAACGGCGGCAAATACCCCTCGATGGACCAAGCCGGTGTGTATGCCGTTGTCTTGCATTACCTGAAAGCGGTGGATGCAGCCAAGACCGACGACGGCACCAAGATCACGGCCAAGATGAAGGAAATGCCCACGGATGACCCGTTGTTCGGCAAAGGCACGATTCGCCAAGACGGCCGCAAGATCCACCCCGCTTACTTGTTTGAAGTCAAGTCGCCTGCGGAATCCAAAGGCCCCTATGACTATTACAAGCTGCGTGCCACCATCCCCGCTGACCAGGCTTTCCGCCCGCTCAACGAGGGTGACTGCCCGTTGATCAAGAAGTAATTTTTGACTCCCTGTTTCAGCAAGACACGAACATCACGATGGAAATATTTGGCATTCCCTCCCAGGCCCTGTTCGGGCAGTTGTTGATCGGCCTGATCAACGGCTCCTTTTACGCCCTGCTCTCGCTGGGCCTGGCCGTGATTTTCGGCTTGCTGAACATCATCAACTTCACCCACGGCGCCCAGTACATGCTGGGCGCGTTTGTGGCCTACCTCAGCCTTCAGTACTTGGGCCTCAATTACTGGGTGTCGCTGCTGCTCACCCCTTTGCTGGTGGGTGCGACCGGCGTCATCATTGAGCGCACCATGCTGGCGCGCCTGTACAAACTGGACCACCTGTATGGCTTGTTGCTGACCTTCGGCCTGGCCCTGATCATTCAAGGGGTGTTCCGCAACGAATTCGGCTCCTCCGGCATGCCCTATGCCGTGCCCCAGTTGTTTGCTGGCGGCGTCAACCTGAGCTTCATGTTCTTGCCCAAATACCGTGGTTGGGTGATCGTGGCCTCGTTGGTCATCTGTCTTGCCACCTGGTATGTGATTGAGCGCACCAAGCTCGGCGCTTATTTGCGCGCGGCCACCGAGAACCCCTCGCTGGTGCAAGCCTTTGGCGTCAATGTGCCGCGCATGGTCACCCTCACCTACGGCTTCGGCGTGGCGCTGGCCGCGCTGGCGGGCGTGATGGCCGCCCCGATTTACCAGGTCAGCCCGATGATGGGCGTGGACATCATCATCGTGGTGTTTGCCGTGGTGGTGATCGGCGGCATGGGCTCCATCATGGGGGCCATCCTCACCGGATTTGGATTGGGACTGATCGAAGGCCTGACCAAAGTGTTCTATCCCGAAGCGTCCAACACCGTGATTTTCGTCATCATGGTGATTGTTCTGTTGATCAAACCCGCCGGTCTGTTCGGTACCCAAAAATAAGCTCACCATGGCCAACGCGTCCGATTCCTCCACTCCGTACATCGAGCACAGCAACCGTCACCAAGGCATTGCCTTCTTGGTCATGGCGGCCCTTTTCGCGATCGGCCCGCTGGTGGTCTATCCCATCTTCCTGATGAAGGTGATGTGTTTTGCCTTGTTCGCCTGCGCCTTCAATTTGCTGATTGGTTTTGGCGGCCTGCTCTCCTTTGGCCACGCCATGTTCTTGGGCACGGCGGGCTATGCGGCGGCCCACTCGGCCAAAGTCTGGGGCTTCACGCCCGAGCTGTCCTTGTTGTTTGCCACGCTCTGTGCCTCGGCCCTGGCCGTGGTGACAGGCATGCTGGCGATTCGCCGCCAAGGCATTTATTTCGCCATGATCACCCTGGCCTTGTCGCAGATGGTGTTCTTCTTCTATTTGCAATCGCCCTTCACCGGTGGTGAAGACGGCATTCAAGGCGTGCCCCGCGGCAAATTGTTTGGCGTGATCGACCTGTCTGAAAACACGCCGATGTACATCTTCGTGCTGACCATCTTCCTCGCCGGGTTTGGCCTGATTTGGCGCATCGTTCACTCGCCTTTTGGCCAAGTGCTCAAAGCCATTCGCGAAAACGAGCAACGCGCCTTGTCCTTGGGCTACGACACCGACCATTACAAGCTGGTGGCGTTCATTCTCTCCGGCACGGTCGCCGGTGTGGCCGGCGCCACCAAGTCCATGGTGTTCCAGTTGGCTTCTTTGACCGACGTTCACTGGTCCATGTCGGGTGAAGTGGTTCTGATGACCCTGGTGGGTGGCCTGGGCACCTTGTTCGGACCGGTCTTTGGTGCCGCCGTCATCGTCACCATGCAAAACTACCTGGCGCAACTCGGCGCCTGGGTCACGATCGTGCAAGGCATCATCTTCGTCATCTGTGTGCTGGCCTTCCGCCGCGGCGTGATCGGCGAAATCGCCAACCTCATCCGCAAGCCGCTCTAAATTTTTACGAGACCCCATCAGGGGCCTGCGTCATTGCGAGCCCCGCCAGGGGCGCGGCAATCCCTCCCTCTCATCACCATCTCTCCACCATGTCCAACATCACCCTCTCCCAAGCCCAAAACATCCTCGCCGGCGCCCTGGCCCATGCCCGCAAAGCCAACTTCAAGCCCATGGGCGTGATCGTGGTGGACGCCTCCGGCAACACCGTGGCCTATGCCCGCGAAGATGGCGCCAGCATGTTCCGTTTCGACATCGCCCAAGGCAAGGCCTGGGGCGCCGTGGGCATGGGCGTGTCCAGCCGCACCCTGTTTGAGCGTGCCAAAGACAACCCCAACTTTTTCGTGTCGCTGGCCTCCACCGCCCAAGGCAAATTCCTGCCCCAAACCGGCGCCGTGTTGATCAAGGATGCACAAGGCCAAGTGATCGGCGCGGCAGGCGCCAGTGGCGGCACCGGCGATGAGGACGAAGAAATTTGCATTGCCGGTATTCAGTCGGTGGGTCTGAGCGCTGGTTAAAACCGCAGAAAGGACAGCGCATGTCGCATGCCTCCTCCTTGATTGCCGGTTTGCGCAGTGTGGCACTCAACGTGCCTGACCTGGCTTTCGCCGAAAAGTTCTTCACCGACGTCTGGCGCCTGGACATTGCGCATCGCCGACAAGGGGTGATCTACCTCTGCGGCACGGGAGAAGACGACCATTTGCTGGCGCTTCATGAAAAGCCTGGTCCAGCGCAAATTCGCCACGTCAGCTTGCGGGCACGCCATGCACAGGCCCTGAACACCATTGCGCAATCAGCCGTTCGTCACGGAGGGCGTGTGCTTCAATCCCCCGGCGAGGCCACAGACCCGAGCGGTGGCATCGCGGTTCAGGTCGCCGATGCCGATGGCCGCGTGTTTGAAATCGTGCATGGCGACCGCTTGCGAGCGCAACCCTCACGCGTTGCCGACCGACCCGAGCGATTGGCCCATACGGTGCTCAACACCCACGATGTGGCCCTGACCCAGGCCTTCATGGAAAACGTGCTCGATTTTTCTCTGTCGGACCGCACCCGCATCATGGCCTTCATGCGCTGCAACAGCGACCACCACAGCGTGGCCCTGGGCATCAGCGACAACGATGCGCTCAACCACATTGCCTTTCTCATGCCCGACCTGGAGTCGGTGATGCGCGGCGGTGGCCGCATGCGCGATGCGGGCTACGACATTCACTGGGGACCGGGCCGACACGGTCCGGGCAACAACGCCTTCAACTATTTCATTGGCCCGTTTGACATCGTCATCGAGTACACCGCCGAGGTGTCGCAAATCGATGACAGCTACCCTGTGGGCCAACCCGACAACTGGACCTGGCCACCCGGCCGCGTGGACCAGTGGGGCATTTCAGCACCGCCCAGCGCGCGCCTCAAAGAAGCCCAGCGGGCCATCTTGTTTGCTGCTTGATTTTTCATACGCAAGGAACCCATCATGCGATTCACCACTTTCCGTCAGGGCCACGAAGACCGGCTCGGCGTGGTCGTTGGCCAAGAAGTCATTGACCTGCACCAAGCCCAACCCCAGATCAGCTCAGACCTGCGCACCGCCTTGCGTGCCGGCCAAAACCTGATCGGCGCCGCACAAGCGGCCATCGCCAGCTCAGCGCCGCGCATGGCCTTGAGCAGCCTGGAACTCTCACCGCTGCTGCCAGAGCCTGGCAAGATCATTTGCCTGGGCTTGAACTATTTCGACCATGCCAAAGAAGGCGGCCGTGACAAGCCCGAATACCCCTGGTTCTTCCTGCGTTCGGCCAGCTCCTTGCTGGCCCCGAATGCCAAGGCGCTGCGCCCCAAGGTGTCGGAGCAACTGGACTACGAGGCCGAGTTGGCCGTGATCATTGGCACAACGACCAAGCACGCCACGATGGACAACGCCCTGAACGCCGTGTTTGGCTACAGCTGCTTCAACGACATTTCGGTGCGCAACTACCAGCGCAAAACGCCGCAGTGGACCATTGGCAAGAACTTCGACCGCACCGGCGGTTTCGGCCCGGTGCTGGTCACCAAGGACGAGTTGCCCGAAGGCGCCACCAACCTGCGCATTCAGTCGCGCCTGAACGGTCAGATCATGCAAGACGCCAACACCCGCGACATGATCTGGGGCGTAGCGGAAACCATCGTGCTGTTGTCCGAATGCGTGACCCTGGAGCCCGGCGACCTGATCATCATGGGCACGCCCGCTGGCGTGGGCCATGCCCGCACGCCGCAGGTGTGGATGAAGGCGGGCGATTCGATTGACATCGAGATCGAGCAGATCGGCATCCTGCACAACAGCATCGAAAACGAAGCCGCGTAAAAACCCATGCCGACGCCCGATCTGTTCGATGTCGCCATCGTGGGCTACGGACCGACGGGGGCGGTGGCTGCGGGCCTGCTGGGCCAGCATGGCATTCGCACTTGGGTGGGCGATCGCGTGCACACGGTGTACGACAAGCCGCGGGCGATTGCGCTGGACCATGAAATCATGCGCGTGTTCCAGGCGCTGCACATGGCCGAGGCCCTGCAGCCCCACATGGAGCCCTTCACCAACTCCGAGTTCTTTGGCGTGGACGGGCAGCTCATCAAGTGCATGTCCACCATCGCGCCGCCCTACCCCCTGGGCTATGCGCCGTCGATCGTGTTTTCACAGCCGCCCATGGAAGCTTTGCTGCGCGAGCGCGTGGCTGCCCTGCCCTCGGTGACTGTGCAACTGGGGCAAAACGTGGTCGACTTGTCGCAAGACGAGAAGGCCGCCACCCTGACGGTGCAAGATGACAATGGACAACGCCAGCAGGTGCGTGCGCGCTATGTGATCGGTTGCGATGGCGCCTCCAGCTTCGTGCGCCAGAAGATGGGGCTGGCGCTGGACGACCTGGGCTTTGACGAGCCCTGGCTGGTGGTGGACCTGCTGGTGAACGACAGCGGCCTGGCCAAGCTGCCGCGCACCAGCGTGCAGTTTTGCGAGCCCCAACGGCCCACCACGCTGGTGATCGGCCCAGGCCGTCACCGCCGCTGGGAACTGGCCATCAACCCTGGCGAAGACCCGCAGCAACTGGCCACGCCCGAGGGCGTCTGGTCCTTGCTGTCACGTTGGCTGACGCCGCAAGACGCCACCCTGTGGCGCCAAGCCAGCTACCGATTCCATGCGCTGGTGGCCCAGCGCTGGCGCCAGGGCCGCGTCTTTCTGGCAGGCGATGCGGCCCACCAACAACCGCCCTTTCTGGGCCAAGGCATGTGTCAAGGCATTCGCGACGCCGCCAACCTGTGCTGGAAGCTGCAGGCTGTGCTGCAACACCATGCCAGCGACAGCCTGCTGGACACCTACGGCGAGGAGCGTCAACAGCATGTGCGCGAACTGACTACCCGCATCAAAGGCATCGGACAGCTGGTAGGCGAGCGCGATGTGACCAAAGCCCGCGCGCGCGATCAGAAGTTATTGGCCGAATGCGGTGGCGTGGTGCAGCCCACACCCCGACAAAATGTGCAGCCTGCGCTGTCCAAAGGCTTGCTGAGCGATGCCGGCCATGGCCCTGTGGGCACTTTGTTTCCCCAACCCTGGCTGAGCGGCAACACCGCCCCGTGCCGCATGGACGAACGTTGGGGCACAGGCTGGCGCGTGGTGCTCGCCGCCGCAGCGCCGCCCGAAGCCAGCGCCGCAACAGCGACCTTCAACGCCATGCCCCTGAAAGTTTGTCAACTCGGACAAACCGGGTTTGTGGAAACCGAAGGGGTGGTGTCGAATTGGCTGCAAACCCATCAGGCGATGGCCGTTGTCGTGCGACCCGACCACTATGTGTACGCCATGGCCACCCACCCCGAGCAACTGCTCACGCAGCTGACACAACTTCAACAAGCCTTGCGCCCGGTTTGAAAGGACTTCTCATGCAACGACGACACCTGATGCACGCTGCTGCAGCCGCCCTGGCCAGCAGCGTCGGCGTGACAGCGCACAGCCAAAGCGCCTGGCCAGACCGACCGGTGAAATTCATTTTGTCGCAGCCCCCCGGCTCGGGTCCCGACAACGTCGCACGCTTGCTATCCGAGCGCTTGGCCAAGGCCTTGGGCCAGGCCGTGGTGATCGAGAACAAGCCGGGCGGGCAAAACGTGATTGGCGCGCAAGCGGCAGCACGCTCCGCGCCAGATGGCAGCAACTTCTACTTCGCCACCACCGCGGCCCTGGTGACCAACCGGCATCTGTTCAAAACCATGCCCTACGACCCGCAAAAAGACTTTGCGGCAGTGTCCTTCATTGCCAAAAGCCCTTTCGCGATCTTGGTGCGCGCCGACTCGCCCATCGGCTCCATGCAAGACCTGGTGGCGCGTTCCAAGGCCAGCCCTGGCAAACTCTCGGTGGCCAATGAGGGGCCGCGCACCTTTGGTGGCATCATCGCGCGCCTGATCAATGCCCGCACCCGCATGGAAGCCAACCTGGTGGCCTATGCCTCCGTCGGCGTGGCGGTCCAAGATGTGCTGGGTGGGCACTCGGACGCCGTGGTGGCCGATCTGGCGTCTACGGCGCAACTGGTCAAGCAAGGGCGCCTGCGCTTGCTGGCGGTCACGTCTGGCAAGCGCGTGGCGGGCTGGGACAGCGTCCCTGCTTTGTCCGAAATGATTCCCCAGTTCGAGATGGTCGGCTGGTTCACACTGGTGACCCCCACGGGCACGCCGGCGGCCATCGTTCAGCGCATGCACCGTGAGGTGAACACATTGCTGGCCGATGCCGAGGTCGCGCAACGCATGCTGACCATTGGCCCAATCGCGGAACCCTTGAGCAGCCCGGAGGCTGTGGAAGCCTTCCTGAAGCAGGAACACGAGCGCTGGGCGGAAGTGGCCAAAGAAATAGGGCTATTGCCCGAGTGATGCAGGCCCCGCTGGACTGGCCTAAACTTCGGCCATGTCCCCGCTCACGCTTTATTACGATGGCCGCTGCCCGTTGTGCCAAGCCGAGATGCTGTACCTGCAACATCGCGACCACCTCGGCTTGCTCAACTGCGTGGACATCACGCTGAACGACTTTGACGCCAACGCCATCGGCCTGTCTTGCGAACGGGCCATGGCCAGCATTCACGGACAGTTGGCGAATGGCGACTGGGTGACGGGCGTTGCAGTGTTTGCCGCCGCCTATGAGCGCGTGGGCTTGCACCGCATGGCCTTGTTGTTGTCTCGCCCCAGTTTGCAACCGCTGCTGGGTTGGGGCTACGCGCGCTTCGCGCGCCACCGCTACACCTTGTCGCGCTGGTTCGGCCCGAGCGTGTTGCGCTTCGCCAAGCGCTGGCTCATTCGAGCTTGAGGCAGGTCCTCAAGCCTGGCGAACATCAATTGGGGACCAGGAAATCCCGACTGATGCTGGCACCCAATTCGTTCACGCGGTCGAGGAACTGTGTCAGAAAGGCGTGCAAGCCATTGGCCAGAATTTCATCAATGCAACCGTACTGCAATTCGGCGCGCAACTTGCCCGCACGCCGGCTGGTGGCGGCCGACTGGTCGTTCGCCACCATGGCCAGGTTGTTGACCACTTCGTTCATGCTGGCGTGCAAAGAGCGTGGCATGTCGGCGCGCAGCACCAGCAACTCGGCCACACGCTCAGGGCGAATCACATCGCGGTAGACCTTGCGGTAAATCTCAAAGCCCGACACGCTGCGCAGGATGGCGCTCCAGTGGTAGAAGTCGTACTCTTGGTCCTTGGCGCTGGCCGCGCCAAAAAAATCACTTTGCACGGCGTGAAACTTGACATCCACCAAGCGCGCCGTGTTGTCGGCACGCTCCAGGAAAGTGCCCAGCCGCATGAAGTGCAGCGACTCGTCCATCAGCATGGTGCCCACGGTCACGCCGCGCGAGAGGTGCGAGCGAAATTTCACCCACTCGAAGAACTGGCTCGGGTCACGCTCGAACTCCCCAGAGCGGATGCGGCGGTTCAACTCCAGCCAGGTCTGGTTTTGGGTTTCCCAGACTTCGGTGGTCAGGGCGCCCCGAACAGCACGCGCGTTCTCACGCGCCGCACGCAGGCACGAAATGATGGACGAAGGGTTGTCCTCGTCTTTCACCATGAACTCCATGACCTTGCGCGCTTTGATGTCGCCGTAAAGGGCCTCGTAGGAAGGCAGCAACTCACTGATGGAGAGCAGGCCTTTCCAGCCCAGTTCGGCCACCGCCGCAGACTGGGGCAACAAAGACGTCTGGTAGTTCACGTCCAGCATGCGGGCGGTGTTCTCGGCACGCTCGGTATAGCGCGACATCCAGAACAAGTGGTCGGCGGTGCGTGACAGCATTTCTCAGTTCTCCAGAATCCAGGTGTCTTTGGTGCCACCGCCTTGCGATGAGTTCACCACCAGGGAGCCCTCTTTCAGGGCCACGCGCGTCAAGCCACCAGGCACCATCTGAACGGTCTTGCCACTGAGCACAAACGGTCGCAGGTCGATGTGGCGCGGCGCGATGCCGCTGTCCACATAGGTTGGACAGGTCGACAGGCTGAGGGTGGGCTGTGCGATGTAACGCGCGGGGTCGGCCAACAGCGCCTTGCGGAAATCTTCGATCTCGGCCTGGGTTGCGGCCGGCCCGACCAACATGCCGTAGCCGCCCGCACCGTGCACCTCTTTCACCACCAATTCGGACAAATGCGCCAAGGTGTATTTCAAGTCCTCTGCCTCACGACACTGGTAGGTCGGCACGTTGTGCAGGATGGGCTTCTCGCCCAAGTAGAACTCGATCATCTTGGGCACATAAGGGTAAATCGATTTGTCATCGGCAATGCCGGTGCCGATGGCGTTGCAAATGTTGACATGGCCGGCGCGGTAAACGTCAAGCAAACCGGCACACCCCAGCGTGGAGGTGGGTCGGAATGCCAAAGGGTCGAGGAAGTCATCGTCCACACGCCGGTAAATCACATCGACGCGACGCGGCCCCTGCGTGGTTCGCATGTAGACGAAGCGGTCGCGCACAAACAGGTCCTGGCCTTCCACCAATTCCACGCCCATTTGCTGCGCCAGGAAGGCGTGCTCGAAATAGGCGCTGTTGTACATCCCCGGGGTCAGCACCACCACCGTGGGTTCGGCCGTGGTTGACGGGCTGCAAGCGCGCAAGGTTTCCAGCAACAAATCCGGATAGTGGGCCACGGGCGCCACAGGATATTTGCGGAACAGTTCGGGAAACAGGCGCATCATCATCTTGCGGTCTTCCAGCATGTAGCTGACGCCGCTGGGCACGCGCAGGTTGTCTTCCAGCACAAAGTACTCGCCCTCGCCCTGGGCATTGGGTGCGCGCACGATGTCAATGCCGCTGATGTGCGAGTAAATGTCGCCCGGCACGTTGACACCCACCATTTCCGGACGAAACTGGGCGTTCTGCAAAATCTGATCCGAGGGGATCAGCCCGGCCTTCAAAATCTCTTGGTCGTGGTAGATGTCGTGAATGAACCGGTTCAGCGCCGTCACCCGTTGCACCAAACCCTTTTGCATGCAGGACCACTCATGGGCCGGAATGATGCGCGGAATCAGGTCGAAGGGAATCAGCCGCTCGGTCCCCGAGCCGTCCGCGTCTTTTTCGCCGTAGACCGCGAAAGTGATGCCCACGCGGCGAAAAATCATTTCGGCTTCTTCGCGTTGCGCTTGCATCTGGGAGTCGCTCTGCTGCGCCAGCCAGGCGCTGTAGTCCTGGTAATGAGGCCTCAACCCCCCCTTTGCGTAGGGGAGTTGGGCATACATTTCATCAAACATCTTCATGAACAGAACACTCCTGCCTTGAAACAAGCAAGTTGGGTGCCACGGAAACCGTGGCCTGTTTCGCTGGTCTTGGCACCAAGATGGTGAGTAGACACCATTTCGGTGCAATCAAGGTCAATCTACATCATAAATTCAGGACTTGACCGCGCGGGGCACTGGCTTGGCTCTTGCTAGAGGTTTGGCATGTCAATCCATGCCGCGCTTCATCACGTCACCCAGTACCACTACGACCGCCCGGTCAAGCTGGGGCCCCAGGTCATCCGCCTGCGCCCGGCCCCCCACAGCCGCAGCCGCATCCTCTCGTATTCGCTGCGGGTGGAGCCCGAACAGCACTTCATCAACTGGCAGCAGGATCCCTTCTCCAACTACCAGGCACGCTTGGTGTTTCCAGAGGCCACGACCGAGTTCAAGGTCACGGTCGATGTTGTGGTTGAAATGTCGGTGTTCAACCCCTTCGATTTCTTTCTGGAGCCGGGCGCAGAACATTTTCCGTTCAAGTACGAACCTCTGGTTGAACAAGAGTTGGCGCCCTACCTGGCGAAAGGGCCGCTGACGCCCAAGCTCAAAGACTATGTTGCGTCGCTTGCTGCGCCCCAAGGTACCACCCGCACCATCGATTTTTTGGTGGGGCTGAACCAGAAACTTCAGCAAGATATTCGATACCTGATTCGCATGGAACCAGGCGTGCAAACGCCAGAAGAAACCCTCACCCTGGGCTCGGGTTCGTGCCGGGACTCCGGCTGGTTACTGGTCAATGTGCTTCGCCATTTTGGCCTGGCAGCCCGCTTCGTCTCCGGCTACCTGATCCAGCTCAAGCCCGATGTGAAATCGCTTGATGGTCCCAGTGGCACCGAGGTCGACTTCACCGACCTGCATGCCTGGTGCGAGGTCTACCTGCCTGGCGCGGGATGGATTGGCTTGGACCCCACCTCCGGGCTGTTGGCCGGTGAAGGCCATGTGCCGCTGGCCTGCACGCCCCAGCCTTCAAGTGCGGCGCCCATCGAAGGCTTGATCGACAAAGCAGAAGTGACGTTCGCGCACAGCATGGCGGTCACGCGCTTCTACGAGTCGCCGCGTGTCACACGGCCTTACACCGACAACCAATGGGATGCCGTTCTGGCCCTGGGTGAGCGGGTCGACCAGCAACTGGTGGCGCATGATGTGCGCCTCACCATGGGCGGCGAACCCACCTTCGTCGCCACCGCTGACCGCGATGCGGCCGAATGGAACACCGATGCCTTGGGTCCGACCAAACGCAGCTATGCCACGCAATTGGTTCACAAACTGCGCGATGAATACGGCCAAGGCGGCTTTCTCCATTTCGGCCAAGGCAAGTGGTACCCCGGTGAGCAATTGCCACGCTGGGCCCTGGGCATTTATTGGCGAACCGATGGCAAGCCCTGCTGGCAAAACCCTGAGCTGTTTGCGGACGAGTCACATCCCACGCATTACACGCCGGTGGACGCACAGCGCTTCGTGCAACACCTCACCCAAAAGTTGGGCTTGAACAGCGACTTCATCACGCCGGGCTTCGAAGACACTTGGTATTACCTGTGGCGCGAGCGCCGCCTGCCGCTCAACGTCGACCCCTTTGACTCCCGGCTCGATGACGAACTCGAGCGCTTGCGCCTGCGCCGCGTGTTCGCGCAAAAGCTCGACACCGTCATTGGCTATGTGCTGCCGATTGCGCCCAACGAAGGCCACACACATGCCGACACGCCCTGGGTCAGTGGCCCTTGGTTTGTGCGCGATGAGCGCTTGTATTTGATTCCCGGTGACTCGCCCATGGGCTACCGCTTGCCTCTGGACTCCTTGCCTTGGGTCAGCCAAGAAGACTACCCCTACCAGCACGCGCTGGACCCGTTTGCGCCTCGCTCACCCCTGCCGGAAAGCTTCACGCCACGCCAGCTGCGTCAGCCCAGCGCGCCCAGGGCGAGTTCCGCCCAAACCAGGTCCGCCACTGCGCAGCCACCCCATCACCTCGCCTCAGCGAACGACGTCGTGCGCACGGCCTTGTGCGTCGAGGTGCGTGACCCGCGACGCGCCAACGGCCCGCAGGCGCAAACCCAAGGCCAGGCCGGCGGCGTGCTGTATGTGTTCATGCCGCCGCTGCCGCGCCTGGAGGATTACCTGCGCTTGCTCGCGGCGGTGGAAGCCACCGCCCAAGAGTTGGACATGCAACTCGTGCTGGAGGGCTACCCGCCGCCACGCGATCCGCGCCTCAAAGTGTTGCAAGTCACCCCCGACCCTGGCGTGATCGAAGTCAATATTCATCCCGCGCACAACTGGCGCGAGTTGGTCGACCACACCGAGTTTTTGTACCAGGCCGCCTTTGAAACCCGCCTGAGCGCTGAAAAATTCATGACCGATGGCCGCCACACCGGCACAGGGGGCGGCAACCACTTTGTGCTGGGCGGCGCCACGCCGGCCGACAGCCCGTTCTTGCGGCGCCCCGAATTGCTGGCCAGCCTGATTCTTTACTGGCACAACCACCCCTCGCTGAGCTACCTTTTCAGCGGCATGTTCATTGGCCCCACCAGCCAGGCACCGCGCGTGGACGAAGCCCGCAACGACCAGGTCTATGAGCTCGAAATTGCGCTCAGAGAAATCATGCGGCAGCGAGAAATCCATGGCCAGGAGATGCCGCCTTGGCTGGTCGACCGCACGTTGCGCAACATCCTCATCGACGTCACCGGCAACACCCATCGCAGCGAGTTCTGCATCGACAAGCTTTATTCGCCAGACACCAGCACCGGCCGCCTGGGCCTGTTGGAGTTGCGCGCGTTTGAAATGCCGCCCCATGCCCAGATGAGCATCGTGCAGCAACTGTTGTTGCGCGCCCTGATCGCACGTTTCTGGCAACAGCCCTACCGCGCGCCTGCGACCCGCTGGGGCACCGAATTGCACGACCGCTTTCTGCTGCCCACCTTTGTCCAGATGGACTTTGAGGACGTGATGGCCGAGATGCGCGACGCGGGCTTTGCGTTCGACAGCGCCTGGTTCGCGCCGCACTTCGAGTTCCGCTTTCCGCGCGTGGGCGACTTGCAAACCCGGGGCATGGTCATGACCCTGCGCAACGCGCTGGAGCCCTGGCATGTCATGGGTGAAGAAGGCGCACCGGGCGGCACCGTGCGCTATGTGGACTCTTCCTTGGAGCGCATCGAGGTGCGCATCCATGGCTTCAACGAAAGCCGTTATGTGGTCACCGTGAACGGCCGCGCCCTGCCCTTGCAACCCACCGGCACACAAGGCGACTTTGTCGCGGGCGTGCGCTACCGGGCCTGGAGCCCGCCATCTGCGCTGCATCCCACCTTGAGCAGCGATGCGCCCTTGACGTTTGACCTGTTCGACACCTGGACCGGGCGCTCGCTGGGGGGCTGCCAGTACCACGTAGCGCACCCCGGCGGACGCAACTATGTGACCTACCCGGTGAACGCCTATGAGGCCGAAAGCCGGCGTCTGGCGCGCTTCTTCCGCCAGGGCCATACGCCGGGCGCCATGGAGGTGCCCGAAGCCAGCATTCGCCAGCCGGGCAGCCGTGAGTTTCCCTTCACCCTGGACCTGCGGCGCTGAACACCTGCGGCGCTGAACAAAAGCCATCGGATGGTTGGTGAGAGAATGGGCGCACTGTGGAAAACGAACGCCAAGCCACCTCGCAACCCCTGACCATCCCTGAGCGGTTGGCGGCTTGGGCCGAGCCTGCGGCCTCGGGCCATTTCAATGAATTACGGGGTGCGCCAGAGCCAGGGCAGGCACAGACGCTTGCGCCCGCCTGGTCCACCTTTTTTGAGCATGTGGGCCATGAAGGCCTGAACGACTTGAACCAACGCACGCGCGACCTTCAGCGGCAGGTGCGCGACAACGGCATCACCTACAACGTCTATGCCGACCCGCAAAACCCGCAACGCCCCTGGTCACTGGACCTGTTTCCCTTGCTGCTCACGCAGCAAGACTGGCAGACCATTGAACAAGGCGTTCAACAACGGGTGCAAGTGCTGGAAAAGGTCATGGCCGATGCCTACGGCCCCCAGCGCTTGCTGCACGAAGCCCTGATTCCGCCCGCCCTGGTGCAAGGTCACCCCGGTTACATCCGCTCCATGCATGGCGTCACCCCTGTGGGCGACACGCGACTGCACATTGTGGCCTTCGATTTGGCGCGCAGCCCGCAAGGCCATTGGTGGGTGGTCTCGCAACGCACGCAAGCCCCTTCAGGGCTGGGCTACTTGCTGGAAAACCGCTTGATCATTTCTCGCTTGTTCCCACAAGCCTTCGAGGCCATGCAAGTGCAGCGCCTGGCAGGGACCTACCGCGCGCTGATGGAGGGCATCCGGCAGCGAAGCCCTGCAGGCGCAGAGGCGCACATTGCCTTGCTCACGCCCGGGCCTTACAACGAAACCTATTTTGAGCACGCCTACCTGGCGCGCTACCTCGGCGTCACCCTGGTCGAGGGCAGTGACCTGACGGTGCGCGACCAGCGCTTGTACCTCAACACCTTGCGCGGGCTCGAGCCGGTGCATGGCCTGATCAAACGACTCGACGACCAATTCCTGGACCCGCTGGAACTGCGCGCGGACTCCACGCTGGGCGTGCCGGGCTTGCTGCAAGCCATTCGGGCAGGCCATGTGCTGGTGGCCAACGCCCCGGGCTCTGCTTTTCTGGAGTCCCCCGCCCTGCTGGGTTTCTTGCCCGCCTTGTCCGAAGCCCTGTTGGGCGAAACCTTGCAATTGCCGTCCTTGCCCACCTGGTGGTGTGGCGAGCGCGCAGCTTTGGACGAAGCCCAGCACCGCTTGAGCACCAGCGTCATCAAGCCCACCTTCCCCTGGGGATTGCCTGGCAACCCTAACCAGGAGTCGGTGCTGGGCCGAGGCTTGAGCGAGCGCGCGCAAGACGAATGGGCCGGACGCATGGCGCGCCAAGGCGAGGACTTCACCGTTCAAAATTATTTGCCTTTTTCGCAAATGCCCACCTGGCACAGCACGATGGACGGCGGCCGACTGCAGCCGCGCTCGGTGCTGTTGCGCGTGTTTGCGGTGGCCACAGCCAGCGGTCGCTGGAATGTGTTACCCGGTGGCCTGGCTAGGCTGGCCGTGCCGGGGGCAGAAATCGCCTCGATGCAACGCGGTGGCAGCAGTGCCGATGTCTGGGTGCCGTCCCAAGAAAACCCGCACGGCGCCGAGGAAACCGAGACCACCACGGCCAGTGTGCATGTACCGGCCTCCGCCAGCTTTGGCATCCGCAAACGCCTGGTCACCAGCCGTGCGGCCGAGAACCTTTACTGGTTGGGCCGCTACAGCGAGCGCAGCGAAAACAGCTTGAGCTTGGCACGTTTCTCACTGGAAGCCCTGAGCGGCGAAAACCAGCACTCACGCCCGCTGTTGCAATGGCTGTACGAACTGACAACGCGCCAAGGCCTGGTGCCGCCCGGCGTGCCCCACCCGCAAGCCTCGCGTCGCCTGTTCGAACGCACCCTGATCGCCAGCCTCCACAAGGACGACTGGACCAGCGTGGGCTACAACCTGCGCGCGCTGCGACAAGCCGCCTCGGCGGTGCGAGAACGTTTGTCGCTGGAGCACTGGAACCTGATTGACCGCACGGAAAAAGATTTTTTTGCCCAATGCGACAAGCTCACACAACAAGGTGACGCCGCAGCCATTGAGGCGCTGCAATTGCTGGACACCATCAATCGCCAACTGGCTGCCATCACCGGCGCACAGACCGATCGCATGGTGCGAGACGATGGCTGGCGTTTGTTGAGCATTGGCCGGCATGTGGAACGCTTGGCTTTTCTGTCGTCTGCCTTGAGCTTGGCTTTTGCATCTGGTGGGCTCGACCACCCGCAAAAAGACGATGCGGTCTACACCGGGCTGCTGACGCTGTTTGACAGCACCATCACCTTTCAGTCGCAGTATCAGCAAAACCGAAGCCTGCCCGCGCTGTTGGCCTTGCTGCTGGAGGACACAGACAACCCGCGGTCCCTGGCTTGGGTGGCCCAAACGCTCAGGGGCCGGCTCTCCAAGCTGGCGGGCAGTGGCGCAGATGAGCTCGATGGTCTGGCCCGCATGGTGCCCACCCCCGCAAGCTGGTCCAAGGCCGAACAGCCAACGCGTGGCAACCTCCCCACGGAATTGCAGAACTGCCTGCAAGCCGTCTACACCCTGTCCGATGCCATTGGTGCGCGTTACTTCACGCACCTTCGCGACGGCGAGCACAGCTTGGGCTTCTAGCTTCGCCATGCTGCTGCGCATCACCCACGAAACCCGCTACGACTACGCCCCACCGGTGGGCACAGCGCTGCATATTTTGCATTTGCAACCGCGAGACACTTTGCGACAGCATGTGGTGCAGCATCAGTTGCAGATCACGCCTGAGCCTTCACAAACTTTGGCGCAAACCGATGTGTACGGCAACCCCATGAGCTTCATCGCCTTGCAAACGCCGCACGACGCCCTCAGCCTGGTCTCGCGCAGCGTGGTCAAGACTTTGGGCGCAGCCGCCCCGGATGCCGCGGCACTGAGCGTGACGTGGGAAAGCGTGCGCAACCGATTCCGTTACCAGGTCGGTGCGCGCTACGACCCCGCCATCGACCATGTGTTTGCCTCGCCCCATGTGCCCAGACATGCAGCGTTTCATGATTACGCCTTGCCCAGCTTCACGTCAGGTCGCCCCCTGCACGCGGCCGCATGCGAGTTGAGCGCGCGCATTCATTTTGACTTCCGTTATGAAAGTCACAGTACCGATGTCAGCACGCCGGCCCTGGAAGCGCTGCAGCAACGGCGCGGGGTATGCCAGGATTTTGCGCACATCTTCATCGCCTGCTGTCGGGCCATGGGCCTGGCTGCGCGCTACGTCAGCGGCTATTTGCTCACATCGCCACCGCCCGGCCAACCCCGCCTGATTGGCAGCGATGCATCGCATGCCTGGGCCTCGGTGTACGTGCCCGATGACCACGACGGCCCCGGTCATTGGCTGGACTGCGACCCGACCAACAACCGCTGCGATTGGGAAACGCCGGGCGAAGACTATGTCACCGTGGCCATGGGCCGCGACTACGCCGATGTGTCACCGGTGCGGGGCGTGATCCACGGTGGCACGCATCACACCCTGGCCGTGGCCGTGACGGTGGAGCCCGCTGGGGACGCTTAAAGCTTAAAGCGTGACCACGGGCGCCTTGCCCAGTACTTCGTTTTCGTAGGCGTGCAAAGAAGGCAAGCCCCCCGTGTGCAAAAACAAAACCCGCTCCTTCGGTTTGAAAAAGCCTTGCCGCGCCAAACCGATGAGGCCGGCCATGATTTTGCCGGTGTACACCGGGTCCAGCAAAATGCCTTCGGTGCGCGCCAGCAGCTGCACGGCCTCCACCATCTTGTCGTTCGGAATCGAGTATTTGGGCTGCCAATAGCCGCCCACGCTGACCACGGCTTCGCGCGGCACCGTCATGGGAATGCCGATCAAGTCCAGCACCGCTTGCGCTTCGCGGTGCACCAGGGGCTCTTGGTCCGCCGGGTCGCGGCTGACCCCCACGCCCACGATGGGCACCTGAATGTGGTTGCCCAAAAAACCCGCGAGCAAGCCGCCATGGGTGCCCGAGCTGCCGGAGCCCACGACCACGCGGTCAAACGACACGCCTTGGTCAAACCATTGTTGTTGCAATTCTTGAGCGCAGGCCGCATAGCCCAGGCCGCCAATGGCATTGGAACCGCCGCCCGCAATGATGTAGCCCTTGCGCCCTTGCGCCAACAGTTGCTCGGCTTCGGCTTGCATGGCTTGCGCCATGTTGCTGCCGCCGGGCACCACGGTGATGGCTTCCACGCCCATCAAACGGAACATGAAGTGGTTGCCGCTGGCGTCGTCGTTGTAGCTGTGGGGTACGCGCTCTTCAATGACAAACCGGCACTTCAGGCCTTCTTTCACAGCGGCTGCCAGGGTGATGCGGCAATGGTTGGATTGCGGCGCACCGCAGGTGATCAGGGTGTCGGCACCTTGGGCCAAGGCATCGGCCACCAGGAATTCCAGCTTGCGTGTTTTGTTGCCGCCAGGGAACAAGCCCAGCATGTCATCGCGCTTGACCCAAAGCTCGGGGCCTTGCCCGCCCGGGCAACTGGCCGCCAGCGCTTGCGAGAAACGCGGCATCGGCTCCAGGGGCGTGGGAAAGGGGGTGTAGCGGCGGCGGGGAAAACGGGACAGGTCCATGGTTCAGTTCCTCAATCAGAGCGGGTTCATTTCCAGCGAATGGGTTCGATCATCACACTGCCGAGTTGGCTGCTCAAGGTCAGCGCGCCTTCTTGCACAGTGGCCTGCAATTGCATGCTGCGCTCGGCCAAGGCGCTCAAGGCCTGCGACGCCTCGGTGGGCACGCGCCAGACCTGCAATTTATCAAGCCGGGTCAACTTGTTTTCAATGCCGCGCCACCAAACTTCCGCGGCATGGTGAAAGGCATACACGATGACGGCATCGGCTTTGCTGCAGGCCTTGGACAAAGGCTTGTCTTCGGGTTGGCCGACTTCGATCCACAGCCGCTTGCGGCCGGTGAAATCGGTGAGGGACACATCGGGGTCGTCTGGGTCTGAGAGGCCGGCGCCAAACGCCAGGGTGCCATCGCCATGGCAAACGGACTGCAAGGTGTGGGCTTGCAAAGCCAGTGCCACCAGCCGAACCATCATGCGCTCATCGGTTTCGCTGGGGTGACGCGCCAAAGTGAGGGAATGATCGGCGTAATAACTGTGATCGATGTCGGCCATTTGCAAGCCGGCTTTGAAGATGGTGGATTTGATGGCCATGACGGATTATCGCGGGGGTTACAACGTTTCTCTGCGTCGCATTGATAATCTGTGCAGTGCCACCGCACTGCCCCATGACGCCCTCCTCTCACCCTCGCGCCACCCACCTGCCCATTCACCTGGCCTAGTTTGGCATCACCGTGGTCTGGGGCTTGAACCTGTCGGTGGTCAAATCGCTCACCCAAATTCTCGAGCTCAGCCTGATTGCCATGCTGCGCATGCTGGCTTGCGTGGCTTGCCTGACGGTGCTGTACCGCCACAAGATTGGCTTGATTCGCCATTGGCACGCATCTTTGTGGGCGCAGGCCACCTTGGCCGGCGTGCTGATGGCCTATGTGAACTTGGGTGATGTGCTGATTTTCAGCTCGGTCGTGACCTGTCACCTACTGGCATGCGCTGGGCGTGGGCTTGGTGCTGATCTGCACGGTGCTGAGCTGGCCCGAGGCCATGTGATTTTTGGTGAGGGGCCGTCCTGGATTTAAATCGTGGCGATGAGCGCCTCGCGCAGCGCGGGCGTGACCTCGGGATCCACGCCAAACCAGGCCTTGAACGCGGGCCGCGCTTGGTTCAACAGCATGCCCAAACCGTTCACAGTGAGGTTGCCACGCGCGCGTGCCGCAGCCAGCAGCGTGGTCTCCAAGGGAATGTAAATCGCATCACACACCAAGGCATCCGTGGGCAAGGCGTCGAGTCGCAAATCCAGGTCGGTTTTGCCATGCATGCCCTGGTCGGTAGTGTTCACCAACATGGCTGCACCTGCCAGCGCGTCATGGCGCTCGGACCAGTCGAAGACGGCCACAACGGGGCCAAACTCTTCTGCCAGCGCTTGGGCCTTGCTGCGTGTGCGGTTGATCAGGCGAATCGACGGGGCGCCGGCATCGATCAAGCTCAGCACGATGGCGCGTGCCGCACCACCGCCGCCCAGCACCACGATCGGGCCCGCGTCGGCCCGCCAGTCGGGCTTGGCGTCACGCAAGCTTTGAATGAAACCGTAGCCATCGGTGTTGAAGCCATGCAAAGCGCCATCGGCTTGCACCACCACCAGATTGATGGCCCCCATGCGCCGACCCAAGGGGTCGACATGGTCCACCCATCGCATGGCCTCAATTTTGTGCGGCAGCGTGATGTTGCAACCCGCCATGCCCAAGGCCGACAGGCCACGCAAGGCCGCTTCGAGCCGTTCCGGGCGAACCGCAAACCGGCCGTACGCGCCGCTCAGGCCATGCTGTTGGATCCAGTGGGTGTGGATCACCGGGGAGCGCGAATGGGCGACAGGCCAACCCATCACCCCGGCCATCACGAATTGCTGCGACATGTCCTGTGTTTCCTTCCAAACAGTTCAGGGCGCCAAGGATAGCGTGAAATGAAGCGCACTCAGTGCGGCTTCATCTCCACCACGGCATCCACGGCAAAAGCGCCTTGGCCTTGCGGCATGGCAAGCACCGGGTTCAAGTCGATCGACAGCACTTGTTCGCGACACACATCGCCCACCGCCGACAAGCGAGACAGCATTTGCGCCAAGGCCTCGATGTCCACCGCAGGCCGGCCCCGCGCGCCCATCAGCAAGGGTAAGCCGCGAATCGAGCGGATCATGGCTTCGGCCACATCGGGTCCGAACGGACAGCGGTGGAACACCACATCCTTAAGCACCTCCACAAAAATGCCCCCCAAGCCAAACATGGCCACTGGACCAAAGACCGGGTCGTGGGTCAGGCCCATGATGCACTCCACACCCCCTGAGAGTTGGCGCGCCACCAAGACACCTTCGAGCTTGGCATGGGGCAGCGCCGTGCGGGTGCGTTGCATCAGAAGTTCATACCCCTCGCGCACCTGCGCTGCGGAATCGATGTTCAACAACACGCCACCGATTTCGGACTTGTGAAGAATGTCGGGCGACACGATTTTCAGCACAACGGGATAGCCCAGTCGCTTGGCAGCCGCTACCGCGCTGTCGGCATCCAGGCACACTTCTTCGGGCGCGCATTGAATGCCCGCTTGGGCCAACCAGCGCTTGGCCTGGGCTTCATTCAAGCTGTTGCCCGGTGCTTGCAAGCCTTGCAAGCTGGGGGGCGCTTGGCGCGGCCCCCGCGCAAAGGCCATGCCAAAGGTGTGCATGGCCGCAATGGCCGCTACGGCACGGTGCGGGTCTTCAAACACGGTGAAGCCGTCTTCTTCATAGGTTTGCACCCATTCGGGCGCTGCCAACAAAGACAGCACAAACAACCGGTCGGGGTGTTTCTCGCGCACACGCTTGAGTTCTTTGCGCAGTTTGGGCGCGGTCGATGGCGTGCCAGCGGTGTAGGTGAAAAAGCCCAGCAAGCTGCCGTAATTTCCCTCTTCCACCACGGCATCGGTGAACTGGCCCAGCAAGCTCATGTCGTTCAAAAATTGGGCCGTGGTGTCCACGGGGTTGCGGGGCGAGGCAAAGGGCAACATGGCCTTGAGCCGGTCTTGGCTGGCTTGCGGCATTTCTGTGAGTTCCAGGCCCAAAGGCTCGGCCGCATCCGAAATGATCACACCTGCGCCACCACTGACCGTCAGCACGCCCAAGGTAGGACTGACCGGAAAGACACGCCGTGTGGCCAAGCGTGCCACATCCAGCATGTGCTCGGTCGTGGTGGCCCGCACCACCCCCATCTCTTTGAGCACAGCGTCGGTGATGGCATCGTTGCCGGCAATCGAGGCCGTGTGCGATTGCGCTGCCGCGCTGCCAATGTCGCTGGAGCCCACCTTCATCATCACCACGGGTTTGTGCGCCAGACGGGCGTCCTCCAGGGCTTGCAACAAGCTGGCGCCGTCGCGAATGCCTTCCGAATACACGGCAATCACATGGGTCTGGTCGTCCTCCACCATGGCCTGAATCATTTCGCCCAGGCTGAGGTCGCACTCGTTGCCGGTCATCACACAAGCAGACAAGCCAATGCCGCGCGCGCGGGTCAAGGCCAGAATGTGCCCGCCATAGGCGCCCGACTGGCTCAGCACGGCCACCTGGCCAGGCAAGGGGAAGCCCAGCTCCACGCTGGAGACAAAACTGCCGTAGAAACCATTGCGAGGGTTCAGCATGCCCAAGGAGTTGGGGCCCAGGATGCGCATGCCATGGCGACGCGCGCTGGCCAGCATTTGTTGTTCCAGCAGGACGCCCTCTGGACCTGCTTCGGCAAAGCCAGCACTGAACACAATGGCAGCGCCCGTGCCCCGTTGCCCCAGAGATTCAATGACGGGCAACACGCCCGAGGCCGCCACCGCGACCACCGCCACATCGGGGGCTGCGGGCAGGGCCTCAATCTGGGCATAGCTGGTCAAGCCCTGCACTGTGGAGCGCGTGGGATTCACCGGCCAAATTTGGCCTTGAAAGCCCTGGCTCAGCATGTAGCCAATCGGACGGCCACCAATGCGAAAGGGATCGTCCGAGGCGCCAATGACAGCCACCGATTGCGGCGCCAGAATTTTTCGAAACATGTCGTCTCCAATTGAACACCGCCATAGGGGTGCTCATGGTATTGTCATGGCATCGGCGTGCGAACAGCGTCGCCTGTGCGAAATAACAAGGAGACCTTCATGAGCAACCCGCCCTCTGGCATGAAAAAGGGATTGACCCA
The DNA here is from genome assembly GCA_964442645.1 of uncultured Bordetella sp. Classification (GTDB taxonomy): domain Bacteria; phylum Pseudomonadota; class Gammaproteobacteria; order Burkholderiales; family Burkholderiaceae_C; genus Limnohabitans. The sequence continues at coordinate 22,235 of CAYTZZ010000004.1, read as the reverse complement.
TTACGGCGACCAGGGCTTTTCCCTGTTCCTGCGCAAAGCCTTCATCAAAGGCGCAGGCTACACCGATGCCGCCTTGGAAAGGCCGGTGATCGGCATTGCCAACACGGGCAGCGCCTACAACCCCTGCCACGGCAACGCGCCGCAACTGATTGAGGCCGTCAAGCGCGGCGTCATGCTGGCCGGCGGCTTGCCCATGGACTTCCCCACCATCTCCATCCATGAAAGCTTTGCGCAGCCCACCAGCATGTTCCTGCGCAACCTGATGTCCATCGACACCGAAGAAATGATTCGGGCACAACCCATGGATGCGGTGGTGCTGATTGGCGGATGCGACAAAACCGTGCCGGCGCAATTGATGGGCGCGGCCTCGGCCGGCATTCCGGCGATTCAACTCATCACCGGTTCCATGCTGACAGGCTCGCACCGCTCCGAGCGCGTGGGGGCGTGCACCGATTGCCGCCGCTACTGGGGCAAATTCCGCGCCGAAGAAATCGACGAGCAAGAAATTGCGGCGGTCAACAACCAACTGGTCGCCAGTGTGGGCACCTGCAGTGTGATGGGCACAGCCAGCACCATGGCCTGTATCGCTGAAGCCTTGGGCATGACGGTGCCGGGCGGCGCCTCGCCACCCGCCGTGTCGGCCGACCGCATCCGCATTGCCGAGCAAACTGGCGCCCAAGCCGTGCAAATGGCCAAAGACCGGCTGACCATCGACAAAATTCTGACGGCGAAAGCTTTTGAAAATGCCATGCGCGTGTTGCTGGCCATTGGTGGCTCCACCAATGGCATCGTCCATCTGACAGCCATTGCCGGGCGCATGGGCTTTGAGGTCGATATGAAAGCCCTGGACCGCATGGGCAACGAAACGCCTGTGCTGCTTGACCTCAAGCCCTCGGGCGCCCATTACATGGAGGACTTCCATGATGCGGGTGGCATGGCCACCTTGCTGCGCGAGCTCAAGCCCTTGCTGCACCTCGATGCTTTGACGGTCACAGGACGCACCCTGGGTGAAGAGTTGGCGCGTGCCGCACCGGCCTTCCAGCAAGACGTGGTGCGCCCGATGGCGCAGCCCATCTACCCCCAGGGGGGCATCGCCGTGTTGCAGGGCAACCTGGCACCGGGTGGCGCCATCATCAAGCAATCGGCGGCGCATCCCGACTTGATGGAGCACGAAGGGCGTGCCGTGGTCTTCGAGAACCTGGAAGACATGGCCAACCGCATCGACAGCGACGACCTGGATGTGAACGCCGACGATGTGCTGGTGTTGAAGAATATCGGGCCGCAAGGCGCGCCGGGCATGCCCGAGGCAGGCTACATGCCCATCCCGCGCAAACTCGCGCGCGCCGGCGTCAAGGACATTGTGCGCATCTCCGATGGCCGCATGAGCGGCACCGCCTTTGGCACGATTGTTTTGCATGTGATTCCCGAGTCGGCCATCGGCGGACCGCTGGCTTACGTCCAGAATGGCGACCGCATTCAGTTGTCGGTCAAAAACCGGTCACTGCAACTCAAGGTGTCCGAAGAAGAGCTTGCGCGCCGCATGCGCGAACGCCCCATCACGCCACCCCAGGCCGACCGTGGCTACCGCAAGCTGTACCTGCAGACCGTGACGCAAGCCGACCAGGGCGTGGACTTTGACTTCTTGCGCGCCAGCGAACAACGCGGCACCATTCCCAACAATCCAGAATAAAAAAGACGCACATGGCCTCACACTTCACACGCCGAACCCTGGGCCTGCTGGCGGCCCTCACCCTGATCACCAGTGCACAGGCCCAAAGCTGGCCCAGCAAGCCCTTGCGCATCGTGGTGCCCTACCCGCCCGGCGGCTCATCGGACATCATTGCGCGCGCTATCAGCCAGCAACTGTCGGACACCTTCAAGCAAAGCGTGATCGTCGAGAACAAGCCGGGCGCCAATGGCAACACAGGCTCGGACATGGTGGCCAAGTCCACCGATGGCCACACCTTCTTGTTGTGCGATGTGGGTGCACTGGCCATCTCGCCCTCGGTGTACACCAAGCTGCCATTTGACCCCTCCAAAGACCTGCGCGGCGTCACCATGCTGGCCTACTCGCCCCACCTGCTGGTGGTGCACCCCCCGGTGACTGCCAACAGCTTGCAAGAGCTGGTTCAACTGTCGCGCCAGCAAGCCCTGAACTTTGCGGTCTCCGCCATTGGCAGCGCGCCGCATCTGGCCGGCGTGGCCGTGGAAAAAGCCACGCAAGCCCAGTGGAACTACATCCCCTACAAAGGTGGCGCGCAAGCCATTGGCGACACCGTGGGCGGGCAACATCCGCCTGGATTAAGCCTTTGAAGGCTGCTTGCGGGCTTAATGAGCCAGGCTGGGCAAGGCAATGTCGGTGGTCTGCGGTCGCACCCAGCGCGGTGATTCACGGGTGGTGTCCAAGCAGCCCCCCTCGGCGTACACACCTTTGGGATCCCGTAAGCGCAACATGCGATCGGTGATGTGCCGCACCTTCTCCGGGTCTTGGCAGGTCTGCTGCACCAATTTCGCCACCGCCTCTTCGTCCATGTACAAGCCGCCTTGGTCAGATTGACGCACGCCATGGCGCCAATGGAACAATTCAATGGCTTTGTTCTGTAAATTGTAGGGACGCTGCGGTTGCCAAAAATTGGCGAACAGGCCCTGACCGAGGTAAATCACCCAGGAACCCTCATAGCCTGCAATATCCGACGAGGCATCGTCCGGGTTGCGAAACCAGACGCGGTCACCCGGCACGAACCAGGTGGCGGGCAAAGGGTCTTCGTTGGAGCCCCACTCATGCAAGAAGACATCATGGAATCGGCCCGAGGCGATGGGTTGCTGCTGCCATTGCGTGACGATTTTCGCCAACAGAGCCGGGTGGCTTAGGCGAGCCTCCAGCGCAATGCCCAACAAAATCACATACTCGGTGGCGCGGTAGCAAGAAAAGGCATAGAGCTTGCCTGAGACATCCGGTTGGGTCGTTTGCTGCAGGGCTTCGATCAGGCATTTGCCAGGCTTGAGCAAAAAGCCTTTGTCTTCCCGGTATTCCCAGTAATCCACCGGCCGGTCCACACGCTCGGTGTGAAAGTCCATGGCCGTTCGGCGTGCCGCCTCAACGATATGGCAGCGCATGCGAACCGCACTGATGAATTCGTCCAAAGAGGGAAACATCAAAAGCACAGGACTGGCCAGCAAGGCCAAGACGGTCTCACGGCAAAGCGCTTGCGCTGGTGTGAAATGGGCGAGCTTGAATTTTTCAGACAGGCTCAGCGTATCGAAATGCGGCAGGTTGTGGCGGGCACAAACTTTTTGCAAGCGGTAATGGTGCTGATGCTCGCGGTCCATGGCTTGGTGACTGACATAGTCTTGCAAGCCCCAAGCCTTCATATGGCCCATGGCCTGGCCATGGTCATGGTCTGCCTGAAGTGCATTTTGCGAACAAATGACAATTCCCTGCGGCATGTGACGTAGAGGCGGTGGCGTCGCCTGGATGGACGTGATTGCACAACTCTAGCGGTTACGCCCGTTGGATGCCAGTCCAATTTTTAGGGGTTTTCACCCATCTGTTCAAAGCCATGCCCAAGCCTACACTGACAAGCCAGGCCAGCCCAAAGAGGCTCCAAGACCAGAGCGTGCTGCCAGAAGCATGGCGGGACCATGCGGCACTGAAGCCCAAAATCACGGCAAAGTGCACCACAAAAATGGCGTAAGAGGCGTCGCTCAAGGCCTCCCATGTGGCCCGCAAGATCCCCGGCAATTCGTCGCGTTCGCCCATGGCCCAAAGGGCCAAGGCGGTCACGCCAGCCAGTGCGGGTCGGACACGAAACGCCATGGCCGCATCGACGAGCAGCATCAACAGCAACAGCGTCAGAAGGCCTCTGGCCACATGGGATGCACGCGCCCAAGCCGCCAACACGCCCAAGCCATAAGCCCCCCAAAAATACAGCGCCCATTCCTCCAGTGCGCTGAAGCGATTGAAGCCCCACCAGGACACCACCGTGAAGACGGCGACAAAGCCGATGGCCAAGGGCGGCGGCACACGCGAGGCCCCACGCGGCAACAGCCACATCAAGACCGCAAAGGACACATACAACTGAAAGTCAATGGCCACATACCAGGCACCTGCCGACAGCGCAGGCACGGACAGCACACCTTGCAGCATCAGCACATGGGCCATGAACTCCCACAGCGATGGCCAAGGCGACATCCACTCGGGTTGGTAAAAAGGGGCCACAACCGCCATGACCAGCAACAGCACCAGCAAGGCCACCGCAAACTGTGGCGCCAACCGAAGGTAGCGCCCCCAGATGGCTTGCGGCAGCGTCAACTGTCGCCCGCTCAAAATGGCTTGCGCCGCCAGATAACCAGCGATCACCAAAAAACACTGGACCACCAAGCGCCCTTCATCGCCCAGCACGCCCAGCAAGGTCGGATGCGATTCACTCAGCACATGGGCCATGGGCGAATACACCGACAAATGGTGCAGGACGATCAGCTGAGAAGCCAGGATTTTCAGCGTGTCGATCAGCGTGGAGCGCGTGCGCATCAGGCTTTGTGTTTCCAGCTCGGCGTTCTTTTTTCCACAAAGGCCTGAAAGCCCTCTTGGGCATCGGCATCCATCATGTTGCAGGCCATGGTCTGCCCGGCCAGCTGGTAGGCCGCCGCAATGCCCAATTCCAGTTGTTGATAAAACAGAGCTTTGCCCATGCGAACGGCCGTGGCGGGCTTCTCCACAATTTTCTGGCACAGGCCCAGCACTGCGTCTGTCAACTTGTCATCTGGCACCGCATGGTTGATCAGGCCTTTTTCAACAGCGGCATGGGCGTCGATGAAGTCGCCCGTGAGCAACATTTCCATGGCTTGCTTGCGCCCCAGATTGCGGCTCAAGCCCACGCTGGGCGTGGCGCAGAACAGGCCATAGTGAATGCCCGAGACCGCAAAGCGGGCCGTGTCAGCAGCCACGGCCAAATCGCACATCGAAACCAGTTGGCATCCCGCAGCAGTAGCAATGCCTTGCACCTGGGCAATCACCGGTTGCGGCATGGCTTGGACTGCCAGCATCATGCGGCTGCATTGGGCAAACAACTGTTGGTAAAAGCGCAGGTCCGGCTGCGCGCTCATCTCTCGCAAGTCATGGCCGGCGCAGAATGCCCGTCCATTGGCCGCCAGCACCACCACCCGGCAACCGCTGTCCTGGCTCGCTGTGTCCAGTGCGGCTTGCAGCGCGGCCATCATGTCGGCCGACAGCGCATTGAAACTGTCGGGACGGTTCAGTGTCAGGCGTGTGACCCCTGGTGCAGGGTGATCTCGCTGAACCCAGTCTGAAGCGGATGTGCTCATGGTGTGTTTCTCAGGCGTGTTCGACCCATAATCATGCCACCAAAGACCATGCCCTCCGCACGCCCCACCCTCCCCTGGCTAGAGGCCAGCGATCCCTTGCCACCGCCCAGCGAAGCCTGGGGCGCGGGCAGTGCTGCGCCGGGACTGTTGGCCGCGGGGGGCGACCTCTCGGTGCACCGGCTTTTGCAAGCTTATGCCCAAGGCTGTTTCCCATGGTTCAGCCAGGGCCAGCCGATTCTGTGGTGGTCCACCGATCCGCGCATGGTGCTGCAGCCTGAAAAGTTTCGCCTGCACCGCTCACTGCGCAAGACCCTGCAAAAATTCAATCAACAGCCAGGCTGTGAAATCCGTTTTGACAGCGTCTTCGAGCGCGTCATCACCCATTGTGCCGGCGCATACCGGCCCGGCCAAGAGGGCACCTGGATTGTGGATGCCATGATCGCGGCCTACCTTGATTTGCACCGCGCGGGCCATGCGCACAGCGTGGAGACATGGGTGGATGGCGAACTTGTCGGTGGCCTGTATGCGGTCAGCATCGGCGCCGCGGTGTATGGCGAGTCGATGTTTGCCCTGCGAAACGATGCGTCCAAGATCGCGCTGGCCGCCCTGGTGGCCTGGAGCCTGGCGCAGCAAGTGCCCTTGATTGACTGCCAGCAAAACACCCCGCATCTGGCTTCCATGGGCGCAGCTGAAATGCCACGCAACGCCTTTCTGGCGCACCTGCAGCGCCACTGTGGTTTGCCCGAACGCGATTGGGAATTCCACCCCGTATACTGGAATCAACTTCTGAAGCCCTCGACACCCCCGTGACGCATCTCAAGGATTTGCCGCTCCACTCGCTGCAGTTTTATGCAACGGCGCCCTATCCATGCAGTTACCTGGACGACCATCAGGCGCGCTCACAGGTGGCCACGCCCAGCCACCTGATCCACAACGACACCTATTCGGAATTGGTCGCCAAAGGCTTTCGCCGCAGCGGCATGTTCACCTACCGCCCCTACTGCGATGGCTGCCGGGCCTGCGTGCCTTTGCGCGTGCTGGCTGATGCGTTTGAGCCCAGCCGCAGCCAGCGGCGTGCCTGGCAACGCCATCAAACCCTGCAAGCCCGTGTCTCGCGGCTGTGCTTCATTCCTGAGCACTACCAACTGTATTTGCGCTACCAGACCGGCCGCCATGCGGGCGGCGGCATGGACCACGACAGCATTGACCAGTACACCCAGTTCCTGCTTCAAAGCCGGGTGAACTCGCGGCTGGTGGAGTTCCGTTTGCCTGACCAGGATGGCCAACCTGGCGCCCTCAAAATGGTGTCGATCCTCGACGTTTTGAACGATGGCCTGTCAGCGGTCTACACCTTCTATGAGCCCGAACCGGCCACCAGCTACGGCACCTACAGCGTGCTCTGGCAAATCGAGCAAGCCAAATCGCTGGGCTTGCCCTACCTGTACCTGGGCTACTGGATTGAGCAGAGCGACAAAATGAATTACAAAGCTCTCTTTCACCCCCATGAAGTGCTTCAAGAGGGTACCTGGACACCAGCTACATTTTCACAAGATAAAATAACGGGATGCGAAACAAGGAAGCCATGACCGCCTCGACGCCGACCATTCAGGTGATCGAGCGTATGTTTGCCCTGATCGATGTGTTGGCCTCGCGCGAAGAGCCGATCAGCCTGAAAGAAATCAGCGAAAAAACCGGGCTTCACCCCTCCACCACGCACCGCATCTTGAACGACCTCACCCTGGGGCGTTTTGTGGACCGACCCGAGGCAGGCAGCTACCGTCTGGGCATGCGCTTGCTGGAGTTGGGCAACTTGGTCAAAGGACGGCTCAATGTGCGCGATGCCGCCTTGCTGCCCATGCGCGAATTGCACAAGCAGATTCAACAACCTGTGAACCTGAGCGTGCGTCAGGGTGATGAAATCGTTTACGTGGAGCGCGCCTACAGCGAGCGTTCGGGCATGCAAGTGGTGCGCGCCATTGGCGGCCGCGCCCCCTTGCACCTCACTTCGGTGGGCAAATTGTTCCTGGCCGCCGAAGAACCCCAGCGCCTGCGGGCCTATGCCACACGCACGGGCCTGGCCGGCCATACCCGCAACAGCATCACCCAGCTGCCCATTCTCGAACGTGAGCTGTCCAAGGCCCGTCAGTACGGCGTGGCGCGGGACAATGAAGAGTTGGAATTGGGCGTGCGCTGCATGGCTGCAGGCATTTACGATGACCAGAGTCGGCTGGTGGCAGGCTTGTCGATTTCAGCGCCAGCAGACCGCCTGGACGAAGGCTGGCTTGCGAAGTTGCAAGACACAGCCCAAGAAATTTCGCGCGCCCTGGGGCACCGCAGCGAGCGCTGAATCAGGTTTGCGGCATGCGCCCTGCGTGGCGTGCTTCCACCCAGCGGCGAACCCGCTCGGCATCGGCTATGCGGCTGAGCTTGCCCGCGGAATCCAGGAACACCATGATCAGCTTGCGGCCACCCACTTTGGCTTGCATGACCAAGCATTGACCGGCTTCAGAGATGTAACCGGTTTTTTGCAGGCCAATGTCCCAATTGGGGTTGCTCACCAAGCGGTTGGTGGTGTTGTAACGCAAGGTTTGGCGGCCCACTTCCACCACATGGCTGGTGGAGGTGGAATATTCACGCAACAAGGGATCGTTGTAGGCACTGGCGACCAGGGTGGCCAGGTCTTTGGCGCTGGATTGGTTTTTGCTCGACAGGCCTGTGGGCTCGACATAGCGCGTGTCGCGCATGCCCAACTGAGCCGCCTTGGCATTCATGAGGTGCACAAAGCTCGCCATGCCGCCTGGGTAGGTGCGGCCCAGTGCATGGGCTGCGCGGTTTTCGCTGGACATCAGGGCCAGGTGCATCAATTCGCCGCGGGTCAGCGCGGCGCCAACGCGCAAGCGCGAGGTGCTGCCCTTTTCGGTGTCCACGTCATCCTGGGTGATGGTGATGGTTTCATCCAGGTCGAGGTTGGCCTCGCTGATGACCAAGCCCGTCATGAGCTTGGTGATGGAAGCGATGGGCAACACGGCTTGGTCGTTTTTGCTGAGCAGCACTTCCTGGGTGTCTTGGTCGATCACATAGGCCACACTGGACTTCAACGCCAACTCATCGGGCGTGGCGTGCAGGCCGGCCATCTGGCCATAGGTAGGACGTGCAGCGACGACGGTTTTCACGGCCGCCTTGCGAACCGCCTTGGCCTTGGCAGCCGATGCAATGGCCCGCTCTTTGGAGCGCGCAGCCTTTGAATCTTTGGCGGCATGAGAAGAAACCATTCCCATGGCCAACACCAAACCCAGAGCAGCAGTCAGCAGTCTTTTCAAAACGGGAACCTCGTCAAATGTGTTCGAATCTTATCGCCTAAGCAAGCAGTGTAACCAGAAATAAAAAATCGCGCAAGATCAAAGACTTGCGCGATTTTCCTAAGGCTCGATTCGACAGGGTTTCGGGTTAACCCTGGGCGGCCACGCGATCCGCTTTGCTGTGGAGTTTGTTCAGCGCACTCAAGTAGGCCTTGGCAGAGGCCACCACGATGTCCGGGTCCGAGCCCACGCCGTTCACGACGCGGCCACTGTTTTGCAAGCGCACAGTGACCTCGCCCTGGCTTTCGGTGGAGCCGCTGATGGCATTCACAGAGTAAAGCACCATTTCGGCGCCGCTTTTGACCTGCTGCTCAATGGCCTTGAGCGAGGCATCGACGGGGCCGTTGCCATCCGAGGCAGACTTCACCTCTTTGCCGTCCACCGTGATGACGATTTCGGCGTGCGGCTTCTCGCCCGTTTCGCTGTGCTGGGACAACGAGACGAAAGCGTATTGCTCTTTGTCATTGGTCACGCTCTCGTCATTGACCAAGGCCAGAATATCCTCGTCGAAAATCTCGCTCTTGCGGTCAGCCAACTCCTTGAAACGGGTGAATGCCGTATTGATTTCGGCTTCGCTCTCGAGCTGCACGCCCAGGTCTTGCAAGCGTTGCTTGAAGGCATTGCGGCCACTGAGTTTGCCCAACACGATTTTGTTGGCGCTCCAGCCCACATCTTCGGCGCGCATGATTTCATAAGTGTCACGCGCTTTGAGTACGCCGTCTTGGTGAATGCCCGAAGCGTGCGCAAAGGCATTGGCCCCCACCACCGCTTTGTTGGGCTGCACCACGAAGCCCGTGGTCTGACTCACCATGCGGCTGGCGGCCACGATGTGCTGGGTGTCAATGCCCAGCTCCAGGCCAAAGTAATCCTTGCGGGTCTTGACCGCCATGACCACTTCCTCCAGTGAGCAGTTGCCGGCACGCTCGCCCAAGCCATTGATGGTGCACTCGATCTGGCGTGCGCCGCCCAGCATCACGCCCGCCAGCGAGTTGGCCACCGCCATGCCCAGGTCGTTGTGGCAATGCACCGACCAGATGGCTTTGTCGCTGTTGGGCACGCGCTCGCGCAACGTTTTGATGAATTGGCCGTAGAGCTCAGGAATGGCATAGCCCACGGTGTCAGGCACGTTGATGGTGGTGGCCCCTTCGGCGATGACCGCTTCGATCACGCGACACAGAAAGTCCACATCGCTGCGGTAGCCGTCTTCCGGGCTGAACTCGATGTCGTCCACCAGGTTGCGGGCATAGCGCACCGACTGCTTGGCTTGCTCGAACACCTGGTCGGGGGTCATGCGAAGCTTCTTCTCCATGTGCAAGGGCGACGTGGCGATGAAGGTGTGGATGCGGGCGCGTTGCGCGCCCTTCAAGGCCTCGGCGGCGCGGGAAATGTCGCGGTCGTTGGCGCGCGACAAAGAGCACACGGTGGAGTCCTTGATGGCGTTGGCAATGGCCTGCACCGCCTCGAAATCGCCATTGGAGCTGGCCGCAAAGCCCGCTTCAATCACGTCCACCTTCAAGCGCTCGAGCTGGCGGGCAATGCGCAGCTTCTCGTCGCGCGTCATCGACGCGCCGGGCGACTGTTCGCCATCGCGCAAGGTGGTATCGAAAATGATGAGCTTGTCTGACATGAAAGAACTCCTTGAATCTAGAGGAACCCGCAGTGCTGAACGACAACAAAACAAAAGGCCCGCTGCGGGTGCATACGGGCCTGTGTGGGTTGTTCGCGTGCGCTACTAAATCCGCCCGTAGGAGCGTAGGGTTAGTAGGGCCAGCAACGTGTTCATGAATCTCAATGTATCACAAAATTTTAGGACCGGGTCAAGCCTGTGTCATTTGTGCAACCCGCGCTCGTCCGGCTCGTCGGTGGAGGTGCTGATGACGCTGGTCTGCAAGCCTTTGGCACGGCGCCAGACATACACCACATAGCCACTCAAGCCGTACAGGACGAACAGTGAGAAAAGGACCGTCGGTGGGTGAATGTTAATGATGGCGATGATCAGCGCCAACAAAACGATGGCGGCGAAAGGCACGCTCTTGCGCATTTGCACATCTTTGAAACTGTAGAAAGGCACGTTGGTGACCATGGTCAGTCCGGCAAAAAGGCACATGGCGAACATGGGCCATGCCACACTGGCAGTTTCCACCTGGGCCTCGGTCATCAACCAAATGAAACCGGCCACCAAAGCGGCCGCAGCAGGTGACGGCAAGCCTTGAAAATAGCGCTTATCCACCACGGTGGTGTTGACGTTGAATCGCGCCAGTCGCAAGGCCGCACAGGCACAGTACACAAAGGCGGCCATCCAGCCCCAGCGGCCCAAGCCACGCAGCGACCACTCATAGGCAATCAGGGCCGGCGCGGCGCCAAACGACACCATGTCGGCCAGCGAGTCCATTTGCTCGCCAAACGCGCTTTGGGTGTTGGTCATGCGCGCCACGCGCCCGTCCAGGCTGTCCAGCACCATGGCGCAAAACACGCCGATGGCGGCCAAATCAAACTGGCCGTTCATGGCCATGACGATGGCATAAAACCCACCGAACAAAGCCGCCAGCGTGAACAGGTTGGGCAACACGTAAATGCCCTTGCGGGGCTTTTGCGGCGCCTCTTCAGCGGGGTCTTGACGATCAGACATGCGAACTCCGTTCAGGGCAACTGCGCCAGGATGGTGGTGGTGGCCGACACCTTGTCGCCGGGCGCCACTTTGGGCTGCGCTGTCAACGGCAAGTACACGTCCACGCGGGAGCCAAAGCGGATGAAGCCATAGCGCTGGCCTTTGTGCAAAGCTTCGCCGGGTTGCACGTAGCAAAGAATGCGTCGGGCAATCAAGCCTGCCACTTGCACCAAGGTCACGGTGTGGGCTTGCCCGGCCACCTGCGCGTCTATCACCACGGCATTGCGTTCGTTCTCTGTGGACGCCTTGTCCAGGTCGGCATTCACGAACAGGCCCGGAAAGTAATTCACCTGTCGCACCGCGCCGTCCACGCTGGAGCGGTTGCTGTGCACATTGAACACATTCATGAAAACGCTGATCAGCAAGGCATCACGGCCTGCATATGGATCGAAGGCTTTTTCCACCTTGACGATGCGGCCATCGGCGGGGGACAGCACGGCATGGGGGTCGGTGGGCACTTGCCTGGGCGGATCGCGGAAAAATTGAATGACAAAAATGGCCACGATGTCCAGCGGGAGCGCAGGGGCCCAGCCCCACAACACGTTTGCCACAACAGCCAGCAACACACTGCCAGCGATGAAAGGCCAACCTTCGCGGGCCAAAATGGGATGCGGATAGTTCATGGTCTTAGTGTATCCCCTGCTCTCCTTCATTCGAAAAAAAGGCCACCGAAGTGGCCTCTCGGATTCAGGCCTGAGCCTGCATCAGTTGCGGGTCTGGTCGACCAGCTTGTTCTTGGCAATCCAAGGCATCATGGCGCGCAACTGGCTGCCCACCACCTCGATCGAATGATCGGCGGTCAGGCGACGGCGGGCGGTCATGCTGGGATAGTTCAGGCGGCCTTCCTGAATGAACATCTTGGCGTATTCGCCGGTCTGCACACGCTTGAGGGCGTTGCGCATGGCGGCACGCGACTGCTCGTTGATCACCTCGGGGCCGGTCACGTACTCGCCGTACTCGGCGTTGTTGGAGATCGAGTAGTTCATGTTGGCAATGCCGCCTTCATAAATCAGGTCAACGATCAGCTTGAGTTCGTGCAAGCACTCGAAATAAGCCATCTCGGGGGCATAGCCAGCCTCGACCAGGGTCTCGTAACCCATCTTGATCAGCTCGACCGCGCCACCGCACAGAACAGCCTGCTCGCCGAACAAGTCGGTTTCGGTCTCTTCTTTGAAGTTGGTTTCAATGATGCCGGCCTTGCCGCCACCGTTGGCCATGGCATAGCTCAGCGCCAGCTCGCGGGCACGGCCGCTGTTGTCCTGGTGAATGGCCACCAGATGGGGCACGCCGCCGCCTTGGGTATAGGTCGAGCGAACGGTGTGGCCGGGCGCCTTCGGGGCCACCATCCACACGTCCAGGTCGGCACGGGGGACCACCTGGTTGTAGTGCACGTTGAAGCCGTGGGCAAAAGCCAGCGAAGCGCCTTTCTTGATGTTGGGCTCCACGTTGTTGCGGTAGACGTCGGCAATTTGCTCGTCGGGCAACAGGATCATGACCACGTCAGCGGCCTTGACGGCGTCGTTGACTTCCATGACGTTCAAGCCGGCCTTGCCGACTTTGTCCCAGCTGGCGCCACCCTTGCGCAGACCGACCACGACTTTGACGCCGCTGTCATTCAGGTTCTGGGCATGGGCGTGGCCTTGCGAGCCGTAGCCGATGATGGCAACGGTTTTGCCTTTGATGACGCTCAAGTCACAGTCTTTGTCGTAATAGACCTTCATGGTTCTCTCCTTAGTGGGTGGGTCAGTGATGCATTAGACGCGCAGGATGCGTTCGCCGCGGCCGATGCCGCAAGCGCCCGTGCGCACGGTTTCCAAAATTGCGCTGCGGTCAATGGCCTCCAGGAACGCATCGTTCTTGGCCAAGTCGCCCGTCAGTTCAATCGTGTAACTTTTTTCGGTGACGTCGATGATGCGCCCGCGGAAGATGTCCGCCATGCGCTTCATTTCCTCACGCTCTTTGCCAACGGCACGCACCTTCACCAGCATGAGCTCGCGCTCGGTGTAGGCGCCTTCGGTCAAGTCGACCACCTTGACGACTTCGATCAGCCGGTTCAGGTGCTTGGTGATCTGCTCAATGACGTCGTCAGACCCGGTGGTCTGAATGGTCATGCGCGACAGGCTGGGGTCTTCGGTGGGGGCCACCGTCAAAGATTCGATGTTGTAGCCACGCGCAGAAAACAGCCCCACCACGCGCGACAGCGCGCCGGGTTCGTTTTCGAGCAAAAGTGCAATGATGTGTTTCATGTCAGAAGATTCCTCTTTTCGCAGCCCTCCCCTGTCGGCGGTAACCGGCAGGCTTGGCTGGCAATAGATTCGTCAAAGAAAGCGGCACGCAAGCGGGCCGCGGTGAATAAAGATCAGAGATCCTCGCTTCCCAGCAGCATCTCGGTGATGCCCTTTCCAGCCTGGACCATCGGGAACACGTTCTCGGTGGGATCGGTGCGGATGTCCAGAAACACGGTGCGGTCCTTCAGGCGACGGGCCTCGCGCAAGGCGGGCTCCACGTCTTCGGGACGCTCGATCAGCATGCCCACATGGCCATAGGCCTCGGCCAGCTTCACGAAGTCGGGCAAGGCGTCCATGTAGCTGTGGCTGTAACGGCCAGAGTATTCAATCTCTTGCCACTGGCGCACCATGCCGAGGTAGCGGTTGTTCAGGGCCAAGACCTTGATGGGGGTGTTGTACTGCAAGCAGGTGGAGAGTTCCTGAATGCACATCTGCACCGAGCCTTCGCCGGTGACACAGAACACTTCGCTGTCAGGCTTGGCCAGTTTGATCCCCATGGCATAAGGAATGCCCACGCCCATGGTGCCCAGGCCACCCGAATTGATCCAGCGCCGCGGCTCGTCAAAGCGGTAGTACTGCGCGGCCCACATTTGGTGCTGTCCCACATCGGAGGTGACGTAGGTGTCGCTGTCGCGGGTCATGTTCCACAGGGTTTCAATGACGTACTGCGGCTTGATCACGCTCTTGTTGCCACGGTCGTAGCTGAGGCAGTCACGGCCACGCCAGCCCTCGATGGTCTCCCACCAACCGGCCAAGGCGCTGCTGTCGGGCTTGGCGCCGGACTCGCGAATCATGGCGATCATTTCGGTCAGCACGTCTTTCACATCGCCGACGATGGGGATGTCCACTTTCACGCGCTTGGAAATGCTGGAGGGGTCGATGTCGATGTGGATGATCTTGCGCTCGTTCTGCGCAAAGTGCTTGGGGTTGCCAATCACGCGGTCATCGAAACGCGCGCCGACAGCCAGCAACACGTCGCAGTTTTGCATGGCATTGTTGGCTTCCAAGGTGCCGTGCATGCCCAGCATGCCCAAGAACTTGCGGTCGGAGGCCGGGTAAGCGCCCAGGCCCATCAGGGTGTTGGTCACCGGGTAGCCCAGCATGTCCGCGAGGGTGCGCAGCTCTTGCGAAGCCTCGCTCATGAGCACGCCGCCACCGGTGTAAATGTAGGGGCGCTTGGCCGCCATCAGCAGCTGCAAGGCCTTGCGAATTTGGCCGCCATGGCCTTTGCGCACCGGGTTGTAGGAGCGCATGCTGACCGACTCGGGGTAGCCACTGTAAGGCGCTTTCTTGAAGGAAACGTCCTTGGGGATGTCCACCACCACCGGGCCCGGGCGGCCGCTGCGGGCAATGTGGAAAGCCTTTTTGAGTGTCTCAGCCAATTCGCGCACATCTTTCACCAGAAAGTTGTGCTTGACGATGGGACGCGTGATCCCCACGGTGTCGCATTCCTGGAATGCGTCCAGGCCAATGGCGGGGGTCGGCACTTGGCCCGTGATGATCACCATCGGCACGCTGTCCATGTAGGCCGTGGCAATGCCGGTCACCGCGTTGGTGACCCCAGGGCCGGAGGTGACCAGGGCCACGCCCACATCGCCGGTAGCGCGTGCATAGCCGTCGGCGGCATGCACAGCGGCTTGCTCGTGACGCACCAGCACATGCTGAATGGTGTCTTGTTTGTACAGCGCATCGTAGATGTACAGAACGGCACCGCCGGGATAGCCCCAGAGGTATTTGACGTTCTCGGCCTGCAAGGCCTTGACGAGGATCTCGGAGCCCATCAGCTCTTCAGATGCGGAGGAGGTGTTTTGCGCAGCGGCAGCGGATTGAAGTTCCGCCTTAGAAATTTCCATGATGAACCTTTGTGAATTTCGACAACGAAAAACCTTGGGTGCTCCTTCACGAACCCTTTTGGGGGCGTGTCAGAACTTTAGACCTGAGGCCATGGACGACATCCGCCCGACCCAGACCCGTTTGCTTTTTTTGAGTGCAGCCTGTGATTATGGCACTTTTTAGAAGCCTTTTGCCGACCTGTTGACGGAAAATTTGGCGATGACATAATCCGCACGGCTTTGTGGCCGCCACATTGCGCCTGCCGCGTCAACCCCTCGAAACAGCCCCCGCTTTGGCTTCCGAACAAGAACTCAACCAATTCCTCGCCAGCGTGGAAAAGCGTGCTTACAAGCGCTCTTACTACCATGTACGCGATGAAGATGCCGCCCTGGACATCGTGCAAGACAGCATGATGAAGCTGGCCGAGCATTACGGCGACAAGCCACTGGACGAGTTGCCCATGCTGTTTCAGCGCATTTTGTCCAACACCACGCTGGACTGGTTTCGCCGCCAAAAGACAAAGAATGCTTTATTCTCAAATTTCAACGAATTTGAGTCAAAACAGAATCAAGACGATTTTGATGTTTTGGAAATTTTGGCCCCATTGGAAGGCCTTGAGCGCTCTGAAAGCGCCGAAGACACCGTCAACAGCCAGCAAATCGTGGCTGAAATTGAAATCGAAATCCAGAAACTACCAGCACGTCAACGGGAAGCCTTCCTGTTGCGTTATTGGGAGGAGCTGGATGTCGCCGAAACAGCTGCTGCCATGGGCTGCTCCGAGGGAAGTGTGAAAACGCACTGTTCTCGTGCAGTTCAAGCGCTGGACAAGGCACTGAAAGCCAAGGGAATCAAACCATGAACACGCCGAACCTCCATCCTCACGCCTCCCAGGAGCGCTTTGCGCGCCGGGTCGCTGCACGACTGGACAGCCAGCTGTCACACGATGTTTCAGAGCGGCTGCGCGCTGCACGCGTTCGTGCCGTAGCCATGCGTCGCCAGCCCATTGCCAAAACAGCACCGGGCCTGCAAATTCAAAATGGCGCAGCCACCCTCCATTTCGAAACCGAAAAACTCCGTTTCACGGGTTGGTTTGCAGCCTTTTTGCCCCTGATCGCCTTGTTGGCAGGGCTCATCACCATCCATGTCCTGCAAAACGACCTGCGCGCCAGCGAACTCGCTGAAATTGACAGCGCCTTGCTCACCGACGACTTGCCGCCGGCAGCCTACACCGATCCTGGATTCCTGAAATTCCTCAAAACTCCGATCGACACGGCGCGCACCACCACCCCTGAATGACCGGCTTTTTGACCCGCTCTACCGTGTTGTCCCGCCTGCGCTTTGGCTTGTTGGCCCTCCTTTCAGGAGCGGCGGTGCTGGCTTGGGCGCAAGACACATCAAGCGCCCCCACGCCAGAAGCCAGCCCCAAGGTCACACCTGCGCCTGCGAGCTCAGCCAGCACCAAAAAACCTGAATCCTCCCCCACTTGGCAATCCCTCAACACCAGCCAAAAAGCAGCCCTGGCGCCCTTGCACAAGCTCTGGCCCGAAATCAGCGAAGCCCAAAAGCGCAAATGGCTCGCCTTGTCGGTCAACTTCAGCGATCGTTCCGACGAAGAGCAGGAAAAAATGCAAGCCCGCATGAAAGAATGGGCCAAACTCACCCCGAAACAACGGGCTTTGGCGCGTTTGAACTTTGCAGAAGTTCAGCAGGTCACGTTGGACGAGCGCAAAACAAAATGGGAAGCCTACCAGTCGCTGAGCCGCGATGAGCGCCACGAGCTCACCAAGGGCCACCCCCCAGCACCCAACAGTGCAGCCATTGCCACGCGACCTGTGCCGCCCCAAAAGTTGGCCGTCTTACCGACCCCGAAGTCATCGCAGCCCACCCAACTGCGCATCGACATGGACCTGGTTCACCCTGTCACGCTGCTTCCCTTGAATGCGCGTGGCCATGCGAGCCCATGAGCCCGGCGGACACCGAGCCCTCTCCTGCGTTTGTCACACCTGGCCTGCGCCGACGCATGGCATGTTGGCTCTATGAAGGCATGCTGTTGTTTGGGGTGGTCTTCATCACGGGCTACCTCTTCAGCACGCTGAGTCAAACCCGCCATGCCCTGGACAACCGGCATGGGTTACAGGCTTTCGTGTTTCTGGTGTTTGGCATTTATTTCACCTGGTTCTGGCACAAGGGCCAGACCTTGGCCATGAAAACCTGGAGCATCCGGGTGGTGGACACCCGTGGCCAGCCTCTGACCCAAAAACGCGCCCTGCTGCGCTATGTGCTGAGTTGGGTCTGGTTTCTCCCACCGCTGACCGCCATGGCACCGTTCCACTTGAGTGGCGCAGAGTCCTTTGTGCTGTTGACGGGTTGGGTGCTGGTGTGGGCCTTGCTCAGCCGTTTTCAAACTGACAAACAGTTCTGGCACGATGTGTGGGCTGGCACGCGCTTGGTTCATTACGAAACCCCCAAGCCAGCCCGACAGAAAGCCTGAGCCCATGCCCCTGCCCTTGCCCCCTCAAAAAAGCCAGCACGGCCTCAAGCGTGTCTGGAATGCCTTCTTCTATTCTTTGGAGGGGCTGCGCCAGGGCTGGCATGAGCCCGCGTTCCGGCAAGAGGTTTTGCTGTCGCTCGTGATGCTGCCTGCGGCGTTTTGGGTCGGCCAAACCTGGGTCGAGGTGGCCTTGCTGGTGGGTTCGGTCTTGATGGTGATGGTGGTGGAACTCTTGAACACCGGCATCGAAACCGCCATGGACCGCTTTGGCCCCGAGTGGAATGCCTTCACCAAACGCGCCAAAGACATGGGCAGCGCGGCCGTGATGCTCAGCCTGGTCTTCTGTGCAGGCGTCTGGGGCACCGCCCTTTACCGCTGGAGCACGCTGTGAGCCCCGCCTTCTCTTTGTGCGTTTACTGTGGCTCCAAACCCGGCAAGCACCCCGCTTATGAAGCCGCCGCCAAAGCCGTCGGCGCCTGGATTGGCACCCACCAAGGGCAACTGGTCTATGGGGGCGGACACAACGGCCTGATGGGCATCCTGGCCGACGCCACGCAAGCGGCAGGTGGCCGTGTGGTGGGCATCATTCCGGGCAGCATGGTGGAGCGGGAATGGGCGCGCCACAGCTGCGACGAGCTCCATGTGGTGGACACCATGCACGAGCGCAAGCGCATGATGATGGAGCGCGCCGACGCTTTCCTAGCGCTGCCTGGTGGCATTGGCACCTTTGAAGAATTTTTTGAAGCCTGGACGTGGCGACAGCTTGGTTACCACGACAAGCCCGTGGGCTTGCTCAACATTGAAGGCTATTACGACCGCTTGTTGGCTTTCTTGGAAACCTCGGTCAGCGAAAACTTTTTGGGCGACTGGCAAATGGACCTGATCCAAACAGGCACCCAGGTGCCGAAATTGCTTCAGCACCTTGTCGAGGCAGCCGGCCTGTCGGCGGCACCTCGACTGGACGCGCTTTAAATCGCGGTCTCGTCCTCTTCGCCGGTGCGAATGCGCACCACACGTTCCACGGCCGTGATGAAAATCTTGCCGTCGCCAATCTTGCCGGTGCGCGCCGCGCGCACAATCGCGTCCACGCAACGCTCGACGTCGGCCGATTTCACCACCACTTCCACCTTCACTTTGGGCAGGAAGTCGACCACATACTCGGCACCGCGGTACAACTCGGTATGGCCTTTTTGACGGCCAAAGCCTTTGACCTCGGTGACGGTCAAGCCGGTCACGCCGCACTCGGCCAGCGCTTCACGAACCTCTTCGAGCTTGAAAGGTTTGATGACAGCTGTGATTTGTTTCATGTGTGTTCCTTGGTGAAGCGCGCCGGGCTCAGGCCCGGAAACGGTTGGTAATAGGATAACGCCAATCTTTGCCGAAACTGCGGTGGGTCACGCGAATTCCCACCGGGGCCTGGCGGCGCTTGTACTCGTTGATGCGAATCAGCCGCGTGACTTTCTCCACGTCGGCCCGATCAAAGCCGGCGGCAATGATCTCTTCGCTGCTTTGGTCATTCTCCATGTAGCGCGAGACGATCTCGTCGAGCACCTCGTAGGGCGGCAAGCTGTCCTGGTCTTTCTGGTCTGGCCGCAGCTCAGCGCTGGGGGGGCGCGTGATGATGCGCTCGGGAATGGGCTGCAAGCCAGTCTCGAAGGGGTCATTGTGGTTGCGCCATTCGGCCAGACGGTAGACCAGGGTCTTGGCCACGTCCTTGATGACGGCGAAACCGCCCGCCATGTCGCCGTACAAGGTGCAGTAGCCGGTGGACATTTCGCTTTTGTTGCCGGTGGTGAGCACAATGGCGCCGAACTTGTTGGACAAGGCCATCAGCAAGGTACCGCGAATGCGGGCCTGAATGTTCTCTTCGGTGGCGTCCAGCGCAAGGCCTGCAAAGTCTTTGGCCAACGAAGCCTGAAACGCCTCGAATTCGGGCACGATGGAAATTTCGTCGTAGCGCACCTTGAGCCGCTCGGCCATGTCACGCGCGTCGATCCAGCTGATGTCCGCGGTGTAGGGCGAGGGCATCATGACGGCGCGCACACGGTCTGCGCCCAGGGCGTCCACGGCAATGGCCAGCACCAGGGCCGAGTCGATGCCGCCAGACAAGCCCAGCAAAGCCCCCGGAAAACCGTTTTTGCCGATGTAATCCTGCACGCCCAGCACCAGGGCATGCCAAAGGTCGGCTTCCAGCGAACCCTCGGGCGCAATGGGTGCGTCCAATTTCAAGCCAGAACCGGTAGAAGTCACCTCGACATCGAATTCGGCAGTCTTGAAACTGGGCGCGCGCGCTGCCAGCGTGGCATCGGCCTGCAAGGCAAAGGAGCGCCCTTCAAACACCACCTCGTCCTGCCCGCCCACCAAATGGGCATAAACCAGGGGCAAGCCGGTGGCCTGCACCCGCTGCGCCATGGTGCGCTCCCGCTCATTGCCCTTGCCCACATGGAAGGGCGAGGCATTGATGACGGCCAGCAACTGGGCACCGGCCGTCTTGGCCTCTTGGGCGGGCTGATCGAACCAAGCATCTTCACAAATCAGCAAGCCCACACGCACCCCCGCCACGTCGAACACACAGGGCGTGTGGCCGGGCACAAAATATCGGCGTTCGTCAAACACCTGGTAATTGGGTAATTCGCGCTTGGCATACGCTGCCACCACCTGCCCCCCACTGACCACACTGGCCATGTTGAAGCGTTCAGGCACAGACACCGATCGGGTGCGGCGGTCGCCCCCTGCCGGATGACCCACCACCACATGCAGGTCTTTCAGGTCGGCCAGCGCCAGCGCGATGGAATTCAGGGCATCATCGCAAGCCGCGATGAAGGCAGGCCTTAAAAACAGGTCTTCCGCGGCGTAGCCGCAGAGCGACAATTCCGGCGTCAGGACCAAGCGCACGCCGCGCTGGTAGGCAGCGCGGGCGGCTTGAATGATTTTTTGCGCATTCCCCGCCATGTCACCGACGACATAGTTCAGCTGAGCGATACAGAGTTTGAGAGTCATATACAGGCATGCAACAAGAGCCCACAGATTATGTCATTGAGGTGCATTCCACCTGGGAAGAAGTGTCAGAACCCGAGTGGGACGCCTTGTGGGCACAGCAAGCCCTGCCAACGCCTTTCATGCGCCATGCCTATCTGGCCTCATTGCAAGCCAGTGGCAGTGCCACGGCCGAGACCGGCTGGGACTTGCGCGTGCTGTGCTTGCGCCATCAAGGACAGTTGCTGGCGGCCTGTCCCCTGTATTTGAAAAACCACTCTTACGGCGAGTATGTGTTCGACTGGGCCTGGGCCGATGCCTACCAGCGCCACAGGCTGTCCTACTACCCCAAGGCGGTCATTGCCGTGCCTTTCACCCCCGTGCCTGGCACGCGGTTGATGGCCAAGACGCAAACGGCGCGTGAAGCCTTGTTGAGCGCCGCCGTGGACTTCTGCCAAGGTCAAGGGCTGTCTTCTTTGCACCTGCTGTTTGGCGCGCCTGAAGATTTGCAGGCCTCTCAAGCATTGGGGCTGTTACAGCGACAGACGGTGCAATTTCATTGGCAACACCCCGGCGTGTCGGACTTTGAGTCTTTTTTGCAAACCCTGAACCAGGAAAAGCGCAAGAAAATTCGCCAGGAGCGTCGTCGCGTCAATGATGCGGGCGTGCAATTTCGCCATGCCCACGGCCGGGCCATCACGCCTGAAGACTGGGATTTTTTCTACCGTTGCTATGAGCGCACCTACCTTGAGCACGGCAACGCGCCTTACCTGAGTCGCGACTTTTTCACTCGCATGGCCGAGCACATGCCCGAGCATTGGCTGCTGTTCATTGCGGAGCGCGCAGCCCAGCCCATGGCCTGCAGCCTGATTGGCCTGCAAGGACTGGGCACCAAAGATGCTGTGGCTTATGGGCGCTATTGGGGAGCTTTGGAGCGTGTGGATTGCCTGCACTTCGAGGCCTGCTATTACCAACCGATCGCATGGTGCTTGGCCCAAGGCGTGCAGCGCTTTGAAGGCGGCGCCCAAGGCGAGCACAAAATGGCACGGGCTTTGTTGCCGGTGGAAACGGCCAGCGCGCATTGGCTCGCCCACCCCGGGTTCGCCCAGGCGGTGGCCGACTTTTTAGAGCGTGAGGGCCAAGGCGTGTCGAACTACCTGGCCCACCTCGAAAGCAGAAGCCCACTGCGCCGCCCCTGACGTGATTGCGAGGCCCCGCAGGGGCCGCGGCAATCTCCTATCGGAGAAAGATCGCCGCGCTGCGCTCAATGGGATGGACGCTCCCACCTCTAACCG
>CAYTZZ010000003.1:100359-157236 GCA_964442645.1 uncultured Bordetella sp. | reverse complement strand
AATTCAGGCATGGCATCGAGGGGTTTGAAGCCTGGGATTATGATCCTCCAATGATCCCCCCACTGCGGTCCCTGTTGCCCCCCCTGTCGCACACTTTGCAAAGTGAGGCAACCCGACGGCTTTGGCACAGCCTGCTGGTCTGTTTGGGCATGCTCATGGCGACCCCCACCGCGGTGGCTCAAACGCCCCCTGCGGCCACGCCCGAACCGGTTGTCAATTCCAACATGTCTGGCGAGATGTTGCTGCAAATCCTGTTGGGAGAACTCAACAGCCAACAAGGCGAGCCTGGGGTCGCCTATTCCTTGCTGCTCGATGCCGCTCGCCGCACCGGAGACGAGCGTTTGTACAAGCGCGCCGTGGACATCGCCCTGGCGTCTCGCTCGGGCGATGCCGCCCTGGAGGCTGCCAGCGCTTGGCGACAAGCCATGCCCCGTGCGCGTGAGCCCAATTTGCGGGTGCTCCAGATTGTGCTGGCCTTGAACCGTGTCGCCGACAGCCTGGGACCGCTGCGCACCGAGCTCCAGCACGCGCCGGAGGCTGAGCGACTCAGCGTGATCGGCAACATTCCCCGCCTGTATGCCCGCGTCAGCGATCGCAAGCTGGCCGCTTATGTGGTCGAGCAGGCCTTGGCCCCCTACCAGGCGCAAAGCAAAACCGGCCCGCTGGCCTGGGCTGTGATTGGCCAAATGCGCTTGTCCGCCAAAGACCCGGAAGCGGCCCTGGAGGCAGCACGCCGCGGCCACGCGCTGAACGGCCAAGAAACAGCGCCCATCTGGCTGGCCATTGAGTTGATGGGGCAAAAGCACCCAGCGGCCGAGGCCTTGGTCAAGCAAGCCATCACGCCACAAAGCCCGCCGGATTTGCGTTTGGGCTGGGTGCGTGTGCTCATCGAAAGCCAGCGCCTGCCCGAGGCCCTTGCCCAACTCCAGCTGTCCACCATGCAATACCCCGACTTTGCGCCAGGCTGGTTGTTGCTGGGCAGTGTTTACGCAGAGACAGGCCAGCCAGCCCAGGCACACAGCACCTGGCTGCAATTTCTCAAACTGGCAGAGTCTTTGAGCCCAGCCCCTGCGCGCGACCTGGACCAAGCCTACCTGGGGCTGTCGCAACTGGCCTTGAAACAAAAGGATGAGGCGCAAGCCGAGGCTTGGCTGGCCAAAGTGAAGGACAGCGCCAATGTGTCGCGCGTGCAAGTGCAGCGTGCCAACGTACTGGCGCGCAAAGGCCAAATGGCCGAGGCGCGCCGCCTGATTGCCAACATACCGGCTCAAACCATCGATGAAAAACGCGCACGCCTGTTCAGCGAAATTCATTTGCTACGCGAGTTCAACCAGCACGCAGAGGCCTATCAACTGCTGACAGACGCCTTGAAAGCCCAACCCGAAGACAACGACCTGGGTTATGAACTGGCCATGACCGCCGAGAAGCTGGAGCGGCTCGATGAAATGGAAAACCTTCTGAAAGGCATCATTGCCCGAAAGCCCGATTACCACCACGCCTACAACGCCTTGGGGTACTCGCTGGCCGAACGCAACATGCGATTGGATGAGGCCCTGGCCTTGATCCAGAAGGCTTTGAGCTTCGCGCCCGATGATCCCTTCATCACCGACAGCCTGGGCTGGGTGGAATTCAGGCGCGGCAATGTGCAGCAAGCCCTGCAGATTCTGCAAAAAGCTTACCGCGCTCGCCCGGACCCTGAGATTGCCGCGCACCTGGGCGAAGTCCACTGGGTGCTGAACCAGAAAGAGCAAGCCTTGCAAGTCTGGCGCGAGGGCTTGGCCCTGAACCCGGACAACACCAGCTTGCGTGACACTTTGCGCCGATTGGGTGCGCCGCTATGAGCTTGGCGGCTTGGGGGCGTGCCAGCCTCATGGTGCTGGGCATGAGTTGCTGGCTGTTGCAAGGTTGCAGCACGACAGCGCCTACCCCAGAAACTGCCCCGCCAGCAGCCCCCAGCACCTCACCGATCTCCATGCCCCAAGCGCCCACAGCTTGGTCGGGACGAATGTCGCTGAGCATCCAGAAAGATTTTTCGCAGCAAACCCACATCCACATCGCGTTCGATCTGGAAGGCAATGCCCAAGCGGGTCAATTGCAAGTGGAAGGCCCCTTTGGAACGGCCGCCATTCTTTTGCAATGGCGTGCGGGCCAAGCGGTGCTCAGCCAGGGCGAGAAAAGCTATCGGTTTCCCTCGCTGGCCGACCTGATCCAACGCAGCATCGGCACCGACCTGCCCATTGAGGCCGTCTTCGCCTGGTTGCGCAATGAAGCCGTCGAGGTGCCTGGCTGGCAAGTAGAGTCCAGGCCCCACCAAGGCGGACCCTTGGTGGCGCGCCGCTACGAACCCTGGCCCCGGCTTGAACTGCGCGTGGTCCTGCAACCCTGAATGCCTTGCCCGCCATGCAATCCCTGCTTGATGTCCCCGCACCTGCCAAGCTGAATTTGTTCCTGCACATCACGGGACGGCGCGATGATGGCTACCACCTGCTGCAATCGGCCTTCATGCTGATCGACTGGTGCGACACCTTGCACTTTGAATGCCTGGCGCGCGACCACCTCGAGCGCGAAGACCTCACGCTGCCCCTGCCGGCCAACGACTTGGTGCTGCGCGCCGCTCGCTTGCTGAAAGAAGCGTCCGGATGCCCCCTGGGCGCGCACATTGCCATTGAAAAACGCTTGCCCTCAGAGGCTGGCATGGGCGGCGGTTCGTCGGATGCGGCCAGCACCTTGCTGGCACTGAACCGTCTGTGGGGCCTGAAGTGGCCCCTGCAGCGCCTGCAAGCCCTGGGCTTGCAACTGGGGGCCGATGTCCCCTTCTTCCTGAGCGGACGGCACGCCTGGGTCGAGGGCATTGGCGAGAAAATCCAGCCGTTGTCACTGCCAGAGAGCGCCTGGGCGGTTCTCAAACCGCAAGCAGGGCTGGAAACCGCCAGAATTTTTCGCGACCCGCAATTGGAAAGGCAGACGAAAACTGCTACAATGTCAGACTTTGCTGCACGGCCCTTCGACTATGGTCGAAATGATTTGCAGCCAGTCGCCGAGCGACTGTGCCCCGAAGTGACTCAAGCCCTGAATTGGCTAGAAACTTTAGGGCTACAGCCGCGAATGACGGGGTCTGGCAGCGCAGTGTTTGCCCGCTTGCATCGCCCGTTGGAGTGGCCTTCAACACCTGCGGGCTGGCAACTGAGGGTGTGCAACAATTTGAAGGTTCATCCATTGGCTGGATGGGCTTTCAGCGACAATTAAAGGGTGTGAGGCTTTGCCTTTCACCTGTGTAGGGGAGTCGCCAAGTTGGTTAAGGCACCGGATTTTGATTCCGGCATGCGAGGGTTCGAGTCCTTCCTCCCCTGCCACCGTGTTTGTTTGTGACGACACTTGATGGGTGTGCGGTCATCGGGCTGCAGGGCCAGCAGGTTGTTGCTTGGTTAGGCCCTCTGTCAATCTTCAACGCTATTCGTCAACATGTCGACCCCACCCAGCCCCGACTTCATGCTTTTCACTGGCAATGCCAACCCGGCTTTGGCCCAGGAAATCGCCACCAATCTTGGCACGGAACTCGGCGCTGCGTCGGTGGGCCGCTTCTCGGACGGCGAGGTCACCGTTGAGATTAACCAAAACGTGCGCGCGCGCGACGTTTTCGTGATCCAGTCGACCTGCGCCCCGACCAACGAAAACCTGATGGAACTGCTGATCATGGTGGACGCGCTCAAGCGCGCCTCTGCCGAGCGCATCAGTGCCGTCATCCCCTATTTTGGCTATGCCCGCCAAGACCGCCGCCCGCGCTCCACCCGCGTGCCCATCTCTGCCAAAGTGGTGGCCAACCTGTTGCAAACCGTGGGCGTGGCCCGCGTGCTCACCATGGACTTGCACGCCGACCAGATCCAAGGCTTCTTTGACATCCCGGTCGACAACATTTACGCCTCGCCGGTGCTGCTGGGCGACCTGCGCCAGCAAAAATACGAAGACCTGATCGTGGTCTCGCCCGACGTCGGCGGCGTGGTGCGCGCGCGCGCGCTGGCCAAGCAGCTCGGTTGCGACCTGGCCATCATCGACAAGCGCCGCCCCAAGGCCAACGTGTCTGAAGTCATGCACGTCATCGGTGACATCGAAGGCCGCAACTGCGTCATCATGGACGACATGATCGACACCGCCGGCACCCTGGTCAAGGCCGCCGAGGTTCTGAAAGAGCGCGGCGCCAAAAAAGTTTACGCGTATTGCACGCACCCGATTTTTTCGGGCCCGGCCATTGAGCGCATTGCCAAAGGCGAGGCCCTCGATGAGGTGGTCATCACCAACACCATTCCGCTCAGCGAGACTGCAGCGCAATGCCAAAAAATTCGCCAACTCTCCGTGGCACCGCTGATCGCCGAAACGATGCAGCGCATTGCCAAAGGCGAGTCGGTCATGAGTTTGTTCTCCGACCAAAACCAGCTGTTTTAAACAACGGGGCTGATCGAAGAACTTTCAAGCGGGCTGCGCTGCAGCCCTTTTTTAAACTGGGGTCACACTGGTCGCGGTGGACTCTTCTAGGAGTGAACTATGAAATTCGTCGCTTTTGAGCGCGCCAAGCAGGGAACGGGTGCGAGCCGCCGTCTGCGCATCACCGGCCGCACGCCCGGTATCGTCTACGGTGGCAAAGGCCAGCCGCAGCTGATCGAACTCGATCACAACGCGCTGTGGCATGCCCTGAAAAAAGAGGCCTTCCATTCCTCCATCCTGGACATGGAAATCAATGGCACCAGCGCCCAAGTGCTGCTGCGTGACGTGCAATACCACCCGTTCAAGCAACTGGTGCTGCACATTGACTTCCAGCGCGTGGATGCCAACACCAAGATGAACAAGAAAGTGCCGATCCACTACAGCGGTGAAGAGGGCTCTCCTGCGGTGAAGGCCGATGCTTGCCTGATCAACCACGTGATCACCGAACTCGAAGTGTCCTGCCTGCCGGCCGACCTGCCCGAGTTCATCGCAGTGGACCTGAGCAGCCTGCGCAAGGGCACCTCGCTGCACCTGAACGACATCACCCTGCCCAAGGGCGTGACAGCGGTCACCCATGGCAAGGCCAACCCGGTTCTGGTGTCGGTGGTGACTGTGGCTGCCGAAGCCGAAGCCGCCGCACCGGCTGCCGACGCCAAGAAATAATTCTTGCGGTTTGCACAAGCCTACGGCCCACTTCGGTGGGCCGTTTGTTTTGGAGCACCCGATAATCACCGACCATGATCAAACTGTTTGTTGGCCTGGGCAATCCAGGCGCTGAATACGAAGCCACCCGTCACAACGCTGGCTTCTGGTGGATTGACGCCCTGGCCCGCCAGATGAAGCTGCAACTGCAGTCGGATCGCAGCTACCACGGCCTGGTGGCGCGCACCCAGGTGGCAGGCCAGTCGGTGTGGCTGCTGGAGCCCCAAACCTTCATGAATGTGTCGGGCAAGTCGGTGGCCGCCTTGGCCCGCTTTTTCAAAATTCAGCCCGAAGAAATTTTGGTCGTCCACGACGAACTCGACGTGGTGCCCGGCGAGGCCAAACTCAAGCTGGGCGGCAGCCATGCCGGCCACAATGGCTTGCGCGACATTCACGCCCAGTTGGGCACAGATGCTTACTGGCGCTTGCGCTTGGGCATTGGGCATCCGGGCGTGAAGTCCGAAGTGATTCACTGGGTGTTGAAAAAACCCGCTCCCGAACAACGCGATTTGATCGAGCGCTGCGTTGAGCGCACCCTGCAAGCCGTGCCAGATTTTTTAAGCGGGGACATGGTCAAAGCCACGCAGAAGGTGCACACCAGCAAACCCCCGCGGGCCAAGCCGCCGCGGCCCGAAGCCGTTTGACTCAGGCCGCAGGTGGGCTGTCAGCGCCCTTGGCCGCGGCTTGCAAACGCCGAAACTTGTCCCACAAAACCTCTTGGGTTTCCACCCGTTGCGGGTTCACGGGAATGCAGGCCACAGGGCACACCTGGACGCATTGCGGCTCGTCGAAATGCCCCACGCATTCGGTGCATTTGTCCGGGTTGATTTCGTAGATTTCGGGCCCGAGGTAAATCGCCTCGTTCGGGCACTCCGGCTCGCAGACATCGCAGTTGATGCATTGATCGGTGATGGTGAGTGCCATGGCGTGGGTGGGTGTTGAAAATATGAATTATCCTCTCCCCATGATGCGTTTTTTGCTGCGCCGCAGCTTGACCTTGCTGGCCACAGTGTTGGCCGCTTCGGCCGTCATCTTCGCAGCATTGGATGTCTTGCCTGGCAACATCGCACAGGTGCTGTTGGGGCCCGACGCCTCCGAAGAGGCGGTGCAAGCCCTCGCGCAGCAGCTCGGGCTGGACCAGCCCGCCTGGCAGCGCTACATCCAATGGCTGGGCGGTTTGCTGCGTTTCGACCTGGGCCTGAGCCACGCCTACGGCTCGCCCGCAGGCGAGCTGATTCTGGAGCGCCTGAGCTTGACCCTGCCCCTGGCGCTCATGGCCATGCTGTTCACCACCGTTCTGGCCTTGGGTGCGGGCGTCTACGCCGCATCGCGACAACACCGCCTGGGCGATGTGGGCGTGATGGGGCTGAGCCAGTTGGGCATCGCCATTCCCAATTTCTGGTTCGCCATCTTGCTGATTTTGCTTTTCTCGGTGCACTTGCGCTGGTTTGCCGCTGGTGGTTTCGATGGCTGGTCGGACGGCCTGGGCGCTGGCCTGAAGGCGCTTTTTTTGCCAGCGTTGTCGCTGGCAGTGGTGCAAGCCGCCATCCTGGCGCGCATCACCCGCTCGGCCATGCTGGAAGTGCTGCGCGAAGACTTTGTCCGCACCGCCCGGGCCAAAGGCCGCAGCTTGCGCAGCGCCATGTGGACCCACGCCTTGCGCAACGCCATGATCCCGGTGGTCACCGTGATGGGCTTGCAATTTGCCAACCTGGTGGCGGGCACGGTTGTCATCGAGAATGTGTTCTACCTGCCGGGGCTGGGGCGCCTGATTTTTCAGTCGATTGCCAACCGTGACCTGATCGTGGTGCGCAATGGCGTGATGCTGCTCGCCGTGATGGTGGTGGCCATCAACTTTGTGGTCGACCTGCTGTACGCGGTCATCGACCCACGCTTGCAAGGACGCGACAGCGCATGAACCCACACAGCCTGGCGCAACGTGCCCTGCGTCACCCCAGCTTTGTGCTGGGCAGCGTGCTGCTGTGTCTGGTGGCCAGTGCCGCCTTGCTGTCGCTCGTGTGGACCCCGTATGCCCTGACCGACATTGAGATGGCCCGCAAACTCTTGCCGCCCTCGGGCGCGCACTGGCTGGGCACCGATGCCCTGGGCCGCGATGTGGTGTCCATGTTGCTGGCGGGCGCGCGCAGCTCGATTTTGGTGGGCGTGGTGGCGGTGGGCATCGGCTTGAGCATCGGTGTCGCCTTGGGCTTGCTGGCAGCGGCTTACAAAGGCTGGCTGGAGGAGGCCTTGATGCGCCTGACCGACTTCAGCTTTGCCTTTCCAGCGATTTTGGTGGCCATCCTGATCACCGCCGTTTGGGGCCCTGGCATGGTCAATGCCATTTTGGCCATTGGCTTGTTCAACATTCCGGTGTTCGCACGCATCACGCGCGGCAGCGCACAAGCCATTTGGGCACGCGACTATGTGCTGGCAGCACGCGCCTGCGGCAAGGGGCGCTGGCGCATCACCTGGGACCATGTCTTGCCCAACATTGCCGCCGTGCTCATCGTGCAAGCATCGACGCAGTTTGCGCTGGCCATTCTGGCGGAGGCGGCGCTGTCCTACCTGGGCCTGGGCACGCAACCGCCCGAGCCTTCCTGGGGCCGCATGCTCAGCGAAGCCCAGACCTTGCTTTTTCAGGCCCCTCGCCTGGCGGTCTTTCCCGGGGTCGCCATTGCGGTGGCGGTGCTGGGCCTGAACCTGGTGGGCGATGGCCTGCGCGATTTGCTCGACCCCAAACTGTCACGCCAGCGATGAACCAGCCCCCCCTGTTGCAACTCAAAGACCTGCATGTGCAGGTTCGCACGGCCCATGGCCTGGTGGCGGCGGTTCGCGGCGTCAGCTTCAGCCTGGAACGTGGCGAGACGGTGGGTTTGATGGGCGAATCCGGTTGCGGCAAATCGCTGACCGCGCTGGCCCTCATGGGCCTGCTGCCCGAGGGCGCACAAGCGCGCGGCAGCTTGCAATGGCAAGGCGAAGAATGCCTGACCTGGTCGGAAGACCAATGGTGCAATCTGCGCGGCAACCGCTGGGCCATGATTTTTCAAGAGCCGATGACCGCGCTCAACCCCTTGCACACCGTGGGCGACCAGGTCGCGGAGCCGCTTCGCTTGCACCGGGGCCTGTCCCGAAAAGCGGCCTTGAGCGAGGCCGCCGATTTGCTGGACCGCGTGGGCATCGCCATGGCGCGACAACGCTTGCACGACCACCCCCACCAATTCTCCGGCGGGCAACGGCAGCGCATCATGATTGCCATGGCCCTGAGTTGCAACCCCGACCTGCTGATTGCCGACGAACCCACCACGGCGCTCGATGTCACGGTGGCCCAACGCATTTTGGAATTGATGCAATCCTTGGTGCAAGAGTGCGGCATGGGCCTGCTGCTGATCTCGCACGATCTGGGCGTTTTGGCACGCCAGGTTCAGCAGTTGAAGGTGATGTACGCCGGCCAAATCGTCGAGCAAGGTCCCACCGCCGAGGTGCTGAGCACCCCCGCACACCCTTACACCCGCGGCCTGCTGGCCTCGCGCCCGCAATGGCTTCGCGCCCCGCAAGCGGCTTCGCAAAGATTGCGTTTGCCCACGCTGCCTGGCCAGGTGCCCGAACTGCATCAATTGGGCCCAGGCTGCGCATTCGCCGACCGCTGCAGCCTGGTGGAAGACGGCTGCCGCACGTCAGCGCCCCCCAGCATCCGCCTCAGCCCCGCAAGGCAAGCCCAGTGTTGGAGGCCCTCATGAGCGCCCCGTTGCTGCAACTGCAAAACGTCAGCAAAACCTATGGTCCGGCGCGCGCGCCCATCGTCGCCGTGGCGGACGTGAGCCTGCAACTTCACGCCGGACGCAACCTGGCCTTGGCGGGCGAGTCGGGCTCGGGCAAATCCACACTGGCGCGCCTGGTGATGGCGCTTGAAAAACCGTCGCAGGGTCAGGTTTTCTTTCAAGGCCAGGATCTGAACGCCCTGGACGCCAAAACCCTGCGCGAGGCGCGTCGGCATTTTCAGATGGTGTTCCAGGACCCTTATGGCTCGCTGGACCCGCGCATGCGCATCCTGCACACGGTGACTGAACCCCTGAATACCATGCCCGGCTTGTCGCGCCAAGACTTGCGCGATCAGGCCGCAGAGATGCTCAGCCAGGTGGGCTTGCGCAGCAGTGACCTGGACAAATACCCGCATGAATTCTCGGGCGGCCAACGCCAGCGCATTGCCTTGGCGCGCGCCCTCATCACCCGCCCGCAGTTGATCGTGGCCGATGAGCCTTTGTCCGCGCTGGACGTCAGCGTGCAAGCGCAAGTGCTGAACCTGATGATGGATTTGCAAGACCGCTTTGGCATCACCTACTTGCTGATCAGCCACGATTTGGCCGTGGTGCAGCATTTGTGCGATGAGGCCTGCGTGATGCAACAAGGCCGCGTGGTCGAGCGTGGCACGCCACACCGCTTGTTCCAGAATCCGCAACACCCTTGTACACAAGCCTTGGTGGCCGCCGTGCCACAATTTTGAAAAATTGAGAAAGCCTTTTTGATGACACTGAACAGACGCCACTTCGTGGGCTTGGCCTCCACCACCGCCCTGAGCACTTTGCCGCTGCACAGCCTGGCGCAATCCAAAAAAGACCAAGTTGTTTTGGCCATGACACTGGAGCCGCCCGGCCTGGACCCCACCGCAGGGGCCGCTTCCGCCATCGCCGAAATCGTTCATTACAACGTCTTGGAGACCCTGACCAAAATTCAAAGCGATGGCTCGGTGCAACCCTTGCTGGCCGAGCGCTGGGAGGTGTCACCCGACCTCAAGACCTACACCTTCCGCTTGCGCAAAGGCGTCAAGTTCCACAATGGCGAGCCCTTCAATGCGCAAACGGTCAAGTTTGCCTTTGAGCGCGCGGCCTCCGAAAAAAGCACCAACAAAGACAAGCGCACCTTTGCCAGCATGGAAAGTGTGGCGGCCATCGACGAGCACACCGTGGTCATCCTGAACAAGCAAATTGACCCGGATTTTTTGTTCTTGATGGGACAGGCCACCGCGGTCATCGTCGAGCCCAAGAGCGCGGACACCAATGCCACCAAGCCGGTGGGCACGGGGCCCTTTCAATTGGGGCAGTGGAGCCGCGGCTCATCCATCACCTTGAACCGCTGGGACGGGTACCGCGACGCCAAGGCCATTGCGTTGCGCAAAGCCACGTTTCGCTTCATCTCCGACCCGGCCGCGCAAGTGGCGGCCTTGCTTTCGGGCGATGTCGATGCCTTCCCCCGGGTGGCAGCCGCACGCAGCTTGGCGCAATTCAAGGCCGACCCGCGCTTTCAAATTTTGACCAATGGCTCGCGCGCCAAAACCATCTTGGCCATCAACCACAAGCGCAAGCCCTTGGAGGATGTGCGCGTGCGCCGCGCCATTGCCGCCGCCATTGACCGCAAGGCCGTGATTGCCGCCGCAGCCGATGGCTTTGGCGTGCCGATTGGCAGCCATTACGTGCCCGGGGCCTTGGGCTATGTGGACACCACCGGCGTCAACCCCTACAACCCCGACAAGGCGCGTGCCCTGCTGTCCGAGGCGGGCGTCAAAACGCCGCTGGAGCTGAGTTTGATTCTCCCGCCGCCGCCTTACGCACGCCAGGGCGGTGAAGTGATTGCGGCGCAACTGGCCAAAGTGGGCATCGTTGCCAAGCTGCAAAACGTCGAGTGGGCGCAATGGCTCAGCGGCGTGTACACGCAGAAAAACTACGACCTCACCCTGATCTCTCACGTCGAGCCCTTCGACTTGGGCAACTTCGCCAAGCCGGGCTATTACTGGGGTTACGAGTCGCAGGCCTTCAACACCTTGTTTGAGCGCATCCACAACGCGCCCCGCGTGACCGACCGTGCGAAATTGTTGGGCGATGCACAGCGCCTGTTGGCCAATGATGCGGCGCACGCCTTTTTGTACCAGCCGCAATGGCTCACGGTGGCCCACAAAAACCTCAAAGGCCTGTGGAAAGACATGCCGATTTTTGTCAACGACTTGTCGGCGCTGAGCTGGGCTTGAGCACCTCCGGCGGCGGCCGGTAAATCGGCTGAGGCGGCATGCCTGCCAGATGCGGCGTGCTGGCCCAGGCCAGGATCTCGAAGCGGCCTTGCGTCACTTTCAAGTGGTTCAGACCTGCGTTGGGAATATCGCATTGGCGCGGCCCGTTGAGCGACAGTTGGTGCACGCTGCGCCACACCATGTCGAGCACGCCACCGTGGGTCACCACCACAACCCGCTCGCCCGCATGGCTGCGTGCAATCTCTTGCAGGTCTGCCATCACGCGCGCATGAAACTGGCGCGTACTCTCGCCCTGCGGCAGCGCAAAATCCGCTTCGAAGCGGCGCCATTGCGCCCACAGCTCGGGGTGCTGCGCTTGAATTTCGAGGGTGCTCAAGCCATCGAAGACGCCAAAGTTTTGCTCGCGCAAGCCGGTTCGGGGCTGGCAGGTGCGAGGCAAGGCTTGGGCAAAAGGCTCTGCGGTCTGGCGTGCGCGCAACAAGTCGCTGCTGTGCAAATGAAGGGCCTGCGCCCAGTCGGAGCGCTGCAAATGGTCACACAGGCGCTGCGCTTGCTGGTGGCCGATGTCGTTCAGCGCAATGTCGACTTGCCCCTGAAAGCGCAAGGCCCGGTTCCAGTCGGTTTCTCCATGGCGAATCAGCAACAGCTCGGTGGGCCTCATGCGCCGTTGCGTTCCTTGCGTTTGGCCAGCAAGCGCTGATGCACGCCGGGCGAGACAAACTTGGCGATGTCGCCCCCCAGCAAGGTGATTTCACGCACCAAGGTGCTGGAGACACATTGGTAAATGTCCAGGGTGTTGAGAAAGATGGTTTCCACATCGGGCGCCAGATGGCGGTTCATGCCGGCGAGCTGAAACTCGTAATCGAAATCGGTCATGGAGCGCACGCCGCGCACCATCACTTTGGCGCCTTGTTGCAGCACAAAGTCACGCACCAGGCCATCGAACGAGGCCACCTGCACATTGGGGCAATCGGCCAGGGCCTCGCGCGCCATGGCCAGGCGCTCGTCCAGCGAGAACAAGGTTTTTTTGTGATGGGCCACTGCCACCGCCACGATGACAGTGCCAAACAATGAGGCCGAGCGGCGCACGATGTCTTCGTGACCGAGGGTGATGGGATCGAAGGTGCCGGGATAGACCGCAATCACGGAAGACGCCATGCCATGTCCTTGTGAAAAAAAGCTTTCAAGCCATTATGCAACGCACAGCAAATGCGCATGCACCATGCCCGCCTTCAGGTGCCGATGGCACTGCAAGCCCAAGGCAGCCAATGCCTCGCCCGACCATGCGCAAGGCGCTTCCAGGTAGATCCAGCCGCTGGGCTTGATGGCCAGCGCTGCCGCCTTCAATGCGGGCTCGAACAAGTTGGCATCGAAAGGGGGATCCAAAAAAATCAGGTCACAACTGCCGGGCGCAGCTTGGCGCAAGGCATTCAGACCATCGCCTCGCACGATGTGCAGCGTGCTGGCTTGCAGGCGCTGGGCGTGTTTGTGCAACTGCGCCACCAAGGCAGCATCTTGCTCCACCAAGGTGACCGCCTGGGCGCCGCGTGAGGCTGCCTCTATCCCCAGTGCGCCGGTGCCTGCAAAAGCATCGAGGCAGCGCCAGCCGGCCAAGTCTTGGCCCAGCCAGTTGAACAAGGTCTCGCGCACCCGGTCAGGGGTGGGCCGCAAGCCAGGCTTGTCGAGCACGGCCAGCTTGGTGCGCTTCCACTGCCCGCCCACGATGCGGACCTCGCCAGCTTTCAAGGCTTGGCTCCCACCGTCACGGTGACCATGCGATCCGGCTGCAGCTTGCGCTGAAAGGCTGCGCGAATGTCTTGAACGGTGACGCGCTCGACGGCCTGGGTCCAGGTGTCCAGGTAATCCAGAGGCAGCTCATGCCAGGCCATGTTGGCCAGGTTGTCCAACAGCTTGCGGTTGCTGTCCAGACGCAGGGGGAAACTGCCGATCAGGTTGTCTTTCGCGGCCTTCAGTTCGGCTTCGGTCGGGCCTTCTGCCACAAAAGTACGGACCACCTCCCGCGCCACTTGCAAGGCCTGATCGGCCTGGTCGGGCCGGGTCTGCAAGCCCACAGCAAACGGCCCAGCATGCAGGCCCGGAGCAAAGTAGCTGTAGACGCTGTAGCTCAGGCCGCGCTTTTCACGGACCTGCTCTGTCAGGCGCGACACAAAGCCACCGCCGCCCAAAATGTAATTGCCCACGGTCAGCGCAAAAAAGTCCGGGTCGTTGCGCTTGTAGCCGGGCTGCCCCATGAGCACGTGGGCCTGCGCAGAGTCGAAAGGCACGCGCACAGTTTGGGCTTGCGTCAACGCCGGCACTTCGGCCACGGCAGGCAGCGAAGGGCAGGGCTTGCTCGCAGGCAGCCCTGCCAACAATTGCAGCACGCGTTGTTCAGCTTGGGCACGGTTCAAGGCGCCAACCACGCTCACGCGGGCACGGCAGTTGTCGAGGTAGCGCGCATGAAAGGCGCGCATGTCGGCCACCTGAATGGCGCTCAAGCTGGCTTCGTCGGCTTCATTGCCATAGGGGTGTCCGCCATGCACCGCTGCAGCAAAGCGGCGCTGCGCCACCGTGCCAGGCCGGGTGTAGGCCTCTTTCAGCGCTGCCACGGTGCGGTCACGCTCGATCGCCCAGATCGCTGCCGCAAAGCTGGGTTGCGCCAATTGGCGAGCGGCCAGGCGGATGGCACCCTCCAACAAATCGGGCACCGTCAGCGTGCGCAAGAACAAGCTCAAGCGGTCACTGCCGGCGCTGGCAGAAAACAGGGCGCCCAAATCGGCCCAGGCTTCACCCAGGGCGTTCTCGTCCAGTGCAGGCTGATTGCCGTGGGCGGCAATGCCTTTGGACAGCATGCCCGCCGTGGCGCTGGCCAGGCCCGCTTGGCCGGCCGGGTCGCGGCGCGACCCCGCATCAAAGTCGATCTGAATGTCGACCATGGGCAAGGAGGGGCTCTCCACCAAGTAGATGCGGGCCCCATTGGCTGCGGTCCAGTGTTGAATGGGCAAGGCGGCCCACAGGCTGCTGGCCGACAGCAAGCCCGCCACCAGCACCAGGCGGCGTAAAAACTTGTGGGTGGCTTTCATCGCGTGCCCTCCCCATGCCGCAAGGGCATGGCCGGTTTGCGGGGCGCTTGGGCGTTGGACGGTTGCGGCAACAGATGGGCCACCGTCAAGCTGTCATCGCCGAAATAACGTTGTGCCACCGACTTCACCTGCTCGGCGGTGACGCCGCGCAGCAAGTCAATGAGGCGGTCGCTGGTGTCCAGCGGCAAGCCTTCCACCCAATAGGTACCGATCTCGCGCGCCTGGTTGAACAGCGAGTCGCGCTTGTAAACGGCTTGCGCCACCCACTGCGCCTTCACGCGTTGCAGCTCTGCTTCGCTGATGCCATCGCGCGCAATGCGGTTGACTTGCTCACGCAAGGCCGCCTCCAGGGCTTCGGGGGTTTTGCCCACTGCAGGCACGCCCTCGAGCACAAAGATTTGCGGCCCGCGGCCGCTGAAGTCATGGTAGGCCCCGGCGTCGTCGGCCACCCGATCGGCACCTTGGGTCAGGGCACGGTCAAGCCGGGAGCCGTTGTAGCCATCGAGCACGGCCGACAGCACGGTCAGCGCCAAGGCATCCTGGTTGCTGGGGGTGGCTTCCATCGATTTGAAGCCGGGCACCTTCCACGACAGCGCCACATAGGCTTGCTCGGCGGGCGCTTTCACGGTGAGGCGACGGATGCCGCTTTGCGCAGGCTCCTCGCGCGGCTTGCGCGCTGGCAAGGCACGGGCCGGAATGGCGCCATAGATCTGCTCCGCCCAGCGCTGCACTTGCGCCACCTCGACATCGCCCACCACCACCACGGTGGCATTTTGCGGGCTGTACCAGCGCTTGTAGAACTCGCGGGCATCGTCGGGTTGCAGCGCATCGAGGTCGTTCATCCAGCCCACAATGGGCCGGCGGTAAGGCGAGGCGACAAACTGCACCGCGCTCAGCTGTTCGTACAGCAGGGCGCGCGGTGCGTCTTCGGTGCGCAGGCGGCGCTCTTCTTTCACCACTTCCAGCTCTTTGCGAAACTCTTCGTCGGGCCATTGGTTGTTGGCGAAGCGGTCGGCCTCGAGGCGCATCACGTCCACCAATCGGCTGGCCGGAATTTGCTGGAAGTAGCCGGTGTAGTCCTTGCTGGTGAAGGCGTTTTCCCGACCGCCCAGGGCCGCCACCCGGCGCGAGAACTCGCCCGCCCCCACGCTGGGCGTGCCTTTGAACAACATGTGCTCCAGCACATGGGCCACGCCCGAGGTGCCATCGACCTCGTCCATGGAGCCCACCCGCAGCCACACCATGTGCACGGCCGTGGGCGCGCGCCGGTCGGGCTTGACGATGACCGTCATGCCATTGGGCAAGGTGGTTTGGTGAATCTGGGCCGCGGCTGGCTGGCCCCAAAAACAGGCCGCCAGCAGGATTGGCAACCCGAAGGAAAAGCGTTTCATAGAATGAGTCACCTGCAGTTCTTGCAACATCGCATGAATTGACCGATTCTAGGAACCCCCGAGTCCATGTTCAGCTTTTTCAAAAAAAAGACCCCACCGCCGGTAACGCCTGAGCCAACAGCACCTCTTGCGGCGCCTGCATCCGCCTCGGCGCAACCGCCTGCGGCCCCTTCGGCACCCCCACCTGCCGAGGCGACGCCCCAGGCCCAGCCCTCGCGCAGCAGCTGGCTGTCCCGCCTGAAAAGCGGCTTGCAGCGCACGGGCAGCAGCATTGCCCAGGTCTTTACCGGCACCCGCATTGATGACGACCTGTACGAGGAACTCGAAGCCGCGCTGTTGATGGCCGACACCGGCGTGCAAGCCACCCAGCACTTGCTGGACGACCTGAAAGCCCGCGTCAAGGCCGCCAAAATGACCGACCCCGCGGGCGTCAAAGCTTTGCTGGCCGACGGTTTGGCCGAGCTGCTGCAGCCGCTGGAAAAGGCGCTGGTCGTTGGCGCCCACCACCCCACGGTGGTCATGGTGGCCGGCGTCAATGGCGCGGGCAAAACCACCTCCATCGGCAAACTCACCCGCCACCTCAGCGACAGCGGCGCCTCGGTGCTATTGGCCGCGGCCGACACCTTCCGTGCCGCAGCGCGTGAGCAGTTGGTGGTCTGGGCAGACCGCAACCAGGTGGAAATCGTCAGCCAGGAAGGCGGTGACCCGGCCGCTGTCAGCTTTGACGCCGTCAGCGCCGGCAAGGCCCGGGGCCGCGATGTGGTGCTGGTCGACACAGCGGGCCGCCTGCCCACCCAGCTGCACCTGATGGAAGAGCTGAAGAAAATCAAGCGGGTGGTGCAAAAAGCCGACCCCACCGGGCCGCATGAAGTGCTGCTGGTGATCGATGGCAACACCGGCCAAAACGCCTTGGCCCAAGTCAAGGCCTTCGACGAAGCGCTGGGCCTCACCGGCTTGATCGTCACCAAGCTGGACGGCACTGCCAAGGGCGGCGTTCTGGCCGCGATTGCCCTGTGGGGACAAGAGCGTGCCCGCCTGCAAGGCGCTGGCGTGCCGGTTTATTTCATTGGGGTGGGCGAAAAGCTGGAAGACCTGCAAACCTTCTCGGCGCGGGAATTCGCCGAAGCCCTGCTCGGCTAAAACCAAGGGATTACCC
Organism: uncultured Bordetella sp.; assembly: GCA_964442645.1. Lineage (GTDB taxonomy): Bacteria > Pseudomonadota > Gammaproteobacteria > Burkholderiales > Burkholderiaceae_C > Limnohabitans. The sequence continues at coordinate 140,406 of CAYTZZ010000003.1, read as the reverse complement.
TAAATACAACAGGGATTAGCACTCCCCGTCAAGGAGTGCTAATATTGCGTCATTCGTATCCGAAAGGCTTACAAACCATGACGACTCTGACTGCATCTCCTACTGCGCTGGTCGCCAATCCGTGGGCGCTGGTGCCTCCTCTGGGGCACCTGGACGCCTACATCACGGCGGTCAATCGCATGCCCATGCTCACCCTGGAGCAAGAGCAGGCTTTCGCGCGCCAGTTGAAAAACGACAACGACCTGGACGCGGCCGGCAAACTCATCATGTCGCACCTGCGCCTGGTGGTGTCGGTCTCGCGCCAGTACCTGGGCTATGGCTTGCCGCACGCCGACCTGATCCAAGAAGGCAATGTGGGCCTGATGAAAGCCGTCAAGCGCTTCGACCCCGACCAGGGCGTGCGCTTGGTCAGTTACGCCATGCACTGGATCAAGGCTGAAATTCACGAGTACATCTTGCGCAACTGGCGCATGGTGAAAGTGGCCACCACCAAGGCCCAGCGCAAGCTGTTCTTCAACCTGCGCTCGATGAAGCAAGGCTTCCGTGCCGATGCTGGCACCGATGGCGACATGGCCACGCACCGCGACAGCCTGACCGACGCGCAAATTGACTCGGTGGCGCGCGACTTGAATGTCAAGCGCGAAGAAGTCATCGAGATGGAAACCCGCATGAGCGGGGGCGATGTGTTGCTGGACCCCGCCCCCGGCGATGATGGCGAGCAAGCCTTCGGCCCCATCGCTTACCTGAGCGACGCCAACCACGAGCCCACGGCCGTCATCGAGTCGCGCCAGCGTGACCTGATGGCCAGCGATGGCATCGTGGCTGCGCTGGATGCTTTGGACCCGCGCAGCCGCCGCATCGTGGAAGAGCGCTGGCTGAAAGTCAACGACGACGGCTCGGGCGGCCTCACGCTGCACGACCTGGCGGCAGAGTACGGCGTCAGTGCCGAGCGCATCCGTCAAATCGAAGTGGCGGCGATGAAAAAAATGAAGGCGGCGCTGCAAGCCTACGCCTGAGCTGAGCGGGCGCCCGCGCCCCTCGCCTATTTCAGCAAGATGCGAATGTCTTCGGCCAAGGCCTGCGCGCCGCTGCCGTAACGGCTGTACAGGCGCAATTGGCCTTGGGTGTCGTACACATAGCTGCCCGCCGAATGGTCCATGGTGTAGCTGGTCGGTGTTTTGCCGTCCACTTTTTTGTAGTACACCTTGTAATGTTTGGCCACCTCTGACAACTGCTCGGCGGTCGGGCTGAACGCCACAAAGCCGGGGTCAAAATTGGCCATGTAGGCCTTCAACAATTCCGGCGTGTCACGCACCGGGTCAACCGTGATGAACAGGCCTTGCAAAAGGTCGCCATCTTTACCCAGCATGCGCTTGACTTCGGCCAATTCGGTCATGGAGGTGGGGCAGACATCGGGGCACTGGGTGTAGCCAAAGAACAGCACCACCACCTTGCCCTTGAAATCGCTGAGCGAACGCTCTTTGCCATCTTGGTCTTGCAGCGTGAAGCCTTTGGCGTAGTCGGCGCCAGTGATGTCAATCGACTTGAAGGCAGGCTTGTTGGGGTTGCAAGCCCACAACATGCTGCAAGCCAGCACAGCCAGGCCCAGGGTTCGACGGTTCAGCATGGGTGGCTCATTTCACAGGTAATGGTCAATCAAAAAGGCTGCGAACAGCAGGCTCAGATGGATCAGGGAAAAACGAAAGGTCTTGCGCGCGAGGGCATCCGAGTAGTTGCGCCACAAGGCCCAAGCGTAGCCGCAAAAGCCCACACTCAACAACAGTGCCGAGACCAAGTAAAACCAGCCGCTCATGCCGTAAATGAAGGGCATCAGGCAGGCGGCCAGAAGCACCCAGGTGTACAACAAAATTTGCAAACGGGTGAAGGCGTTGCCATGGGTGACTGGCAACATGGGCAAGCCTGACTTGCGGTAGTCCTCCACACGGTACAAGGCCAGGGCCCAGAAATGCGGTGGCGTCCACAAAAAGATGATGAGGAACAGGATCAGCGCTTCTGGGCCCACCTCGCCCGTCATGGCAGACCAACCCAACACGGGCGGCATGGCACCAGAAGCTCCGCCAATCACAATGTTTTGAGGCGTCAGAGGCTTGAGAATGACGGTGTAAATCACGGCGTAGCCCACGAAGGTGGCAAAAGTCAGCCACATGGTGAGCGGATTCACCGCAACATAAAGAATCACCGATCCCGCCGCGCACAAGACCGCCGAGAACCACAAGGTTTCGCGGTCGCTCAACTCCCCCTTGGCGGTGGGACGCCACGCGGTGCGCTTCATACGCGCGTCGATCTTCTTTTCCACAATGCAGTTGAAGGCGGCCGCGGCACCGGCGACCAGCCAAATGCCCAGGCAAGCAATGGCGGCCAGGCCCACTTCGGCCAGGCTGGGCACACCGGGCACCGCCAGCACCATGCCGATGAGCGCGCAAAACACAATCAGCTGAATGACGCGCGGCTTGGTCAGCGCATTGAATTGCTGCCAACGCGACAGCGTGGCTTGGGGCTCGGTGCGGCTCAGGGCCAGCGACCAGGTCAGCGTCACCAGCAAGGCCGCCGCGCCACCGGTGTGCAGGACTGCGGCCAACAAAGGCCAATCGAGCACGACGTTGGAGACGCCCGTGAGCAACTGCAACGAGAGCAAGCCCTTGAGCCAGCGCGCCGGGGTCCGCAAGCCTTGTTTGCGCATGGCCCAGGCCAAACCGCCCAACACCAGCAGCACCACATAAGCCATGAGCCGATGCGTGTAGTGAATGGCCGTCAAGCCCTCAAAGGGTATGGCCTGGCCATTGCCCAACACCCCCAAGGGCCGCCACAGCTCAAAGCCGGCGGAGAAATTCATGCGCGGCCACCAGCTGTCCTGGCACATGGGAAAGTCGCTGCAGGCCAACACCGCATAGTTGGTGCTGACCCAACCGCCCAGCACCACCTGCACCAAGAGCAAGGCCGTGCCCGCCCACAAGCCACGTCGCACAGCGCTGGATATGGTCACAGAGGTCGTCAGGCCCAGCGAGCGGCTTTGCGCCACCGCCTGACACGTCAGCAACACCAACAAGATCAGCCCACCGAGCAGGTGCAGGGTGACGATGGCTGGAAACAGTTTCATGGTGACGGTCAAGGCACCAAAAGCGCCTTGCAGCATCACCCACAACAAAGTGAGTGTGGCCAATCCTCTGGAAGGCCGAGCTGCGGGCTCGGCTGAGCGACGCGGCCACCAGGCATCGATGGCCAAGGTCAGAATCAGCACGCCCACTGCCGTCGCAAAGTAACGGTGCAGCATCTCGATCCAGGCCTTCACCTCGGTGACCGGGCCGGTGGGCAAACGGGCCTGTTCGGCGGCAATCTGGGCACCGGCCCCGACCGGGCTGGCATGGCCATAGCAACCTGGCCAATCCGGGCAGCCCAGGCCCGAGTCGGTCAGGCGCGTGAAGGCGCCGAACATCACCAGGTCAAAGGTCAGGAACAGGGTCAGCAGGGTCAGTTGGCGAACCCGATGCCCTGGGCTCTGGTGTCGATGGCGCAGCCAGACCCAGGTCAAGGGGCCCAAGGCCAGCAAGGCGCCCATGATCAGCAGGTGCCCGACAGGGCTGAGGTTGTAAAGGTTGACGCTCATAAAAAAAGGAATCTGGGCCGGCAGTGGCTGTCAGGAAGAAGAGCGCCTTGCATGAAAAAGAGGTCGAATCCATTGAAACCAGACACAGGCCAAGGCCAACAACGCCGCCAGCACAAACCACTGGTCGGCACGCTGCTGGTGATGCTTGGCCTCGGCTGCGGGGGCTGGCACTTCGCGCACAAGCCCTTCGTCTGGCTCATCTGTTTGCAACACCACGGCCAAGGCCTGCACGCCGGTTTCTTCCCTGAACTGCGCCAATGTGAGATTTTGCCTAATCTTGGAAGACCCTGATGCACTGGGTACCGAATCGGAGGCCGACTTCACAAGGGGAGTGGGCTCCGGCGCAACGCGGCCCTGCAGCCGGACCACGCCGCCCTCGGTTTGAAATTCTGGCCAGGGGCCCTGTTGGGCGGCGTCGCGCGCAAGCCAGCCACGCTGCACCCAGACGGCGGTGCTGGCATCGAGCTGCAATGGCGTCATCACCCAGGCACCGGGCCGGCTCTTGGCATCGCGGCTTTCCAGCAACAGCGTGTGTTGCATCAGCCAAAACCCTTCGAGGGCCACGCGCTGGTGCATTTGCGCCCAGGCCGCGGGGTTCTCCAGCAGGCTCAGAGTGTCCAGCTCGGTTTCCTGCAGGCGGGCCTCGATGGCCGCCTGCAAAGCCAAGCTTTCATCGGCCAGCGACAGTTGTGCACGGCCCAGCAGCAGCGCTGCACCGGCGACGGCCCATGCCAAACCCAACAAGGCCCAGCGGCCCCACACGCGGTAGCGCGGGGCGCGTTTTTGCGGTGTCTCACTCAAAAGAAAATTCCGTCCATGGTCAAGAGGCTGGGGGGGCTTGTGCACTGTCCCCCGCTTGCTTCAGCAAGCTGCGCATGTCGGCCAGCGAAACCGCCGTTTGGGGCGCCACCGGCACCCTTGGCACGGGTTTCAGCGCATGCCCGTAAATGATTTCAAAGGTCAGCGCCAAGCGACCGCTGCCATCGGGCAGGGCCAGGTGCTCGCGCATCGCGGCCAACAGCTTTTCACGCCAGCGCCGACCCCGCAGGCCTTGAAAACGTTGGGGGTGCAAGTTGCGGCCCATGCTGCGCAAATCCTGCAGCAGTTTGTCGGGGCTGTCATAGGTCAGGGTGATGCGCTCCATGTCCATCACCGGCTCGGCAAACCCAGCCTGAATCAGCATGTCGCCCCAATCATGCATGTCGGTCAGTGCCGACCCAGCGGGAGGCCATCCCAGTTGCTGGTACATGGCATGCCACTCACGCAAGGTGTCGGGTCCAAGGCAAGAAAACATCACAAAGCCATCGACAGCCAATGCTTGGTGCCATTGCTGGAACAGGCGCTGGGGGTCGGCACTGCCGTGCAGCAGCATGTTGGCCCAGACCATCTGGGCATGTCCCGGCGCGGGCGGCTGAAAATCAGGCACGGTGCGACCCCAGCGACGCCACCAGGCGGGCAACAAGGCCTGCTTGGCCGCCAGCAAGCGCGCGGGCGAAGCTTCCACCACCTGGGGCTGCGCTTGCGGGTACCGTTGCGCCAGGCGCGCATGGGCTTGCAAGCCGCCCAGTGTGGGCATCCAGTGAACCCAGCGCTGGGGTTGCAGGCGAATCCACTGCAGACGATCTTCCATGCGGCGCGACACCTCGTCATGCAACCAGGCCTCGCCCCCCTGCCCCATGCCGACCCCGCCTTGCCACCAACGGGCGGCGGCCACCGGGTCCACCGTGGGTGGCGCGGCGTTGACAGGGTTGTTCTGGTGCATCTCAGGCATAGGGGGCAGTATATTGGGGGATGACCCTGCCCTCGGAATGCCTGATCTGCCACCAATGGCCTGGCCCGGCCCTGTGTGAAAGCTGCGTTCTGAATTTTGCCCAGCCCCGTGCGCGCTGCCAACGGTGCGCCCTGCCAGGTGCCAACCCGGTGTGTTCTGCCTGTCGTGCCACCCCCCCGGTCTGGGACGCCTGTTTGTGCGCCGTCGATTACGGCTACCCCTGGCAAGCCTGCGTGGCGCGACTGAAATTTCATGGCGAATTGGGTCTGGCAAAGAGCCTCGGGCAACTCATGCGCCACGCGCCCTGGGTCGAGCCTGCACTGGAACAGGCCACTTGCCTGTTGCCCATGCCGCTGTCCGAGCAACGCTTGCGCGAGCGCGGCTACAACCAAGCCTTGCTGCTGGCCCGCAGCCTGGGTCAGGGCCTCAAGCTGTCATTGCCGGTCCATTGGCTGCAAAAATGGCGCGACACCCCCGCGCAGTCTGAGTTGCCGCGCGAAGAGCGCCTGCGCAATGTGGCTGGCAGCTTCATTCTGGACCCGTCGCACCGCCACCGTTTGCGCGATGCGCGTGTGGTCCTGGTAGACGATGTGATGACCACAGGCGCTTCGCTGGAGGCCGCGTGCCAGGTACTGCGCCACGCGGGGGTGGCCCACATCACCACCCTGGTCTTGGCACGCACTGACGCCCCATACGCCAACCCGTTAGAGAAAAGTTAAGCTTGGGGGATGTTTCATATTGTCCTGGTTCACCCCGAAATCCCGCCCAACACCGGCAACGTGATCCGCTTGGCCGCCAACACGGGCTGCGACTTGCACCTGATTGAGCCGCTGGGCTTCTCCATGGAAGACCGCCTGATGCGCCGCGCCGGCCTGGATTACCACGAGTACGCCGAGGTGCGTCGCCACGCCCACTGGGCCGCATTTCAACAGGCCATGCAGCCCGACCCCGCGCGCTGCTATGCGCTGACCACCCGCGGTGAGCAAAGTGTGCACAACATGGCCTTTCAGCCAGGCGATTGGTTTTTCTTTGGCAGCGAAACCGCCGGCTTGCCCGCTGAAATACGCGACAGCTTTCCTGGGCCTCAGCGCTTGCGGCTGAGCATGCGCGCTGGCCAGCGCAGCCTGAACCTGTCGAATTCGGTGGCGGTGGTGGTCTACGAAGCCTGGCGCCAGCAAGGCTTTGCTTGAGACCGCCTCAGGGGTAGCGGCGGCTCAGCGACTCGGCCACACACACAGGCTTGTCGTGGCCCTCGCGCTCCACGGTGACTGACCAGGTCATCTGCAAGCCGCCCTGCTCGATCCATTCCGCCGCCTTCAGCGTCATGCGCGCGCGCAAGCGCGAGCCTACCGGCACCACCGAGGTGAAGCGCACACGGTTCAAGCCGTAATTGATGCCCATGCGGGTCTGGCGAATTTCAAACGAGCTTTCGAAAAACTTCGGCAACATGGACAGGGTCAGAAAGCCGTGGGCAATGGTGCCGCCAAACGGCCCGTTTTTGGCACGCTCCACGTCCACATGAATCCATTGCGGGTCACCGGTGGCCTCGGCAAACTGGTTGACCTGTTCCTGGGTCACGGCGATCCAATCGCTGACCGCCACCTCCTGGCCGACACAGGCGGCCAGGTCTTGCAAAGTTTCAAACACTCTCATGCATGTGCTCCACTCAAAAAGCCATCCCACACCAGCTTGCAGCCTGTCAGGAACAGGCCCAGGTGCACCAAACGGTAAAACAATTTTGGCTGAATCACGCGGGCCACGCGCAAGCCAGCCCAGACCCCAATGGGGGCAAAGGGCAACAGCATCAAGGCTGTGCCTAAGCCGCGCCAATCGAGCAAACCCAGGTAAGCATAAGGCAGCCACTTGGCCATGTTCACAAAGAAAAACAAGACCGCCATGGTGGCGGTGAAGGTGAAGGGGGGCAAGCGCAGAGGCAACACATAGGCATTCAAGGGCGGGCCGCCCGCATGGGCAATGAAGCTGGTGAAGCCCGAGGTCACGGTGAGGATGGCGCCCAACCAGCGCGGGGGTGGCGGCGCGTCAGCGCGCGGCGGGAACAACAGGCGCTGCGCCAAAAACAGCAAAGTGCACACCCCCACCAAGCCCGCCACCAGGTGGGCGTCCATGACGCGAAAGAGCACAAACCCCAGGAACACCCCGATCAAGGCACAGGGCACCAGGAATTTCAGCAACGCCAGGTCGTAGCCCCTTCGGTAGGCATTCAGGCCCAGAATGTCCAGCACAAACAACACGGGCATCAAAATGGCTGCGGCCTGCGGCACGGTCACGGTCAGCGAAATGAGCGGCACCGCCAAGGCGCCAAACCCTGAACCGAAGCCGCTTTTGCTGATGCCCAACAACAGCACGGCGGGAATGGCCGCCGCATAAAACCTCGGGTCGGTGATGAACCAGTCGGTCAATGCCAGGTCCGCCTGTCAGCTCAGGACGTAGTCGACCTGATGGCGTGCGATGCGCAAGCCATCCAACTCTTGGCGCACCCGCAAATGCGCGGGATGAACCGCATAGGCATCGAGGGCCTGCTGTGACTCAAACTCGGAATACAGCACCACGTCGCAGGCGTAATCGACAGCGCTCGTGTCAACGCCGATTTCCAAATGCTGCATGCCGGGAATCTGGCCCCGCAAGCTTTCAAAGGCTTGCTTGAGGTGCGCAATGCCTTGGGCTTTTTCCTGGGCGTCAGCACCCCGGACATTCCACATGACAATGTGCTTGATCATGGCTTGTTCAGGCTTTGGCCTTGGGGTTCAGCACAAAGTCATAGTCCATGCGGTAGCTGCCATCGGGCAGCTGTGTCCAATCGGCCACCAGCGATTGGCGCACGCCAAACACCGCGTCTGAATCCAGGTATTTGTCCTCATCGCGGAACACATGGGTGATGAGCCGCTCGTAGCCCGGCGCTTCCACCATGAAGTGCAAATGGGCCGGACGCCAGGGGTGACGCTGGGTGGCGCCCAACAAGGTGCCCACCGGGCCGTCCACCGGAATGGGATAGGGCTCGGCCACAATGGTCTTGAAGTAGTAACGGCCTGTGGCATCCGACTTCATGATGCCGCGCGCTTGGGAATGCCCCAGCGACTCGTACTGAACGTCGTACAGGCCGTCTTCGTCGGCTTGCCAGACGTTGATGGTGGCATTCGCAATGGGCTCACCGCCCAGGCCACGCACCGAGCCTTCCACCCAGCAAGGCGCGCCCTTGGCGCCGTTGGAAACATCGGCGCCCAATTCGTAGTGCGGTGCATCTTCCAGGAAGAAGGGGCCAAACACGGTGGCCTCGGTGCACCCTGGCGGCTTGTCCTGGTTCATGGCGATGGTGAGCATGGACAGGCCCAGCACATCGCTCAGCAAAATGAATTCCTGGCGCACGTCGGTGCACTTGTGGCCGGTGGCCGTCAGGTACTGAATGCCCTTGAACCATTCTTCTTCGGTCAGCTTCACCTCGCGTGCAAAAGAATGCAGGTGTTGCACCAGGCTGGTGATGATTTCCTTCAGCCGTGGGTCGGGCGTGTTGGAAAAGCTGGCAATCACCGCTTGGGTGATGTTGTCTTGGTTGAGGTTTCTCATGGGGTCTGCTCCTGCATCATTCGGGTTGTAGCCCAGCGGCTTTCATCAAGGGGATCCAGCGCTCCAGGTCACGCCGCCAAACGGCACGCGCCTCATCGCCGACCAGGGACAGGGGGCGGCCTCCGGCCTTTTCAAATCGCTCGATCACATCGGGTGACTGCATGACTTTGCGCATTTCACCACGCAAACGGGCCAATTCGGGCGCTGGGGTTTTGGCGGGCGCGAAATAGCCAAACCAGGACTCGAGCTCCAAGGGGGCCACACCGGTTTCGCGCACCGTGGGCACGTTGGGGTGCATGGCCAGTCGCTGTCCGCCGGACACAGCCAGGGCCCGCAGGTTGCCAGACTCGACATGCGGACGGGCGGTGGACGACAAATCGAAAAACACATCGACACGCCCACCCAGCAGGTCGGTGTAGGCCGGTTGCGCGCCGCGGTAAGGCACATGGGTCAGTTGAACGCCAGCCAAATGCCACAAAGCAGCGGCCAGCACATGCTGACCTGACCCGTTTCCCGCCGACGCAAAACTGAGGGCGCCGGGGTTGGCACGGGCATGGGCCACCAACTCTGTCAAAGAGGAAAAAGGCAAATCCTTGCGCGCCAGCAAGGTGTAGCTGTAACCCACAGCCAGGCCAATCGGTTCGAAGTCGCGCAAGGGGTCATAGCTTAGGTTTTTGAACAAGCCCGCGTTCAACACCAGGTTGGACACCGAGCCCATCAGCAAGGTATAGCCATCAGGGGCGGCTTTGGCGGCCAGGTCGGTGCCAACCAAGGTGCCAGAGCCTGTGCGGTTTTCCACCACCACGCCGGCCTTGAAGGTTTGTGCCAACTTGTCGGCCAGCACGCGCGCCACGAAGTCAAAGCCGCCGCCAGGGGGCTGCGGCACGATCACGCGGATGGCGCGGTTGGGGTAAGCGTCTTGCGCCCAACTCAGGCCGTGCCAGGCGCCCGCCAAGGCGACCAAGCTGCTCAAACAGTCTCTGCGATGCATCGTCATGTTCAGCGCTCCAAAGGCTGGCCTGCCAACCAGTTGCCACCGCGACGGTACAGGTCTTGCACCTTCTCGCCTTTGAGCATGGGCATGTCCATCTTCACCTTGTAGCCAATGCGCGTCTGGATGTAGGCCAAATGGCGGTAGCCCTCCGGAAACTCGGCCAGGGCCACCGGGTCGAGCGTCAGTTGGGCCGCTGGGTCGACCGGGTCAATGCGGTCTTTCTCGTAAATGGGCTGGCGATGCACCAAACCCCAACGCCCGTTGCGCTCTTCAAAGAAATCGTAGAAGCGGCCGGTGCACACCACGTCGCACAACACGCCCTCGACCAGGCCGCGCTGAGAAATGGTCATCTTGGTCTGGGCGATGGCGCGCGTGCCCTGCACATCGATGGACGAGCCCCCCAGAAAGTGAAGAATGCTCACGCCCTTGTTCCAGCCTTCGATGGTGACGCGAATGAACTCTTCAAAGGGCCCCTGAAACCAGGTGGCCATCATCACGCCATCGTCGTGCCAAACGGTGCGAAACCGCTCCCACAGGCCGGCATCGCGCCAGACCGCCCAGTTTTCCACCAGTTGCCTGATACGCAGTTGTTGTTCCATTGTGTTGTCCATGCTGTCCTCCAGGTGACGCTGTCCCAGCGCGTTTTTCTGCATTGTCTGTCATCCACTGTAAAAGCGACGGACAATCGCGCCAACGCCACTGCGGCAAATGACTTTTCCACGCAGCGGAAAACCCATGGACCGTTGGACCGAACTCGAACTTTTTGTCCAGGTCGCCGAGACCGGCAGCCTGAGCCGTGCCGCCCAAGCCTTGTCGCTGTCCAATGCAGCGGCCAGTCGGCATTTGTCCGCGCTGGAAGACCGCTTGGGCGCGCGCTTGGTGGAACGTAACACCCGCCGCCTGTTTCTGACCGAAACCGGGCAAGAGTTTTTCTCGCGCGCCAAAGGCATCTTGGGCGAACTCAAGGATGCCGAGCAGGCCGTCAACGCCAAAACCGTCAATCCCAGCGGCACCCTGCGCATCATGGCCTCGCTGTCGTTTGCCATGCACCATGTGGCGCCCATCTTGCGCGAGTACACCCAACGCTATCCCCTGGTGAATGTGCATGTGGAGGCCGCCAACCGCTACCAGGACATGATCGATGACAACATCGATGTGGCCATTCGCACCCGCGAGTTCGAGCCCGACTCCAACATCACCATCCGCCGGTTGGCCGAAACACGGCGCGTGCTGGCAGCCTCCCCCCGGTATTTGGCACAGCATGGCTTTCCCAAATCCCTGGACGATTTGCAGCGGCACAAGCTGCTGATCTACACCTACGCCAACACGCCCAACGACCTGCGGTTTCAGCGCGATGGCCAGGTCACCACGGTCCATGCCAAAGGCCTGCTGGAATCCAACGATGGCCAGATTCTGCGGTCTGCGGCACTGGAGGGTTTGGGCATCCTGGTGCAGCCCAGCTACATCGTCTACGAAGACATCGTGGCCGGCCGTCTGGTGCCCTTGCTGGAAGACTGGGACTTGCCCCGCCTCACCATCAACCTGGCCTACCCGAACCGCAAGCATTTGTCGGCCAAGGTCCGAACCTTTGTGGACTTCATGGCCGAGCGGTTCCTGGCCCAGGGCTTCGAGCGCAAGTGGACCACCCGATTTTCCAACCCCTCATGATTGACACCCAAGTTCTCATCATCGGCGGCGGCCCCAGTGGCCTGATGCTGGCCAACGAGCTCGGCCCGCGCGGCATCCGCTGCTTGCTGGTCGACGCCAAACCCTCGACCGCCTTCAACCCGCAAGCCAACGCCACGCAGGCGCGCACCATGGAGCATTACCGGCGCCTGGGCTTCGTGCAAGAAATTCGGGCGCTGGGCTTGCCGCCCGACCATCCCACCGACATTGCGTACTTCACCCGGCTGACGCACCACGAGTTGGCCCGTTTGTCCTTGCCCACCGCCGCGCAAGCTGTGAAAGCCATTCGCCAGATGGCGGGCTCCTGGAGCGCAGCCGAATTGCCCCACCGAATCTCGCAAAAATATGTGGAGCCGGTGCTGCGCCGCCATGCCGAGAAATGGCCGAGCAACGACATCCGCTATGGCTGGACACTGGTGCGTCACCAGGACTGCGGCACGCACATCGAGGCGGTGGTGCGGCCCACCGATGGCAGCGGCCCCGAGGTTCAAGTCAAAGCGCACTACCTGATTGGCGCCGACGGTCCGCGCAGCGGCGTACGGCACCAACTCGGCGTGTCCTACGAAGGCGCCACCGGCATGAAGCGCAGCTACATGGGCGGGCAGATGTTTGCCGTTTACCTGCGCGCGCCCACTTTTTACGAGCGCATGCCGCATGCGCGCGCCTGGATGTATGTCACGGTCAACGAGGAACGCCGCGCCTTGCTGGCCTCGGTGGACGGAGTGTCAGAGTTCGCTTTCCACGCGGCCATTCACGAGGGCGAAGATGCCGATGCCTGGACCGAGGAAGACGCGCGCCGCGTGGTGCGCCAGGCCCTGGGCTGCGATCTGCCCATTGAGGTGCTGTCTCACCAAACCTGGACGGCTGGCCATGCCTTGGTCGCGCAAAAATTGTCAGCAGGCCGGATTTTCCTGATCGGCGACGCTGCCCACCTGTTCACGCCCACAGGGGGCCTGGGCTACAACACCGGCGTGGAAGATGCCGTCAACCTTGGGTGGAAACTGTCAGCGGTCTTGGGCGGGCAAGCCGACCCGGCCTTGCTCAACAGCTATGCCTGGGAGCGCAAAATGCTGGCCCAGCGCAACACCGGCTATGCCCGCCGCTTTGCCGACTCGGTCGGGCTCTACCCTGTGACCGCAACCCTGGAGAGCGACACGCCAGAGGGCGCTGCCGCAAGGGCTGAAGCCAGCGACTATTTCAATGCCCATGTGCGCCTGGAATTCAACATCCCCGGCGTGACCTTCGGCGGGCGCTACGACGGCTCGCCGGTCATCGTGGCCGATGGCAGCGCCATCCCCGCAGACGAACCGAATGTGTATGTGCCCACAGCCGCGCCGGGTGGACGACCGCCCCATGCCTGGCTGGCCGATGGCCGTTCGCTGTTTGACACTTTCCACCGTGAATGGACGCTGCTGGCCCTGGGCCCCACGCCGCCCGACACCGCCGGCTGGGAAAAAGCGGCGCAAGCCTGTGGTGCCGACCTGAAAGTGGTTCACCACACCGACCCGGCCTTGTTGGCCCTTTACGAGCAACCCCTGGCGCTCATTCGCCCCGACCAGATCGTGGCATGGCGGGGTGATTCTGACGCTGCAGCACACGCTGTGTGGCGGCAGGTGCTGGGTTATGGCCGCGACGGATTGGCCGAGGTCTCACGCAGCTGATGGCGCAATTGCGCCACCCGCTGGGGCAGCTTGTCCCAGGCCGGGCGATCGGGGGCATAGCGGCTGCGCATCCAGCCCACGATGTCGGCAATTTGTGCGTCGTTCAGGCTGTGGCGGAAGCTGGGCATGAAGCCCACCTCGCGCGATGGCGGCGCCTGCAAGCCTTGCAAGATGATTTGAATCAGGTTGTCCGGGTCATCGCTGTGCACATTGGTGTTCAAGGCCAAGGGCGCATTGACGCCCAAGAGCTTGGGGCCTTCGCCTTCATGGTGGCAGGCGCCACAACTGCCCTCAAACTGGCGTTGCGCTGCCGAGGGCGCTGGCGCGCGCGCGGCCGCTTGGGCCACCACCTCGCGCGCTTTCACTTCCGACGCCACAGCGCCTGCGCTGGGCGCTGAGAAAGAGGCCAGGTAGGTGGCCATGTCGCGAATGACCTCATCGGGTACGCTGGCCAATTCACGCACCACCTGCGCCATGGGGCCGGCCGCCCCGCCATGGTGTTCGGTGTGCCCTTGTCGCAGGTAACGGAACAACTCTTGTTCTGTCCACGGCACGGGTGCGCGGTTCAAGGCGGTCAAGGCGGGGGCCTCCCAGCCATCCACCTTGGCACCCTGCAAATAAGCCACGGTGTCGCGCTCGGCGCCCAAGGCATTGCGTGGCGTGTGGCAGGCGCCGCAATGCCCCAAGGACTCGACCCAATAGGCGCCACGGTTCCAGGCATCCGACTTCGAGGCATCGACTTCCAGGGGGAGGCCCGTGTGGAACAGGCCATTCCACACAGCCATGCCTGCGCGCCAATTGAAGGGAAATGCGAGTTGGGTTTCGGGGGGTTGAGAGGCCACGGCCGGCTGGCTCATGAGCCAGGCATACAAGGCCATCATGTCTTCGTCGGTCATGCGCGAGAACGCGGTGTAGGGGAAGGCCGGGTACAAGTGACGGCCATCGCGCGAGATGCCCTCGCGCATGGCGCGCTCGAACGCGCGGAAAGACCAACGCCCAAGGCCCGTCTCAGGATCAGGAGTGAGGTTGGTGGTGTAAATGGTGCCGAACGGCGTCACCATGGGACGGCCTCCGGCATTGCGCACGCCATCCTCAGCCGTGTGACAGCCTGCGCAATTGCCCAAGGCGGCCAGCTGCTGACCGCGTGCCAATTGCTGCGCACTGAAGGCCGAGGTGTCGATGCGTTGCACTTGCGGCAGGCTGCTGCGCCAGCCCAGGCTGGCGGCCGTCACCGTCAGCACGCCCAACGCCAGGCCACCCCATTGCTTCCAGCGCCGGCGCCAGCCTTGAGACGCATGCGGTGCGGCCTGCGGCGCGACCTCTTGCACCGGCGGCACCGGGGCTGCGCGCTCGGGTGGCGGCAAAGGGTTCAGGGCCGCGCGCACCACTTCGGGCGTGAACGGTGGCTGACGGAACCGAATGCCGGTGGCATCAAAAATCGCATTGGCAATGGCCGCTGTGCCTGGCACCGAGGACGACTCGCCTGCCCCCAACGAGGGCTGATCAGGCCTCGGCATGTGCATCACCTCGATCACCGGCACTTCGCGGAAACTGAGAATCGGGTAACTGCCCCACTCCTGGCTGGTGACCGCGCCGGTCTGCGGGTCGGTTTGCACCCGCTCCTTCAAGGCGCGGCTGGTGGTTTGCAAGACATTGCCATGCACCTGATGCTGCACGCCTTGCGGGTTCACCATCAGGCCCGCGTCATGGCCGACCACCACGCGTTTGACATGCACCTCACCGGTGGTCTGGTGAACTTCCACATCGGCCACCCAGGCCGCCCAGGCCGCGCCAAAACCTGGCCATTTGCTGTGCACATAGCGCGCATAGGCAAAGCCCTGCCCTTGCAGCCACTCGCCTTGCGCTGCTTGTTGCTTGGGCTCGGTGTGGGGCAGCCACTTGGCGCGCTCGGCCGTGGCCTGCACCAGTTCACGCGCCCGCGGGTCCGACAGCAGGCGCAAGCGAAAGGCCACCGGGTCCTCACCCGCTGCCGTGGCCAATTCGTCAATGTAGCTTTCGTGGGCAAAAGAATTCGGCAACGCCGACACGCCCCGCAGCCAGGAGGCGCGCAAGATCGGCGCCATGTCGTTGACGGTGACGCGCAAATTGCCGTAGTCATACGGCGGACGCGCGGTGCGGTCGCCCATCTCGTAGGCCTGGGCCAGCGGCTCGAGGGTGCGCGTCAGCAGCAGCGCCAAGGTGGGCGCGCCATTGGAGGGGTAGGCCGTCTGAAAATCGTAACCCACCGGCTGACCATCGGCTTGCAAGCCGCCACGCACTTGCATCCATTGCGCGGCGCCCTTGGGCTCCCACAGATGCTCTTGCTCACGCGTCAATTGCACGCGCACCGGCGCGCCCACGGCCTTGGCCAGCAAGGCGGCATCGGCTGCCACGTCGTCGGCGCCGTTGCGGCCATAGCAGCCTGCGGCCTCCATGCGCACCACGTCCACTTGCACATCGCGCGTGCCCATCAAGCGCGCCAGGTCGGCGCGCAACACATGGGGATTCTGCGTGCCCGCCCAGACCCGCAACTGCAGATCGGGCGCCTGCGTGTCTTGTCCTTGCAGCCACACCGCGACCGCACACGAAGGGCCAATCGAGGCATGCATCTGGTAAGGCCACACATAAGTGCGTTCCAGGGTTTGCTCCGCTTGGGCCAGGGCCTGCTCGATGTCGCCCTCGTTCACCAGTTCGCGCGGCGTGCTCGGGTTGTTGCGCAAGGCCTGCGCCAGGTCGTCCACCTTGTCCATGCCAGGCCAGGGCTTCCAGTGCACCACCAGTTCACGCTGGGCTTGTTCGGCGTGTTCTTCGCGCTCGGCCACCACGCCCACAAAGTCACGCTGCACCACCACCGCGCGAATGCCCGGAATGTGGGCAATCGACTGGGCATCGACCGACTCCAGGGTGTTGCCAATGAAGTCCCCGTGGTCGGCGCCCGCATATGGCGGTCGCACCACACGGCCATGCAGCATGCCCGGCATGCGCAGGTCGTGCACAAACATGGCCTCGCCCGTGGCTTTGCCAGGGATGTCGACGCGTGGCATGCTGGTGCCCACCACGCGGTAGTCTTGAGGTGACTTGACCGGCGTGTTCAGGTCCAACAGCAGGTCGAGCCCCTGGGCCGGCACTTGTGGGGACCAGGCACCTTCTTCAGCCCCTTGGGCCTTTAACCAGCGGCGCGCCTGGGCGGCGGCCACGCGCAAGGGCTGGGCATGGATTTGCAGCGACGTGCTGGCAATCGTGGCGCCCTGGTTGGGCGCGGCCGCGGTGCTGCCCATGAGCATGTGCACCTGTTCGACGGGCACATCCAACTCTTCGGCCACCACCTGGGTCAGGGCGGTGCGCAAGCCCGTGCCCAAATCCACATGACCATGCAAGGCGGTGACACTGCCATCGTCCCACACCGCCACCAGCACTTCCAAGCCTTCAGCGGGGTCACTGGCGACAAAACTGGGTTGGCCCTTGATGGCCGGGGGCGCCGCCATGGGCGGGCGCACCACGCGCAACACCCCCTTGGCTTGCAAAATCTCGGCGCGGGTTTGCACCTGCTGCGAACGCCAGGCCGTCATGCCGCGCCCTTCTTTTGCGCGCGCAAGCGCTGCGCCGCCAGGCGCACCGCTTGCATGATTTCCAGGTGGGTGCCACAGCGGCACAAATTGGCTGACAAGGCGCGGCGAATGTCGTAGTCGCTGGGGTCGTCGTTGTCTTGCAGCAGCCGCGCCGCCATCATGATCATGCCGTTCAGGCAGTAGCCGCACTGCGCGGCTTGGGCGTCGATGAATGCTTGTTGAACCAGGTGCGGTTGGTCCAGCGTGCCCAGGCCTTCCAGGGTGGTGATCTCTCGGCCCGCCAGTTCCTGCACAGGCATGACACAAGACCTGGCAGCCTCGCCGTCCACCCAGACGGTGCACGCACCGCACTGCCCCAAGCCACAGCCCAGCTTGGGGCCGTTCAGGGCCAGGTCGTTGCGCAGCACATGCAGCAAGGTGGTGGCGCGCGTCACGGTCAATGCATGTGCCTGACCGTTGATGGTCAATGGGACTTGCGTCTGAACTGGTGGGGTTGTGCTCATCAACGCTGGCGTCGTCGTCACACGCTGAGGTAGTTGCGTTGCACTTCCTCGTCGTCCACCAAATCGCGCATGCTGGCCTGGTGGCGAATTTGCCCTTTTTCCAGCACATAGGCGCGGTCCGACACCCACTGTGCGAAGTGCAGGTTTTGCTCGGACAGCAAAATGCTCACGCCCTCGGCTTTCAGGGCCAGGATCATGTCGGCCATTTGCTCGACGATGACGGGCGCAACGCCTTCTGAAGGCTCGTCCAGCAAGACCAGCAAGGGGTTGCCCATCAAGGTGCGTGCCACCGTCAGCATTTGCTGCTCGCCACCGCTCATGCGCCCGCCGGCACGCTCTTGCATCTCGCCCAGGTTGGGAAAGAGCTTGAAAAGCTTGTCATGCGTCCAGTAGGGTGCGGGGCTGCCGTCGGGAAACTGGCGCGGCCCTTGGCGGCCCACGCTCAAGTTTTCCAGCACCGTGAGCTCCGAGAAAACGCGCCGGTCTTCGGGCACAAAGCCCAAGCCCTGGCGGGCCACCTGGTAAGGCTGGGCGTTGGAAATGTCTTGCCCCAAAAATGAAATGGCGCCACTGCGGCGCGGCATCATGCCCATGATGGCTTTCAGCGTGGTGGATTTGCCCGCGCCGTTGCGCCCCATCAAGGCCACCACCTCACCGCGACCCACCTCCAGGTTCACGTCGAAAAGAATTTGCGCTGCGCCGTACCAGGCATTCAGTCCTTGGGTTTGCAACAACCCGCTCGATGCTGTCGTCATGCGTGGGCTCCGCGCTCAAAAGTCTTGCCGCTGCCGAAGTAAACCTCCTGCACTTTCGGGTTCTGTCGAATGTCTTGTGCCTGGCCCTCGGCAATCAGCCGGCCCCGCGCCAGCACGATGATGCGATCGGCAAAGCCAAACACCACATCCATGCTGTGCTCGGTGAACAACACGGCCAAGCCATGCTGCGACACCAAGTCACGCGTCAAGGCCATGAGCTTGTTGCGCTCGGCCGGTGCCATGCCTGCGGTGGGCTCGTCCATCAGCAACAGGCGGGGCTTGTTGGCCAAGGCAATGGCGAGTTCCAGGCGCTTCACATCGCCATAGGCCAGCTCGCTGCAGGGCCGGTCGGCTTGCGCTTGCAACCCCACTTGCGCCAGCAAAGCCAGGGCATCGTTTTTGCGGTAATGGGTGGCGCGTCGCCACAGGGAGAACAAGCGGTTGTCGTCTGACAGCAAGGCCATTTGCACATTCTCGGCTACCGTGAGCGAGGAAAAAGTTTCGGCGATCTGAAAGGTGCGGCTCACGCCCATCTGCCAAACCTCGCGCGGTCGCCGGCCGATCAATTCCTGGCCATCGAGTTGAATCGAGCCACTGTCCGGGGTCAGCTGGCCGTTCACCATGTTGAAGGTGGTGGACTTGCCCGCGCCATTGGGGCCGATGAGCGCCAGCAATTCGCCCGGCGCCACCGTGAAGGACACATCGTCCACCGCGCGGTTGCCACCAAAGGACTTGCCCAAGCCTTGCACAGAAAGCAAACTCATGCGGCACCCCCTTGCGCTGCATGGGCACGCGCACTGCGACGATGCGCCAGCCAATCCTGGACAAACCCCGCCAGGCCTTGCGGGAAAGCAATGACCAGCAACAACATGGTGCCACCCAACAAAGCGCGCCAGTAGTCTGTGCTGCGCGAAATGCTGTCTTGCAGCCAGGTGAAGCTGATGGCGCCCACCAAGGGGCCCACCACCGTTTGCACGCCGCCCAACAGCACCATCACCAAGCCATCGACCGATTTGGACACGCCCATGCTGTCCGGTGAGATGCTGCCTTTGGAAAACGCAAACAAGGCGCCTGCCGCACCGGCAAACAAGGCTGCCACCACAAAGCCAGCCCATTGCAAGTGCTTCACGTTCATGCCGATGGCGTCGGCCCGTAACAGCGAGTCGCGGCTGGCGCGCAAGGCGTAGCCAAAAGGCGCGAACAACATGCGACGCAAGGCATACACCCCCAAGGCCGTGAGCAACAGGGTGAGGTAGTAATAATTTTTCTTGTCGGTCAGCCAAGGGCTGGGCCAGACGCCGGTCAAGCCGTTGCTGCCACCGGTGAAGCTGTCCCATTGGAAGCAGATGGACCACAAAATTTGACCGAACGCCAAGGTCAGCATGGCCAGGTAAACGCCCGACAAGCGCACGCAGAACCAACCGAACACCACAGCCGCGCCTGCGGTCAGCATCGGGGCCAGCACCAGGGTGACTTCCATCGGCAAGCCCGCGCGCAGCACCAGCAACGCCGCCACATAGGCGCCCAAACCAAAATAAGCCGCATGCCCAAACGAGTGCATGCCGGCCGGCCCCATGATGAAGTGCAGGCTGCAGGCAAACAAGGCCGCCGTCATCAGGTCAATGGCCAACACCGTGGTGTAAGGCGATTGGGCGGTCAGGTAAGGCAAGGCCAACAGGATAGCGCCACACAATCCCCACACCCAGTTTTGGGTGGCGCTGCCCAGCACCAGCGGTGCCTCCGAGCCCGCGGCATTGCGTGAGGGGCTTTGCGGCTTGCCCAACAAACCCCAGGGACGCACCATCAGCACCACGGCCATCACCAAAAATTCGGCCACCAGCGTGAGCTTGGAAAAGGCAAACGAGATGCCCCACAACTCCACGGTGCCAATGCCCACGCACAAGGCCTTGATTTCTGCGATCAGCAGCGCCGCCACATAGGCCCCCGGAATCGAGCCCATGCCGCCCACCACCACCACGACAAAAGCGTCGCCAATGGTCAGCAAATCGAGCCCGAGGTTGGCGGGCTCGCGTGGCAGCTGCAAGGCGCCGCCCAAACCAGCCAAGGTGCAGCCCAGCGCAAACACGCCGGTGAAAAGCCAGCTTTGGTGAATGCCCAGGGCGCCCACCATTTCGCGGTCCTGGGTGGCGGCGCGCACCAAGGTGCCAAAGCGGGTGCGCGTCAGCAGCAGCCACAGCAGCCCCAAGATCACGGGGCCGATGACCATCAGCAACAGGTCATAAGTAGGAAAGCGTCGCCCCAAAATGTCGATGGAGCCCGCCAAGCCGGGCGCGCGCGGCCCGAGCAAATCTTCCGGGCCCCAGACCCACAAGGCGGCATCCTTGATCACCAGCACCAGCGCAAAGGTGGCCAGCAGCTGGAACAGCTCCGGCGCTTTGTAAATGCGCCGCAGCAACACAATTTCGACCAGCGCCCCCAGGACGCCGGAGATGACCGCTGCCAACAGCAGCAGCACCCAGAAACTCCAGGCCAGGCCCAGCTTGCGCCCCAGGTGTTCGACCAGGGAGTAAGCCAGGTAAATGCCCAGCATGAAAAATGAGCCGTGGGCAAAGTTCACGATCCGGGTCACCCCGAAAATCAATGACAGCCCGGCGGCCACCAAAAACAAGGAAGATGCTCCGGCCAGGCCATTGAGCAATTGAACGATCAAGCCGGAGAAATCCATAGCGTCAATTCATCAGTCTGCAGGACGCAGCTTTTTCACTTCGTCGTTGCTGGGTTGGAAGGCTGCGCCGTCAAGGTAGCGGTAGTCCACCATGATGCCCTTGCCGTTGTCGTTCTTGGTCTTGCCCACGAACGCGCCCATGGTGGACTGGTGGTCCTGCGGGCGGAAGCTCACTTTGCCAAAAGGGCTGTCCATGGTAAGGCCTGTGAACGCTGTGACCAGCTTCTCGGTCTCGGTGCTGCCCGCCTTTTTGATGCCCGCCGCCAGCGCCTGAATCATGGTGTAACCCACCACCGAGCCCAGACGCGGATAGTCGTTGAACTTTTTCTGGTAGCCCGCCAGGAAGGCTTTGTGCTCCGGCGTGTTGATGCCGTTCCAGGGGTAGCCGGTGACGATCCAGCCGTTGGGGGTTTCATCTTTCAGCGGGTCCAGGTATTCCGGCTCGCCGGTCAGCAGGCTGACCACCTCACGGCCTTGGAACAGGCCGCGCGTGTTGCCTTCGCGCACAAACTTGGCCAGGTCGGCGCCAAACAAGACGTTGAAGATGGCATCCGGCTTGGCGTCGGCCAAGGCTTGCGCCACCGCACCCGCATCGACCTTGCCCAGGGCGGGCGCTTGCTCGGCCACAAACTCCACATCGGGCTGCGCGGCTTTCAGCAGTTGCTTGAACGTGGCCACAGCCGACTGGCCGTACTCATAGTTGGGGTAGACCACCGCCCAACGCTTCTTCTTCAGCTTGGCGGCCTCAGGCACCAGCATGGCGGCTTGCATGTAGGTGGAAGCGCGCAAACGGAAGGTGTACTTGTTGCCGTTTTGCCAAACGATCTTGTCGGTCAGCGGCTCGCCGGCCAGGAAGAAAAACTTTTTCTGCTTGGAAAAGTCGGTCAGCGCCAAGCCAATGTGCGACAAGAAGGCCCCCGACAGCACATCCACTTGCTCGCGCGAAATCAGCTCTTCGGCGGCGCGCACGGCGTCGCCCGGCGTGGCGTTGTCATCGCGAATGATCAGTTGCAGCTTGCGGCCATTGACGCCACCGGCCGCATTGATTTCATCGACCGCCAGCTCCATGCCTTTCTTGTACGGGTCGAGGAAGGCCGGCTGGGCCTTGTAGCTGTTGATTTCACCAATCTTGATGACGCCTTGCGCCATCACGGACGAGAGCCCGAAGGCCAAGCCCAGGGCGGCAGCGGCCCGAGTCAAAGTGCGAAAAGGTTTCATGGAAGCTCCTCAGTAAAAGTTGGAGGGGTGAAAAAACAAAGCACGGGGTTGTCAGCGCAAGCCATCCTGGCCCACGATTTCTTGAACTTGCAAGCCGCCAATGCGCGGGTGCGGGCGACCACTGTCGGTGACCACCACCGCCACCAGAATTTCGTTGGCAAAAGGGGCATCGGGAATGCGCGCCTCCATGGCGTCAAAATGGCTGCGCACAAAGGCCGCGTCCTTGTGACCCAGGGGCACATCCACCGCGGCGCCGAGCCCGCCCCGTTTTTTGGCAGAAGGCACCAAGGCTGCGCCTTTGCTGACGGCTTTGCGCAAAGGCGCACCAAGCTTGGGATGCAAAATGGCCGCGGCATGTTCCAGCTCGCCGGCTTCACCCACAATGGCAGCCTTGCCATAGCTTTGCGCCTGCTCGGGCGCAATGCCCAGGGCTTGCACACAGCGCTGCCCCAAGAGGGCGCCTAGTTCTTCGCCAATTTCAATCAGCTCATCCAGGTTCTCGCTGTACTGGCCGGCATAAGGGTTGTGAATGACCGCCATGGCCAGTGCACGGCGCGTGGCCGGTGTCACCGCACGCCCGCCTTCGAGATGCGTCTCATCCAGCTGAACCACAATTTTTCGGATCTTGGCTTTCATGACAGGTTTTTCCCTCAGATCAAGCAGGCTTCATGCCCAGAAAAAGCAAACTGGCCCTGACAACTCAACAGGGCCGCAAAAATCAGGCCTTGTTGGCGCAAGCGCTCAGCATATACGCGCCCTTGCTGCAAAGCGATCAAGATTTGCCCGGGGTCCAGCGGGGGCACATTCAGGGTCACCAGGCGCTCGCCCAGGTCGGTGTCGTCGCGAACCTGGTCCGCGGGACAGCGCTCAATGCGCACGTCATTCACATTCACAGCATTGCCAATCAGGGTGGCGGCCGCATCGGCCTGGGCCGCGGTAGCGGCCAGCACGGTCACGGTTTCTGCAATGCCCAAGGACTGGCTGCGGCCACGCCAACCGCTGGTGGCCACACCCCGTACAGGCATCTCGGCATGCACCAGCAGCTGCCCATCCACCTGCAATTCTTCCAACGGGGAACTGGCCAAGGCGCGCGCCACATCGGTCACCAAACCAACGCGCAAGGATTGGCCTTCTGCCAGATGCAAGGCGATGTCACCGCCATTGTTGACCCAGGCGCGCGCGATGCCATCGCGCTTGTAACACTGCAGCACTTGCTGGGCCACAGCGCCAGCCACCGCCGCCATGGGGGTGATGAAACCGTCTGGCGTGGTCGCCGCCAAAGGGGCGCAGGCCGACCACATGCGGCGCGCCACTTCGCCCTTCAAAGGATTACCTTGCGCCGCTTGCACGGGTTGACGCAACGTGGGCAACTCACGCACCAGCGTGGGCAAAATGCTTTCAAACACTTGCCAGGCCGCTTCATGCGCGGCTTGCACAGCGTTTTCATCGCCATCGGCACGCACCACCAAATCGATGGGCCCATGCTGGAAGTGCCAGCGGGCATCGCTCAGGGCTTGGCGTTGGGCTTGCATGCGCTCAGCCCAACATGGGCGGGTTGTCCAGCGGCCACGGAAAAACCCCTGGCGGCGGAGCTTCCCATCGCAACTGTGTGGGCGCGCCGTCGTTGTGCCAGGCACCATGCTTCAGGGTGTCGTCCAGGCTGCGCACAAAGGCCATGTGGCCCCCCAGCGCCTGGTAGTCTGACAGCTTCATGGTGAATTCAATGGGCGCCACGATGGCGGGCGTGGGCACCGTGCCAAAGCTGCCACGCGGCATGCGGGTCACATCGGCCATGAGGGTGATGCCGCCCCCTGGCCAAACATACGAAGGCGCGCCGCCGCAGGTGACATTCACCAGCGAATTTTTGATGGCGCGCGTGAGGCGCACCGGGTTGTCGGTCACGCCGGCGCGCAAGCTGCCGCCGGCGCCGGCGAGGAACAAGACCGAGACCAAGGAGGGCTCACAGTTTTCACCAATGCGGTCCACCACTTGGCGCACCGCCTCGGGCATGGCTTGTGGCTGGGGTTGCAACTGCTCGTCCAGCACATACCAGGCGGCATGCTCGCCGGTGGTCGAGGTCATCAGCAATTTCAAGCCGGGCCAGGCCACCTCAGGGTCCCAAGGCGCCAAAATTTGCAAGGGGTCTTCAATGTCGGTGCCGCCCCAGCCCGTGCCCGGGTTGGCCACCTGGAAATAACGCCCAGGTGTGGACTTGCGGCCTTTGATTTTGATTCCCGTTGCGGGGATGTTCAGGCAGCGCCCGGCCTGGTGCTCGCTCAGGATGCCGGTGATGTGGTCGTCCACCACCACCACCTCATCGCACAAGCCCAGCCACTGCTGCGCAAAAATGCCAATGGCCGCCGAGCCACAGCCCACCCGCATGCGCTGCTCGGGGACGCCGTTGACGATGGGCGCCTTGCCCGCTTGCAGCACCACCGTGGAGCCGCCCTCAATGCTGACCTCGACCGCTTCCTGGTTGCCCAGGGCCTGCATCATCTCGACCGTCACCCGGCCCTCTTTCTTGCTGCCTCCGGTCAGGTGGTGCACCCCGCCCAGGCTCAGCATTTGCGAGCCGTACTCGGCCGTGGTCACATGCCCCACCGCCTCGCCGCGACACCGCACCACCGCCTGCTCAGGCCCGAGGTAACGGTCGGTGTCAATCTTGACCTTCAAGCTGCAGTAACTGAAGATGCCCTCGGTCACCACGGTGACCAAGTCCACCCCACGCGACTTCGACGCCACAATGAACGGCGCCGGCTTGTAATCCGGGTAAGTCGTCGAAGACCCGACCCCCGTCACAAACACCCCCCGCTCCGCCTCCTGCCCCCGCACCTCCTGCGCCAAACAGGGGGTCAGGTCTTGCGTTTTGCCTGTCAGGCTGTGGATATCTTTTTGCAACAGCACCACCGGGTCCAGCCGAACCAGCACGCCTTGCCGGTTGGCATAGCGGTCACAGGCTCCCGCACGCCCTTCAGAAATTTGGCACAGCACTGGGCAGGCATTGCATTCCACCTTGTTGCCCGCCATGAGCTCGTTGCGGGGCGCGGCCCGCTCGATGCCCAGGTGGGCAGCGGCACCGTCCGGTCCGGGCAGGCCATCGCCTTGGGTGTACTGGGTCATGGGGCCTTATTCAAAATTCGACACATGCATATGTGCAATGGGTTGGAAGCACTGTTGTAAAGTGGAGAAGTTTTGTGCGTTTCAACATTAATTTGATGTTGTGAACGCTACATGAGTCTACAATATAGACCATCCCGTTCCATGCGACAAGGGGGTCTGCCCGAAGTTTTGTCGCAACCTTTGCCGCACACCATATGAGCTCAATGCACCAGGAAAAAGTACTGTCCGTTCACCACTGGACCGACCGCCTCTTCAGCTTTACCACCACCCGCGACATGGCGCTGCGCTTCTCCAACGGCCACTTCACCATGATTGGCTTGCAGGTGAACGGCAAACCCCTGCTGCGCGCCTACAGCATCGTCAGCGCCAACTACGAAGAGCATCTGGAGTTTTTGAGCATCAAGGTGCCCGATGGCCCCCTGACCTCCAGGCTGCAACACATTCAAGTGGGCGACAGCATCATCGTGGGCCGCAAGCCCACGGGCACCTTGCTGATCGACTACCTGTTGCCCGCCAAAAACCTGTACCTGCTGAGCACAGGCACCGGCATGGCGCCTTTCCTGAGCATCATTCGCGACCCCGAAACCTATGAGCGTTTCGAAAAAGTCATCCTGGTGCACGGCGTGCGCGAAGTCAAAGAGCTGGCCTACCACGACTACATCACCCAAGAGCTGCCACAGCATGAGCTGTTGGGCGAGATGGTCAGCCAGCAGCTGATGTACTACCCCACGGTGACGCGCGAGCCCTACAAAAACCAGGGCCGTATCACCGATTTGATCCAATCCGGCAAACTCATGAAAGACTTGGGTTTGCCAGATCTCGATCCCGCCAACGACCGCGTGATGATTTGCGGCAGCCCCCAAATGCTCAAAGACCTGAAGGTCATGCTGGAGCAAAAAGGCTTCGAAGAAGGCAACACCAGCAAGCCCGGCGACTTTGTGATCGAGCGGGCCTTCGCAGACCAATAAGCAGGGCACCCATGGCCACAACCCGTACCCCAAAGACGCCTCGCGCTTCACGGGGCACGGGTTCGGTCCCCTCGGCCACTTCCGCAGCAGCGCGCTTGGCCACACGACAACCCGTGGCGGCCGCCAAAGGCAAGCTCGGCGTGCGCGAGCAATCTGCGCAGCAAACCCGCGACAGCATCCTCAAGGCCGCCACCCAAATTTTTGCCAAGCACGGTTACGACGGCGGCAGTGTGGAAAAAATCTCGAAGGCGGCAAACTCCTTCGACCGGATGATTTACTACTACTTCGGCAACAAGGAAGGCTTGTTCATCGAGGTGATTGAAGGCATCTACCGGCGCATGAACGAGGCCGAATCGAAGCTCAAACTGAACACCGATGCGCCGGTACAAGCTTTGAAAGAGGTGATCGATTTTGTGCTTTCTTATTACCAGAAGCATCCCGAATTCGTCACCTTGCTGAACACCGAAAACCTGCACCAGGGCCGGCACATCAGCAAGTCGCCGCGCGCGTCCGAATACTCTTCGCCGGCCATTGAAATCATTGCGCGCATTTTGCAAAGCGGCGTGCAGCAGAAACTTTTTCGTGCCGACCTCCATGCGCGCAATGTGTACTTGCTGATTGCCGCCACCGGGTATTTCTATATGTCCAACCGCTACACGCTGACAGCCTTTCTCGGCGAATCGCTGGAAGACCCGCGCAATGTGCAGGCGTGGAAAGATTTCGTCACCGAGTCGGTGCTGCGCGTTGTGCAGCGCTGAACGTTCATACAACTCACAGGAGACACAACATGGCAACCGCAGTGATTGAAGAAAAATCGGGCAAGGTGGTGATTCGCAACATCGGCTTGTTGCTCTCGGGGGACATTGACCACCCCATTCTGGAGGCCGACACCCTCGTCATTCATGATGGGCTGATCACCGCTGTCGGCAAAGAAAAAGATTGCGACACCGAAGGCGCCAAAACCATCATCGACGCGAAACAAACCTGCGTCGCGCCGGGCCTGATCGACAGCCATGTGCACCCGGTGTTTGGCGACTGGACCCCACGCCAAGGGCAATTGGGATGGATTGACTCCACCATGCATGGCGGCGTGACCACCATGATTTCTGCGGGCGAAGTGCATTTGCCTGGGCGACCGAAAGACATCGTGGGCTTGAAAGCTTTGGCCATCACGGCGCAGCGCGCGTTTGACAATTTCCGGCCCGGGGGCGTGAAGGTCATTGCGGGCGCGCCCGTCATTGAAAAGGGCATGACCGAGCAAGACTTCAAAGACCTCGCCGAAGCCGGCGTCACCTTGCTGGGCGAGGTGGGCTTGGGCTCGGTCAAGGCCGGTTACGAAGCCAAGGAAATGGTGGCCTGGGCGCGCAAGCACGGCATTCAAAGCACCATCCACACGGGCGGGCCCTCCATTCCTGGCTCGGGCCTGATCGACAAAGACGTGGTGCTGGAGGCCGATGCCGATGTCATTGGCCACATCAACGGTGGCCACACCTCCCTGCCCGAGGCGCATGTGTGCGAGCTGTGCGAGAAATCCAGTCGCGCCATTGAGATCGTGCACAACGGCAACGAGCGCGTGGCCATTGCGGCGGCCAGGGCGGCCTTGGAATTGAAGTGCCCGCATCGCGTCATTCTGGGCACCGACGGTCCGGCGGGCTCTGGGGTTCAGCCCTTGGGCATGTTGCGCATGGTGGCGCTGCTCTCTAGCCTCGCGAATATTCCGGCCGAGTTGGTGTTCTGCTTTGCCACCGGCAACACGGCGCGCATTCGCAACCTGAATTGTGGCTTGATCGAAGTGGGCCGCGCCGCCGACTTCGTCTTCATGGACCGTGCGCAGCACACGGCGGGGCGCACCTTGCTGGAAAGCGTTCAGCTAGGCGACATTCCCGGCGTGGGCATGGTCATGATCGATGGCATCGTGCGTTGTGGTCGCAGTCGCAACACGCCGCCGGCCACCGAAGTGCCGGTGGTTGTTCACTGAAAAGTTATCCACAGAAAAAAGGCAAAACTCAAGACCTGACCCCCTGCCAGGCGTTGTAGAGGAGCTCGCGCAGGGGGGCTTTTTCCAGGGGGCCGGGGTTGGGGTATTGGTTTTGCAGGGCGATGTCCAGGGCTTTGAGGAGGTCGGGCTCGGTAAGGCCGAGGTCTTTCAAGGCGACGGGGGCGCCGTGGTCGCGGGCGAGGTCGTAGATGGCTTGGGGCACGGTGAGGCCACGGGCTTCGCAGTTCAGGGCGCGGGCCATGCGCGCCAAAGCCTCGGGAATGGCGGGCGCGTTGTAAGCCAGCGCATGCGGAAGAACAATGGTGTGCGTTTCGGCATGCGGCAGGTTGAAGCTGCCGCCCAGGGTATGACACAGCTTGTGGTGCAGGGCCATGCCCGCATTGGCCAGGGCTTGGCCGCAGAGCCAGGCGCCGTACAAAGCCAGGCTTCGGGCTTCGAGGTTGGACGGGTCCTGGTAGATCAGCGGGAGCGCTTTGCCGAGCGCGGCAATGCCCTCTTCCGATTGCAAGTCCATGATGGGGTTGCCGTCCACGGCATACAGGCATTCCGCCGCATGGGCCATGGCATTGATGCCGCTGGTGATACTCAAGCCAACGGGCAATGACAGGGTCAACAACGGGTCGTAGATGACGGTGCGGGGCAAGACGCGGGGATCACGGCCGGTTTTTTTCTGTCCGCCTTCGGTGATGCCGTAGATGGTGGTCATCTCACTGCCGGCATAGGTGGTGGGAATGGCCAGGATGGGCAAACCGGAATCCAGGGCAATGGCCTTTCCAAGGCCTGTGGTCGATCCGCCGCCAATCGCCACCGCGCAATCGGCGCCCAAACGCTGGGCTTCGGCACGGGCCTCGCGGGCGGTTTCGATCGGCACATGCATCACCGCACGGTCAAAAATACCGGCGGCGCGATCGCCCAGCATGTCGGCCACCTGCTCGGCACTGGCCCGCTGCTCGGGCGTGCACAGCACCAAGGCACGGCGTGCGCCCAAGGCGTCAATTTCACGCGCCAGGTGGTTCAGGCTGCCTGCGCCAAACACCACACGCTGGGGTTGGCTGACATACACAAAGTCTTTCATGGGTTCAATCCGCTGGCGCGTTCCAGTACTTTGATGATGGTGGCATAGTCTTGCTGGCCATCGCCCTGGGCAATGGCCGACTGCATCCACTGTTGGGTCATGGCGGTTTGCGCCAGCGGCACATGCAGTGATTTGCCGGCGCCCAGAATCAGCTCCAGATCTTTCATCATTTGGTGCACCGTGAAGGTGGGCGTGAAATCACGCACCAGCAAAGGTTGCCCCAGTTGCAAGGACTTGGCTTTGACAATCGGTGAGGCCACCGCACTGGCCGCGATCACTTGCCACATGCTTTCCCAATCGAGCCCGCCTTTGCGGCCCAGGGCCAAAGCCTCAGAGAGCATGGCACTGGTTTGAACAATCATCAGGTTGACCACCAGCTTCATCAAGCGGGCCTGCTCGTCTTCACCCAGGTAAAACTGGTTGGGGCCCCAGCACTTCAGCAAAGGCAAGGCCTCCTGGTACGTGGCTTGCGGCCCAGAGGCCATCATGGTCAGCTGCGCAGCCTCGGCCATGTGGTTGTTGCCAGACACTGTGATGCGCAGGTAAGGATGCTTCGAGTCAGCGCACCACTGGCCCACTTCGGCCGAGGCTTGCATGGACACGGTGCTGGTGTCCACCAGCGCCACCCCTGCCGGCGTGCCCTCGCACACTTGGCGGCCCACGGCGCGCAAGGCATCGTCGTGCGGCAAAGAGGAAAGCACCATGCTGGCCAGCTTCAAATCCGCCGCCAGGTTCTCGCTGACCCGCAAGCCCGCATCACGGGCCAGGCGCACGCGATGAATGTCCGGATCGTGCACGGTCACGGCATAGCCTGCCGCTTGCAAATGCCGCGCGAGCGGCAAGCCCATCTTGCCCATGCCCAGGAATACAAGGTTCAAAGCAGCTCCCCCGCTGATGATCAATCAATAAGTATGCGGGCGGGCGGCCCTGGCTGGCAAGGACGCTGTCGAAAATCAGTTTTTCAGCAGGGTTTAATCGACCTTGGCGCCGGTGAGTTGCACCACCCCCGCCCACTTTTTGGCTTCCGAGGCCATGTAGGCCTCCAGGGTGGCGCGGTCCATGCGGATGGCCTCCAGCGATTGGGCCGCAAAGCCTTCCGAGACACTGCGCGTTTGCAGGATGCGATTGATTTCTGCGTTCACCCGCTGAAGCACGTCTTCGGGGGTCCCCTGCGGGGCGAACATGGCAAACCAGGTGTTGGCTTCAAACCCTGGATAGCCCAACTCTGCCACCGTGGGCACGTCTGGCAAGGCGCCACTGCGCTTGAGGCTGGTGACCGCAATGGGGCGCACCTTGCCGGCCTTGGCCAATTGAACCACCGGCGGGATCGAGGTCGAGCCCAGTGGCACTTGGCCGCTCACCACCGCATTGGCGGCCGAGGCCGGGGCATAGGGCACATGCTGCACATCGACCTTGGCCAGGTTGCGAAACAGCAACTCGGCGCCCAGGTGGGTGGTGGTGCCATTGCCCGAGGAGGCATAGCTGAGCTTGTCCGTTTTGGACAACGCCAGCAGCTCGGCCAGGGTGTTGGCCTTGACGCTAGGGTGCACATACAAAATGTTGGGCGAGACTGCCGCCAAGGCCACCGCACTCAATTCCTTGCCCACCTCGTAGCCCGCCTTGCTGTACAGCGATGGGTTGACCGCATAGGCCACGCTGTGCATCAAGAAGGTGTAACCGTCGGGCATGCTGCGCGCCACGCCCACGGTGGCAATGTTGCCGCCCGCACCAGGCTTGTTCTCGATGACCACGGGCTGTCCCAGCGCTTCAGACAGGGGCACGCTCAAGGCGCGCGCCACAATGTCGGTGGAGCTGCCCGGGGGAAAGGCCACCACGATCTTGAGGGGTTTATCAGGCCAAGCGGCCCAGGCACTGCCGAACGCCGCCAAGGCAGCGGCCATCAGGCCTGCACGGCCCCAAAAAAATAGACGACGCATCCGAACTCCTTCAAGGACAGGCCTTGATTGAAGCCCCAGACGCGCCGTCCGTGCAGAGGGAAAACACCAGCTTGGGCCGATGTTTTCCGACAGCGCTTAAACGCGCTCGAGGATCAGCGCAATGCCCTGGCCCACGCCAATGCACATGGTGCACAGCGCATAGCGGCCACCGGTGCGGTGCAACTGGTTCACCGCGGTGGTGGCCAAACGCGCGCCGCTGGCACCCAACGGGTGACCCAGGGCAATGGCGCCACCGTTGGGGTTGACGCGTGGGTCGTCGTCTTGCAAACCCAGTTGGCGCAGCACGGCCAGGCCTTGCGCGGCAAAGGCTTCGTTGAGTTCAATCACATCCATTTGCGCCAGCGTCAAACCGGTGAGCGCCAACACTTTTTGGGTGGCCGGTGCCGGGCCAATGCCCATGATGCGCGGCGGCACGCCAGCGGTTGCCATGCCCACCACGCGGGCGCGCGGGGTCAGGCCGTTCTTGGCCGCAGCGGCCTCGCTGGCCAGCAACAAGGCACAAGAGCCATCGTTCACGCCACTGGCGTTGCCAGCGGTGACGGTGCCGTCCGGGCGCACCACGCCTTTGAGTTTGGCCAGGGCTTCCAGGCTGGTTTCACGCGGGTGCTCGTCGCGGCTGACGACGATGGCATCGCCCTTTTTCTGGGGAATGGTGACCGGGGTGATTTCGGCATCGAAGACGCCGGCCTTTTGCGCGGCCACGGCTTTCATCTGGCTGGCCAAGGCCATGCGGTCTTGCGCTTCACGCTCGATCTTAAAGTCGGTGGCCACGTTCTCGGCCGTTTCGGGCATGGCATCCACGCCATATTTTTCTTTCATCAGCTTGTTGATGAAGCGCCAGCCAATGGTGGTGTCGTACACCGCATTGGCACGGCTGAAGGCGCTTTCGGCCTTGGGCATGACAAAGGGCGCACGGCTCATGCTCTCGACGCCACCGGCGATCATCATCAGGGCTTCGCCCGACTTGATGGCGCGCGCTGCGGTGCCAATGGCGTCCAAGCCTGAACCGCACAAACGGTTGACGGTGGCACCAGGCACGTCGATCGGTAAGCCTGCCAGCAAGCTGGCCATGTGGGCCACGTTGCGGTTGTCTTCGCCGGCCTGGTTGGCACAGCCATAAATCACATCGGTGATGGCTTGCCAGTCCACCTTGGCATTGCGGGCCATCAAGGCCTTGAGGGGAATGGCCCCCAGGTCATCGGTGCGAACACTGCTCAAGGCGCCGCCGTAGCGGCCAAAGGGGGTGCGAACAGCGTCGCAAATGAAAGCTTGCGTCATGGTGGTGTCTTCCTCGTCAATCGATAAACGGTAGGCCGATGATACGTGCCAGCTCTTCGCGGCTCAGGCCAGGCACGGTGTCAATCACTTGCAGGCCTTGGGGCGTGCATGCCAGGGTGCACAGGTCGGTGTAGATGCGCTTGACGCAGGCAATGCCGGTCAAGGGGTAAGTGCAAGCTTGCACCACCTTGCTTTGGCCCTGCTTGGTCAGCAGGTCCATCATCACCCAGGTTTGCTTGGCCCCGATGGCCAGGTCCATGGCGCCGCCCACTGCAGGAATGGCATCGGCTTCGCCGGTATGCCAGTTGGCCAGGTCGCCGGAGGCACTCACTTGAAACGCCCCCAGAACGCAAATGTCCAGGTGGCCGCCGCGCATCATGGCGAAGCTGTCGGCGTGGTGAAAGAACGCGCCGCCCGCCAACAAAGTCACCGGCTGCTTGCCTGCATTGATGAGGTCATAGTCTTCCATGCCCTTGGCCGGTGCCGGGCCCATGCCCAGAATGCCGTTCTCGCTGTGCAACAGCACCTCGCGCGAGGCGGGAATGTGGTTGGCCACCAGCGTGGGCTGGCCAATGCCGAGGTTGACGGTGGCGCCTTCCGGGATGTCTTGCGCCACGCGCGCGGCGAGCTCGTCTTTGGTGCGACGGGTGTAACTCATGCCTTGAACCCTCCGGCCTGGGTGGCCACGCGGTCGATCTTGACGATCTGGTGAACAAAGATGCCGGGCGTGACGATGTTTTCAGGATCCAGCTCGCCCAGTTCGACCACATCGTGCACGGTCGCCACGGTTTTGCGTGCAGCCATGGCCATCACAGGGCCGAAATTGCGCGCGGCCTTTCGGTACATCAGGTTGCCCCAGCGGTCGCCGCGCTCGGCCCGCACCAAGGCCAGGTCTGCGTGGATGGGGTACTCCAAAACATACATGCGGCCGTTGATTTCACGGGTTTCCTTGGGACTGCCGTCGGCCTTCTTGGCCAGTTCGGTGCCATAGCCCGTGGGCGTGAAAAAGGCGCCAATGCCCGCCCCCGCTGCGCGGATGCGCTCGGCCAGGTTGCCTTGGGGCACCAGCTCCAGCTCGAGCTTGCCCGAGCGGTACAGGCCATCAAAAATATGGGAATCCACCTGGCGCGGAAAGCTGCAAATGATTTTGCGAACCCGCCCGGTTTTCAGCAAGGCGGCCATGCCTTGCTCGCCATTGCCGGCATTGTTGTTGACGAGGGTCAGGTCACGCGCGCCCTGCTCGATGAGGCCGTCAATCAGCTCGGTGGGAATGCCCGCCGTGCCAAAGCCACCGATCATGACGGTTGACCCATCGGCCGTGTCGGCCAAGGCCTCTGCGATGGAAGAAGCAATTTTGTTGATCATGGGCAACATTATGAAAGCATCCGGGGCCGCTTGGCGTCACCCGGGTGAAAGGCCGTGTACGGCACTCAGTCCTGGGTGGCGCGGCGCTGGATGGCGTCAATGTAGGCCTGGCCGTCGGGTGGGCGACCGCTGCGCTGGCTCTCCCAGATCATGGTGCCCAGGCATTCCATGGCCTCGTGGTGGGCATCGTGCAGCGACTGGCGCCGCGCGGCGAGCAATTCCACGGCCTGGCGAATGCCCCGCGGCTGGTCGATGGAGCACTGCTCGCTGATCGACAAATGCATGGACAAATGCAAAAAGGGGTTGGTTTTGCCCGCCTCCACCTCGTACATGCGGGCCACGGCCGCTTCGGCATCCGACAAATCCGATTGGTATTCGGGATGCTCGGCCACCCACTGGCCGGCCAGAGTTTCCAGGGCGTCCATGGGCTGACCACGGCTCTGTTTGGCGTGGACCGCGCAGAAAAAACGGCGGACGTCTTCTTGGGAAGGGGTGAACATGCCGCAGATTATGAGCGATCCACCTCCGTCATCGCGCGCGCAGCGCGGCGATCTTTCTCCGACGAGAGGTTGCCGCGGCCCTGTGGGCCTCGCAATGACGGGGGTCGCTCAAGCGACAAGCATCAGGGTATTGCGGCATCTCTCCCAGTTGCATTTAAACTGACAATCTGATGGCACAAGATCGGTCAAAATGACCCTTAATTTGTACAAATGCCTCTTTGCAGATCTGTAGGACACACACCCCATGAAATTTCAAGGATCAGACAACTACGTCGCCACCCAGGACCTGATGCTGGCGGTCAACGCGGCTATCACGCTGAAACGCCCGCTGCTGGTCAAGGGCGAGCCCGGCACGGGCAAGACCATGTTGGCCGAAGAAGTGGCGCAGTCGCTGGGCATGCCCTTGCTGCAATGGCACATCAAGTCCACCACCAAGGCGCAACAAGGCCTGTACGAATACGACGCGGTCAGCCGCTTGCGGGACAGCCAGTTGGGAGACGAACGCGTCAAGGACATTCAAAACTACATCGTCAAAGGCGTGCTGTGGCAAGCCTTCACGGCCGAGGAGCCGATTGCGCTGCTGATTGACGAAATCGACAAAGCCGACATCGAGTTCCCCAACGACTTGCTGCGCGAGCTCGATCGCATGGAGTTTTATTGCTATGAAACCCGTGAGTTGGTGCGCGCCAAGAACCGCCCCTTGGTGTTCATCACCTCGAACAACGAAAAAGAGCTGCCCGACGCCTTTTTGCGCCGCTGCTTCTTCCACTACATCAAGTTCCCCGATGCCGACACCATGCGCAAGATCGTGGACGTGCACTTCCCCGACCTCAAAAAAGAATTGCTGGCCGTGGCCCTCAAGACCTTCTACGACGTGCGCAACCTGCCTGGCCTGAAGAAAAAGCCCAGCACCAGCGAGTTGCTGGACTGGCTCAAGCTGTTGGTGGCCGAAGACATCCCCTTGTCTGCCCTGCAAACGCAGGACGAAAAAGTGGCCATCCCGCCCTTGGTCGGTGCTCTGCTGAAGAACGAGCAAGATGTCACCTTGTTTGAAAAACTGGTGTTCATGCAAAGCCGCAACCGCTGATGAAAAACTCACTGCTGCTCGAAGGCCTGACCGACGCGGTCGGCTTCGTCGTGGGTGCCTTGTTGGGCTTTGGCTTGGGGCGTTTGCTGGGCCTGGAACTTTTTGCAGAAGGCTACAGCGCGGGCAGCATTGTGGCCATTGCCTTTGTGGGCTTGGGTGGCGGGATGGGCCTGCAGGCCGCGCGCCGATTTCGCGCCAAAGATGCGACCGATGAGGAGGCACCATGAACCTGGCACCGTTGACTTTCACAGGACAGCATGCGGACTTGGTGCCTCTGTCCATGGCGCACCATGATGACCTGATCGATGCGGTCAGAGACGGCGAGCTCTGGAACCTTTGGTACACCTTCATTCCCACCCCTGAGAACATGGCGGCAGAAATTGAGCGTCGCCTGAAATTGCACGCAGCGGGCAGCATGCAGCCCTTCGCGGTGATCGATTCGCGCACTGGTCACGCGGTGGGCATGACCACCTACATGAACATCGATGCGCCCAACCGGCGCGTGGAAATCGGCTCCACCTGGTACCGGCGCAGCGTGCAACGCACGGCGATCAACACCGAGTGCAAACGCATGCTGTTGATGCATGCCTTTGAAAGCTTGAACTGCATCGCTGTGGAGTTCCGAACCCACTGGTTCAACCATGCCAGCCGCGCCGGCATTGAACGCTTGGGCGCCAAGCTCGACGGTGTCTTGCGCTCGCACCAAATTGCCGCCAATGGCAGCTTGCGCGACACCTGCGTTTACAGCATTACCGCCGCCGAATGGCCTGCGGTGCGTGCGCACCTGGACCACCAATTGACCAAGCCGCGCGGCTGATCACGCGGAGACAACACCATGCTGACCGACTTTTTCTACACCCTGCGCGCCGCCAAGTTGCCGGTTTCGGTGAAAGAGTACCTGACCCTGCTGGAAGCCCTGCAAGCCAATGTGGTGGGCCCGGCCAGCGAGGCCTGCAGCATGGACGACTTTTATTACCTGAGCCGCTTGGCGCTGGTCAAAGACGAGAAGCACTACGACAAGTTCGACCGGGCCTTCGCCGCCTACTTCAAAGGCGTCGAAATGCTGACCGACTTCACGCAAGATGTGCCACTGGACTGGCTGCGCAAAGTGCTGGAAAAAGAACTCACGCCCGAGCAAAAAGCGGCCATCCAGAAAATGGGCTGGGATGAGTTGATGGAGACCTTGCGCAAGCGCCTGGAAGAGCAGAAAGAGCGCCACGAAGGTGGCAGCAAATGGATTGGCACAGGCGGCACCTCGCCCTTTGGCAATGGCGGCTACAACCCGCAGGGCATCCGCATTGGCGGCAAAGGCGGCAACAAGAGCGCTGTCAAAGTCTGGGAACAACGCACCTACCAAGACTATGACGACAGCCAGGAGCTGGGCACCCGCAACATCAAGGTGGCGCTGCGCCGCCTGCGCAAATTTGCGCGCGAGGGCTCGCCCGACGAACTTGACCTGGATGACACCATTCGCAGCACCGCCGCCAACGCCGGCTACCTCGACATCAAGATGGTTCCCGAGCGGCACAACAACGTGAAAGTGTTGCTGCTGATGGATGTGGGCGGCACCATGGACGAGCACATCGCTCGCGTGGAAGAGCTGTTCTCGGCGGTGAAAGCCGAGTTCAAGCACCTGGAATTTTTCTACTTCCACAACTGCGTATACGACTTCCTGTGGAAAAACAACAAGCGCCGCTACGCCGAAAAATTTCCTACCTGGGACATCATCCGCAAGTACAACAAAGACTACAAGCTGATCTTTGTGGGCGACGCCACGATGAGCCCCTATGAAATTTTGCAGCCTGGCGGCAGCGTGGAATACAACAACGAAGAGGCCGGCGCCGAATGGTTGCAGCGCCTCACCCATGCTTATCCCAAATTTGCCTGGATCAACCCCGAGCCTGCGGGGGTGTGGCAGTACCGCCAAAGCATCAGCGTGATTCAACAGCTGATGAGCCACCGCATGTTTCCGCTGACCTTGAAGGGTTTGGAAGATGCGATGCGGATGATGTCCAAGTAAACCAAAAATCTACCCAGACTCACACCTCTTTGATAATATTCAGATAGGCTTCGGCAACTTTTTTTAGGAGTGGCCATGACAGCGATTGTCGGAGGGCTTCAAGGCGTTTGGGTGGATTTGCTCAACCCCTTGAATGAAGACTTTTCAATCAGCCACAAGAAACTCTCCACCCATGTGAAAACACTGGGCGCCAAGGGCGTGGCGGGCATTGTCATGTTTGGCCATGGGGGCGAAGGCCAGTCTTTTTCTGCCACAGAACGCCTGGAGGCCGTCAAGCAAATGATGGCGCATGGCGTGGCGGGCAAAGACATCCTGCTGCATGTGGGATTTTCAAGCTGGATCGACAGTGTGCAACTGATTCGCGCCGTGCAACCACTGGGCCTGCAAGGCTGCATTGTCTCGCCGCCGCTGGCCGAAGGCAGCATCACCGACATTGGCTTGGCGGAGTACTTCATCCAAATCGCGAAAAACACCCAAGGCACAGGCGTCAGGCTTTACCTGTGCTCGCTCGTGAAGGGCGGACGGTCAGACTTGAAGGCCAATGTCATCACGGACATCCTGCGCCAGGCACCTGGCGTGTACCATGGGCTGATCGACCAGAGCCACAACGCGAGCCACACCAACGACTGGATACGCTCTTTTGTGGCTATGCTGCCTGTGCTCTCCACCCAAGACTTGAACGCGCATGCCATGGCCAACCTGGGCATCCACGCCAGCATTTCCAGCTATGCCAACCTGGTCCCTGAATTGATGGTGAAACTTGTTCAATCCAGTGCAGCCCAAAAAGTGTCCGTCTCTGGCAACAAAATTGGCAATGAAGACGAACGACTCGAACAGTTTGCCCGCTTGTTCGCAGACCTGCCTGTGGTTCCCTCACTCAAGTTTTTGATGGCCTTGCAATACCGTGACGCCGACTGGATGCGCGTGCGCCCGCCGCGCTCCGAGCTCAGCCGCGAATCGCACGAACAGATTGCCAAAGAATTCAAAAAGTTCAATCAAACAGGTGCAGCGCATTGAACGACGCCGCCCCAAAGGATGACCTGTGGAAAATCTGACAGCCTGGTACCTGATCGAACAAGACAAGCTGCACCATGTCCTGCCCCATCACAAATTCACACAACTGACCCATGACAGTTTTGTGCTGCACCAGGTGTTCGACACCCAGCGTGAGGCCTTGCATGAAATGGGCCGTCTGATCGCGCTAGAGATCAAGGACGTTCATGCCGAAGTGAACAAGGTCACACAAAGGAAATAGTTGGGGGTCAGATGGGGGTCAGGTCTTGAGTTTTGCCTCTCGGTTGTGGATAACTCAATTTGATCGCTTACTTATTAGTTATCCACAACCGAGAGGCAAAACTCAAGACCTGACCCCAGAACGATCACCAAATCATGCGGTCGATTTTCTTGGCGATGAAATCGGCATTGACTTTGTTGCCGTAAGGTGTCGGATGCACTGTGTCGGCAAACAAATAGAACTCTGAGCCTGTCAAAGCAGTCGCACTGGTACAGACCAAAGAGCTCGCTAGCGGGTTCTTTGTCGGATCATCCAGGATACAAGCTGGGGACGTCACATTGGTCAAACCATAATTCTGTTTGTTGGCCACCAGATCCTGGCTCAAACCATAGGCGTCCACCAAAAGAATGCCTGAACCATCCAAGCCAGCTTGCAAGCT
Organism: uncultured Bordetella sp.; assembly: GCA_964442645.1. Classification (GTDB taxonomy): domain Bacteria; phylum Pseudomonadota; class Gammaproteobacteria; order Burkholderiales; family Burkholderiaceae_C; genus Limnohabitans. The sequence goes on along the minus strand of CAYTZZ010000003.1, from coordinate 101,313 downwards.
GCTGTTGAAAGCGGTCACCATGCTGGTGACCAAGGGCTTGGCGGGTGACGATGAAAAAGCAGGTGTGGATGCAACATCTGGCAAATTCACAACCACAATGTATTTGGCACCATTCGCTTGGAGTTTGGTTTTCGCATAGCCAGCCAGCTCCGCGCCTGCGGTGGCCATCGCAGTCACAGCAGCCGTGGCAGCTGCAGTCGCTTGGCTTGGCGCTGCAGTCACTGTGGCGCTGTAAGTGGCAATATTAATGAAGACATCATTTCCGCCGGCCATGACTGTCACCAACTCTGTACCGGCGAATTTGCCTTGAGGCAATTTGTTCAGATGATTTTGCATCTGGGTCACTACGGGGACTGTCAGCTGACCCAGGATGGCATTGTCACCCCCCAAGTACTTGTTGCCCGGCCCAACAGGATTGGTCACACGCGCCCCACCCTGGGCATAATTGAAGCAATTCGCATGGTTTGTCGCCGCAACGCTAAACCCATTGGCAACACTGCCGTCCAGGCCTGTCTGAGCAGCACAAGGCGCAGCCAAGTTGTAATGTGCAGCAACCAGCTCCGTCCAGTTTTTCGCGGTCGAAGAATTGATTGTGTACTTGCCGCCCCCCAGTGCGGCCACGGTACCCACCTTGTACGTACCAACGTCGCTCAAACTGTCGCCAAAACTGACCAAGGAAGAGTATTGAACCTTGTCACCGCAACCCGTCAGGGTGAATGACATCACGAGAGCTGCGACAGGTGCTATCCAGCGGGTTAATTTCATTCTTGTTCCTTTTAATAATTTTGTAATTTTTAATGAGTTATAAATTTATTAAATTAGGGGTTTTCCCGCCACAAGTCACCAAAGAGCGAAAGGGGTCAGGTCTTGAGTTTTGCCCCAAGTCTGTGGATAACTGCAGTCCATTTGAACGCCATTTAAGTTATCCACAGACTTGGGGCAAAACTCAAGACC
>CAYTZZ010000003.1:0-100259 GCA_964442645.1 uncultured Bordetella sp. | reverse complement strand
TGACCCCATTTAAAATCTCTCCACCCGCCGCCGTAGTTCAATGGATAGAACGAGCACCTCCTAACGGCGCAACCCAAAAACCAGTGGCTCAATATTGGTTGCAAACACTGGCTCAGTTTGTCTGGCTAATCAACACTTGTCAGGCCAGGTCTGCGCCCCCAGACCCCCAGCGGCCAGACACAACGCCAGCGCGCTCAGCCAGCGCAGCCTTGCACTGCCACCGTTTTTTCCATTCGACATACCTCACCCTCCGTTGAAATGCGCCACAGCCCAGCGCTGAGGCGCCATGTTAGGGCATCTTTTAGGTGGGAGGTTTTTCAGAACGGCAGCCCCACGTAGTTCTCGGCCAGCGAGCGCTGCGCGGCCTCTGAAGAGAACAGGTAGGCCATGTCGGTTTCCTGCAGCTTCTGGTCGTACTCGATGGAGCCGGGGAAGGTGTGCAACATGGTGGTCATCCACCACGAGAAGCGCTGTGCTTTCCAGACGCGGGCCAAGGCCTTTTCGGAATACTTGTCCAGGCCGGAGCTGTCGCCGTTTTTGTACTGCGCCACCAGTGCGTGGTAGAGGTAATAGATGTCAGAAGCTGCGCTGTTCAGGCCACGCGCACCCGTGGGCGGCACAATGTGCGCCGCATCGCCGGCCAGGAACAAGTTGCCATAGCGCATGGGTTCGGCCACGAAAGAGCGCAACGGCGCGATCGATTTTTCAATGGACGGCCCGGTCACCAGCTTGTCAGCGACCTCCTGGGGCAAGCGCCGCTTCAACTCCTGCCAGAACGCATCGTCCGACCAGTTCTCGACACTGTCCGACAGGGGCACCTGGATGTAATAGCGGCTCAACACCTGCGAGCGCAGCGAGCACAGGGCAAAGCCCCGCTCGTGCTTGGCATAGATGAGTTCGGGTGACACAGGCTTGGTGCGCGAAAGCACGCCCAGCCATCCGAAAGGGTACACCTTCTCGTATTCCTTGAGCACATTCTTCGGAATGGAGCGGCGACTCACGCCATGGAAGCCATCGGCGCCAATGATGTAGTCGCAATCAATGCGAATGACTTCGTCGCCTTGTCGGTAGGTGACGTAGGGATTGGCGCTCTTCAGGTCGTGCGGTTGCACATCTTCGGCATTGTGGATCACCACACCCTTCATGCGGTCACGCGCCTCGTACAGATCACGCGTCAATTCGGTCTGGCCATAGACCACCACCGAACTGCCCCCGCTGTATTTGTGCAAATCGACCCTGTCGAGCTTGCCATCGTGGGCGATGAAAAAACCATCGTGTATCTCGCCTTCGCGGTCCATGCGTTCACCGCATTGCGCTTCCCGCATCAGTTTGGCGAAACCATGCTCCAGCACTCCCGCGCGAATCCGGCTCAGCACGTACTCGCGGCTTTGCTTTTCAAGCACGATGTTGTCAATGCCTTTGAGGTGCAGCAATTGCGAGAGCATCAGGCCTGAAGGACCGCCACCGATGATGCAAACTTGGGTTTTCATGGTTGTCTCCAAATGTGGATGAGTAGAAAGTTGGCAGAAACTTTATACCTGAGACGATAAGCCCAATCGATGGTTTTCGACATAGCCAATTCCAGCCAAAACTTGTACATTTCGAACATGGCAAGTGCTTCATCGTCCATACAGTCCTACAGCCTCTTTGGTGAGTCCACACACTTGCCGGATGTACTGCATTGTGAAACCATTGCGGATCGCTCGGCGTTGCATGATTGGGAACTCGCACCGCATCGCCACGCGCGCTTGCACCAGTTGCTGCTCATTCGTTCTGGCGGCGGCACAGCTCACCTGGATGGCAAAGCCTATCCCTTGCATGCCAATGCCCTGGTCAACGTGCCGCCCGAGCATGTGCATGCCTTTCGCTTCACCCAAGGCACGCAAGGCTGGGTGACCACACTGGCTGACGAATTGCTGGATGAAATTTTTGTCCGTGTGGGCGATGTGCGGCAAGACCTGGAACACGCCTGCGTGCTGACCGCCACACCCAGCATTCAACAAACCATGGCCATGATCTGGGAGGAATTTTCATCCCAATCCAAGGCCAGGGCTTTGATCCTGCGTGGCCTCAGCACCACCTTGCTGGGCTGGGTGGTCAGGCAGATGCCGGGAGGGATGCCCAAAGGCCAGGTCACGACCGAGTCGGTCGGTGTCCAGCGCTTCAAGCAACTCATCGAACAACATTTTCTGGAGCACTGGCAAGTGGCCGATTACGCCAAAGCCCTGTCCATCTCCCCCACCCACCTCAGCCGCCTGACCCGAGCCGCCACAGGCGAATCGGCCAGCCGCCTGATCGAAGCGCGCCTGCTACGGGAAGCACGCCGCAACCTGGCCTACACCAACCTCAGCATCTCTACCATCGCCTATGCCCTGGGCTACACCGACCCAGCATACTTCTCTCGTGTCTTCACCCAGGACGCCGGCATCTCACCCCGCAAATTCCGCGAAACCGGAATGGGGGTCAGGTCTTGAGTTTTGCCTTTTTTCTGTGGATAACTCAGCCCATTTGAACGCCACTTAAGTTATCCACAGACTTGAGGCAAAACTCAAGACCTGACCCCATTTAAAATCTCTCCACCCGCCGCCGTAGTTCAATGGATAGAACGAGCGCCTCCTAACGGCGCCCGGCTGGCAGTTGGCATCCAGTGATCCTCCCCAGAGAGCCTTTTCAGCCACCCTCCAAGGTAGAGCCTCAGAATGGTGCTGGAGTGGGTTGCACCAGTCTCTACCAGTGTTAGATGACCGCTGGGAACCAAACATCGATTAATGGTTACATCCAATCAAGGTTCATCAAGGTTATTTCGTAGCCAGGGTGTTTTCTCCTTAGGTATGACAGGACAGCTGACTCAGTGGTTGCGCCTTGAAGCAGTTGAGCAACGCTGCCAGTGATTTGTGTCCTGGTTCGAGAGCCCATCCCAGGTTTTTGGTAGTAGTAGTCAGCTACAAATTGCTTTGGCTTTGAAGTGCTCATGGGGACACTTTCCAACGGATTAAGGCTCAAGGCAACGATTCAATGGATCATCCTGCTGATGATGCAGCTCATTGGTAGGACCTGAACTCTCACAGCACGAAACCCCCTGCTCCTCATTCGAGACCAAGTGGTAGCTGGATTGCTATCACCGATAGCTTGAACGAACGCACTGATCGACTCAATCCGTCTAGATCGAATCATGTTCACAAGAATTTCACCAGTCGGTCTTTGAATTGCCCAAGCTATTTGGGGCTTTGAAATTTGGTACATCGGACCAACGATACCAACTACCCGTCACCAATGTGTTAACAGTCACTTACAAGTTTTAAAAGTGGCACTTCAGATTTCCATCATGTGCCCTTCGATGAAAATGGCACTTTTTTGCCCGTTGCTCTTAGGGGCAATTGAAGGGATGGTTGACGCACCTTTGACACAAGATGCGGCACCAATGCAACACCTATCAACAGCAGAACTGACCGAGCTAGTTCAGGCAATCGCTGAGCAACATGGACATGGCTTGAGCAAGGTGGAATTCACTGGGGCATGTTTCGACATGTTTGAGGATATCTCTGGCATGGAGGATGTCTCAACCCAAGATGCCATGGAAATCACCAATCTTCTTTGGAGCACCTATATGACCAAGTCAGCACCTGAAGCAACATTTTTTGAGCCCATCAACCATGCTCTCTACAAGGAGGCAATCCGTTCAGGCAAGCAAACGCTTGCAGAGGAAGGGACCAAAGCTGCGGCAGCTAAAGTCATCTTCAACATGTTGAAAGACGAGTCCCGAGAGGTAGTCATCCAAGCATTCATTGAAGGGGCATCAATCACCCCTAAGGGTGGACCAACGTACTTCTACAACATCAATCGCAAGATGAAGAAGCTCGGCAAGCTTTGAGCTTTTCATGGGATGTCACGTGGGTGTTTGTACCCACTGGCATTCCAAAATTTGAAGCCATTGACACTTTTTAGCATGTTGTCCGTTGCACTCTTCCGGGTGACCATGGTGTATCAGCAATCTACATTGAACACAACATGGCTGTCTCAAAACGCAATGGATCCAAGTACTACTACATCCAGTTTCAGTACAACAACAAGACGTATTTGAAGTCTGCCAAAACAACTGACAAGCAGCTAGCTGAAAACCTGGAAGGACAGTGGCGCAAGCAGTTGATTGAGCAGCATCAGCTTGGTATCAAGTCACCGATTGAAATCGACAAGGCATTCCAGCTGTTCTCAAAGTCGAAATCCCACATCGTTAGTCACAAGTACACCGACAGATGGTGTCGCAGAGCTGCAGCCTACTGGTCACACCTGACGTACATCCATCAAGTCCAGACCAAAGAGATTGAGCAGTTCCGATTGGACATGCAGACAAATGGTCACAGCAACCAGTCGATCAAGCATGCACTGAATCAAGTTGGTGGGACCATCCGGTACATGAAGAAGCTTGGGTACCAAGTGTCTGATGTTGAGATGCCATCGATCAAGCTTCCAAAGGGTCGCTTGCGTTACCTGTCCTATGAAGAGGAGCAAAGGCTCCTGACAGTTGCTGACCCTACCCGTGACATCAAGTGGATGGCACCGTATGAAAAACGCAGGTCCGAGCTCAAACGGATGATGCAGGACTTCTATGACCTCGTGGTTGTCCTCTTAGACACAGGTGCCCGTCATGGTGAGGTTTGCAGCTTGGAATGGGACCGTATTGACCTCGATAAAAGGACCATTGGGCTGTGGAGGTCCAAGGTTCAGAATGAATCCGTTCTGTACATGACGGACAGGGTCCATCAGATTTTGACCCGCAGATATGAGGATCGAATGAATAAGTACGTATTCACTAACAAGCGAGGAGGTGCCAGAGGCAACCTTACCTTGATCTTCCAAAAGGCCTTCAAAAGGGCTGGTATTGAGGGTTGCTCAGCCCATACGCTGCGACATACGCATGCCACTCGACTGATTCAGAACGGCTTGAACATCTATGAGGTCAAGGAAATCCTGGGCCACTCAGACATTAAGACCACCATGCGCTACGCCCACATCGAGCAGGAAAAGGTCACCATACGAGCCAGGGATGTCATTGAAGCCCTGAATCGGAAAGAAAATTTAGGTGATTGACTGATCAGATAATATTTAGTGGTGTAGGTCTATGATGGCCTCCGCAATAAAAGTCCTATATGGGTGCAGAGTGAGAACTTTTATTGCAGAAGTAGACAGTAAATAACTATGGGTCGATATCCCCGAAGATCTATTTCAGTATTTAAAAAAATTCATCTAACTAGATCCGTGAACAGACATGTTTTTCTATCGATCAGCGTGATCATTTGGTAGTTGTCCTGCTTCATCAGAAAATCACTGGCCCTCAACTGTGGGAAAGTCATTTTGAGCTCAACAAGCAATCTCTGAACTCTTTGCGTCCGCGGAACAGAATGAGGAATGAATAGAGAATTTTTTGCGTTTTGCAAATCTGAAATTTTGCAAGGCAAACCGTGTTGCAACAATTCAGAGACGAACGATTGATGCGAGTGTCCTGTGCTACCTAGGCCGGCCGAACTGTGCTTATACGCTCGGCATAACATCTGCACGAGCCGCTTGACATCACCGTCTTCCTTATGAAGATATTTACTGAGATCACTATCTTGATAAGAGCGAGGCTCAACGTACCCAGCAAGGAGATCATAGTCTTCGATGGTCTTGACGCACCGTGGTGAGCCATCCGTGTATTCATCCCACAAATTCCTCATCTTGATGAACTGGTGAACTGTTGGCCACGGTTTTGTGCTGAAAGCCACGTGCTGGAATAGATTCGATTGAGTCACACCATCAGGCATCCGTTTCCAGTCGTACTCCATGTTCAAGCGCTTAGTAAACACTTTGTCCATGTAGTCCGACTCGTGTTCTACAAGCTCTTTAATGCCGGTCAGACCCTCAACCTCAATCAAATCACCTGGTGAGCGGTTGAAGAATTTTTTTACGATCACTGTGTTTTTATCTTCGATCTCCTCGTGCTCTGGCCGTGTGTAAATTCCACCTTTAGCCAGAACAATCGGTTTGGTATCAGTGTCTGTACCAGGCTTGAGGGTTGCCTGCCCACGGGTTCTCCAACCAAGCGGCTTGCGGATCTGATGTTTGATCTCCAATACCGTTGAATCACCAGCAAGCACCTCTCTTTGCGCTGCATAAATCTTTGCCAAAGGACCCATCAAAAGTGATTGGATGCTATCCCTACCGATATTGGTTAAGAAACCATCAGTTGTGCAACTGAAAACAAACTTATCCCGCGGGATGGTGTTAAGAATTTCACCAAGCACTGCACGTACGAACGAAGTTGTGAACGCTGCAAAGAAAGCGTTAGTGATTTTGCTTGGTGCAAGCTCGACCATGTCGCGATCTTTGAGGTCATACACTCTTTTGGAATGCAAACCCTGGGCCGTTTTGCCATAGGTAGAGTTGCTGATTTCCTTCCAGAACAGACCCTTGAGCGTGTTCTTGCCAGCTGTATTCCTTTTGCCGATGCAATCAGAGATGAACTTGGTGAATATTGGCACGCTCCTATCCTGGTCAACGATCACGCCATGCAAAATCTTGAGCTTCGCTCCAAGTTGCTTTGCTGTAAAAAGTTCCGGTGCCGCACAGTGACTGATGCCTGACAACGGAAATATCAGTCCATTGTTTGTTCGAACAGGCAGAGTTGGATAGCGCATGTTGTCTGGAAACTTGAATTCCACCTCTACATAACCGAGCGTTGTTGGGGAGTAGTCATCTATATTTTTACTGTCGTGAATTGATTGCCAATCAGGGAGGCCTATCAGAGACATTGCTGTTGGATATGCACCGGCTAGGTCGAGGTCAAGCCAGTCGTCCTCAAATCCAGGTCCAAACCAATATTGCTCGTTGCGCCCACCGTGATAGCACTCAGTCACCGCTGCGATCTCTCGATGAACACATGTAAGTGGTATGGCCTTTTTCACCTTCATTAAATAGCCAAGCCTCTTGCTGTAAGTCTTCTCCTCAACAACCTCCTGCCCGAGCACCTTTGGTGGGTCTAAATTCAGCACTTCTTTCCATGTTTTGAGTACCAGGTCAACACCGATGGATGTCAGAGTTATAGGGGCTGAGAACTTGCCAATTACAGCTTGATATTCGGCAATCACTTGTTCGATGTATTTGACACAGATCTCCGCATCTGTGATGGCATATTCGCGAAAGAGTTGCCAGTTATCAAGCCTGACTTTGTCCATGTTCTCGATCATGCTTTGACGAACAGCTCGATCTTGAGATAACTCAATCTTTTTGACGCCAACAAGTTCACCAATTGCTTTGAGGCTACGGTTGGCCTGTGGTGTCAATAAAATCGTGTCGCGCAACATGACAGCAAGCTTGATTGGATCACCGCTCGCTGTTGGTACTTTTAACGGCAAGCCGGTGAGGTCGCTCACGAACGTTGAGCGAATTGCGGACATGTAGTTGGTGATCTCCTTGAAGTTGGCAAAAGCTGGGATATCAGCTCTTGTAAAGTGCCCCACCAGGAAAATCTTCAAGGGCATGTTGTCAATCGCGTGAATGCGAGCTCCTTCACCCAACACGAACATCATGAACTCAAGTATCGATAAACGTCCATCGTCTTTGGGTATGCAGATTCCGCTCCACTGACGTCCGTCGCTGTGTTTAGCGTAGTATTGGTAGGACAGAATCCGAGTCTTCCCTGCACCCATCCCTGAGCGAATTTCGGACTGGGTCAGTGTTATGTCTGGCGTCTTAAACTCGGTGTCAAAGCCAACCAGTAAATAAGGTTGACCTGTCTTGAAAACTTTACTTCCTTTGCCTTTGGGCAGAACACCCCCACAATAAAAGTCTTCTCTCTGCACCCATATACGACTTTTATTGTTTTCAAGACCAAGCTCTGGTGGTGATGTCCAAAATTCGAAGATGTGATCCTGAGGCGAGGCGTCCATCGAATACTCCTGCTTGAGTGCGTTGGGTCATTCTAGAAAACATCTAGATTCGATGGGTAGAAAACCTCTTTTTGCTGTTATCCGTCCATAAAACGTTGATTAAAACCTGGTGCGGCGGAGCAAAAACGGCTCAGAACGCTGTAATTCGCATTTGCTCACTTGCCCAACCCTTAGTATTGACTAGTGATGGATAGTCGAAACTACTTCATTCTTGGGAATCGATTTTTTGGATGATTCTGCCTAATTTTTAAGCAAATATAAGTTTGCTACTGGCGCATCATTGGATGAGGATAGAACGAGAGCTGCAGAAGCTCTCTGCCGATGCCTGGACCACCGCATAAACAGCGGTGTGTCCATCGCTATCACTCGTCCACTTGTAGATATTTTGATGAGAACATCACTTGGAAGCCGTAATGACCACTGATACGGTCTTGGAACCGAGTTTTGCGACTTCCTTGGCTACGGCTGTTGCGGGTCCGGTATGGACTCCCAGAACCTGGAAGTCTTTCTCGCTCTTCAGTCCGTTGATCAGTTCACTTTTATTCTTTGGTGTTGTGTTCATTCCCATGCCTCCTTTGAATTTATTTATTGGCTCGGAAAATGATGTTTTAAATAGCGATCGACAAATGATGGATTATGTCTGTCAGATGCAATTATCAAAGGTTAACTGATCGCTATATTCAGAATAAATTCTCAAAAAAAAACGAAATATTTTTTATGCCATCAATCTTGATATTTTTTATCTACCACTGGCTCAGGTTTTTTATCAGCCTCTAACTCATTTTTTTGCGATTCGTCTATATTTTTACTTGAATCATCGTTACGTTTTAAATCGTCAATTGCATTAGATTTTTCAATAGCAACTTGTCCGTTATTTAGCCCTTGAATCACGGTTTCCTCTGGTCCATCACCGCTGGGGGTCTTTAAAAAATACTCGACACCAAAGGCTGAAACTATGGAAATTATTAATGTACCTGAAATTACAGCAATTGATTGCGGGCCAATTAACCAAAATATCTTATTATTAAAAGCTTCTCTGGCGTTGGAACTTACAATTATGTCTGGCTTTATCCATAATCTAATTATGTTTGCGATGTTCCAGAGTCCCGGAAAAATTAACCAGCCAAAAATAATCCAAATAACAGTATAAATTCCGAAGATCAAATTAGAGTAGTTTTCTTGATAAACCAGCCAATATATGCATACATGCCAGAGGACAAAAGAGGCAAACTTGATCAAGACTCTTGCAACTTTGTCTAGTTTTTCATTTTCAGCTGGTGTATCGTTAATTTCCATATCGTTTTTCCTTTTTAAAAAAGCTTACACGATATTTCTTTTAAATTTTTTAAGTATTAGCAATGAAATTCATCGATGAAATTCGTTGATATTTATCTGCTGCCTGCTTACGGTTACGTCTGCCTATGGAGCAGATCGACCGTTCAGACTTAATTAGTCAAATTAGCGAGATTCATAAGTGGGAGCTGGAAAATCTACCCACCTATGGAACACTTGCTGGCTATGAATTATTTATACGGTTAGCGGGTGTATCTCACGGAAAATATAAATCTCTCAAGGAGATGTATCTATCTATGAGTTGCACAGAAAGCACGACAAGATTGCTGTTTAGAAATCTTGAGGTTGATGGATGGATACATCTCCCAAGAAGTGAGTCTGACAAGCGCTTTAAGGAGTTCCACTTAACAGATAAATTTTATAAATGTCTCGATTGTTGGCTTGCTCTTCATGTCGAGAAACTTGCAATCGAAAATTCGTAAGTGTCGGATCCCTTGTACATGTTTTAATTCAAAAACTCGCTTTCAGGGTACATAGCTAGCAAACCACAGCTAGACCTAACCCAGTCTTAGCCAAACAAAGCGCAAACCTTCAGAGGGAGGACAGTAGTGCAGTCAGCTGACTAGCAGTTACCCACCAAGCCCATGCAGTGCAAGCTCTAGAATTGCGCACCCGCCGCCGTAGTTCAATGGATAGAACGAGCGCCTCCTAAGCGCTAGATACAGGTTCGATTCCTGTCGGGGGCGCCACACGGCCCTGAGATTGCCTTACTCCAGACGCATCACGCGCTGGGCGTTTTTGTAGGCCACAAGCTCAATGGTGCTGGGCTGCAAACGTGCGAGCAAACCCTTGCGGATTTCAGCCACGTTTTTTTCGAAGTTCACGTTCGGGTTGTAAGTGTCCGTTCCCACCATGAACCGGGTTGGGAACTCTTCAATGAGTTGTATCCATTCCTCTTTGGCAAAGTCTTCGTCATAAATGACGCGCTGACGAATTCGCTCGTTGTCGACGTTGGGGAAATGAGAGCGCGAGCGCGCTGACATTTCACAGTAGATGTTTTCATGCTGCCCCAACAAAGACCGGACCAAGGCCACGTTCGCCGTGAACAGGCAATGCGAAAGCACAATGGAAACCTCCTTGTACTGCGTGGCCAGTGACCTGATTTGATCCACGGAGTCGGCATCGTCTTCCGCATGGATTTGGATGAAGCCGCGGTGTTTGGCGGCAATCTTGAACATGGCCTCCACTGGGGCAGCGTCGATTTTCACTTTGCGCCGAAATGCGGCCACCGGGTTGGTGGTCTGATTGTTCAAAATCAGCTCCCCAAAGCCCTTGATGCGACCGCTCGCAAACAACGGGTCGGATGCCTGCAGCAAATTCTTGTAGGTGTCCAAGCTGATGTCGGTGAGCCCACCGGCACCGTGCTGCATGTAGATGCTGGTGAGCTCCACCTGGCCGGCGGTCGGAATGTATTTTTTGCCCAGCAGCTGGAAATACGGCTCGGTATCCCAAGGCCCAAACGGGGGGCCGACTGCGCCTGACCAAGCCACATTTTGCTCTTCCATTTGTTGCTTGAGCAGGCTGGGCGAAACCCAGCGTTGCACATGTCGGTGCACATCAGCGATGGGCACTTTTTCAGCCAACTCTTTGGAAGACAAAGAAGTCTGAGCATGGGCCACCGCCAGCATCAGAGCGGCCCCACCCAAGGCCAGCCCAAGTGTGCGGCTTTGCGCCATGATCTGTGACCCGCCGGCGCGCTTACTCCGGCTGCATCCCCGCATCGCTGAAGGCCTTGGCCCAGGCCTGCAACTGCTCCACCATGAAGCTGCCCAACTCGGCGGGCGTGGAGCCGCTCAAATCAAAGCCTTGCTTTTCGATTTTGTCGCGCACATCGGGGCGGGCCATGGCGGCGTTCAACTCTTTGCTCATGCGGGACGCAATCTCAGGCGGCAGCTTGGCCGGCCCATACAGGGCAGCCCATGTCCCTGCGGTCAAGATCGGCAGTCCGGCTTCAGCCACAGTGGGCACTTGTGGCAGCAAACTGGAGCGTGCCGGCAACAGAACGGCCAAGGGTTTGAGCTTGCCATCCCGAATGTGCGGCAAGGTGCTGGTAGGCGTGGCATAGGTCAGTTGCACATGGCCGCCCAGAATGTCGGTGATGGTTGGCCCCTCCCCTTTGTAGGGAATCAGGTTCATGTCGACTTTGGCCTCGCTCTTGATGCGGGTGAACATCAGGTTGGTCACGCCGCTGTAACTGCCATAGTTCAGCTTGCCCGGGTTGTTGCGCGCATAGGCGAGCAATTCGGCGGCATTTTGAACCGGCAAGGAAGGCTGGGCCACCAGCACGTAGATGTAACGGCCCACCAAAGACACCGGCGTGAAGCTCTTGATAGGGTCATAGGGCGGGTTCTTTTTCAGCAGGGGGACCTGCATCATGGGGGTGTTGGAGGCCAGGAAAAAGGTATGGCCGTCGGGTTCGGCTCGTGCGACAAAGTCGCCAGCAATGGCGCCGTCAGCGCCCGGGCGGTTTTCCACCAGCACAGGCTGCCCCAAAGAGGTGGTCAGGGCCTGGGCCAGGATGCGGGCCACGGCATCGGTGGACCCCCCCGGCGGAAACTGCAAAACGATGCGAATGGGCTTGGTGGGCCAATTCTGGGCACCGGCCAGGGTTGAGAACACGGCCAGGGTCAGCACCCCCAGCAGACGAAGCACAGAACGCAGGATCATGACTTCTCCGATTCAACATGGCGGAACACCACGAAAAAAGTATACAGAAACACCTTAAAAAATGAACCTGTGCTGAGTCATCCCTGCGACCCGGGATTATTTCCAATCCCGCCTCAAGTCTGCCCTCTTTGGTGCCGATACCCAAGCCATGAAGGCTCAACAATTCATCGAACAGGCCACGGCAGACGCCCTGGCACACCACACCCGGCACCGAGAGGCGTACGAGGACACGTTCGACTACCTGGCGCGTCCAGGGCGAACGGTCATCGTGATCAAGAAGCCCTGGCCGATCGGACGATCGGGCAAGGTCTTTGAGTTCAGCGAACCGACCGACGGGTATTTCCGCGTCGGGGTCGAGATGGACGGCAAGCGCGTCTACATCCCGGCCTATGCACTGGCACGCTGGCTAGGCGCGCCTGATTGCGAAAAGGCCGAGCTTCGCCACTTCTACTTCCTGATGAAGTTGAATGCCGGCGGCTTTCCAGAATTTCCGGACGATTCGGAAATTTTCGAAAACTGAGCCGCCCTCAAGCGGCTTGGGCATCGGCCACGAACACCCGCGCTTTGCGCGGGTTGACCACCAGGGTTTCGCCTTCTTTAAAACCTTGTTGGTCAAACGTCTGGGCTGAAATTTGCGCTTCGATGATGCGCTCTTCTTCGCCCGGGGCCGGGTTCAGGGCCTCCAATTCCAGTCGGGCGATGGGCCCCACCACGATGGCACGGGACAACTTGGCCACAATGCCTTTGTCACCGCTGCTGTAGCGGCTCACCTCCAGGTCATGCGGACGCACATAGGCAAAGGCCTTGGCGTCTTGCACGCTTTGGTGTTCCGGCGTCGCCAGGCGAACCGCGTGGTGATCGGCGCCGATCTGCATCTCCCCTTCATGGGCGCGGCCATGAAACAGGTTCACGTCGCCCAAAAAGCCATACACAAACGGGCTGGCCGGGTGGTCCCAGACCTGTTGCGGTGAGCCAACCTGCTCGACACGCCCGCTGTTCATCAGCACCACGCGATCGGCCACTTCCAGGGCCTCTTCCTGGTCGTGGGTGACGAAGATGCTGGTGACATCCAGGTCCTCGTGCAGGCGACGCAACCAGCGGCGCAATTCTTTGCGCACCTTGGCGTCCAGCGCGCCAAAGGGTTCGTCCAACAACAGCACCTTGGGCTCCACCGCCAGGGCCCGGGCCAGCGCGATGCGTTGGCGTTGGCCGCCTGACAGTTGCGAGGGGTAGCGATCGGCCAGCCAGTCGAGCTGCACCAGGCTTAGCAAATCATGGACCTTGCGCTTGATTTGGTCTTCGCTGGGGCGCTGGCCACGCGGCTTCACGCGCAGCCCAAAGGCCACGTTTTCAAACACGGTCATGTGCCGAAACAAGGCGTAGTGCTGAAACACAAACCCCACCTGGCGCTCGCGCACATGCACATGGGTGGTGTCTTCGCCGCTGAACAGAATGTGACCCGCATCGGCAGTTTCCAGACCCGCGATGATGCGCAGCAAAGTGGTTTTGCCACAGCCCGACGGCCCCAATAGCGCCACCAATTCGCCGGAATGAATGTCCAGACTGACATCGCGCAGCGCCTGGAAATCGCCGAACTGCTTGTGAATGTTGCGAACTTCAATGCTCATGTTCAAACCTCAAACGGGGGATGCGGCATGGCTGGGCACAGCGCTGGCCATGGGTTTTTCGGGGGGCAAACTGGCAGCGGCTTCGCGCTCGCGTGCGTGCTGCCATTCGACAACGCTCTTGATCGCCAGGGTGACCAACGCGAGCAAGGCCAACAAAGAGGCCACTGCAAACGCAGCCACAGACTGGTATTCGTTGTAAAGAATTTCCACATGCAAAGGCATGGTGTTGGTCTGGCCGCGGATGTGGCCAGACACCACCGACACGGCACCAAACTCGCCCATTGCACGTGCATTGCAAAGAATCAGGCCGTAGATCAAACCCCACTTGATGTTGGGCAAGGTCACATGCCAAAAGGTTTGCCAGCCATTGGCGCCCAAGACAATGGCCGCTTGCTCTTCGTCACTGCCTTGCGCTTGCATCAGCGGAATCAACTCGCGGGCAATGAAGGGAAAGGTGACAAACACCGTGGCCAGCACAATGCCCGGCACGGCAAAAATCACCTTGATGTCATGCGCTTGCAACCAGGGACCGAACCAGCCCTGTGCGCCAAAGACCAGCACATAGATCAAGCCCGCCACCACCGGCGACACCGAGAATGGCAAATCGATGAGCGTGATCAGCAAGGACTTGCCTTTGAACTCGAACTTGGCAATGGCCCACGCAGCGGCCACGCCAAACACCAGGTTCAAGGGCACGGCGATCAAGGCGGTGACAAGGGTCAAACGAATGGCAGCCCAGGCATCTGGCTCTTCCAAGGCCACCCAGTAAGCATCCAGCCCCTTGCGCAACGCCTCGGTGAAAACCGCCAGCAAAGGCAGCACCAGGAACAAGCCCATGAAGCTCAGGGCCAAGCCAATCAGGGTGTAGCGCACCCAACGCGGTTCGGAGGTGCTCATACGGGGGCTCCCGAACGCTTGCGCTGCCAGGCTTGCAAGGCATTGATGACCAACAACAGCAAGAAGGAAAAACCCAGCATCACGACCGCCACGGCCGTGGCGCCGGCATAGTCGTACTGCTCCAGTTTGCCAATGATGATGAGCGGCGTGATTTCAGAAATCAGGGGCATGTTGCCCGCAATGAAAATCACCGAACCGTATTCACCAATGGCACGCGCAAAGGCCATGGCAAAACCCGTCAGCAACGCAGGCGCCACCGAGGGAAAAATCACCCGACTGAAGGTTTGCCAGCGTGTTGCGCCAAGGCAAGTGGCCGCCTCTTCCAGTTCTTTTTCTGCATCTTCCAAAACGGGCTGGACGGTGCGCACCACAAAGGGCAGGCCAATGAAAATCAGGGCAATCACCACGCCCTTGGGGTTGAAGGCCAGCTGGATCCCCAAAGGCTCCAGGTATTGGCCAACCCAGCCGTTTCCCGCCAGCAAAGCGGTCAGTGAAATGCCCGCCACCGCTGTGGGCAAAGCGAAGGGCAAGTCAACCAAGGCATCAACAAACTTTTTGCCAAAAAATTCATAGCGCACCAGCACCCAGGCAATCAGCAAGCCAAACACCACGTTCACCAACGCGGCGATCAATGACGCACCGAATGTCAAGCGGTAAGAGGCCATCACGCGCGGCCCCGTCACGGCCGCCCAGAATGCGTCCCAGGTCAAGGTGAATGTTTTGAAGACCAGCGCAGACAAGGGGATGAGCACCAGCAAGCTGAGGTACAGCATGGTGTAGCCCAGGGTGAGGTTGAAGCCCGGCAAGACGCGGGCGGGTGCGCGCTTTGCAGGCCATGACATTGCCAAAGAAGACATCCGTGATCCTGGGTTACTTGAGCGTGTAAATCTTGTCGAACTGGCCGCCGTCGTTGAAGTGCGTTTTTTGCGCCTCGCTCAAGGACCCAAAGTACTCGTTGACGGTGAACAGCTGAATGGGCTTGAAGGTGTTCGCGTACTTTTTCAGAATGGCGGAAGAACGGGGTCGCAAGGCGTGTTTGGCAGCGATTTCTTGCGCTTCATCCGAGTAGAGGTAATCCAGGTAAGCCTTGGCCAATTCGGCCGTGCCTTTCTTGCTGACCGTTCGCTCCACCACAGCCACCGGGTTTTCTGCCACGATGCTGCTGGTGGGGTGCACGGCATCGACCTTGCCGGTGCCAAACTCGCGATCGACCGACACCACCTCGGACTCGAAGGTGATCAGCACATCGCCGATGTTGCGCTGCAAGAAAATATTGGTGGCATCGCGCCCGCCCTTGGCCAGAATGGGCACGTTTTTGTAGAGCTTGCGCACAAACTCGGCTGCATCGGCATCGGAGCCGCCCTTTTTGCGAACCGAGCCCCAGGCCGCCAAATACGCCATGCGGCCATTGCCACCGGTCTTGGGGTTGACCACGATGACCTGAATGCCTGGCCTGACCAGGTCATCCCAGTCCTTGATGTTTTTCGGGTTGCCATTGCGCGTCAGAAACAGCATGGTGGAGCTGGTGGGCGAGGCATTGTGGGGAAACCGCTTTTGCCAGTCCTTGGCCACGATGCCGCTGCTGGCCAAAAACTCAATGTCGGTGGTGGTGTTCATGCTCACCACATCGGCGTCAAGACCATCGTTGACCGCGCGGGCTTGGGCACTGGAGCCACCGTGGGCTTGGTCCACCTTGACGTCTTTGCCCGTGGTTTTTTTGTAGTGCGCCACAAAGGCGGCGTTGTAGTCCTTATAGAACTCACGGGCAACGTCGTACGAGGCATTTAGCAATGTTTGCGCCGAAGCCGATGCGGCCAACACAGTAGCGCAGGACAACAGGGAGATACGTGTGCGAAATTTCATGCGGTTTCCAAAGAAGAAATGCGGACAGGCCGAACAGCCTCCCCGGTCAGCGATTGCAGCAAGGCCCAACCCAGGGGCCATTCACCAAAACCTGAGGCCACATTCACATGGCCAGCGTTTTGCAGCCGGACAAATTCACTGCCCCAGGCCCGCGCATAAGCCCCTGCCGTGCGCACAGGGCAGTAAGGGTCGTTGCTGCTGGCCACCAGGATGCTGCGGTAAGGCAAGGGCTGGTAAGGCACAGGCGCAAAATCGACCAGTGCACCGCGGCGCTCTGGGTCCGCAGGGGCGACCAACAAAGCGCCACGCAATCGCGCGCTGGCTTCGGGCGGCAAATGCGTCACGGCAATGGCGCCTAAACTGTGCGCCGCAATCACCACGGGCCCTGGCTGCGCCAGGATCGTTTGGGCAATCGAGGCCACCCAGGCCTGCTTGACGGGGGAAATCCAATCGTCCTGCTGCACCCGCACCGCGCCGGGCCATTGCGTCGCCCAAAGGCTTTGCCAGTGCCCGGGACCAGAGTCCCGCCAGCCAGGAACAATCACGAGGGTGGTGCGTTGGGGCATGAATGCAGTACAGTTGAAGCGCGAGGACGCATTGTGAAGAGTTACCCTTCAAACTCAAACGAATAAATAGTTGTTTATTTATTCACTTCCGATCTAAAGGCCCCCATGACCGCTCAAGCCTCAGCACCCACCCGCTACATGGAGCGCACCCGGCGCTATTACCTGGCCTTGGGCTATGACAATCCCTATGCCTGGGCGCACCACGAAAGCGCCCCCTTTCACCCGCACAGCTTGCCCCTGGCAGACACCCGTGTTACCTTGATCACCACGGCGGCGCCGTTTCAGGCAGACAAAGGGCCACAAGGGCCGCGCGCACCGTACAACGCGGGCCCCAAGTTCTACAAGGTCTACTCGGGTGACACCCAGCAAAGCCATGACGTTCGCATAGCGCACGTGGCCATTGACCGCTACCACACCCACATGGAGGATATGAACAGCTGGTTCCCTTTGCCCGCCATGCAGCGCCTGGCCGCACAGGGTGTTTTTCAGTTGGCGCCGCGCTTTCACGGCTTGCCCACCAACCGCAGCCAACGGCACACCTTGGGCGTGGACGTGCCCGACCTGATCGCACGCTGCCAGCAAGACCAGGTGAATGCAGCCTTGCTGGTGGCCAATTGCCCCGTTTGCCACCAAAGCTTGTCGCTGGCTGCGCGTGAATTGGAAGCCGCCGGCATCGCCACCGTGGTCATGGGCTGTGCCCGTGACATCGTGGAGCACTGCGCAGTGCCACGCTTTTTGTTCAGCGACTTTCCGCTGGGCAACGCCGCCGGCAAGCCGCACGACACCGCCAGCCAAGAAGACACGCTGCGCCTGGCCTTGCAACTGCTGTGCGAGGCCAAGGCCTCACAAACCACATGGCAGTCCCCGCAGCGTTGGTCTGACACGGACGCATGGAAGGCCGACTATGCCAATCCGGATTTGCTGTCTGCTGAAGAATTGGCGAGCCTGAGGGACGAGGCCGAGCGCGTGCGCATCGAGGCCAAAGCCTTGCGCGAAAAAACGCTGCAAGGCTGAGGCCAGCGAGCACCTGCTTGTCGACTATTTCTTCAGGTAGATCTGGTCAAACGAACCACCGTCGGCAAAGTGATCTTTGTCTGCCTTGTCCCAGCCACCGAAAGCTTGCTCGATGGTGAACAGTTGCAGCTTGGGAAACTGTTTGTCGTATTTGGCCTTGGCTTTGTCGCTGATGGGGCGGTAAAAGTTTTTGCCTGCAATCTCCTGGCCTTCGTCTGAATACAGGTACTGCAAATAGGCTTCGGCTATTTTGCGTGTGCCCTTGCGGTCCACGTTTTTGTCCACCACGGTCACGGGGGGCTCGGCCAGAATGCTGAGGGTGGGGTACACAATGTCCACCTTGCTGCCGAATTCTTTTTCCAGCAAATGGGCTTCGTTCTCCCAAGAGATGAACACATCGCCTTGGTTGCGCTGCGCAAACGTCACCGATGAGCCGCGGGCGCCGGTGTCGAGCACAGGCACATTCTTGTACAACTGAGCGACAAACTCTTTGGCCTTGGCCTCACCGCCGTATTTGCGTTTGGCAAATTCCCAGGCCGCCAGGTAGTTCCAGCGGGCCCCGCCAGAAGTTTTGGGATTGGGCGTGATGACGCTGATGCCGGGTTTGACCAGATCGTCCCAGTCCTTGATGCCCTTGGGGTTGCCTTGCCGCACCACCAGCACAATGGTCGAGGTGTAGGGCGAAGAATTGTGGGGCAGGCGTTTTTGCCAATCTTTGGGAATCAGCGCGCCATGCTTGTGCAAGGCATCCACGTCGCCTGCCAGCGCCAGCGTCACCACATCGGCGTCAATGCCATCGATGACCGAGCGTGCTTGTTTGCCCGAGCCGCCATGCGACTGCTTCACGGTGATGTCTTGCCCCGTCTTGCCCTTCCAATGCTTGATGAAGGCGCCATTGAACTCGGAATAAAGCTCGCGGGTAGGGTCATAGGACACGTTCAGCAACGCGGAGGAAGGTTGGGCGCTGACCAGCCCTGCGGCGGCCAGGCCCCATGCCAAGGCGGCTCGGCGAAGAAGGCTTTGAATGTTGTTCATTTTTTGAGTTCCTTGCATCCGAACAGATGTCGTGGGGTGGGATTCTGCGCAGGGTTCCCAAAAACTGGAACGACTGTTTTTTCAGTTTCTTATTACCGAAAAATCTATAGCGCTGTTTATGGTGGAAAATTCCAAGCGTGAAGCGCTGTGAACTTGATGGGCATCAATTTCCTTTTTCACAGAAGATTTATCTTCTCCAAATTGACGCATTTGCTTTGAAGAAACCACCATGACCCTGTTTGAAAGCACTTTTCCTGGCCGTTGCCGTCTTTGGCTCATGCTGGCCTGTTTGGCTTTTGGCTTGGCCCAAGCCAAAAGCCCCTACCCGGTGGTGCCACTGAAAGACCTCCCCGAGCCCCTCAGGCTGCATTGGGCAGGCTTGAAACCCGAGATGCAGCCCACCAGCCACTGTGCTGCGGCCTTTGACAGCAACACAGACACAGACAAAATGGTGATGAAATGCTCCATCCACATCAAGATGTCGGCGGAGGGCGAGCGCCGCGCCATGCGCTACTGTGAAGAGCAACGCGCCGAGCGAAAAATCAAAGGGCCTTGCCGTTTGGTGGAAGAGTAAGCCCGCGTCTTAAAACGCTTCTTTTTCAGCTTCTAGGTAAGCCAGGCTAACGTACTTTCCTATGTTGCCATCAAAACCCTGCATGGTCTTCGCGCGCACGGCCACGCGTGGGTCGCGCAACACCATGGCTTTGGCATCGGCTTGCGACAAACCCTCTTTGACTGCTTTCAGGCAGGGTTCCCAAATGCCTGCCAAGAAAGCCCCGTAGGTTTGCAAAATATCCCTGCCACCCAAGCCATGTCCGGGCACCCATAATTGTTCGCCCGCAGCGGCGCGCAAGGCGTCGTAGTATTTGAAAGTGCCCAGGTAAGAGCCATCGTCAATGTTGGCAATGCGATTGGCCATGGCAATGTCACCGATGGCTGTGACCTTGTCCTCCACCACCTCGACACACAGGTCCGAGGCAGTGTGGGCGCGCCCATAAAAGTGCATCTTCAAGGTCACATCGCCAAACTTGAATGATTGGCCACTTTGAACGGTGCGGTTGGGCGCGACCACCTTGGTACCCGCTGTAGACTGGTTGGTCCATTTCTGCATCAAGCTCAGCCAAGTACTGCCCTCGAAGCCGCGAATCATTTCTTGGGTGTGCGGCAAGGCAAAAATGGGCAACTGCTCGCCATAGGCCTGCACAAACGCATGGTTGCCCAGCCAATGGTCCCCATGAAAATGGCTGTTGAACACGGCCACCACAGGCAAAGGGGTGACGCGCTGGATCATGCGAATGACCATCTGGCCAATTTGCAAGGAGCTGCCCGAGTCTAAAATGACCACGCCCGCGGAGGTGACCACAAAGATCACGTTGGACATCATGCCGCGGTTTTCGGGAGTCGGAAAACCATCGGGGGCATAGACCATCCACACATGGGGCGAGAGCTGCACTGGCGGGATGTCGCCAACAGGGGGGCCCTCGATGAATTCTTGTGCTTGTTGCGCCAGCAATTGCACATCGGGCCACATGCCTGCGGCGACGACCGAGGCCGAGGCCAAGCCCAAGAAAGTGCGACGCGATGTCATGCTGCGTAGCCTGCGTTGGGCAAGCCCCCGGTGATCTTGGGCGCGTTGAGTTGTCGCGGCTTGACCTTGCCGCCTTGGGCTTTCAGCCATTGCTCAACCACTTCCCAGACCTGCTTGTTCCCCTGGTTGCGCGCTTCCTCTGCCACCGGCGCCCAGCCAGCCACTTTGTATTTCTTGCCCGCGTCGATCAACTGGCCCTTCAAGCGCATGTCGCCAATGCGGCTGCCCATGCGCGCGGTGGGGTCGCAACTGAATTGCAGCCCGCCCACCCGCACCATGTCCCCGCCCTGCTGGTAGTAAGGGTCGGGGTTGAACAGGTTGTCACACACATCTTCCAGCACCGTCTTGATGGTTTCACCCGACATTTCGCTCACGGTGGCATAAGAGTAAGTGGTGGCCGTCATGTCCATCAGCCATTCGCGCGTGATGGCTTGCCCTGGCAAAAGGGTCGTGCCCCAGCGAAAGCCCGGTGAGAAGGCGATGTCGGCGCCTTGCACCTCCATCAAGGCATCGACCAGCAATTGGTCGCCGGTGCCGTTGAAGTTGCCACGGCGGTAGAGCAAGCCTTCGGTCACGGCAAGCTGTTCGCGCAGTTTGCCCTCATAAGGCGCGCGAATTTTTTGGATCAAGGCGGCCATCTCGGCATCGGCCGGCAACATGTTGGAGAACACGGGCAGCAGCTTGTAGCGGAAGTCGCTGACTTTTTTGTCTTTCACTTCAAAGTCGAGCACCCCCAAAAATTTGCCGTTCGAACCGGCATTGGTCACGATGGTCTTGCCGCTCTTGTTGGACACCAGCGTGGCCACTGGCATGCCATCATGCGTGTGGCCGCCCAGGATGGCATCGATGCCGCTGACACGGCTGGCCATTTTCAAGTCCACGTCCATGCCGTTGTGGCTCAGCACCACGACCACTTGCGCGCCTTTGCCGCGGGCTTCGTCCACCATGGCCTGCATGTTCTGGTCTTGAATGCCGAACTCCCAGTCGGCCACCATGTAGCGCGGGTTGGCAATCGGCGTGTAGGGGAAGGCCTGGCCAATGATGGCGCACGGCACACCGTTGATTTCCCGAATGACATAAGGCTTGAAGACCGGATCACCAAAATCGGCAGTCTTGATGTTTTGCGCCACAAAGTCCACTTTGCCCGCAAAATCTTTTTCAACAATTTCCTTCACGCGTTCCATGCCCAGCGTGAATTCCCAGTGGCCTGTCATCACATCCACGCCCAGCAATTTGCAGGCGTCGACCATGTCTTGGCCGTTCGTCCACAAGCTGGTGCCCGAGCCTTGCCAAGTATCGCCGCCATCTAGCAACAAAGCGCCCGGCCGGCTGGCTTTCATGCGCTTGACCAGGGTGGCCAGATGCGCAAAGCCACCCACCTTGCCGTATCGCTTGGCCGCTTTCTCGTAATCCAGATGGGTCAAGGCATGCGCCTCGGCGGAGCCTGCGCGCACATTGGCAAATTTCAGCAAGTGTTCGCCCACCAGGTGCGGCAACTGGCCTTTCATGCTACCCAAGCCCATGTTGATGCTGGGCTCGCGGAAATGAATCGGCATCAGTTGCGCATGGCAATCGGTCATGTGCAAAAACGACACCGTGCCAAAGCGTGCCATGTCATACAAGCCTTGGGATGCGCTGGCAGCTTCCGCTTCGGCATAGCTTGCCAGCCCCATGCCCGCCATGGTGCCGGCCCCGAGAACCTGCATGAATTCACGTTTGTTCAAATTCATAGTTTTGTCATCACTGATATATGGAGGATAAAAAAACCCGGACCAGCCGGGTTGTGAAAATCATTTGTTGACGGGCGATTTGGGGTCGAGCAACAAGGCAACGATGTGTCTGACTTGTTGTTCATTCAAAATGCCCATGTGCCCAGCGCGCGGCATGTTGGAGCAGGCGTTGTAGGCTTTGGAGTTCCAAATCTTGCCCCAGGTGTATTCCACGATGGGCTTGGCGGCCGCACTGTTGGGATCGGTCACGCCGCGAATCTTGCCGTAGTTGTGCAAGCTCGGCCCAATCGTTCCGTAAGAAATCTCCTTCGTGTCGATTTGGTGGCAGTTGTAGCAATTGCCACCATTGGGCGTGTTCGCAGGGTCCGTCCAGGTCAGGCCACGCCCGCTTTGGGCAATCTTCTCGCCTTCTTTCCAGTCGCCCAGAAACTGGCCGTTGCTGGGCCAGCGAATGGTCTTCAGGTTGGCCGCTTCAATGGCTTTGGCTGTTTTTTCTTCAAGGGGTTTGCCAGCGACATCCGCCTCGCTGCACAAGCGGTTGGTTTCGTCGGTTTGCGTCACACGCTCGACGTTGGCAACGCCCTGGGAGCGGAAAGAGGCCTTGACAATGCTGTCTGTCAAAGCGTTGAGTTCAGACACGCTGGGCACAGAGGCGCAACCTGCCGCCACCAGCACCGTGGTGAGAGCGATCAGCCATTGGGGTTTTTTCTTCATGACGTTTGTCTCCCGCATTAACGCTTGATGGCCGGGGCCACAGAAGCTGCGCCTTTGGCATTGACACCGAGATAGACACCCAAGGCAATGGTGGCATCACTGGCGAAACCAGGGTACGGGAAACGTTGTTGACGATAGCAATCGTTCAAGCGTTGTTGCATGCCCCACATTTGCCCATTGGACACACGGTATGCCGGCCATGCCGCAAAGCCCACACCGTCGCCTGGGTTCTTGGTCAGCATGGGCAGGTCTTGCAAGCGAATGCGTTTGCCTTCTTCGCCATGACAGGAAGCACATGAAAAATCATGCGTGCCACCGCGCTGGAAAAACAGGCGCTTGCCGACTTCGTAGAAAACTTTTTCCGATGTGTGATCTTGGGACAGGTTGAAACGCATGCCCTTGGACTCTGCTGCAATCCAGGTGGCCAAGGCAGTGACATTGTTTTGCTCACCTTTGCCAAAAGGGGTCTTGGCAATTTCATCGGCATTTAAACCTTGCAAGGTTGCCATGCAGGTCAGCAAACGAGACTCCAAGTCTTGAACCTTTTGGGTGTCCGCAAAAAAACGGGGGAGCTCAACAAAAGCCCCTTTGACCACGCCCGGACCTTTGCCTAAATCGCATTTCTCGAGCGATGCGTTCTTGGGTCCTCGTTTTTGTTTCCAAAGGTCTTCCCCCTTGGCTTCGAAAAGTTCTGCGGGATTACCGTCTTGCAACATGGCGCGGTATTCATCGATACCTTGGCTGGCTGTTTTTTGTGCAAGGGCTGGCAGAGCCATCAAACAGCCCCCAAAAGCGGCGATTGCCGTGAGTCTTTTCATTGTCACCTCGGATGTTATGAATGGAGATTCAGGTCACGGTTGCTTCGTCTTTGCGACTGTCGCCCTTGTTGTCTTTCCAAAGGATGGTGATTTTGTCGCCGGCTTTTGCACCTTTGACAGAAAACTGCAAGAAGGGATTCTTGGCCACGGCGGGCCCCCACTCGGCGGTCATGACGGTTTTTTCATTGTGCAGGGCGGTCACTTCCTGGATAAACCATGCAGGGACAATTTTGCCGCTGGCATCTTTGCGTTGACCGGATTCCATCTCATGGCTCATGAGAACGCGAACGGTGGCTTTGTCGCCAGAAGCTTGAGCGCGAATGCGCATCGGATCTGCCATTTTTTTCTCCTAATTCGTTACAAGGTGTGCAAGATGAAGCTGGAAGTCAGCCGCCGCAGCCGCCGAGCGTGACCTTGACTTCTTTTTTGGCAAACAAGGCCTTGCCATCGGCAGTGATCGCCACAGCGTATACGTCCGACGACTGCCCCATCTTGGCGCGGGTCGACACGGCGGCGTCAATGCTGTCGCTCATGTGGAACATGGCGACCAGCACCGATGGATTCTTTTCCACCAGGATCAGCAACTGCTTGACATTGGGCAGCGTGGTGCTCGCCCCCAAGGGCACAACGGCACCGTTTTCAGCGATGTCTGGCCCTGTGATGGTGACGTCCTTGCTTTCGGCCAAGGCCCCTGGCCCAATGGCTTTGAGCACATCCTGAACGGATTTGGCTTCAAAGGCCGCTTTGTTGAAAGCAGCATGCGCAAATTGCGGAAACAGTCCTGTCGAGGCCAGCAAGCCGGCCACCACAGCACTGTGTTTGAGTGTCTCGCGACGTGTTTGCATCTGGAATCTCCTTGTGATTAAGTGGATGCTATTTGATTGGTCAAGCTGGTCAACAGGGAAAACCAAGCATTGATCTTAAATTACTTGGCTGCGCCTTGCGCAATCCAGGCGGCAATGACCTTGGCGTCCGCCTCGCTCAAGGTCTGGGCTGGCATGGGAATGGCGCCCCACACGCCCGCGCCACCCGCCTTGATCTTGCCGGCCAAGTAGTCGGCCTTTCCAGCATGCTTTTTGGCAATCTCCTGAAAGCCCGGCCCGACCAATTTCTTGTCGATGGCATGGCAGGCGGTGCAACTGTGTTTTTGAACCAGGGCCAGTACCGCCTTGTTGCCAGGTGCAGGCTCGGCGGCTTTGCTCGTGCTGGATGCTGCAGCAGAGGGCGGTGGCATGGGCGCCCCCGCCTTGCGTTCGGGTTGGGTGGTGTCAGCGCCGCGCTGCGGGCCAATGATGCGGTTTTGCTCCACCAGGTTGCCGTGAGCGTTGCGCGCAAAGTCGGGCAAGAGCGAGGCGACCTTGGGCTCGGTCACACAGTCTTTCATGCACAGCACGGCGGGTGGCATCACATCCGGCTTGCCCGTGCCACCAAACTCTTTGCCAGGCCACATGCCATGCGCGGTGGTCATGCCATTGCGATTGGGCATGCGCTTTTGCACTTCAGCAATGTTCTTGTCAGACAGGGTGAAGTCATCTGGCACCACATTGGCCAAGCTCAACAAAAATGCCGTCACGCTGTAAACCTCATCGACTTTCAGCGTCTTGGGGTTGTTCCAAGGCATGGCGCGGTTGATGTAGTCCCACAGGGTAGACAGCGTTGGCACCTTCATGATGGTGGTGCGACCAGGATAGTCACTGCGACTCAAATTGGCCACGCGCCCCGTCTTGATGTCCTCGGCCGTGGTTCCCCCAATGAGCGGGCTGAACACCTCATTCGATTCGCCAAAAATGCCATGGCAGTGTGCGCACTTGGCTTCCCAAATGTCTTGGCCTTTGGCCACCGTGCCAGAGCCTGGCGGCAAGCCCTTGAAGTCAGGTCGCACATCAATGTCCCAGGCCGCCACTTCTTTGGCGG
This sequence comes from uncultured Bordetella sp., assembly GCA_964442645.1. Lineage (GTDB taxonomy): Bacteria > Pseudomonadota > Gammaproteobacteria > Burkholderiales > Burkholderiaceae_C > Limnohabitans. Next base: position 74,547 of record CAYTZZ010000003.1, on the reverse strand, counting down.
TCGCGTCACGGCCTGCGCCGGGGTATTTGGCATCGGCTTGTGAGAAAGCGCTTGTCGCGGCGACCAGCAACGCAGCGCTCAAAAAGACGTTACGAAAGCTGGACATTTTTCACCTCACCGTTTTCCTGAACCAGCCAAGACTGAATGGCGTTGTTGTGATAGATGGAGCGTGTCCCCCGCACGGCGCGCAACTGTTTGTACGTGGGCTGCACATACCCCGTTTCATCGATGGCACGGCTTTGCAAAATGGCAGGGCGCCCGTCCCAAATCCAGTCGATGTTGAACCGGGTCAGGGCCTTGGACAGGACAGGGGTTTCAAGACGCGCCTGACGCCAATTGCGTCCGCCGTCCACGGAGACATCGACGCGCTTGACCTTGCCCTTGCCCGACCATGCCAGGCCTGTGACGTTGTAAAAGCCCTTGTCAAGCAACACCTGGCCGCCCGAGGGCGTGGTCACCACGCTTTTGCATTCTTGAATGTTGGTGTATTGACGGTGGGTGCCATCGGGCATGAGGTCCATGTAGTGAACCGCCTCGTCCTTGGCCGCATAAGGCATGTCACCGACTTCGACGCGGCGCAAGTACTTGACCCAGCTGACACCTTGAATACCAGGGACGACCAACCGCAGAGGGTAGCCATTTTCGGGGCGCAGCATCTCACCGTTCTGGCCGTAGGCCACCAGCACTTCACCCGAGGTAATGAGGCTCATGGGAATGGTGCGCGTCATTGAGGAACCGTCACCGCCTTCGGCCAGCACGAACTTGCCATTTTTCAAATCGGCGCCGGCAATTTCCAACAAGGTGATCAGTGGCACGCCAGTGAACTCGCTGCATGAAATCATGCCGTGGGTATATTGCACTGTGGGCACGGCCACATTGCCCCACTCGACGGCAGTGTTGGCGCCACACTCGATGAAGTGAAAGCGCGACACCGAGGGCAGTCGCATGATTTCGTCCATGGTGAACACTTTGGGTGACTTCACCATGCCATTGATCATGAAGCGGTGCTTGGAAGGGTCGATGTCCCACCAGCCCTGGTGGTGTCGCTCAAAGTGCAAGCCGCTGGGCGTGACGATGCCAAACAAGGATTGCAAAGGCGCAAAGGACACCGAGGCCTGCGTGGTTTGCGTCAGCCCCGGGCTTTGTCGGCGTTGAATGTTGGTCTCGAATTTCGAGGGCTTGCCATAACCTTCCGTGGCCACGCCTTGCCCCAGACCGGTGGCGTGCGCCGGCAATTGCAGAATATTGGGATCACCACCCTCTGGAGGAATCGGGTTGGCTTGGGACATCGCCATGGGTGCAGCCATTCCCGCAGCAGCAGCGGCAAAGGCTTGGCGAATGAAGCCGCGGCGCCCATTTTTGGCCTCGGCAAAAACCATCTTGATGCCTTGCGGGTCAAGAAAATTCTCGGGCGCTTTTTGCAAGCGACCCGAGTCAGGTTGTGTTGACTTCACAATGTCTCCTCGTAGGATGGCGATACAAGAATCGCTATATTATTATTCACTTATATAAAGCTTAAAGCTTGAACCTGTCAGCTAAATTACAAAAGCGACTGGCGTGCGCTTGCCAGAGCGATTTATTTGAACTTGTAGTGATCGCGGTTGAGGACCGCAGCGACTGCCGTGACCTCTTCTGGAAAAAAGCCTAAATTGAGCTGGGTATTACAGTACTCGACCATGCCGCGCAAAAAAGCCGGCGAGTTGATGCGCCCTTGCGGCTTGTAGATGCTGCTGCCATCACCGCCTTCACGGCGTTGGTGGCAGGCTGTGCATTTGTTGTCAGCAATGAGTTGTTCGCCAAGTTTGTAGTCTGCGTCTTTGAAGATGGCGGGCTGCGCCACAGCCGGCAGCGCCATGAAACCGATGGCAGTGAAAAACAGAACCATCAAACCCCACGGCAAAGCTCTGCGGGAAACGCTCATTTGGCACCTGCCAGAATCCAAGCAGCCAAGGTCTTGGCGTCGGCCTCGCGCAAGGCGGCCTGCGCAAAAAGCCAAGCTTGGTATTTCATGGTGTGTCTCCTTGAGTAAGCATCTGATTCCAATTTACATGATTTTAGAGGGGTCAAACACGCTCCAAAACCTGAGCCTGTCGCAATTGATAGCGCCGCCCCTGCTTGTCCAAGGGAACCATCACGCCCTCTCGCACAAAGGCACTGACCTCTCGGCTGACGGTCTCCAGCTTCAGGTCCAGCATTGCGCCCATGTCGTCGCGGGAAAACAAGGTCACGATTTGCGGGGCTTGTGCGTGTCGCATTTTCAAAATAAAGCGTGCGACACGCTGTCGTGCTGTTCCAAAATTCAAATCGGCCAGCCAGTCATCGGCGCTTTTCAAGGCATGTTGCCACTTCTGCATCAAGCGAAGGTGCAGCCGGGGAGAGTTGGCAGACAAGGTGTGCATGACGTTCAGCGGGATGCGGCACACGCTCACCTCGCTCAATGCCAATGCATCGCAGTCATAGTGAGACGTTGCCAATGCCTCCAAGCCAGCCACGTCACCAGGCCGCAGAACCCGGACAATGCGCTGACGCCCATCGCTGGTGTTGCGCACCAGTTTCACCATGCCAGAGCGAACTGTCATAACGCCGAGCGCTTTGTCGCCCTCGCTGTACATCAAGGCACCGCTCGCGTACAGCAAGTCATCGATGGGCGCATGGATCAGGCCAAAGTCTTCCTCGTTGAGGTCCGCGAAAAGTACCATGTCGCGGATGCCGCAATCACGGCAATCGGAGGTGCCTTTCCATGCGGATTCCACCTTGATGGGGATCACGGGCGAAGCTCCTTTCTTCCTTTGGTCAGCCGCTCGTCTAGGTAAGCGCCATAAAAATCTGGCAGATACGCCCCCTCCATGCGCTCGGCCACTTCGCGCCCACCTTTGCCAAAAAACAAAAGCGTGGGTGCCACCGAAATCTTCCATGCGCGCGTCAATTGGTCGTGCGTTGTTGGGTTGCCAGAAAAGTCCACAACGGATTGCGTACTGCGCATGTCTACCTGAACCATCGGCTGGCCTTGCTTGAACATGGGGACAAGGTGACTTTGGCGCGCCATCTTGCAATAAACACACCCCTCCAAGCTCACCATGACCAGCAGCGGTTGCCCTTGGGCCAAGGCTTTTTCAAGGGCTTGCGGCAAGGACAAGACCGATGGCAATCCATCGCCTGCAGCCCAAGTATCAGATCCCAAAGCGAGGCCGCAGAGCCACCCAAGGCCCTGCTTTAGCCAATCACGCCGACAGACCGCCAGAAAATTTGAATGCATCTTCTTTCCTCGCCACCAGCTCAGACTATATAAGAAGTTACGAATTCAACAGCTCTTGATCCGCATCAACCATGATGCTGGCTCGAACACTCAGAATACGGACCCCTCATCGAATCAAAAAACTACACACATGCTGACGGATTGGCTGGAAAGACTTGGCGACGGCACTTCACTGGCCATTGGCGGGGGCGTGATTGGCATCGCCTTTGGTTTTTTGGCGCAAAGATCCCGGTTTTGCCTGCGTGCCGCCGTCATCGAGTTTTGGCATGGGCGCTTTGGTGAAAAACTGTCCGTGTGGCTTCTTGCTTTCTGCTCGGCCGTGGTGGCCGTCCAAACCTTGGCGACGAGCGGCGGACTGGACATCAGCGCAGCCCGTCAAATTGCAGCACGTGGCAGCCTCTCGGGTGCGCTCTTGGGCGGGCTCTTGTTTGGGGTCGGCATGGTCATGACGCGGGGCTGTGCCAGCAGGCTCTTGGTTTTGTCTGCCAACGGCAACCTGCGGGCCTTGCTGTCTGGCCTGTTGTTTGCGGTGACCGCGCAGTCCAGCTTGTCTGGGGCACTGTCGCCCTTGCGTGTCGAAATCAGCCAGTGGAAGACCGTTGAAGGCGGTCCAGCACGCGATTTGTTGGCCACGCTCGGGCTCAGCCCGTTGGGTGGGCTCGTTTTGGGATTGCTGGGATGGGTGATCGCCGTTTTTTTTGCCCAGCGCAGCAAACTCCGGCCTCGGATGTGGCTGGGCAGCATTGGCACGGGACTGACCGTGGCTGCGGCTTGGGGCTTCAGCCAGTGGGTGGCGCGCAATGCCTTTGACCCGGTTCAAATTCAAGGCCTGACCTTCAGCGGCCCTTCCGCCGAATGGCTGATGCGCGTGCTTCAACAGCCAACGCCGGCCGTTGGCTTTGAGTTTGGCTTGCTGCCGGGCGTCTTTGCAGGATCGGCGCTGGGCGCCTGGATGGGCCATGACTTCAAGCTGGAAGGCTTCCAAGATGGGTACAGCATGCGCCGCTACATTGCAGGCGCGATCTTCATGGGTTTTGGCGCCATGCTCGCAGGCGGCTGTGCCGTGGGAGCCGGCATGACGGGTGGCGCCATCTTCGCCCTGACGTCTTGGCTCAGTTTGCTGGGAATGTGGCTGGGAGCCGGCCTGACAGACCATTGGTTGGACCCAGACGAGAAACCACGCAGTCTTCCCATCGCCCCTTGAAATCAGCGCATGAGGCAAACAGGGCTGCTTACTTGCTGCTGAGGTACTCCGCCACAGCCGCCATTTCCAGGGCCGTCATTTTGCTGACAATGGCATGCATGACCGCATTGTCATTGGTGCGCTCGCGCTGATGGAATTGCTTTAACTGCGTTTCAGTGTAAGCCGAATACTGCCCAGCCAACCTGGGCAAGGCCACGGTACCGAGTGCTTTGGGTCCGTGACAACTGGCACACGCTGCCAAGCCACTGAATTTGTTGCCGTTGTGATAAATGTACTGCCCTACAGCAGCCAGCGCAGGGTCTTTGGCGGGTTCAACAGGCGCCGTTTGCTTTTCAAAATATTTGCCCAAGGCCAACATTTCATCAGGGGTCAGTTTGGCCACCATGTCGGCCATGGCCGTGCTCTTGCGTTTGCCCGTTTTGAAGTTGTCCAACTGTTTGGCAATGTATTCTGCATGCTGACCCGCCAGGCGAGGGAACACCTCGCTGGCTGACTCACCTTCGGCGCCGTGGCAGACAAAGCAAACACCCGACACAATTTTCTTGGCGCGGGCCTCATCTGCCTGAGCCCAACAAGGGCTCAAGGCAAAGGCGGCTGCAACTGACAACAGGCCCTTGATGGCCGTGGACAGGGTCCTCATCTGAGACTCCAACAAAGGCTTAAGCAAGCGTATCGGCCCAGATGTTGCGTGCCCATGCCAGGGCATAACGCCCTTCCAGTTCGTTGGCGGCGCTGGATACGCCACCCGAGCCAGGCACGGTCAGCATGGTTTTCTTTTCGGCGTCGTAGCGGTGCACGCTGGCCACGTGCACCACATCTTCTTCGCTGACAAAGCTGTAGCAAGTGTTGTTGTAAATAGGCATGGCATTCACTTGCTTGCCTGTCAGCAAGGCCACCACAGCGGCCGCACAGGTCTTGCCGTGCTGGTTGGCCATGTGACCTGACTTGGGCATCAAGGGCGCGACCTGGATGGAATCGCCCAGAACGTGAATGTTTTTGGCCGCCTTGGACTCAAAGGTCAGGAAGTCCACTTCGCACCAGCGCTTGTTGGCGGTGGCCAACCCGGTCTTTACCGCTATGTCACCCGCACGCATCATGGGCAACACATTGAGCACGTTGGCTTTCAAGTCGTCGTTGAACTCGAACTTCAAAGTGTTGGTGGCGGCATCGACATCCACCACTTTGTGCTTCGGGCGGTATTCAATGATGCCTTTGTAGCGCTCGGCCCAAGCCTTCTTGAACAGCGGGCCTTTGGAGGTGACATCGTCGTTCTCGTCCAGGATCAGCACCTTGCTCTTGGGCTTGGCCTTGCTGAAATAGCTTGCCACCTGGCAGGCGCGCTCGTAGGGCCCAGGGGGGCAGCGGTACGGTGCCAAGGGAATGGTGATGGCAAACACGCCGCCATTGGGCATGGCTTCGAGTTGTTGGCGCAAGGCCAGGGTTTGGGGTCCGGCTTTCCAAGCGTGCAAAATTTTGTCTTGTGCGCCAGGCTTGCTCATGCCGGGCAAAGTGTCCATCATCAGGTCCACGCCTGGGGAGAGGATCAGTCGGTCATAGCTCAGTTCACTGCCATCGCCCAGCTTGACCAGGCGTTTTTCCGCATCGATTTGCGTCACATAGCCGCGCACCACATTCACGCCATGGCGTTTGCTCAAGTTGTCGTAGGGCGTGGTGATGTCATTCATGGTCTTGCTGCCGCCAATGACCAAGTTGGAAATCGGGCAGGACACAAAAGACGCATTGGGCTCCACCAAGGTCACCTGGATGCCATAGTCAGACCACATGCGCACGTACTTGGCTGCAGTGGCACCGCCATAACCGCCACCGACGACCACCACTTTGGGGCCAGAGCCCGACCCGACAGTGGCGCAGCCCGACAAACCCAAAACGCCTGCAGCAGAACCCCAGGATGCCGTTTGAATGAATTGACGACGTTTCATGATGCGTGTTCCTTATTTTTTCTGCGCGGCAAAGTAAGCGGCGATGGCTTGAATCTGCTCATCGGAATAGCCCTTGGCGAGCTGGTGCATGAGCGTGGCGGGCTTGCGTCCGGCTTTGAAGTCTTGCATTTTTTTCACAATGTCTTGCTCGCTCGCCCCGGCCAACGATTCCATGCCAGGCTGGGCCTGGCCATTGGTGCCATGGCAATTGGCGCAGCCTGCAGCCCAACTGCGGGCTTGCAGGGGGTCCACGGTTTGCGCTTGCGAAGCGCTGGCGGCCACCAGCAAAAGTGCCAGCGTCCATGCGGTGTGTATTTTTTTCATGCCTTGTTCTCCATCCAATGCGCGGCTCAAGGCCGCAAATAAACGAAACCTTCTTTGGCCTGCAAGCGCGCCACCTCGGCCACGCCAGAGGGCACGACAGAGGCTTCCATGACCACGCGCTCTTTGGGCACCTTGCGGGTTGCCAATGTGTTGTTGCAAACCCGGAACTCAACGCCACGCCCAGCCAACTCGCCAATGCTTCCGGCAAAGGGTTGGTCCATTTGATTGGTGGCACCGTCCAGTAAAAAGTCAATGCCCAGGCCATGCGTCACCACCACAATTTTGGCACTGGGGTCGGCATTCAGGTGGTTGCGAATGTTGCCAATGGCTCGAGAGGCTTGAGGGACTCCTTCGCTCAGGTGGTAGACCACTTTCACTTGGGCCCAGCTCAAAGCGGCGAACAACAAACCTAGCGTCAGCAAAGCAAATCTTTTCATTCGTGATTCCTTATATATTTCCATTGTGACCTAGGACCGAAGTTCGGCAGTTCAGTGGAAACCCCACTCAAGGCAACACCTGACAGCAAGCTTTCAAAGGCGTCAAGCATGAGGCAGATCAGCCTCAATGGCAATCTGCGTGCAAAGGGCGCGACACAAGGTCACCACGCGGTCATTGACGATGCGGTAATAAATTTGCACGCCCTCGCGCCGCTTGCCTAGCACCCCCGCTTGGTACAGCGTGTTCAGATGCTGCGACATATTGGGTTGCGTGGTATTGATTTCGTCCAGCAACTCGCCCACATTTTTCTCGCCATTGCACAAACTGCTGATGATCTTCAGCCGCATGGGCGCGGACATCACACGGAACATTTCCGCGGCCATTTCAAACACCCGGTCTGCCTCGGCAGGCGGGGTCTGGTGGGTGATGGGGATCAGCGGCTTGGAAGGCATGCCCTGAAGGATATCACTCTGCCAGGGAAAGCATGGCTTGACGCAAATCATGGGCCCACTGGCGCCTGTCGCGGCCGTCGGCCTGCTGCACCCCTCCCCCGCGAACGGTGACTTGCACGTCAGGGGCGGTCAGCGTGCGCCAGACCGAGCCCACCAGGGTCTGCTCACCGACGTAACACACCGAGATGGCGCGTTGGCCGGTGGCCTTGTCGGTGTAACGCAGGTACAACGGTTGCACAGGGGCTTGCGTTACCACGGCGGCTTGCAACAAATTGGCATGAAACGGCAGCAGGCCCTGGCCGTCACTGGTGGTTCCTTCGGGGAAAACCGCCAGCACATCGCCGTCTTTCAAGGCTTGCGCCATTTGGTGCACCACCCGCAAAGCGTCGCGCGAAGACTGCCGCTCGATGAACAAGGTGCCTGCGGCCGCCGCCATGGGACCAATCAAGGGCCAGTGGTGCACCTCGGCCTTGGCCACAAACCGGCAATGCCCCAAGGCATGCAAGCTCAGAATGTCCAGCCAGGAAATGTGGTTCGCCACCAGCAAAAGGGGGCCTTCGTGCAAGCGCTCGCCCTGAACTTGCAATTCCATGCCAAAAGCCCGCAACATCCGCGCGGCCCAAGCCTGGATGGCTTGCTCGCGCTGCGCCACGCTCATGCGAGCGAAGGACCACTGCAGCGTCCACCAGCCTGAAGCAATGCACAGCAGCACCTGACCCAAGCGCCACAGCGCCAACACACCCCGCATGGCTTGCTCAGGCGGCCTGATAAGCGATGTGACCCCCCACCACGGTGGCGCACACTTTGCCGGGCAAGGCAGAACCACTCACCTCAAAGGCAAACGGTGTGTGCTTGCCTTGGCTGCGCAAGGCCTCGGCGGTCACGGACCACTCGGCGTGCGGATCGAACACACAAAGATCGGCCACACCGCCCACCACCAAGCGGCCCAGGCTGTCTTGCAAGCTGCCCACAGAAGACCCCAACACCCGGGCCGGCTCGCTGGTGAGCACCGCCAGGCTGCGCATCAGGTCTTGGCCGTGGTCGCGGCCCCACTTGAGCGACAAACTCAGAAGCAACTCCAAACCCGTGGCGCCGGGCTCGGCTTCGGCAAAAGGCAAGGCCTTGGCATCGCCTTCGACGGGCGTGTGGTCAGACACCAGCGCGTCCACCGTGCCATCGGCCAAAGCCGCGCGCAGCGCATCGCGGTCCCGTTGCTGGCGCAGCGGCGGGCTGAGCCGGGCGCGGCTGTCAAAGAAGCCAATGTCCAGATCGGTCAGGTGCAAGGAGTTGATGCTGACATCGCAGCTCAAGGGCAAACCTTCGGCCTTGGCCTGGCGCACCAGCTCGATGCCGGCGGCACTGGAGATGCGGCACAAATGCACGCGCGCGCCGGTGCTGCGCATCAGCGCAAACAAGGTGTGCAAGGCAATGGTTTCGGCCGCCACGGGCACGCCGCCCAAGCCCAGGCGGGTGGCCAAGGGTCCGCTGGCGGCCACACCTTTGCCCAGGAAGTGGTCTTGCGGGCGCAGCCACACGGTGTAGTTGTAAGTGGCCGCGTATTGCAAGGCGCGCTGCAACACCTGGGTGTCGACCACGGCCACTTCCGCCTGGCTGAAGCCCACGCAGCCGGCTTCGGTGAGCTCGGCCATTTCGGTCAGCACTTCCCCTTGCAGGCCGCGCGTCAGGGCGCCCAAGGGGAAAAGTCGGGCCTGGTGCTGTTTCTCCGCACGAAACTTCAGCATCTCGACCAAGCCAGGCTCGTCAAGCACCGGGTCGGTGTCGGGGGGGCAAACCAGGCTGGTCACGCCACCGGCCACGGCCGCAGCCATTTCCGACTCAAGCATGCCCTCGTGTTCATGGCCGGGCTCGCGCAAGCGCGCGCTCAAGTCCACCAGGCCGGGCGCCACGATGCAGCCCGTTGCATCGAGCGTGCGGTTGGGCGCAAAGTCTGCGGGCACTTGGCCAATGGCCAGAATGCGTCCCGCGGCAATGGCCACATCGGCCTGCAGGTCGGTGCCAGAGGCGGGGTCGATGACGCGGCCGTTCTTGATCAGGATCTTCATGGTGTCAGTGCCTTTGCTCAAGCCTCGTTGCCCGCCACGATGGACATCACCGCCATGCGCACGGCGATGCCGAAGGTCACTTGCGGCAGGATCACACTTTGTTTGCCATCCACCACCGCAGAGTCAATCTCCACGCCACGGTTGATCGGCCCGGGATGCATCACGATGGCGTCGGGCTTGGCGAGTTGCAGTTTGTCGGGGGTCAGGCCAAAGCCTTTGAAATACTCCTGGCTCGAGGGCAGCAAGGCGCCACTCATGCGCTCGTTTTGCAGGCGCAGCATGATGACCACATCACAGCCGCGAATGCCCTCCTCCAAGGTGTGAAACACCCGCACGCCCATGTGCGACAGGTCCGAGGGCACCAGGGTTTTGGGGCCCACCACCCGCACCTCGGCGCATCCCAGGGTGGTCAGCGCATGAATGTCCGAGCGCGCTACGCGCGAGTGCAGCACATCGCCCACGATGGCCACGGTGAGATTGGAAAAATCTTTTTTGTAGTGCCGGATGGTGTACATGTCCAGCAAGCCCTGGGTGGGGTGGGCATGGCGGCCGTCGCCGGCATTGACCACATGGACATGTGGCGCCACATGCTCGGCGATCAGGTAGGGCGCGCCCGACTCGCCGTGGCGCACCACAAAAATATCGGCGGCCATGGCGCTGAGGTTGGCAATGGTGTCCAGCAGCGACTCGCCCTTGCTGGCCGAGGAGCGGGCAATGTCGAGGTTGATCACATCGGCGCTCAGGCGCTTGGCGGCAATTTCAAAGGTGGTGCGGGTGCGGGTGCTGTTTTCAAAGAACAGGTTGAACACGCTTTTGCCACGCAGCAAGGGCACCTTCTTGACCTCGCGGTCGCTCACCGACACAAAGTTGGAGGCTGTGTCCAGAATGTGGGTGAGGATGTCGCGCGGCAAGCCCTCGGTGGAGAGCAAATGAATCAGTTCGCCGTTGCGGTTCAGTTGGGGATTGCGTTTGTACAGCACCTCAGGCCTCCAGCGAAAAATTGAATCGGCCTTGCGCATCGCGTGCCAAGGACAGCAATTGGCTGGCGGGCAAGGCCACGCGCGCTGCCGCGAAATCGGCTTGCACTGGCAATTCGCGCCCGCCGCGGTCGACCAAGACCGCGAGTTGCACACAGGCGGGGCGGCCGTAGTCGAACAGTTCATTGAGCACGGCGCGCAAGGTGCGGCCGGTGTAGAGCACGTCGTCGAGCAACAACACATGGGCGTTGTTGACATCAAAGGGCAAGCGCGTTTGGCCGCCATCGGCCAAGCCGCGCCGGGCGAAATCGTCGCGGTGCATGGCCGAGGAAATGGCCCCTGCCTCGCCAGACAGACCCAGGTCCTGTTGCAGGCGCTCGGCCAGCCAGGCGCCGCCCGAGGTCACGCCCACCAAACGGGTTTCGGGGGTCAACAAAGTTCGCACGCCTTTGCACAGTTCTGCGTAAAGGGCCTCGGCATCCAGCGATAAGCGTCCGTGGTTCATGGGTTCATCCGAAAAAACTGGTTAAGGATGATGCAGGCCGAAGCGGCATCGGCATCTTGGGCGCCCTGGGACAGGGCCTCGGTGGTGCTGTAGCGCTCATCCACCTCAAACACCTGCAAGCCAAAGCGCGCCTGCAACTGGCGCGCAAAGCGGCGCGCAAAGCGGGTGTTCTCATGCTCGGCGCCATCGGGGTGAAAGGGCACACCCACCACCAAGGCGTCGGGTTGCCAGGTCTGAATGTGCTGGGCAATCTGCGGCCAGCGGGCGTCACCCTCGCCTTTGACGGTGCCTTGCGGCTGGGCTTGCCCCAGCATGCGGGTGCCAAAGGCTACGCCGGTGCGCTTGCGGCCGACATCAAAAGCCAGAAAAGATTGAAGCGATGCGGCGGCTGAGGGCAAGGCCGCTGTGTTCATGCGTGCCCCGCGTCGGGTGAGAGCATCCAGGACTGCAGGCCCAGCAAGGACAACGCGCGCTCGTAGCGCTCGGCAATCGGGGTGTCAAAAATCACGCTCAGGTCGGCGCCCACGGTCAGCCAGCTGTTCTCGGCGATTTCCGACTCCAGCTGGCCTTGGCCCCAGGCGGCGTACCCCAAGGAGACCAGGACGCGGCGCGGGCCGGCACCGGTGGACAGCGCTTCCAGCACATCGCGCGAGGTGGTCATCTCCAGGCCACCGGGGATGGTCATGGTGGAGGCATAAATGGTTTCTTTGGGTGGAGCATTCTCGGCATGCATGGCCTCGTGCAGCACAAAACCGCGCTCGGTGTGCACCGGGCCGCCTTGAAACACTGGGGCGTCGCTCAGGTCGGTGCGACCCAGAGGCAGGTCCACTTTGTCGAACAGGCTGCGCATGCTCATTTCGCTGGGTTTGTTGATGACCAAGCCCAGGGCGCCACGCTCGCTGTGCTCACACATGTAGACCACACTGCGCGAGAATGTCTCATCGGCCAACCCGGGCATTGCGATCAAAAAATGATGCGTGAAATTGACGGGGGCAGAATCTGAAACCATTCACCGATTTTAAGGGCGAACATGTCACCCCACCCGACCCCCCACTATCCCAGTGGCCTGATGTGGTTTCGGCGCGATTTGCGCGCCCAGGACAATGCGGCGCTGTACCAGGCGCTCAAGCGCTGCGCCAGCGTGCATTGCGTCTTTGTCTTTGACCGCGCCATTCTGGACGCCCTGCCCCGGGCGGACCGGCGGGTGGAGTTCATCCGGGAGTCCTTGGTCGCCCTGGATGCTGAATTGCATGCCTTGGCCGGCCAATACGGCGCCGGCCTGATCGTGCGGCATGCGGTGGCCCAAGACGAGGTTCCCCGAATGGCACAAGAACTCAAGGTGCAGGCCGTCTTCTGCAACCATGACGACGAGCCCGACGCTCAAGCGCGCGACGCGCGGGTGCGCGGTGCCCTGGCCGACGTGGGCATTCGGCTGGAAACCTTCAAAGACCATGTGATTTTCGAGCGCGATGAAGTGCTCACCCAGTCTGGCACGGTCTATGGCGTGTTCACGCCTTACAAAAATGCCTGGCTGAAAAAAGTGGCGGCCGACAGTTATTACCTCAAGTCTTACCCAGTGGGCAAATACGTGCGTGCCTTGGCGCCTCGGCCCCAGGCCTTGCGCTTGCCGGTGCCCAGCCTGCAAGACATCGGGTTTGAGCCCACCAACCTGAGCAGCTTGCATGTGCCCACCGGCAGCCCCGGAGGGCGCGCTCTGTTCGAAGATTTTTTCACCCGCATGGACCGTTACCAGGCCACGCGGGATTTCCCGGCCATCAAAGGCCCCAGCTACCTCAGCGTGCACCTGCGCTTTGGCACGGTGTCCATCCGGCAACTGGCCAGAACGGCCTATCAGCGCAGCCTGGAAAACGATGAGGGTGCGGCCATCTGGTTGTCCGAGCTGATCTGGCGCGATTTTTACCACCAGATTCTGTTTCACCACCCCCATGTGGCCAGCCGCGCTTACAAACCGGAATACGATGCCATTGCCTGGGAGCACGGCAAGCACGCGCAGCAACTGTTTGAGGCCTGGTGCCAGGGCCGCACCGGCTACCCGCTGGTGGATGCTGCCATGGCCCAACTGAACCAGACCGGCTACATGCACAACCGCTTGCGCATGGTGGTGGCCAGCTTTCTGGTGAAAGACCTGGGCATTGACTGGCGCTGGGGCGAGCGCTACTTTGCGTTGCACCTCAACGACTTCGACTTGGCCGCCAACAACGGCGGCTGGCAATGGGCCAGCTCCAGCGGTTGCGATGCCCAACCCTACTTCCGCATCTTCAACCCCATCAGCCAGAGCGAGAAGTTTGACGCGCAAGGCCGCTTCATCCGCCGCTACCTGCCGCAGCTGGCAGGCTTGCCAGACAACGCCCTGCATGCCCCCTGGCTGGCCAAACCCCTGGACTTGGCCGCGGCCAAGGTGGCAATTGGGCGCGACTACCCTGCGCCCATCGTGGACCATGCACAAGCCCGCGAACGCACCTTGGCACGTTACGCGGTGGTGAAAGCCAACAAAAGCTGATACACCCCCGTCTTTGCGAGGCCCCAAAGGGGCCGCGGCAAACCCTATGCGGCGAGAGATCGCCGCGCTTCGCGATGACGAGTGGGGGGAAGGGGTTAAAGCAGGTCGGCCATCACGCTGTCGCTGGGCGTTCGGCTGACGCCGACGGCGTATTGGTGCAGCAGGCGGTGCAGTTCTTCGGCAGCGCGCAGGCAGGCGGCGGCGCTGACCAGGGTGTCGCCCACACTGGCGCGCACCACAGCATCGTGCAAAGCTTCAGCCAGGCTGACCAGGCCAGGCTCCTGGCGATCTTGCGCCAAGCCTTGCAAGCGCTGCAAACGCGCCACGGTGGTCTTGCTCGGGCGCGCGATCTGGCCGGCGGTCCATTCCCGCACGTCTTCCAGCAGCGGTTGCAGCAAGGCTTCGGCTTGCTCCAAAAACAAAGCATGCAGTTGGACGCGCACTTGCGGTTGTTGCAGGCCGGCGCTGTCGGCGCGCAAACTGGACAGCAGCTCGCGCTCCAGGGCGAGCCGTTGAGGATCCAGGCTCATGGTCTCAGATCTGGACCATTTCAAAGTCTTCTTTGCGGGCGCCGCACTCGGGGCAAGTCCAGTTCATGGGCACTTGCTCCCAAGGGGTGCCGGGCGCAATGCCGTCTTCCGGGGCGCCGGCTTCTTCGTCATAAATCCAGCCACAAATCAAACACATCCAGGTTTTGCCCACGATTTACTTTCTTGTTGCTCGCATAGAATGTTCTCCATTGTAGCGATGGCCATGGTGCAAGAGAACGAACTTTCCCCTGAATCCTCCGATGACGAAGCCCCAGCGTGCGTGCTGATATTCAATGTCAACGACCCCAGCGGGGCGGGCGGCCTGTCGGGGGATGCGCTGGCCGTGGCCTCGGTGGGCGCCCATGCCTTGCCCGTGGTGACGGGCGCCTACATGCGTGACACCGCAGAAATCTTTGACCATGTGGCCTTCGACGAAGAGGCCGTGGCCGAACAAGCGCGCAGCGTGCTGGAAGACATCTCGGTGCAAGTCATCAAGGTGGGCTTTTGCGGCTCCCCTGAAAACCTCAGCGCCATCGCCGAAGCCAGCTCAGACTACGCCGACGTGCCGGTGGTGGCCTACATGCCCAACCTGTCCTGGTGGGACGAAGAACGCATTGACGCCTACCTGGACGCGTTTCGCGAGCTGATGCTGCCCCAAACCACGGTGCTGGTGGGTCACCACAATACTTTGTGGCGCTGGTTGCTGCCCGACTGGAGCAGCGAGCGTGCGCCCAATGCCCGCGACCTGGCCCGCGCCGCCGCCCAAATGGGCACCCCTTATGTGCTGGTGACCGGCATGCAAGGCAGCGATGCCTTTGTCGAAAATATGTTGGCCACGCCCAACAGCGTGCTGCTGACCGAGCGCTTTGAGCGCATTGACGCGGCCTTTGCCGGCGCTGGCGACACCTTGACCGCTGCCCTGGCCGGCTTGCTGGCCGGCGGCGCCGACCTGGAATCGGCCACGCGTGAGGCCCTCAGTTACTTGGACCGTTGCCTGGACAGCGGCTATCGCCCCGGCATGGGCCATGTGGTGGGCGACCGGCTGTTCTGGGCGCACATCGACAGCGAGGCCGACCTGGAAGGCATCGCTGAAGACGGTCCCAGCCCCGCCACCGCCGACGACTTTTCTTTGCCTCCCCCTGGCACCCGCCATTAACCCCCCATCATCATGACCGACCGCAACCAAACCCTGTTCGACCGCGCACGCAACGTCATTCCTGGTGGCGTCAACTCGCCTGTGCGTGCCTTCCGCGCCGTGGGCGGCACGCCCCGCTTTGTGCAACGCGCGCAAGGCGCCTACTTTTGGGACGCCAACGGCAAGCGCCACATCGATTACATCGGCTCCTGGGGCCCCATGATCCTGGGCCATGGCCACCCGGCCGTGGTGGAAGCGGTGCAGCGCGCCGTGCTCGAAGGCTTCTCGTATGGCGCCCCGACCGAACGCGAGATTGAGCTGGCCGAGGCCATTCTGGCCCACGTGCCCTCAATGGACATGGTGCGCCTGGTCAGCTCCGGCACCGAAGCCGGCATGAGCGCGATTCGACTGGCGCGCGGTGCCACGGGCCGCAGCAAGCTCATCAAGTTTGAAGGCTGCTACCACGGCCATGCCGACGCCTTGCTGGTGAAAGCCGGCTCTGGACTGGCCACCTTTGGCAATCCCACCAGCGCTGGCGTGCCGCCCGAGGTGGTGCAGCACACCTTGGTGCTGGAATACAACAACATCGAGCAACTGGAAGAGGCCTTCAAACTGCATGGCCCCGAATTGGCCTGCCTGATGATTGAGCCGATTGCTGGCAACATGAACTTTGTGCGCGCCAGCGTGCCGTTCATGAAGCGCTGCCGCGAGCTGTGCAGCCAGCACGGCGCGTTGCTGGTGTTCGACGAGGTCATGACCGGCTTCCGCGTGGACCTGGGCAGCGCGCAAAATGTGTACGCCCAAGCCATTCCCGGCTTCCAGCCCGACCTGACCGTGCTGGGCAAAGTGATTGGCGGCGGCATGCCGCTGGCGGCTTTCGGCGGACCGCGCGCCATCATGGAACAAATGGCGCCCCTGGGCCCGGTTTACCAGGCCGGCACGCTCAGCGGCAACCCCGTGGCCACCGCCTGCGGCTTGGCCACGCTCAAGGAAATCAGCAAGCCCGGCTTTTTTGCAGACCTCTCGGCCAAGACCCAGCGCTTGGTCGCCGGCCTGAAAGAGGCGGCTGGGGCCGAAGGCGTGGCATTTTCTGCAGACAGCCAAGGCGGCATGTTCGGCTTTTTCTTGCTGCCTGAGTTGCCCCACAACTACGGGCAGGTCATGAAAAGCGACAGTCCCCGCTTCAACAAGCTGTTCCACGGCTTGCTGGACCGCGGCGTCTACATCGCACCGGCCTTGTACGAAGCCGGCTTTGTGAGCGCGGCCCACAGCGAGCAAGACCTGGCCGACACCGTGGCCGCCGCTCGAGAAGTATTCAAAACGCTGAACTGATGGGCGCCAGGGCCTGGTACACATGCCAGGCGGCATAAGCATCGTTGGCGGCGTAAACCACTTGCGATTCACTTAGGCGAGGCAGCGCCCAATTGGAGGTCGCTGCCTTTTTTGATTTGGCAAAGCGTTGCCCAAACAAGACCGCCACCGCGCCTTTGACGCCCATGTCCTTGCGATAACCGCGCTGGTGGAACACATGGTTCAGGTCCAGCACGCCCTGGGGCTCTACGCCGAGCTTGTGCAAGATGCGCTTGCGGTCATCGCCCAGGCCAAAACCGGCCTTGACGGCCTTCGGCTCGGCCATCCAGCGCGCCACGCGCGCGCGGCATTCGGGGTCATGCAGCTGAATCACCCAGGCCTGGTTGCCCGTCGCCAATTGCAGCACGTGGGGGCCGTCGGACACCTGGTCCTTGAAAAACGTGGGCTTGGACTCGGTGTCAAAACCCCAGACCGGCGCCTGGGACAAGGTGGCCCAGGCCTGGTCAGCTTGCGCTGCGGTCGACACCACCACAATGCGATCCAGCATCAACCGCTCGAAGGGCGGCATCAACTCGATGGCCGCTTTGTCGGGAACATTGTGGGTTTGTTTCATGCTGGCCCCATAATAGCCGCATGAAAAAGACATTCCAGCTCCAGGTCGAAGGCAAGCATCCCGATAGATGGCTGGAGTCGATCAAGCACGAGATTCGCAAATACCTGCGCCGCGAGCGCCGTCGCGCCTTGCCAGCGGGCGTGGACTTTTGGGCTTTGATTGCCGTTTCGGCGAAACAGAAAGCACGTCCGAGATCGCGCATGTGGCCAGCTTGATTGAACGCATCGACCAAGTGGTTCAGGCCGGCGGCAAGCAGTTCTACATCGAAATTCTGGCCAAGCACGGCATTCGCCAGCCTCGCCCCGTCATTGCGAGCGAAGCGCGGCAATCCCTTCCTGAATGACAAGATCGCCGCGCTTCGCTCGCGATGACGGGGGTGGTTAGTTCGAGGGGGATTTAAGGGCGGGCAACAAGCCTGCAGCCCGAAGCTTGTCTTTTTTGCTGGGGCGCTTGCCCTTGATGCCGCCATTGCCAGCGGTCAGATCAACTGCGTTGGCTTGAGGCTCAAAGCCTGGCACCTGTTCCCTGGCCACGCGTTGCCCCTGGCGTTTTTCAATCAATCGGAAATGCGCTTCCATCTCGGCTGTGACAAAACTCAGCGCCAGGCCCGATTGTCCTGCCCGCCCGGTGCGCCCCATGCGGTGCACATAGTCTGTGGGTGAGCGCGGCAGGTCGTAATTCACGACCACCGGCAGGTTGGCGATGTCCAGGCCCCGCGCGCCCAGGTCGGTGGTCACCACCGCATCGTAGCGAGACTCCTTGAAAGCTTGCAACACCTCACGGCGGGCACCCTGGCTCATCTCACCATGAAAAGGTGTGGACACAATGCCGGCCTGACAGAGCTTGTGGGCGACATGTTCGGTGGCGTAGCGCGTGGCCACGAACACCAGCACGCGCGGCCATTTTTCTTGCTGAATCAGGTGTTTCAACAGGGCGGTACGGCGCTCGGCATCGACCTGGATCGCCCGTTGCGCAATCGCGGGCGGCGGGGCCTGGGCTGCCTCCACCGCGATGCGCACCATGGACGGCCCTGATGTCGCAAACAACTTCTCCGCCAAGGCCTGCAAGGCCGGCGCAAAGGTGGCGCTGAACATCAAGGTGTGGCGTTGGCTTGGCAACAGGGCCAGGATCTGGTTCAACTCGGCGGCAAAGCCCTCGTCCAGCAATCGGTCGGCTTCGTCGAGCACCAACACTTGCAACTGCGCCAGGGACAAGGCGTTGTGCGCCACCAGATCAAGCAAGCGCCCAGGCGTGGCGATCACCACATCGGCGCCGCCGCGCAAGCGCATCATTTGAGGGTTGAGGGACACGCCGCCAAACACCGTGACCACTTTCATGGGCACGGTCAAATCGCGCGCGAGGTCGTGCCACAAGTCGCTGACCTGGGAGGCCAACTCGCGGGTGGGGACCAAGACCAGGCAGCGCACCGGTCGCTGGCGCACTGGCGTTGGGGCCTGCGCCAAGCGCTGCAACAAAGGCAAGGCATAGGCCGCCGTTTTGCCTGACCCGGTGGCGGAGGTCGCCAGCACATCGTGGCCCTGCAAGATGGCCGGCACCGCCTGCACCTGCACAACCGTCGGCAGCGTGAAGCCTTGCTTCAGGGCCGCTTGCGACAGCCCCTCGGTCAGGCCCAGCCCCAGCCAGGGCTCAGTGCCTGAAATGACGCACCCCAGAGAAGACCATGGCCACGCCGCGTTCATTGGCGGCGTCAATCACCTCTTGGTCGCGCATGGAGCCGCCAGGTTGAATGACACAGGAGGCCCCTGCATCGACCACCACATCCAGGCCATCTCGGAACGGAAAGAACGCATCGCTGGCCACCACCGTGCCCTTCAAGGACAGCTTGGCATGCGCCGCCTTGATGCTGGCAATGCGCGCAGAATCCAGGCGGCTCATCTGGCCGGCGCCCACACCCATGGTCATGCCGTTGGCGCAGAACACAATGGCGTTGCTCTTCACATACTTCGCCACTTTCCAGGCAAACAACAGGTCTTGCAATTGCTGCTCGGTGGGCTGCAGCTGGGTGACCACCTTGAGGTCAGACAAGCTCAGCTCGTGGTTGTCAGCGGTTTGGACCAGCAGGCCCGAGCCCACGCGCTTGATGTCCAGCGCGTTGCGGCCTTCGTTGGCAGCGGCCAAGGCAATTTGCAGCACGCGCACATTGGCTTTGGCCTTGAACAGTTCCAGCGCCTCGGCGGTGTAGTCGGGCGCCATCAGCACCTCGACAAATTGTTTGCTGACCGCTTGCGCCGCCGCCAGGTCGACTGTGCGGTTGAAGGCGATGATGCCGCCAAAGGCCGAGGTCGGGTCGGTCTGAAAGGCCTTGCTGTAGGACTCGAGAGCGTTTGTGCCCACCGCCACGCCGCAGGGATTCGCATGTTTGACGATCACGCAGGCCGGGGCGTCGAAACTCTTCACACACTCCCAGGCAGCATCGGCGTCGGCGATGTTGTTGTACGACAGTTCCTTGCCCTGCAATTGCACAGCGGTCACCAGCGAGCCCGCCGCGGGATGCAGGTCGCGGTAGAAGGCGGCTTGCTGGTGCGGGTTCTCGCCATAGCGCAGGTCTTGCAGTTTCACAAAGCGGCCATTGGTCTGCCCGGGGAATTGCGCATGGCTGCCATCGGCTTGAATGCCCGAGAGGTAATCGCTGATGGCCGCGTCGTAATTGCTGATGCGGTTGAAGGCCGCCACCGACAGCGCAAAGCGCGTGGCGTCGCTGAGCTTGCCACTTTGGCGCAACTCGTCGAGCACCGCAGGGTACTGGCCCGCATCGGTCAACACTGCCACATCTTTCCAGTTCTTGGCCGCGCTGCGCACCATGGCCGGGCCGCCAATGTCGATGTTCTCGATGGCGTCTTCCAGCGTGCAGCCCGGCTTGGCCACGGTGGCTTCAAACGGGTAGAGGTTGACCACCAGCAGGTCGATGGTGTCAATGCCGTGGGCCTTCAGGGCGGCCATGTGCTCGGGCACATCGCGGCGCGCCAGCAAGCCGCCGTGCACCTTGGGGTGCAGCGTCTTCACGCGGCCGTCGAGCATCTCCGGGAAACCGGTGACCTCTGCCACCTCTTTGACCGGCAGGCCTTGCTCTGCCAGCAATTTGGCGGTGCCGCCCGTGGAAATCAAACCAATGTTCAAGGCGTGCAAGGCACGCGCCAACTCAACAATGCCCGTTTTGTCTGAAACCGAAATAAGTGCGTTCATGAAGCGTTCAAAAGAGAGATTAAAAAAAGATCACAGCAGCTTGTGTTCCACCAGCTTCTTGCGCAAGGTGTTGCGGTTCAGCCCCAGCCACAAGGCCGCACGCGACTGGTTGCCATCGGCTTGGCGCATGACAATTTCCAGCAAAGGTTTTTCCACCACGCCGACCAGCATGTCGTGCAGGTTGTCGGGCTCGGTGCCGCGCAAATCGCGAAAATAAGTTTCCAGGCTGTTGCGAACGACTTCTTCGATTTGTTTCTTGCTCATACCGACATTTCCAACACAGGCGAGTTCACGGGGGCCGGCAAGCGGTCCCCCAGTTGCGCCAACTGATCCAAATAGCCATCGACCGCATGCTGCTGGGCTGCGCAATCTTCCAGGCGGTTCATCGCCACCCTGAAAGCATCGGCACCGGGCAAGCCACGGATGTACCAGGCAATGTGCTTGCGTGCACTGCGCACGCCAATGAATTCGCCATACAGGCTGTAATGCTCTTGCAAATGCTCTTGCAGCAGGCGACGCACTTCTTCCACCAAGGGCGGCGCCAGCAGTTGTCCGGTCTGCAAAAAGTGCGCGATCTCGCGAAAAATCCAGGGGCGGCCTTGCGCGGCGCGCCCAATCATCAAGGCATCGGCACCCGTGCGCTGCAACACCTGCAAAGCCTTGTGCGGCGAATCAATGTCGCCGTTGGCCACCACCGGCACCGACACCGCCGCTTTCACCGCGGCAATCGTGTCGTACTCGGCCTCGCCCTTGTAGCCTTGCTCGCGGGTACGGCCATGCACCGTGATCATTTGCACGCCCACCGACTGCGCCGCTTGCGCCAGCCGCACCGCGTTCTTGTGGCTGTCACACCAGCCGGTGCGCATTTTCAAAGTGACAGGAACCTGGAACGGCTCACAGGCTTGCACCACGGCTTCGACGATGGACAAGGCCAGCGGCTCGTCTTGCATCAGCGCCGAGCCGGCCCACTTGTTGCAAACTTTTTTGGCTGGGCAACCCATGTTGATGTCAATGATCTGCGCGCCACGCTCGATGTTGTAGCGCGCCGCCTCGGCCATCATCGGGCCATCGGTGCCGGCGATCTGCACGGCGATGGGACCGCTCTCGCCTTGGTGGTCGGCACGCCGCGAGGTTTTCAGGGTGTGCCACAGGTCGCGCCGCGATGTGACCATCTCGCTGACCGCATAGCCCGCGCCGAGTTGCTTGCACAGCTTGCGAAACGGCCGGTCTGTGACACCCGCCATCGGCGCGACGAACAAATTGTTCGCCAGAAGGTAAGGGCCGATGCGCATGGGGAGAAGGGAGATGGAGTTGCTGAAAAAAGAAGCAGATTGTAGCTGCCAAAAATTTCAGCAACCGAAAATTTTTCTGACGTTGGCCTGACTGCCTATACTGCCGCCATGGAAGCCTGGATTCACCAACTGCTGCACACTTTGTCCTTGCCAGAATTTGGCTTGAGCACGGTGTTTGTGGTGGCGCTGATTTCTGCGACCTTGTTGCCCATGGGCTCCGAGCCGGTGGTCTTTGGTTTGGTGAAGCTCAATCCCGAACTGTTCTGGCCCGCGGTGGTGGTGGCCACCCTGGGCAACACCTTGGGCGGTGCCATCGATTGGTGGATGGGCTATGGCGCGCACTCCGCCCTTGACAAATACCGCGGTGCCACCGCCGACAGCCAGCACGCCCGCGCCTTGCGCTGGCTGGAAAAGCTCGGGCCCAAGGCCTGCTTGCTCAGCTGGCTGCCGGGTGTGGGTGACCCCTTGTGCGCAGTCGCAGGCTGGCTGCGCTTCGCCTTCTGGCCCTGTGTGATGTACATGGCCATCGGCAAGTTTCTGCGCTACCTGGTCATGACCGCTGGCTTGCTGTGGGTCTTCCCCCAGGATTGGTCATTGACCTGACCCCCACGTCATCGCGAGCGAAGCGCGGCGATCTCTCTCCGAAGAGAGTTTGCCGCGGCCCTTTGGGCCTCGCAAAGACGGGGTCGGGGTTAAACGTTGAACAAGAAGTTCATCACGTCGCCATCTTTGACGACATATTCCTTGCCCTCGGAGCGCATCTTGCCGGCATCCTTGGCGCCTTGCTCACCTTTGAAAGCGATGAAGTCTTCAAACGCGATGGTTTGCGCACGGATGAAGCCACGCTCGAAGTCGCCGTGAATCACACCGGCGGCTTGGGGCGCCGTGTCACCGATGTGAATGGTCCAGGCGCGCACTTCTTTCACGCCGGCCGTGAAATAGGTTTGCAAGCCCAGCAGCTTGAAGCCGGCGCGAATCAAGCGGTTCAGGCCGGGCTCGTCTTGCCCCATTTCAGAGAGGAACAGCGCGCGGTCTTCGTCGCTCATGTCGGCCATGTCGGCTTCCATCTTGGCGCAAATCGCCACCACAGGCGCATTCTGGCTTTCGGCGTAGGCCGTCAAGCGCTCGAGGAAGGGGTTGTTTTCAAAGCCATCTTCGCTGACATTGCCCACAAACATGGCGCGCTTGGCGGTGATCAGGCAAAAGGGTTTGAGCAAGGCTTGCTCTTCCTGGCTGAAGTCCAGGGTGCGCACAGGCTTGCCTTCGTTCAAGGCGGCCTGGCACTTGGTCAGCAACTGCACCAGCTTGGTGGCTTCCTTGTCATTGCCCGACTTGGCCGCCTTGGTGTAACGCTGCAGGCTTTTCTCGACCGTGCCCAAATCGGCCAGGCACAACTCGGTCTGGATCACTTCAATGTCGGAAATCGGGTCGACCTTGCCGGCCACGTGAATCACGTTCTCGTCTTCAAAACAGCGCACCACGTTCACGATGGCATCGGTCTCGCGGATGTGCGCCAAAAACTGATTGCCCAAGCCTTCGCCCTGGCTCGCGCCCGCGACCAGGCCGGCAATGTCCACAAACTCCACAATGGCCGGGACAATGCGCTCCGGGCTGATGATGGCGGCCAGTTGCTGCAGGCGCGGGTCCGGCACTTCGACGATGCCCACATTGGGCTCGATCGTGCAAAAGGGGTAGTTTTCTGCCGCGATGCCCGCTTTGGTCAGGGCGTTGAACAGGGTGGATTTGCCAACGTTGGGCAAGCCCACGATGCCGCATTTCAAACTCATGGAAATTCCTTAGAACAGCCCGCGATTGTAATTTGCGGCTTAAAACACCTGAACCTGCACCGCCTGGCCCACTTTCAGCACCGCCTCGGGCTCGTCACTGTCCGCAGGCACCAAGCCCTCGGTGACGATGGCATTCATGCCAAACGTGACGGAACCCTCCAGGCGCGCGTCCTGCCGGTAACTGGCCAGCACCGCGCTGACCTGCGGCTGAAGTTCGGCGGTTTGCGGGTCCACATTGGGAATGCTGCAACGGGCACACGGCTTCACAAGGCGCAGGGTCACCGAACGTTGTTCCGTGACGATGGTCAGTGCCTGGGCATGGTCTTCGGTGTGGGCCGCCACCTCGGACAACACCAGGTTGGGCCGAAAACGCGCCATGTCAACAGGCGATTGGCCTTGCGCGCTCAAGCGCTCATTGAATTCTGCCAAAGCGGCCTCGCTGAGCACCAACAGCGGGTAGCCATCGCTGAATTGGTTCAAAGCCTGCACGCCCTGGGTCCATTTCGTGGAGGACGCACGCTGGAACGCCGGGTCAAACCGCACCAGCCGCAACGGCCCCAAAGCACGGCCTTCTTCGGTCTGGCTCAAAAAGTCGGTGAACCATTGGCCCGCCAGCGCCCCCATGTCATAGGCTTTGACGGTTTCGCCCCACACCGTCACTTGCACCGGCGCTTCGGCTTCATGCAAGGACACATGCAAGGCCAGCATGCCGGGCGCGCGCAACACCATCTCGAGGTGGCGCATTTTGGGCTCGATCAGGGCCATGCGCGGGGCTTCCCGCTGGCTCACGAAATCGCCCTGGGCATCCACCACCATCCAGGCGCGGTCCCATTCCAGGCCGGTTTCGGTCAGGTTGGCAGACAGCACAGAAACGCCGCCGCAAGATTTCACCGGATAAATCCAGAGCTGGGACACGCGGGCTTGAAGGTCGGACATGGTCAAAGGTCTTCTCAAAATGAACCCCCCGATTGTGCCGTCCTCCTACAATCTTGCGCATGGCTCAAAATTTGGATGTGTGCATTCGCGGTGGCGGCATGGTGGGACGCAGTCTGGCACTGCTGCTGGCCGCCCAGCCGTTGCGGGTGGGCCTGGTGGCGCCCCCGCCGCACAGCACCGACGTGCGCGCCTATTCCCTGAACGCCGCCTCGCGCCAGATGTTGCAGGGCTTGGGCGCCTGGCCCGATGCAGCCCATGCCACCCCCGTCATGGACATGCGGGTTTGGGGCGATGAAGGTGGTTTTGTCCATTTCCCGGCCCCCAGTGCCGAGGGCTTGACCTGGATCGTCGATGTGCCCGAGCTGGAGCGCTTGTTGGCGCAACGCGTGCAAGCCGAGCAACGCATCACCTTGCTAGAGGCGCCTGCCCCCGCCGCTTTGACGGTGATTTGCGAGGGCCGCGCCAGCAGCACCCGCCAAGCCCTGGGCATCGACTTCGAGGTGCTGCCCTACCACCAGCATGCCCTTGCCGCGCGGGTGCGCTGCAGCACACCGCACCGGCAACAGGCCTTGCAATGGTTTCGTCAAGCCCACGGCGGCTTGGAAATTCTGGCGCTCTTGCCCTTGGGCGGTGCCCATGGCCATGAAGCCTCCTTGGTCTGGTCGGTGCCCCCCGAGCAAGCCACCCAGTTGCAAACCCTGGACAGCACTGCGTTTGAGGCCCAGCTGGAAGAAGCCAGTCAAGGCGTCTTGGGCAAGCTGCATTTGACCAGCGAGCGCGCCATTTGGCCCTTGCGCCTGGCGCAAGCGCGCCAGTGGACTGGCACATTCGACAATGGCAGCGCCTGGGCCCTGGCCGGCGATGCCGCCCACACCATTCACCCCCTGGCTGGCCTGGGCTTGAACCTGGGCCTGGCCGATGTACAAGCCTTGGCGCAAGTACTGGCCACGCGCCGCGACACAGCGTACTGGCGACCGGTCGGCGATCGGCACTTGTTGCGTCAGTATGAGCGGGCCCGCAAGGCCGACATGCTGCCCACCTGGATCGCCTGCGATGCCTTGCAGCGCCTCTTCGCCCACCCCAACACCACCGTTCAAACCCTGAGAAACTGGGGCTTGTCCGCTTTCAACCAAGCCAGCCCCCTCAAGCGCTGGACTCTCCAACAAGCCATGGATGCCAGGACACCGCATGCACTCTGATTTTTTCCAACTTCTGCGCCGCGCCCTCTTCAGCTTGCTCTGCCTGAGCTGCAGCATGACGGCCCTGGCCCAGGGCCAAGAAGTCTTGATTCGCAAAAACTTGCAGGAACGCATTCCACAGTTCCCAAAGATCGATGAAGTCACCAAAGCGGCCATGCCCGGCCTTTACGAAATTCGCGTCGACGGCACAGAGATTTACTACACCGATGCCGAAGGCAATTTCTTGATTCAAGGCCAACTGATCGACACCCGCAGCCGCCGCAACCTGACCGAAGAGCGCATCGACAAGCTCACGGCCATCGATTTTCAAAGCCTGCCCTTGAAAGACGCCTTCACCCTCGTGCGCGGCAACGGCAAGCGCAAGCTCGCGGTGTTCGAAGACCCGAACTGCGGCTATTGCAAGCGCTTCGAACGCGACCTGCAAAAGGTGGACAACATCACCGTGTATTTGTTTTTGTACCCCATCCTCGGGCAAGACTCGGTCGACAAGTCGCGCAACATCTGGTGCGCCAAAGACCGCGCCAAGGCCTGGCAAGACGCCATGCTGCGCGAGCAACCCGCGGCCAGCGCCAATTGCGACACCTCGGCCTTGCAACGCAATGTGGAGTTGGGCCGCAAGTACAAGATCAATGGCACACCGACGCTGATCACCACCGATGGCAACCGCGTCCCTGGCGCCATCAGCACCGCCCAAATTGAAAAACTCCTGGCAGATGCCAGCCGATAAGACTTGTTTCACGCCATGCCCTACGAACCACTGACTCCCGACAGCGCCACCGGCCGCCTGATTCAACGCCTGGGCTATGCAGGGCTGATTCCCTTTGTGTTGTGCGCCTTGTTGATGTGGCTGGTCACGCCCGAGGTCCACCCCCTGGTCGCGATTGCCCTGGCAGGCTATGGCGCCACCATCGCCTCGTTTCTGGGCGGCATCCATTGGGGCATTGGCTTGCGGCAAGGCGCGACCCATCGCAAGCTGCACCTGATCTGGGGCGTGATGCCCTCCATCCTGGCGTGGATTGCGGTCATCATGCCGGCCTATGCAGGCCTGCCCTTGCTGGCCTTGCTGCTGTTGGCTTGCTACCTGGTCGACCGCAAAACCTGGCCGGAAGCAGGCCTGCGCGACTGGCTCACGCTGCGCTTTCGCCTGACGGTGGTGTCCACCTTGGCTTGCCTGTTTGGCGCCGGAGGCACCTGATGGCTTGTGGTTTGCACTACCGTGTCACACAGCTGGACACCCACGCCCACCAATTCCACCTTGAATTGACCCTTGCCCGCCCGGCTGCCCAGCAAGTGGTTCGCCTCCCCGTCTGGATTGCAGGCAGTTACCTGGTGCGCGAATTTGCCAAACAGTTGAGCGGCTTGAACGCCAGCCAAGCGGGCCGCGCCCGCGCGGTGACGCAATTGGACAAAGCCAGTTGGCGCATCGACTGCAGCGACCAGCACCCACTCACGCTGCGCTGGCAAGTCCATGCGCACGACGCTTCGGTGCGCACTGCGTGGCTCGACAGCTTGCGCGGCTTCTTCAATGGCACGAGCTTGTTCCTTCAAGTGCAGGGGCAAGAAGATCAAGCCCATGAAATCAGTTTGCCCGCCAGCGTGGCGCCTCCAACTTGGCGTTTGGCCACCGGCCTGCAAGCCCTGAAGGTGGACAAGCGCGGCTTTGGCAGCTACCTTGCCGCCAACTACGATGAGCTGGTCGACTGCCCGGTTGAAATGGGCGATTTCTGGTCTGCCACTTTCAAGGCTGGCGGCATCACCCATGAATTTGTGGTGGCCGGTGCGACGCCCGCCTTCGATGGCACGCGCCTGATCGCCGACACCCAGAAAATATGCGAAGCCCAAATTCGTTTTTGGCACGGCAAGGGCAAGCCGCCGCACACACGCTATGTCTTCATGTTGTGGGCCGTGGGCGATGGCTACGGGGGCCTGGAGCACCGCAACTCAACCGCCCTGATTTGCAACCGCAACGACCTGCCCCGCGCAGGCCAAAAAAGCAGCGAAGGCTACACCACCCTGCTGGGCTTGATCAGCCATGAATACTTTCACACCTGGAACGTCAAGCGCCTGCGCCCGCGCGAATTCGCGCGCTACGACTACCAGCAAGAGAACTACACCGAGCTGTTGTGGTTCTTCGAAGGCTTCACCAGTTACTACGACGATTTGTTTTTGTGCCGCACCGGCCTGATCGATGAAGCGCAGTACCTGAAACTGCTGAGCAAAACCCTCAACCAAGTGCTTCAAACCCCGGGGCGCCAAGTGCACACGGTGGCCCAGTCCAGCTTTGAAGCCTGGACCAAGTATTACCGCACCGATGAAAACAGCCCCAACCTCACGGTGAGCTACTACACCAAGGGCGCCTTGGTGGCCTTGTGCCTGGACCTGAGCTTGCGCTCGCAAGGCCAATCGCTGGACAAGGTGATGCGCGCCTTGTGGAAGCGCTGCCAGGCCGGGCCCATGCAAGAAAGCGATTTGCTGGCGGTGCTGGCCGAACTCACCGGCCGCTCATGGCAGAAAGAGTTGAAGGCCTGGGTGCACAGCACGCAAGAACTGCCCTTGGACAGCTTGTTGCATCGCCACGGCGTGGCCCTGATTCAAGAGCCCGCGCAATGGGCGCAACGTTTGGGCCTGCGTGTGACAGAAACACAGAGCATCCAAGTCAAAACCGTTTTGAGGGGCGGTGCGGCCAGGGCCGCTGGATTTGCGCCCGGCGATGAGTGGTTGGGCCTCGAGGTGCCCGCAGGCAAAGGTCGCAAGGCCAGTGCCTGGCGCCTGAGCCGCTTGGATGAATTGCCCCTTTACGCGGGCGCCGCCACGCAAGTGACAGCCCTGGTGTCACGCGACCGCCAGTTGCTGCGCTTGCCACTGTCCTTGAAACAACTCGACAAGGCCACCACGGCACGTCTGGTGTTGAGCCAGCCCGAACCCGTCAAGCGCTGGCTGCAGGATTGAGCGCCCTTATTTAGGCCGCAAATCCACCACGCGCTTGGCCTTGCCCTGGCTGCGCTCGACGCCGCCTTCGGCATGCAATTCAACGCCGATAGAGGTCCCCACAAAGGTCTTCACATCGTGCTGCAATTGGCGCGCTGCGGCTTTGGCGGCCTCGCTTTGCGGGTCCACGCCAGGGCGTGTTTCAACGCGCACCGACAGACTGTCCAGCGGGCCTTCGCGGGTCAGCACACACTGGTAGTGCGGCGCCAATTCGGCGCGCTTCAAAATGTACTCTTCGATTTGCGAAGGGAACACGTTGACGCCGCGCACGATCATCATGTCGTCGCTGCGGCCGGTGATTTTTTCCATACGCCGCATGGTGCGGGCCGTGCCGGGCAACAAGCGTGTGAGGTCCCGCGTGCGGTAGCGAATGATGGGCAAGGCCTCTTTGGTCAGGCTGGTGAACACCAACTCGCCCATCTCGCCATCGGCCACTGGCTCACCGGTTTCGGGATGGATGATCTCCGGGTAAAAATGGTCTTCCCAAATCGTCGGGCCGTCTTGGGTTTCGGCGCATTCACTGGCCACGCCCGGGCCCATGACTTCGCTCAGGCCATAAATGTCGACGGCCGTGATGCCCGCGCGCTTTTCAATCGCACGGCGCATGTCATTGGTCCACGGCTCGGCGCCAAAAATGCCAATGCGCAAGCTTGACGCGGCGGGGTCCAGGCCTTGGCGCTCAAACTCATCGGCAATCGCCAGCATGTAGCTGGGCGTGACCATGATGATGTCGGGCCGGAAGTCTTGAATCAGTTGCACCTGGCGCTCGGTTTGTCCGCCGCCAAAAGGCACCACGGTCAGGCCCAGTTTTTCTGCGCCATAGTGCGCGCCCAGGCCGCCGGTGAACAAACCGTAGCCATAGCTCACATGCACCATGTCGCCGCGACGCGCACCCGCGGCACGAATGCTGCGCGCCACCACGTTGGACCACACGTCGATGTCGTTTTGGGTGTAGCCCACCACCGTGGGCTTGCCCGTGGTGCCACTCGAAGCATGGATGCGCACCACTTGGTCGCGCGGCACGGCGAACATGCCAAACGGGTAGTTGTCGCGCAGGTCGGCCTTGGAGGTGAACGGGAACTTGGCCAAATCGGCCAGCGAACGGCAGTCGCTGGGGTGCACGCCTGCAGCGTCAAACTTGGCGCGGTAAACCGGCGAGTTGGCATACGCATGGTGCAGGGTGGCCTGCAAGCGCTTGAGTTGCAAAGCGCGCAGCTCATCGATGCTGCACTTTTCAATGGGCTCGAGCGGAAGTGAGTTGTTCATTCTGGAAAGACCGTCCCTTGAATTTGCGCACTCTTGCCACGGAACACGGCGACCACCTCGCCACGCTGGTTGGTCACGCGCATGTCGTAAATGCCGTGGCGGCCAGACAGCACCTGCTCTTGCGCCTCGCAGGTGAGCACATCGCCCTCATGCGCGGGCTTCAAGAATTCAATGCTGCAGCCCGCGGCCACGGCGCTCTTGTTGTAGCTGTTGCAGGCAAAGGCAAAGGTGGAATCGGCCAGCGTGAAGATGAAGCCGCCATGGCAAATTTGGTGGCCGTTCAAGTGCAAGGTCTTCACCGCCATGCGGATCTTGGCGCGCCCCGGCTCCACCGACAGCAACTCCATGCCCATGGTGTCTTTGGACGCAATGTCCACGGCGAACATGGTCTCGCCGACTTTGCGTGCCCGCTCTTGTGCATCCATGGCTCACTCTCCCTTGAATTGCGCGGGGCGTTTTTCCAGAAAGGCCATGACGCCTTCAAAATAATCATGGGTCTTGCCCAAGGCCGACTGGGCATCGCGCTCGGCATCGAGGTGTTGGTCCAGTGTGCGCTGTCCGGCGTCGCGCAACAAATGGCGTGTGGCCACCAGCGCTTGGGTGGGCATCACCGCCAGTCGCTCGGCCATGGCCAGGGCGGCGGCGACGCAATCGTCGGCCACGTCCCAAATCATGCCCCAGTCTTTGGCTTGCTGTGCTCCCAACTTGTCGCCGGTCATGGCCAAGGTCATGGCGCGTGCCAGGCCCAGGCGCTCCACCAAGAGCCAACTGCCGCCTGCATCGGGAATCAGGCCAATTTTGCTAAAGGCCTGGATAAAGCTCGCGCCAGGTGCGGCTATGGCAATGTCGCAGGCCATGGCCAAAGAAGCGCCCGCCCCCGCGGCCACGCCATTCACGGCGGCAATGACCGGCATGCGCAAGGCTTGCAAGCGCCGCGTCGTGGGGTTGAACGAGCGCTGAATGACGGGGCCCGGGTCGGCCCGTTGAATGCGGTCAGGTCCGTCGCTGAAATCAAACTCGGACAAGTCGGCACCTGCACAAAACCCACGGCCCGCACCCGTGATCACCATGGCGCGGATGGCTTTGTTGGCTTCGGCTTTGTCCAGCAGTGCCCATAAGGTGCTGTGCATCTCATGGTTCAAACTGTTCAAAGCTGAAGGACGGTTGAGGGTGACGAGGGCCACAGCCCCTCGCTCTTCGTACAAAACGCTGCTTTCGCTCATGCGGATCTCCTGGCTAAGCCCCAATTTAACATTCACCGACCAATCGGTTGGTCAATGTTTTCCCTTGGTTATAGTTGCATCTGGAACAACACACTTTACAGCCAGAGGAAACACCATGAGCTATGAATTTATCCAGGTTCGCACCGAGGCGGACAAAGTGGGCGTGATCACCCTGAACCGTCCTAAGCAGTTGAATGCCCTCAACCCGGGCCTGATGGTGGAACTGGGCACCGCCCTCAAAGCCTTCGACAGCGACCCCGCCATTGGCTGCATGATCATCACCGGCAGCGAAAAATCTTTTGCGGCGGGTGCCGACATTGGCGTCATGGCCAACTACGGCTTTTCCGACGTCTACCGCGAGGACTACATCACCCGCGACTGGGAAACCATTCGCAGCGTGCGCAAGCCCGTGATTGCCGCTGTGAGCGGCTTCGCCCTGGGCGGCGGCTGCGAACTGGCCATGATGTGCGACTTCATCATTGCGGCCGAGAACGCCCGCTTTGGTCAGCCTGAAATCAAGCTGGGCGTCATTCCTGGCGCCGGCGGCACCCAGCGCCTGCCCCGCGCTGTGGGCAAAGCCAAGGCCATGGACCTGGCACTGACGGGTCGCATGATGGATGTGACCGAAGCCGAGCGTGCGGGCCTGGTCAGCCGCGTGGTGCCGCTGGACAAGCTGATGGAAGAAACGCTGGCCGCTGCCTTGATGATTTGTGAGTACTCACAAATGGCCGTCTTGGCCGCCAAAGAATCGGTCAACCGCGCCTTTGAAAGCGGCCTGGCCGATGGCGTCATGTTCGAGCGCCGCCTGTTCCACGCCTTGTTTGCCACGGCCGACCAGAAGGAAGGCATGAACGCCTTTGTGGAGAAGCGCAAGCCCCAGTTCAAGAATGCTTGATCGGGGGTGCGGGGTTGTTTGAAATCCCGTTATAATCAAGAGCTCTGGCGCTTTAGCTCAGTCGGTTAGAGCGATGGAATCATAATCCACAGGTCCGCGGTTCGAATCCGTGAAGCGCCACCAAAAATCTCAATGAAATCAAGGGCTTGGAGCAATCCAAGCCCTTTTTTCTTTTCCGAAACTACAGAAGACACGACTTCTAAACTTTTCGGTCACTGAAGACTTATTGGTCGGGCACGGGCAGTCTGACGGAAATGGCACAAGAGATGTCATCCCCGTATTAGGCATGTCGAACCCCATCAGTTCTTTGGCAGATGCTGCTGATACCTATAACTTTGTAAGCAGGCAATGCAGCACAACTTGTAGCAATTTCTATGGAACTATGAAATTGAATTCAGATGGCACGTGGACTTCATGTATTGCGGGCAACTTGTCCGCGGTCGGATATTCTTGCACTTCTTCTGTCAGCGGCGATACCGGAACCTTCACTTCTGGTCGAGCTACGATTCGTGTTGGCGGCGTGACCGGTGGGTCTCTGCTTATTTTTAAAGACCCAACCACAAATCAAAAAGCAATCATCTTAGACTTCAATGGAGCCACTTCCCTTGGCAAGGGTGGATTGTTCGCAGGATCGCAAACACTCCCTGCATCGGCAAACGGTAATTGGACGTATACCAACACGCTAGGCGAAAGAGGTGTTGTTACCGTGACGGGCACAGACTTTACGGATATTGGTATAAATCGCAGTGGATCCGCATATTCTTTAACAGGGTCATTTACGAGAGACCAACCTTGGAATGGATTTGTAACCACTGATAGCGGATCCATTGTGTCAACAGCAGTAGTGGGATTTTTGCGTCTTATTACGGACCTGCTGGCATATCCATTGGCATAAAGAAATAATTTTTGATATGCAAACCAACGCAATCAGCACCATTGCTTCTGCCACATACATTCACTCTCCCAAAGTAATCTGACATTTATCTCTAACCGTGAACATCACCTCCATCGCCCAGCTCAGAGCACTCTACGGCCACCCCGGCGAGCGCGCCGTCCAAAAAGAGCTGCCGCATCTGGACCGGCACATGCAAGCCTTCATTGCGCTGTCGCCTTTCGTGGTGCTTTCCAGCTGCGATGCGATTCACCAACTGGATGCCTCTCCACGAGGTGGCGCCCCAGGCTTTGTGAAAGTGCCGAACAGTAACACCCTCTGGCTGCCCGACGCCCCCGGCAACAACCGCTTGGACACGCTTGAAAATGTGGTGGCCACTGGCCGTCTGGGCTTGCTGTTTTTCATTCCCGGCGTCGATGAAATGCTGCGTGTGCAAGGTCACGCCACACTGACCACCGCAACGGAAGTTTTGAACACGTTTTCAGACACAGCACGCCCGCCCAAATTGGTCATCGACGTCGCCGTAGAAAGCGCCTACCTGCACTGCGCCAAAGCCATGATGCGATCCAAGCTTTGGAGCCCGAACAGCAAGGTCGAGCGCAGCGTGCTGCCCACCATGGGCGAGATGATCAAGGAACAAGCGCAATTGAGCGAGCCCGCTGAAAGCCAGGCCGAGATGCTGCGCCGGTATGCCGACAGCTTGTAAGCCCTCAGTCCTTCAACAAGCGGCGCAACACTTTGCCTGAACCCGTGGCGGGCAAGGCGTCAATGAATTCAATCGCGCGCGGCACTTTGTAGTTGGCCATGTTTTCGCGCGACCAGGCGGTCAAGGCCTGTGCGTCCACCGAGGCCTCGGGCTTGCGCACAATGAAGGCCTTGACCACCTCACCCTTCTCGGGGTCGGGAATGCCAATGACCGCCGCCTGGGCCACGGCCGGGTGCTTGATCAACAGCAACTCCACCTCTTCGGGGAACACCGAATAACCGGACACCTTGATCATTTCCTTGAAACGCCCCATGAAGGTCAGGTAACCGTCGGCATCCATCTTCCCCATGTCGCCGGTGTACACCCAGCCGTCTTTCAAAGCCTTGGCGGTGGCCTCTGGCTTGTTCCAATAGCCTTTGAAAACGCCCTTGTTCTTCAAAATGATTTCGCCAGGCTCGCCTACAGGCTTGTCGACGCCGCTGTCCGGGTCGATGATGCGGATCTGATTGCCGGGCACCGCCAAGCCATGCGTTCCCCAGCGAATCGCATGGTTGGGCATGTAGGTGTCCATGGTATGGGTTTCGCTCAAGCCATACGCGGCTTCCATGGACTCGCAGTTTGGCGCAAAGCTGCGCCACTGCTGTGCCAGGGTCTCGGTGAAGGCAATGCCAAAGCTGGTGACGGTGTTCTCGCGCAGCGAGCTCAAATCGAAGCTGCGCGCCGAGGGCACGGCCATCACCGCCACGTTCATGGGCGCAATGCTGTACCACCAGGTCACACGATGGCGCTCGATGGCCTGCAACACGGTCAGCGGGTCAAAGCGGTGCAACAACACCGTGGTGGCGCCCGACAGCATCGGAATGTTCACGCCCATCAGCATGCCGGCAATGTGGTACAGCGGCGCAATGGCCAGCAGCACATCGTCGGTCGCGATGCCTTTGGTGCTGACCGACACATCGGTTTTGTACAAGGCGTTGCGAAAGGTCAGCATGGCCCCTTTGGGCAAGCCTGTGGTGCCGGAGGTGTAGGTCATCAAGGCCACATCGTTGTCCATGTCAATGGCGACGATGGGTGGCTTGGCGCCGCTGCGCGTGACCGCCAGAAAATCCTCCAGCCCGTCGGGCATGGCGTGAGGCGCGACTTGGGCCGCGAGCAGATCGGGCGGGACATCGAGCGTGGGCTGCGCCGGCAAAAGGTCGGCATAACGCACCACAAACACATGTTGCAGCGCGGTTTTGTCACGCACTTTGTCCACCACCGGCAGCAAGTTGTCGGCAGCCACGATGATGCGCGCCTGCAAGTCGGTCAACTGGTATTCGAGTTCATGCTCTTTGTTCAATGGCCCGCATGGGCACACAATGGCGCCCAACTTCTGAATGCCATAGTGGGCCATGATGTACTGTGGGCAGTTGTTCATGAACAAGGCCACCGGCTCGCCTTTGCGAACGCCCAGGGCTGCAAGGCGCGCGGCAAAGGCATCGCTGGCACGGTCCAGCTCAGCAAAGCTCAAAGCTGCGCCATACCAAAGGTAAGCGGGCTTGTCAGGCGTGCGCTGTGCATGCGCGCGCAAGTGTTCATGCAGGGGCGCATCCAACAAAGGCAAAGGCAGGTTCGACATGGACTTCTCCTGAAGTGGGCTCACTGCGCCAGAAAACCACCATCCACCGGCAGCGTGTGGCCGGTGATCATTTTGGCGGCATCGCTGCACAAGAACAGGATGGGGCCCACCACATCTTCTGTGTCAGCCAGACGCGCCAGTGGCGTCATGGCCTCAATGCGCTGGACCAAGTCTTCTTGTGCCAACAAGGGCTTGATGAAGTCTGTGCGCACCCAGGTGGGGGCAATCGCATTCACACGGACCTTGGCGCTCGCCCACTCCACGGCCAAGGCGCGCGTGAGGTTGACCACTGCTCCCTTGGTCGACTGGTAGGAAATATTGGGGTACAAACCGCCCCCCGACAAACCCATGATGGAGGCGGTGTTGACGATGCAACCACTTTGCTGGGGCACCATAAAGCGCGCCGCAGAACGTGCACAAATGAAGACGCCCGTCAGGTTGACATCCAGCACTTTCTGCCAGTCGGCCAAGGACAACTCCAGGGTGGGACGCCGTATGGCAATGCCCGCGTTGTTGACCAGGATGTCGATGTGGCCACAACTGTCGTGAAACGATTGCATGGCCGCCTCGACCTGCGACTCCTGCGTCACATCCACCGTGTAGGGCCAGGCTGCGCCGCCCTGCGCCTGAATGCGCTCGCAGGTGGCTTGGGCGGCTTGGCCATCGTGATCGAACACCGCCACCTTGGCGCCCGCCAACGACAGCGCCAAGGCCACCCCTTGGCCAATGCCATTGCCCCCGCCGGTCACCACCGCGGTCTTGCCATGAAAATCAAACACATGCGCCGGTTGAAATGAAGCCGTCATGACCGAAATCCTTTGGAAGCTGAAGGGTGTCGCAAAATTCTAGGCGCCCGTGCCTGCCCACGCTGAACCCAGTGTGACAGTCGCTGTGAAATAATGTTTTGAGATGCAAAGGCCGACGCTCCATGACCGAATTTCAACTTGAAGGCGCACCCAATTTCCGGGATTTGGGTGGCTATGCAAACCGCCATGGCCAGCGCATTCGCGCTGGCAAGCTGTTTCGCTCGGACCATTTGGGCCAATTGACGCCGTCTGACATTCGCTTCTTGCACGACAGCTTTGGCGCCCCTTGGCGTGTGTTGGACTTTCGCGGTGTGCAAGAACGCAGCACAGCCACCTGCCAACTGCCCAATGCGCAAGTGCATGCGCTGTCGATCGAGCCCACCATTGTGCAAAAGATCACCGATCTTCTGGCGCAAGCCCACACAGTCTCCCACGAAGAAACCGTGCGACTGATGCAAGACACCTACCGCGGGTTTGTCCGACACAACACGCATCGCTATGCCGAGTTTTTTCAGCACCTGTTGTCGGATGCCGGTACCCCCCTGGTCTTTCACTGCACAGCGGGCAAGGACCGCACCGGGTTCGCGGCCGCCTTGTTGCTGCATGCCTTGGACATCCCTTCGGAGGTCATCTGGCAAGACTACCTGGCGACCAATGTGCGTTTGAAAAATCGACCTTTGTCCGGCCTGTTGCCTGAACCCATTGCGCATGTGTTGCATGCCGTGCAAATGGCGTTCTTGCAGGCCTCGTTTGAAGCGGTAGAACAGGACTATGGCGGCCTGACGGACTATCTGGAAAACCAGCTGGGACTGTCCCCCAGCGCTCGCCGACAATTGCAGCGTCTCTATTTGGATTGAACACTTGTTTCAGCAACGTCTTTGAGGAACACCACCATGTCAGAAGCCACTCCAAGTTTCAAAATTTGCTGGGAAGACTTTCATGTCGGCGATGTCAAAGTCATGGGCTCGCATACCGTCACTGAAGCCGAAATTTTGGACTTCGCCCGACACTTCGACCCCCAGCGGTTTCATGTGGACAAAGCGCAAGCCGAAAAAACCATTTACAAAGGCTTGATCGCCAGCGGCTGGCACACCTGTGGCCTGGTCTTTCGCATGGCCTGCGATGGCTTCTTGTTGGAATCGTCCAGCATGGGCTCGCCCGGATTGGACAATGTGCGTTGGCTCAAGCCCGTGCGCCCGGGCGACACGCTGCGCACCCGCATCGAAATCCTGGAAACACGGCCCATGGCCAGCAAGCCCGACCTGGGCATGGTGAAAGTGCGCTGGGTAGGCTTGAATCAGCGTGACGAGGTGGTCGTCAGCATGGAGAACTGGGGGATGTTTGGTCGGCGTGTGGCTGAATCCCAAATTCCACAGTGACCGCCCTGCCAATTGGGCACATTCACTCCAGTTTGATGTTGGCCTGCTTGATCAGTGCCCCTAAACGCTCATATTCTTGCCGGTTCAATTGAGAAAACTGCTCTGGCGTCAGGCTGCCTGCTTCGCCACCCAGCCCTTTCAATTTGGACTGCACCTCCGGCAGCCGAAGAATTTTGGCCAGCTCCGCCTGTAATTTGGCCGCGACATCGGGGGGCGTGCCCGTGGTCACGAACATGCCGTACCAGGTGCTCATCTCGAAACCCGGCACACCGGCTTCTGCCAAGGTGGGCACTTGCGGCAATTCGGGGCTGCGTTGGGCACTGGTCAAGGCCAGCGGCTTGAGCTTGCCCGCCTTGATTTGCGCCATGGCCGAGGAGGTGGTGTCAAACATGATTTGCACCGAGCCGGCAATCAAATCCAGGTGCGCCTGACTGCTGCCTTTGTAGGGAATGTGAATGCTCTTGACGCCAGCGGCAAGGTTGAAGCCCTCGCCGGCAATGTGCTGCGTGCTTCCGACACCAGAGGAAGCGTATTTGAAGTCATTGGGCTTGGCCTTCATCAGGGCCACCAAGTCTTTGACATTGCTGGCCTGCACGGAGGGACCGACCACCAGCACATTGGGTACCGTGACAATCAAGCCAATGGGGGTCAAATCCTTGATGGGGTCGAAACTCAGCTTCATCAGGTGCGGCGCAATCGCTTGGCCTGTGTTGGTGGCCACCAGCAAAGTGTGGCCGTCTGGGACTGCCTTGGCGGTCAAGTCGGCCGCAATGGTGTTGGAGGCACCGGGCTTGTTCTCCACCACAAAGGTGCCTTTGAAAGACTCTCCTAATTTTTCAGCGAGCATGCGCGCAATGATGTCGGTGCCACCGCCCGCATTGGCTCCGACCATGATGCGAACGGGTTTTTGAGGATAGCTTTGTGCCTGAGCGGGCGCACTGCAAATTGCGCACAGTGCCAGCAGCCAATGCTTGAGGTCAGCCATGACGGTTCGCTCCTTCATGAATTGCGTTGCGCCGCTTGGTGTTGCCCCATGCGGCAGGCCAGGTCAAAGGCATTGAGCATCGCCCCCACATTGGCTTTGTTTTGGCCCGCAATGTCGTAGGCTGTGCCATGCGCCGGTGTGGTGATGGGGATTGGCAACCCGCCATGGACTGTGACGCCGCGCTCAAACCCCATGAGCTTCATCGCAATTTGGCCTTGGTCGTGGTACATGGTGACCACGCCATCGTAACCATCGTGCGGTCGAATGGCGCGCACAAACGCAGTGTCTGCAGGGAAAGGGCCGTCGGCTGGGTGGCCTTGCGCCGCCGCCAAGGCCACCCCCGGCGCAATCACGCGCCCCTCTTCGTCGCCGTAGTTGCCGTTGTCGCCGTTGTGAGGGTTCAAGCCACACACGGCCAAGCGTGGGTTGACTTTGCCTGACTCTTGCAATGCGCGATGAATCATGCCGATGGCTTGCGCCACCTTGGCCGGAGTGAGCAACTCACTGACTTCTTTCAATGCCACGTGGGAGGTGACGCGCGCAGTCCACAGGTTTTCCAGAACGTTCAGCTCGCCACAGTAACCCTCGTAAGCCAGCAACTCGGCAAACCAGCGCAACTCATCTTCTTGCGTCATGCCGCCTGCACGCAAGGCGCTCTTGTTCAAAGGCGCAAAGCACAAGGCGTCCGCAGCCCCCAAATGGACCATCGAAGCGCCCAAGGCCAAGCCTTCGAGCATGTAGCGACCATTGCTGGCGCCCGCCACGCCGCGCTCGAATGCCGGCGCGTTCAGTCCAGACCAATCGACCCATTTCACGTCCGCGGGTACTGTCATCGTGCCCCGTTGGCCAATCAGTGAGATCTGCGCTTTGCCGGCGTGTTGCGCATCTTGCAACAGCCTTTGAATAAGTTCGGGGCCGATGCCCGCAGGGTCACCGGCGAAAAGTGCGATATGGGGTTTCTTCATGACAGTCTCGTTTCAGCGGCCAACAAAGTATTGAGGAACGGAGGTGGTAATCCAGGGCACATAGGTGATCAGCAGCAGCGTGATCACCAAGGGAATGTAGAAAGGCAGCATCTCACGCAACACTTCCTTCATTTTGACTTTGGCAATGTCCGCCACCAAATACAACGACAGGCCCATGGGCGGGGTCACCAAGCCAATCATCAGATTGAACACCACCACCATGCCCAGATGCACAGGGTCGACGCCCGCAGCGATCAAGGGTTTGGCAATGATGGGCGCAATCACCAAGATGGCCGTGGTGCTGTCCAGGAACATGCCCACCACCAGCAGCATGACGTTCACGATCATCAACAGGACATAAGGGTTGTTGGAAATGGACAGCATGCCTGCCGTGATTTGCTGGGGAATTTGCTCCACCGACAAAATCCAGCCAAACAGGGCGGCAATGGACACAATCAACAATATGCCAGCGGTTGCACGTATGGTCTCAAACGCAGCGGCCGTCAAACCCGACAAGGTGAGTTTCTTGTAATAAAAGATGCCAATGAAAACAGTGTAGGCCACGGTCACCGAGGCGATTTCTGTGGGCGTGAAAAAGCCCACCAGCATCCCTACTGTCAGCAGCACAGGTGCGGCCAATGCCGGAAACGCAGGCCACATGTCGGACCAGAATTCCTTGGCATTGGGCCAGCGGGGCGCGCGCGGGTAGTTGCGACGCTTGGCCAGCCAGGCGGCCATGCCCATGAGCATCGCCGTGCACATCAAGCCCGGAAGAATTCCGCCCAACAGCAGTTGCAACACAGACGCACCGGTAACGGTGCCGTAAATGATCAAAGGAATGCTGGGCGGGAAGATCGGGCCAATGATGGCCGATGAACATGTGACAGCACAGGCAAAGGGCACATTGAAGCCCTTTTCTTTCATGGCATCGATCTCAATGCGGCCCAGGCCCCCAATGTCTGCCAGCGCCGAGCCTGAAATGCCCGAGAACACCAAGCTGCCAAAAATATTGACCTGTGCCAACCCCCCCGGCAATCGGCCCACCGCCGTGTCGGCAAAGCGGTAGATGTAATGGGAAATGCCCGAGCAATTCATCACGCTGCCCACAAAAAGAAACACTGGTACAGCAATCAGGGGGAAGGAGTCCAGGGCATACAGCATGCGCTGCGCCACCATGTCCGCGGGCAAGCCGTTGGCCACCAGATAAACAAGGCATGGAATACCAATCGCCAAAACCACAGGGAAGCCCAGCAGAAACAGCGCCAAAAATGCAGCAATCACCAAATAGCCAGCCACTGGGAATCCTTCAGGTGAGGTTGGTCGTTTTATCGATGGCGTGGCCTGTGCGGATCAGGCGTACCAAGACGGCCAGGGTTTCCAACATGAGCAACAGCGCCCCCAGCGCCAAAGGCGCCATGAACAGCGCGAAAGGCATTTCAAGCGTGGCTGTCTGGTTCTCTAGGTTGCGTGAGATGGTGATCACCGCGCAGGCGCTGATGAAGCCAAAGAACACCACGCCCATGACCTCGATGGTCATTTGCATGGCCCAGCGCAACCGCGCCGGCATCAAGGCTTGCACCTCTTCCATCCGAATTTGCCCACCTTCCAAAGTGACATAGGAAGCCGCCAAGAAGCACAGGCAAATCAAGAAGTAGCGCGCCAGTTCTTCGGCGCCACTGAATGGCAAGGTGAAAACGCCACGCATGATCACCTGGACCAGGGGCGTGACGATCAATAAAAACAGCAGCAGCAAGCTGACCCCTCGGATCAGCTTGCGCGCAGAGGCAATGAAGGACGCCATTGACGATGTCACTTCACCGCACGAATGTCTTCAATCAAGCGAGACCATTCCGGAAAGTCTTTGCCGACTTGGGTCAGCACCGCCTTGCGGAAGGCCTCCAGGTCCAAGCCGTCCTTGGCTTCCACAAACACCATGCCTTTGGCCTCCAGGTCTTTGCGGTATTTGTCGCTGGTCTCGCGGTCCCAGTCCAAGGTTTTCTTGCCGACCTCGGCCATGGTGTCTTCCAGGATCTTGCGATCGGCGGCCGGAATGCCTGCCCATATTTTTTCGTTGATGAAGACCGACAGCACCGACTGCATGTGGCCGGTCATCATCACGTACTTTTGAACTTCATAGAGCTTGAGGTTGAAGATGTTGGGCAATGGGTTTTCCTGGCCCACAACCAAGCCGGTGGCCAGAGCCGTCGCCAACTCAGACACCTCCACCGGGGTGGCCACTGCCCCCATGCCGGTCAGCATGGACGACCACAGCTTCACCGGCACGCCGCGGTACTTTTTGCCGGCCATGTCTTTGGGCGACAGCACTTTTTCTTTCGAAGTCAGATGGCGCGTGCCCTGAAAGAAGCTGCCCACGATGCGCATGCCGCCCTTTTCTACCAGTTGCTTGTTGACCTCTTGCAAGGCTGCTGAAGTCCTGGAGTCCGTTGCGCGCAAGCTGTGCGCTGCGTCTCGGTAGACAAATGGCGTGTTGAACACCGCGGTGGCCGGCAGGATTTTGCCCAGCGAGGCAAAGTCATGGTGCCCCATGGCAATGGCGCCTGACTTGATGCCATCGACCATCTCGCCCACGCCACCCAACTGTGAGTTGGGATAGACCTGAATTTCAATTCGACCCGCCGTTCGCTCTTTCACCAGCTTGGCGACCTCATCGGCATACAGGGTTTGCGGCGCGTTGGCAACGCCCACGTGGGCATACCGCAACTTGACCTGCGCCTGAGCCCAAGGCGCAGCGGCGGCGGCCCATAAGGCAAGACTAGCAACCAGTGTTTTTTTGAAAATGCGCTTCATGAATGTCTCCTGTTCTGGGTGAGGGAAAACGGGGGTTAATGTTCATAGAGTTTGAAAATGGCCGAGGTGTCCAATTCCGAATGGCCTTGGTGAATCAGCATGCGAAACAGGCTTTGTGCCTGTGCGGTCATGGGGGTTGGCAGCTTCAGGTCGGCCGCCAGCTCTTGCACCATGTCGAGGTCTTTCAACAACTGCCTGGCGTAGCCTCGTGGCGCGAAATCTCGTTGTCGCATGCGTGGATACAACAACTGAAACAAGACACCGTCGGCGTGGCCGCCAGTCAAGGCCTGCGGAATGCAATCGGCTTGGATGCCAGCTTGCTCGGCCATGGCCACCGACTCGGCGATGACCGCATTCAGGCAGCCGACCATCAGCTGGTTGATGGTTTTGGCCACCAAGCCGCTGCCAGGCGGTCCAACCACTGTGAACCTGGCGGACACGTCGGCCATCAAGTCCTTGATGGTGGGCAGATCTTCCTCGCGCGCGCCCGCCATCACGGTGAGCGAGCCCTCTCCGGCAGCCATGGGGCCACCGGACACGGGCGCGTCAATCCAGGCACACCCCGTCGATTGCCAAAGTCGTTCGATGAAGCTCCGACCTGCCGCCACTTTGACCGTTGAAAAATCCACAATCTTTTGCGGCGAACGCAAGACTGACGCCACGCCTTGCGGGCCAAACACCACCTCTTCCACAGCCTGTGTGGTCGGCAAATTCAGCAAGACGAGATCGCCATGCCCCACTGTTTCTGCGACCGAACTGTGCACCCGCACGCCATGAGCTTCAGCACGAACCCTTTGCGCTTCAAGAATGTCATAGCCATGAACGGTGTAGCCGCGCTGCACCAGATGGCGCGTCATCGGCTGGCCCATCAAACCCAGCCCAATGTAGGCCAAAGTGGGCTTAGTCATTGGGCAACCCCATGTCATAAATTCTGTTGGCATTCGATCGGAACAACGCGTCTTGCTCGGAAGCCGACAGATCTTTCACCATCTCTTCAAAGCCACCCCAGATGTCGTCCCAACTGCCACACAGACTGTCGACAGGAAAGTTGCTCGCGATCATGCAGCGCGCCACGCCAAAAGTGTTCAGCAGGCTGAGCACGATGGCTTGATTAGCCGCAACCGTCCAGGCCTGCCCTGGGACGCCGATGCCAGAGATTTTGACGAACACATTCGGGCACACACTGACTTGGCGCATGGCGGCTTGCCAAGCTGCAAGCCCTTCAGGCGAGCGGTCCGCTGGCAATCCCGCATGGTTGATGATGATGGTTGTGTCTGGAAATGCCTTGGCGAGATCGCAAGCTTCATGCATGTGCCACCACGGCGTTTGCAAATCAAACCGCAAGCCCAAGGCCTGCAACACTTGGAAGCCACGTCGCCATTGCGCGTCCATCATCCCCCCTGGACTGGCTTGCCCGGGCTTGGCATGGGCACGGGGCTTGTGGCGAACACTGCGAACAAAGTCGAAATTTTTTTGAAACCTCAGCTTCTGTTCAACCTCGGGATCGTCCAGGCGCACATGCGCTACAGCGACCGTTGGCAAAGACTGGCTCGCCTTGAGTGACTGAACGTAGCGCATCTCGCCTTCAGTGTCTTGTGGGTCCCACTCAGTCTCGACATACACAGACCCTT
This sequence comes from uncultured Bordetella sp., assembly GCA_964442645.1. GTDB lineage: Bacteria > Pseudomonadota > Gammaproteobacteria > Burkholderiales > Burkholderiaceae_C > Limnohabitans. The sequence continues at coordinate 30,698 of CAYTZZ010000003.1, read as the reverse complement.
GCACTTCGTAGCGTAGTGCGAGCTGCAGGTAATCCGCCTGCAAAAAATTTCGGCGCAAGGCTTGGTAGTTGCCATAGCGAAAAGGAATGGGCTCGGCATCACACAACCACGGATGGTAGTTTTGGGACAGGTCCCAAAAGTGGTGGTGTGCGTCGATGATCCGCCGCTTGACGGACACCGTTGACGAAGCCAGGCTGGTCAAAATCTTTTCCCGTAATGCCTAATTACAGATTATGCTAAGGGTGTTCCCAGATTTTCGATTCATGGTTTACCCTTCCAACGACCTGCCCTCGCCGATCAGCCGCGTGCCTTTGCACGAGGAAGTGACCACTCGCCTGCGCGACATGATCGTGGAAGATCTTCTGAAGCCGGGTGAGCGCATTCAGGAATTGGAAATCGCCGGCCAACTCGGCGTCTCCAGGACGCCGATTCGCGAGGCCTTGAAGGTCCTGGCATCGGAAGGTTTGGTAGAGATGCTGCCCCTGCGTGGCGCCGTCGTCAAAGCCTTTACGGCCAAGGATGCGCAGGACATGCTGAAAGTCATCGCGCAACTCGAAGCCTTGGCCGGCAGCGAAGCTTGTCAGGCCAGCGATGCGGAGATTGCCGCAGTGCTGTCACTGCATGAAGAAATGAAGCTGCAGTTTGAAAAGCGCAACCGTCATGATTACTTTGCGCTCAATCAGCAAATTCACAATGCCATTGTGAGCATGGCGCGCAACGAAACTTTGAGCTCATTGCATGCCATCCTCAGCAAGCGCATGCGCCGCATTCGCTACACAGGCAATGCGTTGCCCACCAACTGGGACGAAGCCATGCAAGAGCACGAAGAAATGGCGCAGGCCTTGCAAGCGCGCGATGGCCAACGCTTGGCCAGCGTCATGCGCCAGCACATCGAAAACACCTGGCCCAGGATTGCGCAGGTGAAAGAAAAGGCACAAGAAGCGATTTGAAGCTTCAGCCCTTCTTGGGCTCCTGATGCCCACCAAACTGCTTGCGCATGGCCGACAGCGTCTTGTCGGCAAAGCTGCTGTCCTGGCGCGAGCGAAAACGCGCAAACAAGGCGGCTGAGAGCACCGGCACGGGCACGGCTTCTTCAATCGCGGCGTTCAAGGTCCAGCGACCCTCACCAGAATCTTGCACATGGCCAGAATAGCCTTCGAGTTGCGGGTCTTCGGCCAAGGCAATGGCCGTCAAGTCAAGCAGCCAGGACGACACCACGCTGCCGCGGCGCCACAACTCGGTGATATCGGCCAGATCGAGTTGATAGCGGCGCTCTTGCGGAATGCACTCTTGTCCCGCACCGCGCAGCAAATCCATGCCTTCGGCAAATGCTTGCATCAGGCCATATTCGATGCCGTTGTGAATCATCTTCACAAAATGGCCGGAGCCCGCAGGCCCGGTGTACAAATAGCCTTGCTCGGCCGTGGACACCTTGCCCTCGCGACCTGGCGTCTTGGGAATGCTGCCCTCCCCCGGTGCCAGCGCGCGAAAAATCGGGTCGAGGTGGGTCGCCGCTGAACGGTCGCCCCCCATCATCATGCAATAGCCACGCTCCAAACCCCAGACACCACCGCTGGTGCCCACATCAAGATAGCGAATGCCTTTGGCTTTGAGCATCTGCGCATGGCGAACATCGTCCTGAAAATTCGAGTTGCCCCCATCGATCACGATGTCTTGGGGGGACAACAAATCAGCCAAGGCATGAATGGTGGAGGCTGTGATCTCACCTGCGGGCAACATCACCCAGACCGCACGTGGCGCGGCCAGTTGAGCCACCAGGCTCTTCAAATCTTGGCTGGGCGTGGCGCCCTCGCTGGCCAGTTGCGCCACGCTCTCGGGGTTGGCGTCGTACACCACGGTGGTATGGCCATGGCGCATCAGGCGCCGCACGATGTTGCCGCCCATGCGGCCCAAGCCAATCATTCCTAATTGCACAGTATTTCCTTCAAAGAACTTTCTTTTTCAAGACCCGCACTATAAAGGTTCTCAGTTCAGCTTGACCCCTGTGTCGTTGACCACGGTGCGCCACTTGACCATCTCGCCAGCGATGAACTTGGCAAATTCCTCGGACGTGTTGCCCACGGGCATGGCGCCCTGCTCCAGGTACAGCTTTTCTACTTCTGGCTGTTTCAAAATGGCGGCCACGTGTCGTTGCAATAACTCCACCACCGGCTTGGGTGTGGCGCCTGGGGCAAACAAACCAAACCAGGCTGACGACTCATAGTTGGTCAAACCCGCTTCGGCCATGGTGGGGATCTCTGGCGCACCCGGCCAGCGCTTGGTGGTGGTCACCGCCAAGGCGCGAACCTTGCCACTGCGGATGTGCTGAATGGATGAAGGCAGGTTGTCGAACGCAATCGGCACTTGCCCACCGATCAAGTCCACCAACATGGGCGCGCCGCCTTTGTAGGGCACGTGCACCATGTTGATTTTGGCCAAGCTCTTGAGCAACTCGCCGCTCATGTGCGGTGAGCCGCCCAGGCTGGTGGAGCCAAAATTCAGCTCGCCCGGCTTGCTGCGCGCCATTTGAATCAAGTCCGACAAAGACTTGAAGGGCGAGGCCACGTTGGCGAGCAACACATTGGGCGTCATGGCCACCAGTGAAATCGGGGCGAAGTCCTTCAACGGATCGTAAGGCGGTGGATTCTGAATTGCAGGCAAGATGCCATGGCTGGCAATGGAGCCGAACACCAAGGTGTAGCCATCGGCCGGCGCCTTGGCCACGACTTGCGAGCCAATCACCCCGCCCGCACCGCCGCGGTTGTCGATCAACACCGGTTGGTTGAGCCGCTCCGCCAAACGCGGGGCCAGCGAGCGTGCCAACAAATCGGTGGTGCCACCAGGTGGGTAAGGCACGATGATCTTGATAGGTTTGTCCGGGAACTGCGCATGCGCCAGCAGGCTGAAGCCTGCGGCCAAAAACACCAAGGTCCAACGTCGAATGGAATGCAACATGTCAATCTCCTGCTTCTTACCGCGGTAACAACTGATTTTTCTGCATGCGCTCCAACCAATCATGCAAAGAATCCTCGGTGTCCATGCATCCATGGAACCCATGCTGATGCAGCTTGATGGGGCTCAGTACCGAATTGGCCGGATGCGTCAAGCCATAAGCGAAAGCGCGGTCGGTGAACTCCCATGAGCTGCCAACCAACTGCGCCAGCGTCAACGGCCGCAAGCCATGGCGCTGCACGATGCGCTGCCACACCTCTTCACGCTGGGGCATGACGGTGCGCATTTCAAGCGGCACATCGTCCCCACGCGCCATGCCAAAGCGCTGGGCCACCGAGCCCCAGAGGTCATGCCAGACCAGCATGTCGCCATTGACCACGTTGTAGGTTTCGTTGGCCGCTACTTCATGGGTGGCCACAAAGTGGGCGGCCTGGGCAATCAGTCGGCTGTCGCTGGCAGCATTGATGTACCGCCCACCGCCCGGGAAATGCAGGGGCTGGCCCATCTCGCGCAACACAGCGGCGTAAGCCCCGATGGCCCCCACGATGTTCATGGGGCTGGACACCGCGTAGCCAAACACCAGTTGCGGGCGCAGCACAGAAAATGTCCAGCCGGCATGTGGCTGGCGTGCGCGCAACATGTCCTCTTGCAGCCAATAAAAGTTTTCGTGCTGGTGGCGCGGCGAGCGCTCTTTGGCTGGCACGGGCGCGGGCTCGACGTGACCGCCATAGGCCTTGGTGCCCTGCAAGATGGTGATGTGCCGCAAGCCCTTGGCTTGCGGCGTCAGGGCATCGAGCAGATTGCGCAGCATGGCCTCGTTGGTTTGCATCTGCCGTGGGTCACGCCAGCCGGCCACCAACTCCGGCAGTTCAAACAGCGCTGCAAACAAGACATGGGTGACGTGCCCCAAATTGGCTGCTGCAGATTGGCAGGCTTGCGCATCACACAAATCCACCGGCACATGCTGAACGCCTTCGGGCAGGTCAAAAGGCCGACGCGACAAGGCCAGCACTTGCCAATCGGGCAAGGTGGCAAAGTACTCGGTCGCAGCCTTCCCGACCACGCCACTGGCGCCGGCGATGAGGATGGTGTGTTTTTTGGCAGCCATGCAGATCTCCTTAAGCGTGGACTTTGAGCAAATGTTGCCCGTGCAGTTTGGGCACCAAGGCATCGGGCACATCGATCTCGAAGCCCAGGATCGCTGCGGACAAGGCCTTGCCATAGTTGTCCAGGCACAGGCTGCGCGACACCCCTCCGCCCAAGGCGCCATGGCAGACAAAGTTCATGGCCTCGATGTTGTCGACCTCGTAGCGCAACACCTCGCCGCGAATGGCCTCGCCATAAAACGCCTTGAAGCGCTCGGCGGTCAGCTGCGCCTTGAGCAGCGGGTAAAACTCGGGCTCGAAGGCAAACACCGCAATGTTGGAGGTGTCGCTCTTGTCGCCTGAACGGGCATGGGCCACGTGTTGAAGTTGAACTTTCATGATCAGCTTTCAAAGTAACGAACAGAGGCCGGCACTTTCTCGCGCGGCACCAAGGAAGACCACACGCCAATGACTTCGCGTGTGCGGTCCGCATGCGGCACGCGTTTGCCAGTGTGGCCAATGCCGGACACGGCCATGCCATCCACCTCACGGCCCACCTTGATGGCTTGCTCGCGGGTGCGGGTGCGGGCTGCCACGCGCACCGCAATCTCATAAGGCTCGGGCGCGTGGGTCGGCGTGGCCGCACCGTGAATCGCATTCAGGCCGAGGAAGTCGATGCGAATGTCTTCGGCCTCCAAGCCCACGATGCGGAAGCGCTCGGTCAAAATTTTCTTGGCCAATTCCGCGCGACGCAAGGCGCCAGGACCGGCATAGAAGAACATGTCTTCGCCAATGAAGCCTTCGGTGCAGCCAATGGACACTTTCAACGTCGCGGGGCGCGGCTTGCCGCCAATCTTGGAGACTTTGACGCGGTTGACGCCGACTTGCTCCAATTGGGCGGTGGTGAAGTCCACCACCACATCAGGCGTCAGGTAGTTGGCGGGGTCGTGCACTTCGTACAGCATTTGCTCTTTGACCGTCTGCAGGTTGATGGCGCCACCGGTGCCCGCCACCTTGCACAGCGTGGCCGTGCCATCGGGTTCCACTTCGGCAATCGGAAAGCCAAAGTTCCAGGGCTCGGGCACATCCTTGAAGCCCGGGTCCGAGAAATAACCGCCGGTCACTTGCGCACCACACTCCATCAAATGGCCAATGCCCATGCCTTGGCCCAAACGGGCCGCATCCATGGGGTCCCACCCAAACTCGTGCATCATGGGCGCCATGAAAATCGACGGGTCGGCCACACGCCCGGTCACCACAATCTGCGCACCAGCGGCCAGCGCTTGCGCAATCGGCTCGGCGCCCAGGTAGACCTCGGCAGAGATCAAGTTGTCGGCCAAGCTGGCGGTGGGTTTGCCGTTTTCCAGAATGCGGTCTGTCATCGACAACACCTTGTCGGTGATCAGGCTGCCGTTGACCGATGCCACCTTGACGCCCTTATAGCCCATCGTCTGCAACCAGTGCACGATGCGTTGTGCAGCACCGTCCGGATTGATCCAGCCCTGGTTGCTGATGATCTTCGTGCCTTGGCGCATGCACCCCGGCAACACGGCTTTCATGCGATCGTCCAGATAGGTGTCATAGCCTTCGAACGTGGGGTCGCGCCGCGCGCGCACTTGGGCAGCCGACACCGTGGCTTCGGCCATGGTTTCAAAGCACAAATAATCCAACTGGCCTTCATCGGCATTCAGCTTGGCGGGCTCGACCCGGTCACCCCACCAGGCCGCCCCTGCGCCAATGCGTATTTTGTTCTTCATCCATTTTCCTTTCGGTAAATCACGGCATCCAACGCGGCACAGCCCTGTCCTTGGGCGCGCACCATCACTGGGTTGATGTCGAGTTGGCGGATGCCAGCTTTCGGGTCCAGCATGAGCTGGCCCACCGCCACGGCCGCCTGACAAAAGGCCGGTACATCCCAGGCGGGCTCACCGCGCACACCGGCCATCAAGGGTGCAACGCGCAATCGGCGCAAGGCAGCGGCCACTTGGCCTGTGCTGAAGGGAGGCAACATCACTTGCACATCCGGCATGGCTTCCACATATTTGCCGCCGTCGCCCACCAGCACCACGGGGCCAAACACGGGGTCGATGCGCGCGCCGATCATCAATTCGCGCTGGCCCTTGAGTTGCTCGGCCACGATCACGCCAGTGAGCTTGACCTTGGCCGTACGGGCTGAAGCATGCATGGCACGGAAAGCCTCACGCAGCGCGGCTTCATCGCGCACGCCCAGGCGCACCAGGCCCAGCTCTGATTTGTGCGAGGCATCCGCAGTGCAACCCTTGACCACCACAACTTCGCAGCCCAGCAACTGGTAAGCGGCCACCGCCTCTTCTTCGGACTGGCACAAGCGGTGCGATACCACCGGCACGCCGTGTTGGGCCAACCAAGAAAGGCTGTTGGCCTCATCCAGCAACTGGCCATCGCCCTGTGGCACCACGGGCGGTTTGATCTGCGGCTGTCGGGCTTTGGCGTCCGCCATCAGTTCGGCATGCGTGAGGTACAAGCCCAGGGCGCGCACCGCCTCGCCCTCGGTCGGGTACACCACCAGGCCATTGGCCTTGAATTGCGCCGCAATATTGGCCTGCGGTGCGGCCACCACCAGAGGCTTGCCGGTCTGTTGCGCGAACTGGTGCGCATCTGAAGAGAAAGCGTTCACGTCGTAGCCGGCCCCTGCCACGGCGATGCCAATCAAGAAGGCATCGGCCGCCGGGTCTTTGGCAATCGGCGGAAGAATCGCGCCAAACAAACGGCTGTTGGAGAGCAAGGCGGCGGTGATGTCGACCGGGTTGGTCACAGTGGCGAACCCCGGCAGAATGGTTTTCAGCTCAGCCTGGGTTTGCGCTTGCAAGGGCTCCAGCGGCATGTTCTCCTGGGTGGCAGCGTCGGCTGTCATCACGCACACTGCGCCCGAGTTGCTGATGGCCACCAGGCGACGCCCCTTGGGACGCCAGCCCTGCAGGTACAAGGGCGCAGAGTCGACCAAATCCACCATGGACTGGGCGCGCAAAATGCCATGCTCTTGCAAGAAGGCATCCACCGTTCGGTCCTCGTTGGCCAAGGCGCCCGTGTGCGACTGCGCCGCTTGTTGGCCTGCGGCCGTGCGCCCCGACTTCAGCACCACCATGGGCAAGTCACGGTCACGCGCGATGCGCGCCGCTTCGGCCAGATGCCATGGGTCGGGGATGCCCTCGAGGTAGAGCAGCAAGAGTTTCAGCGCCGGGTCTTCGGCCACCACGGTGGCCAACTCGCACACCGTCACATCGCAGTCGTTGCCCGTGGCATGCGAGTGCCGAACGCCCAGGCCACGGGCGCGTAGCAAGCCATAGGGAATCACGCTCATGGCGCCGCTTTGGCTGATGATGCCAATCGGGCCATCGGCCGGTGCCACCTCGGTGAACATGGTGGAGAAACTGGCCACCGCGCCCGTGCCGAAATTCGCCAGCCCTTGCGAGTTGGGCCCCACGATGCGCATGCCATGCGCATGGGCACTGGCGCGCATGGCTTGCTCTTGCAATTTGCCAGCCGCATCGCTTTCCCCGAAGCCCGAGCTCATCACAATGCTCAACGACACACCCGCTTTGGCGCACTCGTCGACCGCTGCCACCGCCAGATCGCCGGGAACGGCAATAATGGCCACATCGGGCACTTCGGGCAAGGCCTGAAAACTGGCAAAACTGTGAAAGCCCTGCACCTCGCTGCGGGCCGGGTTGATGGGGTACACCTTGCCCTGAAAGCCAAAGCGCGACAAATAAGCCAAGGGCCGGCCGCCAATCTTGTTGGCATTGTCAGAGGCGCCGATCACGGCAATAGAGCGGGGGGCCAGCGCCACCCGCAGGGCAGCACGAGGATCAAGCGACATGGTCATCTTTCAAAAAATAAGGAACAGCACGCCCAGCGATCTGGCGCACTTCGCAACGCACGGCGTCGCCAATGGCCACGCCCGTCTGGGCATGGCCCATCACGCGAAAGCCCTCGACCATGTCCACCAACACCATCTGGTAAGGCACGATGGCGCGAAACTCATCGCTGGGGGCGCGATGCACCAGGGTCGTGGCATGCACCACGCCCCGACCCGAGGCTTGTTGGGAAGTCGGCGTTGTGTGGCCGCAAGCCGGGCAAAAGTCGCGCTCGAAATACCACAGGTGTTGGCAACTCGGGCACTGCTGGTAATGCAAGGCCGTGCCACCGCGCGTCCAGTCCAGGGTTTCGCTCATACGGCCTCCAACACAACGCTGACATGCGAGGACAGCACACCGCCATCGGCATGCAACAAAGACACACCGGCCTGCCGCGCCTGTCGTGCGCCTGCACGGCCAGTCATCTGCAAATGGGTTTCGGCCAAATGGGCCATCGCACCGGCCACGCCGCAATGGCCATAGGAAAGCAAACCGCCGTGCAGGTTCAAAGGCACTTTGCCATTCAAGCCGAAGTGGCCCTCGCGCGCCAGGTGCCCCGCTTGGCCGCGCGGGGCCAAGCCAATTTCTTCCAGCAACATGGTCAGGGTGATGGTGAAGCTGTCATAGATGGCGGCATATTCCACCTCGTCCAAACGACGGCCCGCATCCGCCAAGGCCCGCTGCGTACAACGCCCCGCGCCAAAGTCGCTGAGCGTGGTCATGGCGCTGATGTGTTGCGCGTTGTGCTGTTGGCTGGCACCGCTGATCTTCAGGGGATGGTCGCCCAAAGGCTCAGCCGAGATGATCACGGCACAGCCGCCATCGGCCACCGAGCAACAGTCCAGCATTTTCAAAGGCGTGGCAATCGGCCGTGAGGCCAACACCTCGTCCTCGGTGATGGGCTTGCTGAATTGCGCGCCGGGATGACGCGCGGCATGCTCGCGCATGAGCACGGCCAGCGCAGAGAAGTCGCGCTCGGTGCTGCCAAAGGTGTGCATGTAGCGCGACGCGACCAAGCCGTAATAGGCGGGGATGGTGGCGCCCAAAGGGACCTCGTAGGTGGGATGCCCGACCTGCGCCAGCACCTGAATGGCAGAGTCGCGGCTCTGACCCGTCATGCGGTTCTCACCGCCCACCACCAGAATGCGCTTGGCGGCACCCGACAACACCAGTTGGCGCGCCAGCATCACCAAACCCATGCCGGTGGCGCCGCCCATTTGCAGGGTGTGGGCATAGTGCGGCTGAATGCCGAAATGCTCGGCAAAGACCGTGGCCAGCATCAGGTGCGGCAGCGTTGTCGAGTAGCCGCAAATCAGGCCATCGATGTCACCGCGCGCCAAGCCTGCGTCATTCAAGGCTTGGGCGCTGGCCTGGCTCATCAAGTCCAGAGTGGTCTGACCCTCGTGTCGCCCGTAAGCGGTCAGGCCACTGCCTACCAAATAAGTCATGCCATTTCTCCCAGGACTTGAGCTACCGAAAGCTCGGTAGCATCTTAGTCTTCAGAGTTTGGCAAGGGCTGGAACAAAGGCGACTGAAAAAACCAGACTTAATCCAGCTTGATACCCAAATCCACCGCCAGCTTGATCCACACCGGGACATCGCGCGCCCAGTCTGCGCGCGTGCCTTCCAGGTTCTTGGGCTTGTTGGGAATGGCAAACGCCTCGCGCAACTGCGCAGCACGCTGGGTGTTCGCGCCATCCACCGCAATCTGCGACAGCGCCTGAAGAATCGGCTCCGGTGTGCCGGCGGGCGCCATCAAGGGCAGCCCCCCTTCCAGGCCCACCAGCTTGGGGTCAATGCCTTGCTCCAACAGCGTGGGCACATCGGGCAGTTTCGGCGATCGGTAGGGACCGGTGACGCCAATGGGTCGCACACCCCGACCTTGAACCGTGGCGAAGGCCTGGTAGCTGCCAATGGCGATTTGCGTCTGTCCCGACACCAAGTCCACCCACATGGGCGATTCGCCGCGGTAATGCACGGGCACGATCTTGGTGCCGTCGTTGCGGTTCACCTGGTCGGCCACCATGTGCGGGTAAGAGCCCGGCGCATAGGTCCCCATGGAGGCGGGGTTCTGCTTGGCGTATTGAATGAACTCTTTCATGTTGGTGACAGGCAGCTTCTCAGGCACACCTGCCACCAAAGGGCCCGAAGGAAAAACGGCGATGGGCACCAAATCCTTGTCGAGGTTGTACGGCAACTTGGAATAAAGCACTCGGTTTTGCCAGACGGTTCCCGAGGTGGTCATCAGCAAGGTGTAGCCATCAGGTGCAGACTTGGCCACCGTGTCAATGCCAATGATGGCGCCAGCGCCCGGCTTGTTTTCCACAACCGCAGGCACACCCAATTTGGCGGTCAACTGCTCGGCATACATGCGGGCATAGGCATCGGTCAAGCCGCCTGGGGGAAAGGCCACCACGATCTTGATGGTCTTGTTGGGCCACGCCCCTGTTTGCGCGCCCACCGTGAGCGCAGAGCAGCCAAGGGCCCAAACGGCGCCCAACACCACACGACGACGCATTGAGGACAGAAAGCTTTGCATGAGGTTGTCTCCAGTTGTTTGCATCGAGCTTAAAGGCAAGCAATTTGCGAAGCATCGGTGTTTTCGCCAACTGTCCTAGAAGCGACATACCGCGGGATTACCGCAGGTCGCACTGGCTTGCAAGACGCCTAAATTTGCACTCTCAACTCAGGGACCCCAAATTTATGGCCTTCAAGTCTTCCAAAGCTCGCTCAGTGCGTTTGCCGCCAGGAAGTTGCGACTGTCATTTTCATATTTTTGATCAGTCCCGCTACCCCTATGCCGCCGAGCGCGGCTACACACCGCCAGACGCCACCTTGGCTGACTATCAACAACTGCGTGACGACTGGGGCATTGACCGCGCGATCCTGGTTCATCCCAGTGTGTTTGGCTCAGACCACCAAAGTTTTGAAGCATTGCTTGGCGCACACAGCGACTGGCTGCGCGGCGTGGCCGTGGCGTTCCCCCAAACCAGCGACGAACAGATCGCGCGCTGGCATGCCTTGGGCGCACGGGGCTCGAGGATCAATGCACTCCATGCTGGCGGTCCTGGCTTGGAGGCCATGCACTCCTTAGTGGACAAAATTCGCCCGCATGATTGGCATCTGCAATTGCTGATTGACTTGCAGCAGACACCCCAGTTGCCCGAGCAAGTGGCCGACCTGGGCGTTCAGGTGGTCATCGACCACATGGGCCACCATCCGGTGCCCGAACTGCTGCAAAGCCCTGGCTTCACACGCCTTTGCAGCCTGTTGAAAGAAGAACGTGCCTGGGTGAAACTTTCTGCACCCTACCGACTGTCGAGTGCGCACCCGAGCTACACCGATCTGCGCCCGCTGGTCGATGCGCTGCTGCAAGCCAACCCGATACGCCTGGTCTGGGGAACGGACTGGCCTCACCCCGCCAGCCCTTTCCCTGTGCCTGAGGACGAACACCTCATGGCCCGCGTTTTTGACTGGCTGCCCGACGCCGCCTTGCGCCAACAAGTGCTGGTGGACAACCCCACCGCACTTTATTGGCAAGACACCCTCACCCTCTGACTTTTTCTGACCTTTTGGAGATATTCATGAAACGCAAAACCCTTTTTTCAGCATTGATCGCCTCCCTTCTCTTGGGCCTGGGCGCTGGCGCGGTGCACGCCCAAAACAAAACAGTGATCAAACTCGGCTGGACCACCACCGACGGTGCCCAAGACCCCTACGCCATTGCGGCGCGCGCCTTCAAATCCCATGTGGAAGCGGCGAGCAAGGGCAGCATCGAAGTGCAAATGTTCCCCAACCGCCAGCTCGGCGATGAAAAGCCCATGCTGGAAGGCCTGCGCTTTGGCACGGTGGATGCATCCATCATGACCAATGCGGTCATGGCCCAAATCGAGCCGGGCTACCAGCTCAATGACTTGCCTTTCTTGTATGCCAACGAAGCGCAAGCCCACAAAGTGCTCGATGGCAAAGTCGGCGCCGAGCTCGCCAGACGCCTGGAAACCAAGGGCATCATCACCTTGGCAGCGATGGAAGGCGGCTTTCGCAACATGATCAACAACAAAAAGCCGGTGCAAAACCCGGCCGATGTGAGCGGCGTGAAATACCGCGTGATGCAAAACCCGGTGTACATCGACATGTTCAATTCCATGGGCGGTTCTGCCGTGCCCATGGCCTGGGGCGAAACCTTTACGGCTGTGCAGCAAGGCACCATCGATGGCCTGGAAATTCCGCTGGCCGTGATCGACTCCAGCAAATACAACGAGGTCACCAAATACCTCTCGCTGACCAACCACACCTACTCCGTCATTTACTTGCTGGTGAGCAAGCGCACCATGGACAAGCTGACGCCCGATCAACGCAAAATCATGAACGACTCGGCCAAACTCGCCCAGGCCGAACAGCGCAAGGCCAGTGCAGAAAACAGCAAGCAATTGGTCACGGCATTGCAGGCCAAAGGCATGGCGGTCAATACCATTTCAGACCCGGCGGCCTTCCGCAAATCGGTCGCCCCGGTGTACGAAAAGTTCCGCCCCAGCATCGGCGCCGACCTGCTCAACATGGCGCTTGAGCAGGTCAAGTGATGGTCAAGCGCAGCATCACCCGCGTGTCCGATGGGCTGGTTCGCCTGGTCAACATCTGCGTGGTCCTTTTGGCCAGCGTCATGTTGGCCGCCATTGGCTGGCAGGTGACGCTGCGCTACCTCTTCAACCGCCCGCCCTCCTGGACTGAAGAGCTGGCCTTGCTTTGTTTCACCTGGACCATGCTGCTCATGATGGCCCTGGGTGTGCGACAAGCCTTTCATGCCCGCATTGACCTGCTGCTGGACCGGCTGCCTGCCCCTTGGGCGCAGCGGCTGGAAAATGTGATCGGGCTGTTGACCCTGTTTTTCGGTGGCTATTTGGCCTTGGGCGGCTGGCGCTACATGGCCGAGACGGCCACCTCCACCTCGGCGGCCATCGCCTACCCGATCTACATGCTCCATGGTGCTGCACCAGTGTGCGGCGCGCTGGTCGCCTGGTTTGCGCTGGAGTTGCTGGTGACCCAGCCCCAACGCCAGGTCACAGCCCTACCGGAGCTTTCGAAATGAGCATCACGGCCTGGTTTTTGACTGCCGGCTTTGCTGCGCTGATGGTCTTGGGCGTCCCCTTCGTGTTTGCCATCGGCTTGAGTGTGGTGGCGGTGCTGATCGCCGTCGACATCCCCGACATCCTGTTGCCCCAAACCTTGATTGGCGGCACACAGTCGTTCAGCTTGTTGGGAATTCCCTTTTTCATGCTGGCCGGTGAGCTCATGACCGCGGGCGGGCTGTCGCGTCGCTTGATCGGCGTGGCCGACGTGTTTGTTCGCCACTTGCCCGGCGGCATGGGCCATGTGACCATTTTGGCTGCGGTGATTTTCGCGGCCATCTCTGGCTCGGCTCCGGCCACCACAGCCGCCATTGGCGCCATCATGATTCCGGCCATGATCGAGCGTGGTTACGACGCGGGCTATGCCACCGCACTCTCGGTTTCGGCCGGTGTGCTGGCTCCTTTGATTCCGCCCTCGATTGCCTTTGTGATTTGGGGTGTGATTGCCGAGCAATCGATTGCCAAACTTTTCTTGTCGGGCGTGGTGCCTGGCTTGGTGATGGCCGCAGCCCTGGTGGTGGTGGTGGCCTTGCGTGCCAAGCGCGATCAACTGCCCCGACTGCCACGCGCCAGTTGGGCAGAAATACGCACAGCGGTCAACGATGGCAAATGGGCTCTGCTCGCGCCGCTGATCGTTTTGGGCGGCATTTATGCCGGCGTGTTCACGCCCACCGAAGCGGCTGCCGTCGCTTGTTTTTACAGCCTGGCGGTGGGCCTGTGGATCGAGCGGCGCATCCGCTGGAACGACCTGCCCCGCATCATTTTGGCTGCCATGAAAATCAGCGCAATTGTGATGGCCATCATTGCGGTCTCGGGCGGCTTTGGCGTGCTGGTGGCGCAAGAACAATTGGCCATCAAGATGGCCACCTTTTTGGGCGACAACATCCAGCAAAAATGGGTGATGCTGCTGCTCTTGAACGTGGCGTTCTTCTTGCTGGCCGCTGTGATGGACGAGATTGCCATCATGGTGATTCTGGGACCGATGTTGATCGCCATTGGCAACAAGTTTGGCATCGACCCACTTCACTTCGGGGCCATCATTGTGACCAATGTGTCGATCGGCATGGCGGCGCCGCCCATTGGTTACTGCCTGTTTGTGGGCATGGCCATCAGCGGCTTGTCTTTGGCCCGCGTGGCCAAAGCCATTTGGCCCATGGTATTGGCCATGCTGGTGGTGCTGCTGCTGACGACGTATGTGCCAGGCTTCTCCCTGGCTTTCCAAAAAGCGGTTTGAGTCAGCAGCCCAACTGATCGGCCAAGGCCATCAGGCTGCTGGCGTGCATGTCGTTTTCAGGACGGGGTGACACATCCTTGAGCTTGTGGCGACCGTTTTCAAAGGGACGCTCGATGTAGGCAGTGTGCACGCCGCAGGCCCGCGCGCCCGCCAAGTCGTCATGGTGCGCAGCCACCAGCATGACTTGGGAGGGCTGCAAGTCAAACACCTTGGCAACGCCCAAATAAGTGGCTGGATCGGGTTTGTAGGCCCGGAACACCTCAGCGCTCAACACGCAATCCCAAGGCAAGCCGGCACGCTTGGCCATGCGGGTGAGCAAGCCTATGTTGCCATTCGAGAGGGTGGTCACCGTGAAGCGCGACTTCAAGCGGCGAATGCCTTCCACGCTGTCGGGCCAGGGATCGAGTTCGTGCCACACGCGGTTCAGGGAGCGACGATCGGCCTCGCTCAAATGCGCCAAACCAAAGTCGGGCAGCAGGCTGTCCAGAATCATGCGGTGCAAATCATCGATCAGGGTCCAGCCCAGCTCACCACTGCGCACCCGCGCCATGGCCGGCACGTAGCCGGCGCGCCAAGCCAAGGCAAACGCACTGCCGTCGATGCCTGGAAAACGCCGCTCGACGGCGCGTTGAATGCTGCCATGCCAGTCCACCACGGTGCCAAATACATCGAAGGCCAGAACTTGAACGTTGTCTTGAATGGACGTCGCCATTGCATTTCTCCCTGAGTGTTCAAAGTGTGCCATGTCCAGTCCCTTGGCGTCACACTGTCCGTGTCGCCTACACGCCATATTGGCGTTAACCTTGATGACTTTTCAGCCCATTGCAGGTAACTTGTAACCACCCTTTGGCTCACCATGGATGACTTATGACGCAACGACGCAGTTTTCTTCAGGCCGGCTCCGCATTGGCTGTTTCGGCGGCATTCCCCACCCTGACGCGCGCGCAATCGTTTCCTGCGCGTCCCATCAAATACATTTGTCCCTGGCCTGCCGGTGGCTCCACCGACATTGTCATGCGCAGCCTTGCAGAAAGCGCCAGCAAGGTTTTAGGGCAGAACGTCATTGTGGAAAACAAGCCAGGCGCGGGTGGCATGCTCGGCGCGGTTGAGATGCTGAACGCCAAACCCGATGGCTACACCCTTTGCCAAATTCCGCAAGGCGCGTTTCGCATCCCCCACATGCAAAAAACAGCTTTTGACACCCTGAAGGACTTCACCTGGATTGCATGTCTCACGGGCTACACTTTTGGCTTGGTAGTGCCGGCCAATTCACCGTTCAAGAGCATCAAAGACCTGGTCGATTTTGCCAAGGCCAACCCCGGCGTGGTGACCTACGGCTCAACCGGTACGGGCACCAGCCCGCATCTGGCAGTGGAAGAGTTTGCGCAGAAAGCCGGCATCAAGCTCAACCACATTCCCTACAAGGGCAATGCCGAGAACATGCAAGCCATTTTGGGCGGCCACGTGATGGCGGCCAGCGATGCCACCGGCTGGGGCCCCCACGTCGAGTCCGGCAAGCTGCGCCTGCTGGCCACCTATGGCAGCAAGCGCACCAAGCGCTGGCCACAAATTCCCACGCTGGATGAACTGGGTTACCAAACCGTTTCCGACTCGCCCTTTGGCGTGTGTGGCCCCAAAGGCATGGACCCGGCCGTGGTCAAAACCATCCATGACGCGTTCAAGAAAACACTGGAAGACCCGGCCGTGATGGCCACTTTTGACAAATACGACCAGAACGTGATTTACCTGAATACCGAGCAATACACGAAATTTGCGCGCGACAGCTTCTTTGCAGAGCGCGCTTTGATCGAAAAATTGGGCATGCTCAACAAGGGCTGAGCCCATGTGGCGCAGCGTCAACCCTGCAGCAACTTCAAGACAGTTTGCTGATTGGTGTTGGCCTGCGCCAAAATGGCCGTGGCAGCCTGCTGCATGATTTGCGCTTTCGCCATGTCGCTGCTGGTCGCGGCGTAATCTGCGTCTTCAATCTGGCTGCGTGAAGCAGACATGTTGACGTAATAGGTCGACAAATTGCTGACGCTTTGCTCCAACCGGTTCACCACCGCACCCAGCGTCGACTGCGCCTGTGATATGTTGTTCAGCACCTGATCGATGCCTTGCAACGCCACCAGGGCTGACTCAATGTCGGCCAGGGTGCTGACCGGCGGGTCTTTTTTCAAGCCAATGTCGTAGCTGCTCGGAGTCGCATTGCGATCAAAGAAATCATTCAAAACCGCGGCCGGCTTGATCAGCGATGAGGCCGAGGCTGACGTTCTCTGCGCATCGAGTTTTTCTTTGCGTTGCGCCTCGGTCAAACCCACGTCCCAGGTCACAGCTTGCGTGAGCGTTCCCGCCTGACTGAAATCAGGCAAATAGACGTCGATGCTTTGCCCATTTTGCCCACCCACCTGAAAGCTCAGACGACCCAGTTTGGGCGGGTCAAAATAAGTGCCTGTCACGCTCGATGTCACATCGTAGCGATTGGCCTCAAATCCCAAGGCGCTGAAATGGCTGTCTTCACTGAAGCCGTTGTAGCCCGGTTGAATGTCGATGTCATGGCTGGACTGCAAAACAATGGAGGCATAGACCGTGACACCTTCGCTGAAATCGCTGAGAAGGCCATCACCCGAAGAAATTTGCGGCGGGTCCACCGCCAAGGTTTCCCCTGACCTGATGAGACCCAGGCCAAACTCTGAGGCATTCAGGTCTGTGTCTTCCTGGTACCAAATAGACACATTTCGGCCATCCACGGCTTGCAGACTGATGCCATCGCTGCCATTGTCCAGGGCTGTCACGCCCGTATTGGCAGCATGATTGATGGCCGCCATCACATTGGCCTTGCGGGTCTTGGCATCATCGCTCAAAGCCATGTCAACCTCGATTCTCTGGCCATTGATGTACAGAATGGCCGTACCGCCATACTCTGTCGCCAAGTGATTGCCATCCACTGTGACGGGATTGACCAAGGCAGTGACCCGCGTTTGCACCGATTGCGAGTTGATGGCCGCCGCAATCGACACCGCACTGGCATAACGCGAACTGGTGTCTACCGTCAAATTGGAGACGGCGTCGTCCGATGCATTGGATGCAGGAATTTCCACACCATTGATTTTCAAATCGCCAGACTGAAGATTGGCGATTTTGTTTTTATCCGCCACCAATTGTTCGGTGTTGACCATGACCGAGGTCATTCGCTGTTGGGTAAAGTTGCCCTTTTGCAAGCCAGAGTGCGCAACATCGGCGCCAATGTCCGCTGAAATTGTCAAACCTTGCTGGTCGTGTGTTGCCAAGGAATACGTCCCCACCTGCACGCCGTAGCGTACGCCAACAGCATGTCCAAAATCGTCGGTGGGCGCGTCGCTCACAAAGGCCACCTCGATGTTGCGCCCGTCTTTGGCACGCAAAACAACGCCCGTGCTGTCAGACTTGGTGTCAATGGCTTCGACGCCTGTCAAGTAGCGAATGGCGTTGATGGCTTCCACCGCTTGACGCCTGGTGGCTGCGGCGTCCTCTGTCGAGATCGTGACCTCCAATGTTCTGAAGCCATTGATTTCAAGGCTGCCTTTCATTTCGCTGGCGGGTACAGTCATTGCCAAACCAGCCATCTGATTTTCATTCACCACGGCTTTGACGCCAGTTTTCTCTGAGTAGAGATTGATCAGGCCCGCTTTGCTGATGGCGCTGGCCTGGGCATTCGAACGCGGAGAATAAGTGTCCAACAAATCCTGAGTAGGCACAATGCTGACGCCGTTGATCACCAAATCACCCGATTTCATCGCGCCCAAAGAATCTGCTTTTTGAACCACCAGGCTCAAGACGTCGTTGCCCTCGAAAGAAGCCGCGTCCGATTGGGTCATCACCAAGTCATCGGTCAAGGTGTCGCGTAGCGCGCCAGTCAGAACGCTTCGATCCAGGGTGATGGTATTGTCCTGAATCGTGAACGCTGCGCCCAACTGTGCCGCAGCCACTGATTGAACAGTACCATCCAGCAAGGTGAACGAGGCCGCAGCCACGGCAGAGGCATTGCCATTGAGCGTCAACGACCAAGTGCCTGGCTTGTTGAACACCTGGTTGGTCGTAACGGCGGGTTGGGTGAAGGTGATGCTTTGGTCGCCCACAACGGTTTCAAAGCGCACATCGGCATCGACCATGTCCGCCAGCCCGGCCTTGACCAACAGATCGCGTGACACCGTCACCTCGTTTGCGCCATTGATGGAGACTGCAGAGGTCACGTCATGCAAGACACCGTCGTTGGTTTTGAACTTGGCTGAGCTGATCGCGCCTGCTTTGACAATGACCGTGAATTTCCCCCCCCAATTGAAACCGCCCGTTAAATTGTTCACGGTCGCTGAGGGAGACACGCCGGTGTCGAGCATCAAATGCCCGGGAAGGGTCGCCTCCCCCGAATAGGTGCCTGCATATTTGGAAACCGAGGCCGTCTTGAATAGAGGGGAAGGCGCAGCCTGCGTGCCAGCCGTTCCATCCAGCAGCTTGCTGCCGTTCCACTGTGTCTTTTTGGAAATGCCCACCATTTCCTGCTTGAGCTGCTGGAACTCCAGGTCCATGTAGCCACGCTGCTCGGCAGTGTTGCTACCGTTGGCGGCCTGAACGGCCAATTCGCGCATGCGTTGCAGCATGTCCACCATTTGTTGGGCCGCGCCCTCCGCGGTTTGAACCAAGTTGATGCCATCGTTTGCATTTTTAATGGCTTGGTTGGTGCCGCGAATCAGCGCGCTCATGCGCGAGGCAATGGCCATGCCGGCCGCATCGTCTCGTGCAGAGTTGATGCGCTTGCCCGTAGACAACTGTTCCATGGCCACGCTCTGCTTGCGGTCGATCATGGCCAAAGCGGCATGAGCGAACTGCGCACGGAAATTGGTATTGATGGCGTACATGGTTGAAATCGAATGACTCGATTCAACAAAGCATGATTTATGCCAAAAATAAGGGTTTAAAAGCCTGTGAGGCTCCGTAAAGTGTCAAATTACCGGCATCAGCGCAGCGCAAAGGGTGTCAAGCAGTGCGCATCAAAGCCTTGAAACATGCCAGGGTTTTTCACTTAAGATTCGAAAAATCGACCTTTGCCAGGCACCTATCCATGCTGGAACGACTGACTTACACCTCTAAGGAGACCGAGCCCTTTGGGACACTGGATCTGTTCAACCTGTTGAATCAAGCACGGAACAAAAATGCGCGCCTGAATTTAACGGGCCATTTGCTTTATGCCAATGGCGTGTTCACACAATGCATTGAAGGCCCGCCAGAAGCTTTGGACAGTCTATGGACCGCATTGCTTAAAGACCCGAGGCACCAAGACATTCAACTGATTGACAGAAGTCGGATCGATCACCGTCGTTTTGCAGACTGGAGCATGGCTTTCAGCACTTACCGCTACCTCAACGCTTACAACATGCCTGGATTTTTTCCGATCGATGAAAGTGGCGCTTCGCCACAATCTCAGATGTGCGGGGGCTAAGACAACAACCCCTGCTGCACCAGGCTATTCTGGAATGCGCAAAGCCCAGATTGAAGAAGTGATAGCATCTTAATCGGGTGCTGCATGAATGCTCATGCATCAGGACAGGTGATGGTCGGGCCGCCTCACCGCACGGCTTTGGCCGTTGGAGTCCTCTGAATGAACCCTACGCTCCTGCCCTGGATCGCTGCAGGCATCTTCGTACTGGCCGTGTTGCATACCTTCAGCACCAAGTTTTTTGAACACTTGGCACACACGCACCCGCGCCACGCTGGCATCTGGCACCTGCTGGGCGAGGTAGAAGTGGTGTTTGGTCTGTGGGCGATGGTTCTGGCCATCGCCATGTTTGCCTTGGCTGGCAAAGCCCCCACCCTCGAGTACCTTGAATCTCGCAATTTCACAGAGCCGCTTTTCGTTTTCGCCATCATGGTGGTGGCAGGCACCCGGCCCATCCTGCAAACTTTCGGGGTGTTGGTGCAGCAGATCGCACGCCATGCACCCTGGCCCACAACCCTGGCCTACTACTTCCTGCTTCTGTCGGCGGTGCCATTGCTAGGCTCCTTGATCACTGAACCTGCGGCCATGACATTGACTGCGCTCATGCTGCGGGATTCCGTTTTCTCTGCACAGGTGAGTGAGCGCCTGAAGTACGCCACGTTGGGGGTGCTTTTTGTCAACGTGTCCATCGGTGGGACGCTGACCCCTTTTGCCGCACCGCCTGTGCTGATGGTGGCCGCCACTTGGCAGTGGGACCTGTCCTTCATGCTTCAGACCTTCGGCTGGAAGGCGGCCATTGCGGTCTTTGTCAATGCAGCCCTTGTGACGCTTTTCATGCGGCGAGAACTGATGGGCCTGGGCGAACCCGCCCTTGCCCGCATGACCGTGCCGCCCATCATGGTGGCGATTCACCTGTCCTTTCTGCTTGGCGTCGTTCTTTTTGCCCACCACCCCGTGGTGTTCATGGGCCTGCTGCTGTTTTTCATTGGCTACGCCAATGCCTATGCCGCGCACCAGGAACGACTGATCCTTCGCGAAGCCTTGTTGGTGGCCTTTTTCCTTGCGGGCCTGGTGGTCTTGGGTGGGCAGCAATCCTGGTGGCTTCAACCTTTGTTGCTGGGGCTGAGTTCCGATGCCGTTTTCTATGGCGCAACGGCACTGACCGCCATCACGGACAATGCCGCTCTGACCTACTTGGCGTCCTTGGTCCCAGGCTTAAGCGACGAGTTCAAGGTGGCGATCGTGGCAGGCGCAGTGACTGGCGGAGGGCTCACTGTGATTGCCAACGCCCCCAACCCGGCGGGTGTTGCCATCCTGAAAGGCAAGTTTGAGGAAGGCGTTGTGAGTGCGGTCAAATTGCTCATGGCAGCGCTGCCTCCCACAGTAATTGCGGCTGTGATGTTCAGGGCTCTTTGATGGTGTATGGAAAATAGTTCTGAAGTGAGTGCTCAACCATCAAGGTGCCCCAGGGACCCTAAAACTGAACGGAGATCCGCCCCAGAATAATGAGGAGCGGGTGATAAAGTTTCGAAAGGCAAGCCTTGGCGATTGACCCAGTGCGTTGTGAAACCAAACCAAGTGGCGCCCAACGCATCCCATGCATTGCTGGAAACAAACAGGATTTCTTCTTTGGTGACTGAAATGGTTTGCCCAACAAGCGCATAGCTTTCAGGAGAGGTTTTGAACAAGCGCACGGCATCCACTGAGATGATGTGATCCAACAAATTTTCCATCCCAGCGCTGTTCACCGCTGAATTAAGCATATCCATGCTGCCGTTGGAAAGAATGGCGGTGGTCAGGCCCATGCCTTTGATTGCCTGAAGAACGGAGAGATTTTCAGGAAAGGGCGAGAGGTGGGCATATTGCGCCATCAGTTGCTCTGCCTGCCCACCCGTACGATCCAATTTCAGCCGATCTAAGGTGTACTCTAAGGAGAGGCGTGTCAGCTCCCAAAACGGACGAAAGTATTGGCTCCCCGATGGGTTATGCGGATCTGATTGCGTGATCAACCGGGTGTATTCAATTTGTTTGTCACGCCATTTGACTGCGATGTCCGCGCCCGAGCCAGGGTAAAACTGCTCGGCCAAGGTTTGAATCGAATACACATCAAACAAAGTACCGTAGGCATCAAAAACAACAGCTTTAATTTTCACAGTCAATCCTTATGAGCATCCAAGAAACTGTTTTTGCATCCTGACCAAACAGAATGGCCTTTGCTTTCTCATCGACGGTGGGCGCGACATTGATTGACTTGGCAATCTCATAGGCTCTTTGGGTGGCAGGCCGATTTTGAACCCGCTCAAACCATTGGGCAAGCGCAGGAAACTGGTTCAGGTCCTGGCGTTGACGTTCATAGGGCACCACCCATGGAAAAGAAGCCATGTCGGCGATAGAGTACTCACCACAAATGTACTCCCTGCCGTCTGCGAGGTGCTTGTTCAAAACGCCATACAGGCGTGATGTTTCTTTCACATAGCGGTCAATGGCATAGGGCAGTTTTTCGGGGGCATATTGAACAAAATGGTGATTTTGGCCTGCCATAGGTCCCAATCCACCCATTTGCCAGAACAGCCATTTCAGACATTCATTCCTGCCACGCAAATCACTGGGAATGAAACGCTTTGTCTTGTCGGCCAAATACAGCAGGATGGCACCCGATTCAAAAATGCTGATGGGCCCTGCACCGTCTTCAGGCATGTGATCCACAATGGCCGGGATTCGGTTGTTGGGTGCTATGTTCAAGAAGGCAGGTTGAAATTGCTCCCCCTTGCTGATATTGATGGGCTTGATGTTGTATTCAACACCTGACTCTTCCAGGAACATGGTGATCTTGTGACCATTCGGGGTGGTCCAGTAGTAAAAGTCAATCATTCCTCATTCTCCTTTTTCTTCAACCTTAGACTCGGTTGGTGGCTTTGACGTCAATTCCAATCGTTGTTGATTTGACGGTTGAGGCAGTTGAAACAGTGACGGCGATGATCAAGCCCATCATGACCAGCACCAAACCTGAGACTTCTAGCATCGCTGGCACATGCCCCAGCACTGGCCATGCCATCAACGCAGCCAAGCCTGGCGCAAGCGCCGGAAAGACCGCCGCACGCGATGGTCCAAGCAAAGACACCATCTTCGAATAAGTGTAGAGCGTACCCGCCCCCGCAATCACGCCTTGGACCAGCACCTCCACCCAAAAGACATACGGATCAGCAGCCCCAAGACTTGCGCCGCCGGTGTACCCAAAATACGCAGGCACATAGGTGAGCAATGCACTGATGGAAATCACCGCCGTGGCCAGCAACGGGTCCAAGCGGTGTTTGCGCAGCACGATGCCAAAGCCCGCCCACAAAGTTCCGGCGGCCACAAACATGGCATCGCCAATGGACGCACGCAGCGTCAGGCTGGAGGCCTCGACACCCGACACCAGGACCAAGCCCATCAGCACTGTGGCAATGCCGATTATGCGGCGCAATGTCATGCGGTCACCTAGCACCAACGAACCCAACACCATGCCCATCACGCTCATGGCCGTGAAAGGAAACACCGCTGCGTGACTCGATGGCGCAAACTGCAACGCGCCGAACATCAACAAACCGAAAGGTGTCCCTGCAAGCAGCGCCACCAGCAGCCAAATTCGCCAACGGGATGTGAATTGGGCCAGGTCCCGCCTGACAGCCAATGCCAAAACCGGCAACATGAGCAAGCCAGCGACGCCAAATCGCAGCACCGTGAGGTCTGGAGAGGTGAGGCCGTGCGCAATGCCCCAGCGGGCGAACACCGTGTAAAGCGCGCCGATGCTGGCTGCGACCAGCCCCACCGCAACGCCTTTGGCGAATTGGGCACGGTCACTGTGGCTTGAATGCGCAAGGGTCATGGTGCTGGTGTTCATGGCAAGGGCCTCCGGGTTAGGGCTTGGAAGAGGTATGTCGAGTTTGATTCGTTCCATTTAAATTCACTAGATGGCAATTTAAACTAACATACATTCCATCAAGGAATAAATTGAGAAGCCCATGGACAGACTGACAGCCATGCAAACCTTCGTGCGCGTCGTGGAAAGCGGCAGTTTTTCGGCGGTCGCGCGTGAAGCCCGCAGCACGCAAAGCGCCATCAGCAAGCAGGTGGCAGCACTGGAACGCGAACTGGGGGCGAAACTGTTGAGCCGCACCACCCGTTCATTGGCCTTGACCGAGGCGGGCACGCGGTACTTTGAACAGGCAAGGCGGTTGGTGGCTGAAATTGCAGAAGCGGAGGCTGAGTTACACCAAGGCGAACAGCAGCTGAGCGGTTGGTTGCGCGTGGCCGCTTCGGTCGGCTATGGCCGCCTGAAACTCCTGCCCTTGGTCAAGCGCTTTCTCGCCGCCCACCCCAACGTCAAAATCGACCTCCGACTCAACGACGGCTTCGTGGACCTGGTGGAAGAAGGCATTGACCTTGCCGTGCGCATCGGGGAACTCGCTGACAGCTCGCTGCTGGCCAGACGCATCGGCACCACCCAGCGGGTCGTGCTTGCCAGTCGCCAGTACCTCGATTCATTACACGATGGGTTGAAGCTTCCGCAGGTGCCCCAGGACCTGCTGCACCACAAATGCATTGTCTATTCGGAGTTGGCAACTCAGAATGCCTGGACGTTTACCGCAGGCGAAGGCGCAGCAGCGCCCGAGGGCTCAAGCGTCACCATTCGGGCACAAGGCAATTTTCAAACCAACAGCAGTGAGGTCATCCGAGCATCAGTCTTGTCGGGCATGGGCATTGGCTACTCGCCTACTTGGCTTTTTGAGGATGAACTGGCCCGTGGCGAGTTGCAGGTGCTGCTGCCCGACTGGCCAGCGCCCCCTTTGCCAATTCATTTGGTGAGTCCAGTTCAGCGGCGCGAGTCCGCGAAGGTGAAGGCATTTGCGCTTCATGTGGCACAGGCAGTTTGATATTGGCATCTGACCGCACGTGGTTGGTCCATGGGTGGGTAGAAACGAAAAACGCCCCCGAAGGCGCGTCATTGCAGTTGCTCTTGCTCAGGTCAATGAGCATCGTTTTCGGTGGGGATGGGGATTCGAACCGAAACTACAGCTTCAAAATTTACGCTTCAAGCAAACTGCGCAGCATCCAAGCAGTTTTTTCGTGAACATCCATTCTTTGAGTCAGCACATCTGCAGTTGGCTGATCGTTGGCCTTGTCCACAATGGGAAACAGGTTGCGAGCAGTGCGGGCGGTGGCCTCCTGGGCTTTGACCAAATGCTTGATCATCTCTGTGGCCTTGGGGACTCCGTCGATTTCAGAAATGGACGCACGCTTGACAAATTCTTTGTAAGTGCCAGGGGCCGGATATCCCAGTGCACGAATCCTCTCCGCGATGACATCCAGCGCAGCCCACTGCTCTGTGTACTGCGCCATGAACATGGTGTGGAGCGTGTTGAACATGGGCCCAGTCACGTTCCAATGGAAATTGTGGGTCATCAAATACAGCGTGTAGCTGTCCGCCAACAAATCAGAAAGCCCTGAGGCAATCTTTTTGCGGTCTGCATCCGAGATGCCGATGTTGATTTCCATGCTTTGTTTCTTGCTGGCCATATTTGCTCCCGGTAATGCGTTTGGTTTGAAAAGCCCTTGGCAGGAATGCCCTGAGCCGATGGCTCAGGGCATCACGGTCAAATGTCGAAACGGTCTGCGTTCATGACCTTGACCCAAGCGGCCACGAAGTCTTTGACAAACTTCTCGCGATTATCGTCCTGCGCGTAGACCTCAGCATATGCGCGCAAGATCGAGTTGGAGCCAAACACCAGGTCCACACGGGTAGCGGTAAATTTGGTGGCTCCGCTCGCGCGGTCAACGATGTCGTAGCTGTTGCGGCTCGTGGGTTTCCAGCTGTAAGACATGTCCGTCAGGTTGACGAAGAAGTCGTTCGTCAGCGCGCCCGGACGGTCGGTGAAGACGCCGTGCTTCGTACCACCATGATTGGTGCCCAGCACGCGCATCCCACCCACCAACACAGTCATCTCTGCAGCTGTGAGCCCCATGAGTTGGGCGCGGTCCAAGAGCAACTCCTCTGGCTTGACGACATAGTGCTTCTTTTGCCAGTTGCGGAAACCATCGGCCAGGGGCTCCAGCACCTCGAAGGATTCGGCATCGGTCTGTGCCTGCGTGGCATCACCCCGCCCAGGGACAAATGGCACCTGAACATTGACCCCGGCAGCCTTAGCCGCCTGCTCAATGCCCACGCTACCGCCGAGCACGATCACATCGGCCAGGCTGGCACCGGTGTCGACAGCGATCTTCTCGTAGACCGCCAACACCTTGGACAGGCGGGCAGGCTCGTTGCCTTCCCAGTCCTTCTGGGGTGCCAGGCGAATGCGTGCGCCGTTGGCCCCGCCACGGTGGTCGGAGCCACGGTAGGTGCGGGCGCTGTCCCAGGCGGTGCTCACCATCTCGCTGACTGACAAGCCAGCAGCAGCGATCTTGGCCTTCACTGCGGCCACGTCATAGGTCGTGTTGCCTGCGGGCACCGGGTCTTGCCAAATCAGGTCTTCGGCTGGCACCTCAGGACCGATGTAGCGGGCCTTGGGACCCATGTCACGGTGTGTGAGCTTGAACCAGGCACGGGCAAACACCTCGTCGAAGTAAGCCTGATCCTTGGCAAATCGCTCCGAGATCTTGCGGTACTCGGGGTCCATCTTCATGGCCATGTCGGCGTCGGTCATGATGGGCGTGCACTTGATGGAAGGATCTTCCACGTCAGGCGGCATGTCTTCGGGTTTGATATTGACGGGCACCCACTGCCAAGCGCCTGCTGGGCTCTTGGTGAGTTCCCAGTCGTAGTTGAGCAGCAGCTTGAAATAGCCGTTGTCCCATTGGGTCGGGTGGGTCGTCCAGGCACCTTCAATGCCGCTGGTGACGGTGTTTCGGCCAACGCCACGGGTTTTGTGGTTCATCCAGCCGAAGCCCTGCTCTTCGAGGTCAGCGCCTTCTGGTGCGGGACCCAAGTTGGCTGCGTCGCCATTGCCGTGCGCCTTACCGACCGTGTGACCACCGGCGGTCAACGCCACGGTTTCCTCGTCGTTCATGGCCATGCGGGCAAAGGTCACTCGCACGTCATGGGCGGTCTTCAAGGGATCGGGCTTGCCATCCACGCCTTCGGGGTTCACGTAAATCAAACCCATCATGACGGCAGCCAAGGGGTTCTCCAGGTCGCGCTCGCCGCTGTATCGGCTGCCTTCGCCGCCGCTCTTGGCCAACCATTCTTTTTCAGAGCCCCAGTAGATGTCTTTTTCCGGGTGCCAAATATCTTCGCGACCAAAGGCAAAGCCGAATGTCTTGAAGCCCATGGATTCATAGGCCACGTTGCCTGCCAGGATGATCAGGTCAGCCCAACTGATTTTGTTGCCGTATTTTTTCTTAATGGGCCACAACAGGCGGCGGGCCTTGTCGAGGTTGCCGTTGT
This sequence comes from uncultured Bordetella sp., assembly GCA_964442645.1. Lineage (GTDB taxonomy): Bacteria > Pseudomonadota > Gammaproteobacteria > Burkholderiales > Burkholderiaceae_C > Limnohabitans. The sequence goes on along the minus strand of CAYTZZ010000003.1, from coordinate 3,506 downwards.
CGGGCCAGGAATTCAGGGGCGCAAAGCGCTGGTTGCCGGTCCCCGCACCTCCTCGTCCATCGGCCACGCGATACGTGCCCGCAGCATGCCAAGCCATGCGGATCATCAATCCGCCGTAGTGCCCCCAGTCGGCAGGCCACCAAGGCTGACTGTTGGTCATGAGCTCGGTCAGGTCCTTCTTGAGGGCTGCCACGTCCAGTTTCTTCACTTCCTCGCGGTAGTTGAAGCCATGCAGTGGATTGGTCTTGGAGTCGTGCTGGTGCAGGATGTCCAGGTTCAATGACTCTGGCCACCAGGCTTGCGCCATGTTGGCATGGCTGGCATTTGAATTGGCGCCATGCATGATTGGGCATTGACCAGTGCTAGCTTGTTCGCTCTTCATCACGTGCTCCTTTTGCGGTTGTTACATTGAGATTACATTGCCTCCCAAGATATTAAAGTTTTTAATCGCACAGAACCATTTAATTTATTCTATCTATTGCATAGCGATCTTTTATAAGCGCGGGCTGATTAAGTCATTGATACCCAAGGCCGATATGAAACTCAAGGCCTTCAAAAAGTATCAAAAAAACTCAATGTGTGGTGGAGCGAGATGAGGATATACATCGCCCACCGTTCAAGCTTCTAACCCGCGCAAGATCACGAAGCAATGATGCAACCCCCTCCTGCCGTACCACGGCGAAAAAGTCAGGAGCTTGGTTCCTGGTGCTTGGTAAAAGCCGTCACTGATTCACCCTGCAATGCGGTGACATCAAAGACCGGTATCGAGGGAACTGCAGCCGTCCTGCGTGGCTGGCAGCCGACCGCACCAATAATTCGCGGCTGAAAGTCAGCTGCTCGAACAACTGAATTCACTCTCTCGACCCATTTCAGTCATTGAACTTTAAGCAGAGCGGTGAGTCCTGGAATCAGCCATTAGCAGACCTTGAAAAGTGGCACAATGGAGACAGGCCACAAAAATGGCCAGAATTTCTCTCCAACTGGGCAGGCTAAGACTGCCATCACCGCCCGGGAGCCCGCACGGTGCGGGGCTTTACCAAAAAAAAGGCCTCTGATACTCAGAGGCCTAGACTCATTGGCGGCCCAAAAGGTACTGTATAAATAACTTGCTCAGGTCAAAAAGCATCGTTTTTTGGTGACGTCGGGGATACTAACTAGGCAGAGCCGGCGAATCCCTCGCTGAGGCCATGCTCCCAGGCCAGCATTGCGATCTTCCGTTCGGTGTTCCATCGGTACTGTCCGATCCCGCCAGACTCCTGGATAACGCGATGGCAAGGGATCAAGTAACCGATGTCGTTGAGCGACAGCGCGGTGCCCACCGCACGGTGAGCACGTGGGTGTCCGATGCGTTCAGCCACCTGGCCGTACGACAAGACTTGACCCGGACGGGTATGAATCATCGCCTCCCAGACCTTGATCTGAAAATTCGTCCCTCGCAGAACAAGGTGGATGCACCCGCGGCCGGGGGTCGCTGGAAAGATTTCGTCTAGCCATTCTCGGGCTTTCTTATCATCACGTTCAAACCGGGCCCGTGGCCAGGCTAAAAACAAACTAGCCTCATAGTCCTGCGACGACTGATCAAGAAAAGCAAAGTGGCAAATTCCGCGTGGAGTCCAGGCAAGACATACCGCCCCGAAGGGTGAATCCCCCATGCCGAAACCCACGTGCAGTCCGTTACCCAAGGACTGGACCTCACCGGGCGTCATGGCCTCGGACGTCACCATCAGGTCGTGCAGCCGGCTGCTGCTGCTCATGCCCAGGTCATCGGCAACCTCCAACACGGTCCTGGATCTTAAAAGCGACGCCTTGGCGTGTTCTTTGGTGACGTACTGCAAGAAACGCTTGGGAGAGAGCCCAGCCCACTCAGAGAAAACGCGTTGAAGGTGAAACGGGCTCATGTGCACTGCTTGAGCAATCTCCTCAAGCGTCGGCTGCTGTCGCAGGTTGTTGCGGATAAAACCGATAGCCCTTTCCACGGTCTGGTAGTGCCGAGCGCTTAGATCGCGCGCCATTATGTAGTTCCTTCCTGCTTGGTACGGCCAAACAATGCCATCGGCGAGAACCCCGTGACCATGGCAGTACCCAGGACTACCAACAGCCCGCCGACTGCGGTTGCCCATGTGACCGGCTCGCCCAGGAGCCAAGCACCCCACAAGGTGCCGAATACGGGAATAAGAAATGTGACCGTGAGTGCTGAGACCCCACCGAAATCTGCGATCAGGCGGAAATAGATCAGATACGCAAAACCGCTGCAGACAATCCCCAAAGCCAGCACGGCCAGCCCTGTCGGGACCAGTGGAACCTCGGCCGGCACAGGCGTCGCCAACGCCACGGGGATCATGACCAGGGTCGCCGCCCACATGCTTCCATGCGCGTTCGAAAACGACTCGACATTGGGCGCCACCTTGGTGTAGTTGGTTGCGATGCCGTAGGAGAGCGTCGCGGCAAGACCAGCAGCAATGGCCCACATGCCGCCCGTAGGCAACGTCATCGATTCAACACCGGCCAATACGGCCACGCCCGCTAGTCCAATACCCATCCCCACCCACTTGGACATCGAGAGCTCTGATTTGAGCCACACCCTTGCGATAACCGCGGCCCACATCGGGGCGGTTGCGTTCAAGATGGAAAGCAGCGATGCAGAGATACTTTGAGCTGCATAGGCAAAGAGGAGGAATGGCAGCGCCGAGTTGAAAAACCCGAGCACAAGATAGTGCCGCCAGTACTTTGATGCCTGTAGCCCCTTTTTGAACCACGTGGCGACCATCCACAAGAAAATAGCCGCCAAGCCGACACGAGCCAAGATCAGCCATGCTGGGCCGACCACTGATGCTGCCATGCGCATGAACAGGAATGAGCCGCCCCAAAGGGCAGCTAAAAGCAAAAGTCGAGAGAAGCCAATCAGAGTCATTTGGGTCACCATTTTCTTTTAAGTCTCTGTGACTGCCCCCGCTGACTCAAGCCGATTCTTGCGATTCCAGTGCTCGACCCACAACGTGGGTATCAGCTTAGCTCCAGGGGCCCCCAGTTCTCTGAGAAAAAGCGCTCCGACCGTCGGTATGAACCTTTATGAAATCAACACGTAAAGACCGCGATGCACAAGCCCACGGCCACCTCTCTTCAACAACACCACGGTCTGAAGGCCCCCGTGACGTGCTGGATGTCCTGAACAGCAGCAGGAGCTTCTGAGACAAAACGGAGTTTGAGACGGGTTTTAGGGGCAGCCGTGGTGTCGCAGGTCAGGAGCCCACAGCAAAAAGCCCCGCATGGTGCGGGGCTCTAAGCGCCTTTCAACTCACCTGAGCAAATTAAAGGCAAATGCTTGGCGGAGTAGCAATGATAGCCCCACTAACCTGCTCAGGTCCGGATTCATCGTTTTTTGGTGGGGATGGGGATTCGAACTGCTATCCCGTGCTTTGGTCGGCTTTCGGCCCACAGCAGTCACTCGCACTGTTGATTCATCGGCCAAACTGAGCCAGTGTTCACGTTGAATATTGAGCCACTGG
>CAYTZZ010000002.1:0-173730 GCA_964442645.1 uncultured Bordetella sp. | reverse complement strand
CCTGTCCAAAAAAGCCGTGGCACATGCCATTCAACTCGCCGCCTTGTCGGGCGCCGAATTGATTGCCCTGCGCGTGACACCGCGTTACCCGCAAAGCTACTTCGAAGGATCGCTCCCCCTCGGCACGGAAGAGGTGGCCAAAATCGAGCGCCAATGGGCCACAGAAGCGCAGGCCTCGGTGGAGTTGGTGAAAAAGCAAGGCGAGGCCAAAGGCGTCAAGGTCAAAGCCCTGGTGAGCAAATCTGACGTCGTCTCCGACGCGGTCATCCTCGCCGCCAAGCGCGCGAAAGTGGACTTGATTGTGATGGCATCGCATGGACGCCGTGGCATCAAACGCTTGCTGCTGGGCAGCGAAACCCAGCAAGTCCTGACCCACTCGGCGGTTCCTGTGCTGGTGCTGCGCTAAACCGGCACCGCCTGCGCGAGCGCCCATTGCAGGTGCTCGCGCACCAGGAGGCTGTCATGGTCTGCGCGCTGCGTCAATGCCTGGCGCAGCTCTCTTTGCACATCCACCTGTTTTGTCTCGCGCAGGGCGTTGCCCATGGCCACGGCCAAATTGCGCAACCACCTCTGATGCCCGATGCGGCGAATGGGAGAGCCTTCGGTGTAGCGCAAAAATTGGGCTTCATCCCATTGCCACAAAGCAATCAAGCTTGGGGCTTTGAGCCCCTCGCGCGGGTCAAAGTCGGGCAAGGCGCTGCGCTGCGCGTATTTGTTCCAGGGGCAGGCCAACTGGCAGTCGTCACAGCCGTAAATGCGGTTGCCCATCAAGGGACGCAAGTCTGAGGGAATCGCGCCCTCATGCTCAATCGTTAAATAGGAAATGCAGCGGCGCGCATCCAGATGGTAGGGCGCCACGATGGCCTGGGTCGGGCATGCGCTCAAGCAGGCGCTGCAATTGCCGCAATGCGACTCGGTGGCCTCGGTGGGCGTCAGTGCAAGATTGACATAAATCTCGCCGAGAAAAAACATCGAGCCTGCGTCGCGGTTCAACAACAAGGTGTGCTTGCCGCGCCATCCCAGGCCACTGCGCTGGGCCAATTCCACTTCCAGAACCGGCGCCGAATCGGTGAAGGCCCGGTAGCCCATGGGCCCCACCAGGGTCTGTACCTGCTGCGCCAGCTTCTCCAGGCGTTGCCGCAGCACTTTGTGATAATCCCGGCCGCGCGCATACAAAGAGACTTGCGCATCTAGCGCTCGGGACAGCCGTGCCCACTCGATGGCTTGCCAATCCTCGGGGGTGGCGGAGGGCAGATAATTCATGCGTGCGGTGATGACGCTCAGCGTCCCGGGCACGAGCGCTGCGGGGCGCGCGCGGGTCAACCCATGGCGGGCCATGTAGTGCATGTCACCATGAAAGCCTTGGGCCAGCCAGGCCAATAATCCCGGCTCGGCCGAGGACAAATCCACCGGGGCCACGCCAATTTGGGAAAATCCCAACTGTTGACCCCAAGTTTGCAACTGCGACAACAAGCGAGTCTGATCGATCACTGCGGGAACCCTTTGGACAAGACACCGATTGTAAAAACCTTGCGATGGCAAGACGAGACTGAAACGCAAGCCTTCGCGCAAACCCTGGCGGCGCGCCCTGCCCTGCGCTCGGCCACGCTGGAGCTCCAAGGTGATCTGGGGGCGGGAAAAACCACCCTGGTGCGCCATTTGTTGCGCGCCCTGGGCGTGTCCGGTCGCATCAAAAGTCCCACCTATGCCGTGGTGGAACCCCACCAGGCCCAGACCCCGGAAGGCCTGCTGAACATCTGGCATTTTGACTTCTACCGCTTCAACGACCCCCGCGAATGGGAAGATGCCGGCTTTCGCGACCTGTTCGCCAGCCCGGGGCTGAAAATCAGCGAATGGCCCGACCAGGCCCGCAGCATGCTGCCCGTGCCCGACTTGGCCATTCAGCTCAGCGTGGCTGAGGACGACGCGCGCCTGGCCACCCTCACCGCGCACACCCCTTGCGGGGAGGCTTTGTTGGCATGAGTCCCGTGGACCGTTCCACCAGCACGCGCCTGACACGCCGCCAGGCCCTGCGATCGGGCAGCCTGGTGTTGCTGCTCGGTTCTGCGCAACTGGCGCGCGGCGCCACCATTTTGGCGGTGCGGGTCTGGCCGGCAGCGGAATACACACGGGTCACCATCGAATCGGACACAGCCTTGCAAACGCAAACCTTGTTTGTGGCCAACCCCCCGCGGCTGGCGGTGGACATCGAGGGCATTGAGCTGAACCCGGCGCTGCGTGAACTGGTGGGCAAAGTGCGGTCTGATGACCCCTTCATCACAGGGGTGCGGATCGGTCAATTCACCCCCACCACGGTGCGACTGGTTCTGGATTTGCGCCAAATGGTGCAACCCCAGGTCTTCACCCTGCCACCGGTCAAAGGCGGCCAATCCTCTTACGACCACCGTTTGGTGCTGGACCTCTACCCCACGCAAGTGGCCGACCCCCTGGAAGCCCTGATCGCCGAGCGCGCCAAGGGCACTGCTTCACAGGACCCGCTGGGCGATTTGTTGGCCAAGCATCCTGGCATGCAAGCCCCGGTATCGCCCAAAACCGATGCCCCGCCCGCCCCAGCAGCTGCGCCTGCGACGCCTGCTGCCACCCCACCCACCGATCGCATGATTGTGGTGGCGCTGGATCCGGGTCATGGGGGCGAAGACCCTGGCGCCATCGGCCCCAAAGGGACCCGTGAAAAAGATGTGGTCCTTGAAATCGCCTTGCGCCTGCGCGACCGCATCAATGCCACGGTGCTGAAGACCAAGCGCGGCAACTTGCCGATGCGCGCCTTCCTGACGCGTGACGCAGATTATTTTGTGCCCTTGCATGTGCGGGTTCAAAAAGCCCAGCGGGTGCAAGCCGATTTGTTCATCAGCTTGCACGCCGATGCCTTTTTCACGCCCGAAGCGCGCGGCGCCAGCGTGTTTGCCCTCAGCCAAGGGGCGGCTTCGAGCGCGGCTGCGCGCTGGATGGCCAATCAGGAAAACCGCGCCGACAGCGTGGGCGGGCTGAACATCAAGGTGCGCGATGCCCATGTGCAACGGGCTTTGTTTGACATGAGCACTTCGGCCCAAATCAACGACAGTCTCAAGCTGGGGCAAGAACTGCTGGGACAAATTCGCCAGGTGGGCAAGCTTCACAAGCCACAAGTGGAGCAAGCCGGCTTTGCCGTGCTCAAAGCGCCTGACATCCCCAGCGTCTTGGTGGAAACCGCGTTCATCAGCAACCCTCAGGAAGAGGCTTTGCTGGTCAGCGAAACCTACCAAACGCAACTCGCAAGCGCCCTGATGGGCGCCATTGAGCGCTATTTTTTGCGCAACCCGCCGCTGGCACGCAACCGCGCCACCTGACTCAGCGTGCCGGCGGCGCCGGCGAGCGGCTGGCTTTCCAGGCGCCCCAAAGGGCGATCAAGCCGGGAATCAAAATCATGCCCCAGATGATTTTTTCCAGATGGCGTTGCACCCAGTCGATGTTGCCAAACCAGTAGCCGGCCAAGCCAATTCCGACCACCCACAAGACGGCCCCCAGCACATTGAAGGCACTGAAGCGTGCGCGGTTCATGTGGGCCACACCCGCCACGAAAGGGGCAAAGGTTCGAATGAAGGGCATGAAGCGCGCGATCACGATGGTGATGCCCCCGTAACGTTCGTAAAACGCATGGGTCTGATCGAAGGCCTTGCGGTTGAACCAGCGGGAATCTTCCCAGGCAAAGACACGGTTGCCAAAATAACGCCCAATGGTGTAGTTGCTTTGATCGCCCAAAATGGCCGCAGCGAGCAAAACGCCCAGGGCCAAAGGCAGGTTCAACAGGCCGACGCCGCACAGCGCCCCCACCACAAACATCAGGGAGTCGCCCGGCAAAAACGGCATCACCACCACGCCTGTTTCGACAAAAACAATCAAAAACAGCAAGGCGTAGACCCAGGCGCCATAAGACTGCACAAAGCTTTCAATGTAGCGGTCGATGTGCAGCACAAAATCAATGGCGAGAGCGAGTAATTCCATAGGATGATTATCCTAGAATCCCCTGAGTGAATGCTTCTGCCAGCCCCCGTCGCCCGATCCGGGAATTGCCCGATGAACTGATCAGCCAAATTGCCGCTGGCGAAGTGGTGGAACGTCCCTCCTCCGTGGTACGCGAATTGGTGGACAACGCGCTGGACGCCGGCGCCACGCAAATTCAGGTTCGCTTGTTGGCCGGGGGCGTGCGGCTGATCAGCGTGGAAGACGATGGCGGCGGCATTCCCAAAGAAGAACTGCCGGTGGCCTTGCGGCGACACGCCACCAGCAAAATTCAAAACCTGCACGAACTGGAGTCGGTGAGCACCATGGGCTTTCGGGGCGAAGCCCTGGCGGCCATTGCCTCGGTGTCGGACATGTCCTTGCTGTCGCGCCCGGCGGGCCAAGACATGGCCATGAGCCTGGAAGCACGCAGTGGCGAGTTGCGCCCGGTGGCCCGCGCCCCCGGCACCACCGTGGAAGTGCGCGAATTGTTTTTCAGCACACCGGCGCGGCGCAAGTTCCTGAAAACCGATGCCACCGAACTGGCCCACTGCATAGAAGCAGTGCGACGCCATGCGCTGGCACGCCCCGAAGTCAGTTTCGCCATTTGGCACGAAGGCAAATTGGTGGCGCAATGGCGCAGCCAGACCGGCGAAGACGCGCTGGACCGCCGCTTGGCCGATGTGCTGGGCGAAGACTTTTTGCAGGAATCGGTGGCGGTCCACTATGCGCTGGGGCCCCTGACCGTGCGCGGGCGCGCAGGCTTGCCGGATGCAGCCCGCTCGCGCGCTGACCAGCAATTTGCCTATGTGAACGGGCGTTATGTGCGCGACAAAGTGGTGATGCATGCCGCTCGCAGCGCTTACGAAGACGTGCTGCACGGTCAGCGCCAGCCTGTTTACGCCTTGTACATCGAAATGGACCCCATGCGTGTGGACGTCAATGTCCACCCCACCAAAATCGAAGTGCGGTTTCGTGACAGCCGTGAAATTCACCAAGCTGTGCGCCATGCGGTCGAGCAAGCGTTGGCTGCGCCGCGGGCCGGCGTGTTGCCTGGTGAGCGTGCGCAAGCGCTGGAAGTGCTGAGAAATTTTGGCGACCATTCTCCCGACCCGGCGCCCACACCGGTACGTGTCGCGCCCAATTGGCAGCAAGAACGCATGCCCCTGGAGGGCCAGCGTGTGCGCGACCTGGGGTCGCTGTGGCAGCCAAGCCCTGCGGTGCCAGCGCCAACACCCGAGGTGCGTGAAGCTGCGCCGTCGATCATGCCCGCCGCGTGGGCCACGCAAGACTGGCCTTTGGGCAAGGCGCTGGCACAACTGCATGGGGTGTACATCCTGGCGGAGAACGCGCACGGGCTCATCCTGGTCGACATGCATGCTGCCCACGAGCGCATTGTGTACGAGCGCTTGAAGCAGCAATGGGGCCAAGCTGGCCTGGCCAGCCAACCCTTGCTGCTGCCCGTCAGCTTTGCAGCCACGCCCGAAGAGATCGCCGCAGCGCAAGAGCATGCACACAGTTTGCAAGCCTTGGGCATCGAGCTCTCACCCCTCACCGCCAAGACCTTGGCCGTGCGTGCGGTGCCCGCCAGCTTGGCCGATGGCAATGCCGTGGAGTTGGCGCGCAGCGTCTTGGCCGAACTGGCACAGCACGATGCCAGCACCGTCATTCAACGCGCCCAAGACGAGCTGCTGGCCACCATGGCCTGTCATGGCGCCGTGCGCGCCAACCGCAAGCTGACACTGGATGAAATGAATGGCCTGCTGCGGCAAATGGAAGCGACCGAGCGCTCTGACCAATGCAACCATGGTCGACCGACCTGGCGCGCGCTCAGCATGAAAGAGCTGGACGCCCTGTTTTTGCGAGGCCGTTGAGCATGAACCCCTTGCTGGTGGTGGCCATGCTGTCGCTGATGCTGGGCATGCAGGCGGTGACCACCGATTTGTACCTGCCCGCCCTGCCCGCGCTCACGCAAGGCTTTGGCGCCCAGATGTCTCAGGCCCAGCTGACCTTGACCGCCATGTTGCTGTCGTTCGGCGTGTCGCAATTGGCCTGGGGCCCCTTGTCCGATCGCTGGGGCCGGCGTCCGGTATTGCTGGTGGGCGTCTGGGCTTACACCCTGACCGCCTTAGGTTGCACCCTGGCCCCCAGCATCGAGACCCTGATCGTGATGCGTTGCTTGCAGGGCGTGGCCATGGGCGCCGTGGTCATGTGCGCCCGCGCCATTGTGCGTGACCTGTATGCGCCCACAGAAGGGGCGCGGGCGATGTCCAAGGCACTGACCGGTCTGGGCATCATTGCCTGCACCAGCGCGCCCTTGGGGGGCGTTCTGGCACAGCATTTGGGCTGGCGCGCTGTCTTGTCTTTTCTGGTGGCCTATGGCCTGCTCACAGCCTTGCTGGCCCAGGCCCGGTTTCGCGAGAGCATCCCTCAAAAGAACCCAGGGGCGCTGCAAATTCGGGTGCTGCTGCAAACCTGGTTCACCATTCTGCGCCATCCCACCTTTCGTGCGTTTGCCTTGTTGTCGATGGGGGCCTTTGGCGCCTTGTTTTCCTTTTTGGCGTCCTCTTCTTTTGTCTACATCCAAGTATTGGGCTTGTCCAAGATTGCTTATGGCTTTGTGCTGTTCACCATCTCGTTTGCCTACATCCTGGGCACCCTGCTTTGCCGACGGCTGTTGCTGCGCCTGGGGATTCGCAAAACCATTCGCGTGGGCGCCAGCTTGTCATTGACCGGCGGCGTTGGGGTGGCGCTCATGGCCTACAGCGGCATCATCAGCGTCCCTACCTTGTTGGGCCCTTTTTACCTGATCATGATCGCGCATGGCATCCACCAGCCCATTGGCCAAAGCGGCGCTGTCGGGCCTTTCCCGAAAGCGGCCGGTGCGGCTTCTGCGCTCAGCGGTTTCTTGATGACATTGGTGGCCTTTGCGATTGGCAGTTGGCTGGGATGGCGACTGGACGGCACGGTGTTTCCCTTGGTGGAAGCGCTGTTGTTCTGGTCGGTCTGGCTTGCCGTTGTCGGTTGGACGCTGGTGCAACGGCACGGCGAGCCGCAAGGAGAGGCGCATGGCCACCCCTGACGCTTTGTTGAACGTGCCCCGCGATTGGACTTGCCTGGTGTTGGCCGGGCCCACAGCCAGCGGCAAAACCGCCATTTCATTGGCACTGGCACAACGCTGGCCGATTGAAATCATCAGCGTGGATTCCGCCTTGGTCTACCGTGGCATGGACATTGGCACCGCCAAGCCCAGCGCTGAAGAGCGTGCGGCCGTGCCCCACCATTTGCTGGACATTCGCGACCCTGCGCAAGCCTACAACGCCGCCGACTTTGCGCGCGATGCGCAAGACTTGATGCTGGCCATTCGCCAACGTGGCAAGCTGCCCGTGCTGGTGGGCGGCACCCTGCTTTATTTCAAAGCCCTGTTCGATGGACTGGATGATTTGCCCAAGGCCGATCCGGCGATTCGAGCTGCCATCGAAGCACAAGCGCACGCATTGGGCTGGCCAGCCTTGCACGCGCAGCTTGCAAGCATTGACCCCACAACGGCCGCGCGCCTTGCGCCCCGTGATGCCCAACGCATCGGCCGCGCCTTGGAGGTGTGGCAACTGACGGGGCGAGCGCTGTCCTCGTTTTTTGGCCATGGCAGCAAAAGCCTCAGCGCCCCCGAGCGTCCTCTCTGGCTGTCATTGGAGCCCAACGACCGGGCGTGGCTGCACCAACGCATTGCCCAACGCTTTGACATCATGCTGGCACAGGGCTTCCTGGATGAAGTCCGTCAACTGCGCGCGCGCGGCGACCTTCACCCCGAGCTGCCCGCCATGCGCTGTGTTGGCTATCGCCAAGCTTGGCATCTGCTGGATCAATTTCCACAGGGGTCCGTGCCCACCGACTCCCCCGCCTACTTGCAATTTCGCGAGCAAGGCATTGCCGCCACGCGTCAACTCGCCAAGCGCCAGCTGACCTGGTTGCGCAGCCTGCCGCAGCGCAACATCGTGACCTGTGACACGCCCCATCTCACATCGCACTTGCTGCAACAACTCGAGCCGCACCTTGAAAGTTCATGTCTTGCCCCAGGGCGACACATTTGAGGTTGACGCCTCGGACAGCTTGCTCAAGGGCGCGGAGCGCGCCGGTTGGCGCTGGCCGAGCTCCTGCAGGAACGGTACCTGCCGGGCCTGCCTGTGCCACCTTCAAGCGGGCGAGATCCGCTACACCCTGGAATGGCCGGGCGTGAGCGCGGAAGAAAAAGCGCAAGGCTGGATCTTGCCCTGCGTGGCACAGGCCGTGTCGGATGTCACCATCGTGCAATCCGCGGCCCAGAAGTTGCCCCTCGCCTTGTCATTGCTTTGGTCCGACGACGACCTGCTGGTGCTGGACAAGCCCAGCGGTTTGCTGGCCGTGCCGGGCAAAGGCCCCGACAAGCAAGACTGTTTGTCACGGCGGGTGACCGACCTTTATCCGGAAGCTTTGGTGGTGCATCGCCTGGACCAAGGTACCTCCGGGCTGCTGCTGATGGCGCGCAACGCAGAGGCTCAAAAAAAACTGGGGCTTGCCTTCGAGCATCGCCAGGTCGACAAACTGTATTTGGCACGCGTGCACGGGGTGCTGCCCGAGTCGCCGGACTGGCAAACCATCGATTTGCCGATCTTGCTGGATTGGCCGCAACGGCCACGCCACATCATCGATGCCAGCGGACGCTCCAGCCAAACCCTTTGGCGCTGCCTGCAGTCTGATCCGGAAAGCCAAAGCTCCCTGTTGCTACTGCGCCCCTTGACAGGGCGAACCCATCAACTGAGGGTCCATTTGCAAGCCATCGGTCACCCCATTTGGGGAGACGCCTTGTACGCCCCCGAGGCGGTACAGGCGCGCTCAAACCGTTTGATGCTGCACGCCTGGCGATTGATCTTGCCGCATCCCCGTCTTGGAACGACCCTGCGCCTGGCGGCACCGCCGCCCCCAGGCCTGAGCCCAGGCAGCGTCAGCGTCGTGTAGCCCTTACCCCTCAGAATTCTCAAGTTAAACTTTTCTCATCCCTACATTTGGAGACCCAACATGCGTGAAGTCGTCGTCGTCAGCGGTGTGCGCACCGCCATCGGTACCTTTGGCGGTAGCCTGAAGGACACCCCCCCTACCGTGCTGGGCGCCACCGTGGTGCGTGAAGCTTTGAGCCGCGCCAAAGTGGACGGCGCAGAAGTCGGCCACGTGGTGTTCGGTCATGTGGTGAACACCGAGCCCAAAGACATGTACCTGTCGCGTGTGGCTGCCGTGGACGGTGGTTGTTCGCAAGACACGCCCGCCTTCAATGTGAACCGCCTTTGTGGTTCGGGCCTGCAGGCCATCATTTCGGCCAGCCAGGCGATTCAATTGGGCGATGCGGACATCGCCATTGGCGGTGGCGCCGAGAACATGAGCCGTGGCCCCTATGTCAACCTGACCCAGCGCTGGGGCACCCGCATGGGCGACGCCAAGCTGGTCGACATGATGACCGGCGCACTGCATGACCCCTTTCACACCATTCACATGGGCGTGACCGCAGAAAACATCGCCGCCAAATGGGGCATCAGCCGCGAAGACCAAGACAAGCTGGCGCTGGAAAGTCACCACCGGGCCGAGCGTGCGACCGCCGCCGGCTATTTCAAGGACCAGATTGTTCCTGTGATGCTCAAGACCCGCAAGGGCGAAGTGGCCTACGCCACTGACGAGCACTTCCGCACCGGCGCCACCATGGACGACTTCGCCAAGCTCAAGCCCGTCTTTATCAAAGAAGACGGCTCTGTGACGGCAGGCAATGCCTCGGGCATCAACGACGCGGCCGCGGCCGTGGTGCTGATGGAAGCATCGGCTGCCGCCAAGAAAGGCCTCAAGCCTTTGGCCCGCCTGGTGGCCTACGCCCACGCTGGCGTGGACCCCAAGTACATGGGCATTGGGCCCGTGCCCGCCACGCAAAAGGCTTTGGCCAAAGCGGGCCTGAAGGTCAGCGACTTGGATGTGATCGAAGCCAATGAAGCCTTTGCTGCACAAGCTTGCGCCGTCAGTCGCGATTTGGGCCTGGACCCAGCCAAAGTCAACCCCAATGGCTCAGGCATTTCCTTGGGCCACCCGATTGGCGCCACCGGTGCGCTGATCACCGTGAAAGCGCTGTACGAACTGGAGCGCATCCAAGGCCGTTATGCCCTGGTGACCATGTGCATTGGCGGTGGCCAAGGCATTGCCGCCATTTTTGAGCGTTGTTGAAGCCGTGCAAGTGACCGCCAAAGGTCACTTGCTTGACAAGCATCAAGCGGGCCTTTCAGGGGCCCGCTTATGCTTGGGACGTTGCATTTTTTCTCACACCCTTCCCTGGAGTCTTTCATGAGCGACACACTGGCCCCCACTGCCGAGCGACAGGCCTCCTTGCAATGGTCGGATGCGCTCGTGCTTGAGTTGGACTTCATGGACGACACCCACAAGGAATTCGTCGACTTGTTGGCTCAGACCGAAACCGCCGAGGATGCAGAACTTCTGGAAAAATTCACCGCGCTGATCGACCACACAGACGATCACTTTGGGCGCGAGGACCGCTGGATGGAAGCCACCCAGTTTTCGTCCTCCAATTGCCACAGCACGCAGCACAATGTGGTGCTGCAAGTGATGCGCGAAGGCTTGCGCCGGGGCCGTGAAGACAACGACCTGCAGCTGGTGCGGGAGTTGGCACGCGAACTCGGCATCTGGTTTCCGCAGCACGCCCAAAGCATGGACGCGGCTTTGGCCTTGCACCTGCGCCGCGTGGGCTATGACGCTGAAACCGGTGTGGTGCACCAGCCCGATGCTTTGCCCGAAGGCCAGATCCATGGCTGCGGCGGCGCCACCTGCTCCTGAACCCCACCTCGTCATCGCGAGCGAAGCGCGGCGATCTTGACTTGCGAAAAGATTGCCGCGCTTCGCTCGCAATGACGGTTCAGGCGTAGCGCTGGCGGGCCAGTGCGGCGCCTTCGACCAGGGCTTTGAGTTTGGCTTCGGCGACAGCCCGGCTCATGGGGGCCAAGCCACAATTGGTGCAAGGCTGCAGGCGCGCCTTGGGCACAAATTGCAGGGCCTTGCCGATGGTGTCGGCCACTTGCTGCGGGGTTTCCACCACATCGCTGGCCACATCGATCACGCCCACCAAGACATCCTTGCCTTGCAGCAGAGCCATCAAGTCCATGGGCACATGCGATTGAAAGCACTCCAGGCTCACTTGCTGGATGCTGCTCTTGGCCAAGGCCGGAAACACTTTCTCGTACTGGCGCCACTCCTCACCCAGAGACTGCTTCCAGTCGATGTTGGCCTGGATGCCATAGCCATAGCAAATGTGAACGGCCGTGGTGCAGGTCAGCCCTTGTGCCGCACGCTCCAAGGCCTTGACGCCCCAATCGGCGGCGGCATCCAGGTAGACATTGAACGCCGGTTCGTCGAACTGAATGATGTCCACGCCATCGGCCTGCAAGGCCAAGGCTTCCTGGTTGAGCAACTCGGCAAAGGCAAAGGCCATTTTGATGCGGCCTTCTTCGCCTTCGCCATAAAAACGGTCCGCCACCGTGTCCACGATGGTCATCGGGCCCGGCAGGGTGAATTTCAGTTTGCGCTGGGTGTGGGCGCGGGCCAGTTGGGCTTCAAAGGCATGCACACGGCCTTTCAGGCGCAAGGGCGCCACCACCTGCGGCACCATGGCGTCGTAGCGGTTGTTGCGGATGCCCATCTTCACCTTGTTGACGAAATCAATGCCTTCCACTTGCTCCAAAAAGCCATGGACAAAGTGCTGGCGCGCCTGTTCGCCGTCGCCAATGATGTCCACGCCGGCGTCTTCCTGGGTCTTCACCCACAACAAGGTGGCATCGGCCTTGGCTTGGCGCAAGGCCTCGCCTTCGGCGCGCCATTGCGGCCAAAGTTTTTGCGTTTCGGCCAGCCATTCAGGTTTGGGCAAGCTGCCAGCAATTGAGGTTTCAAACATTTTGATTTCTGGTGCAGTTAATGGGCTGTGGTAGACAGCGAAAAAGCTTGGGACAGCAACTCGTAAGAGCGGCGCTGCGCCTGGGCTTCGTGGGTCCAGGTGATGATGACCAGCTCATCCACCTCCAATCGCTCTGCCAGGGCCTCGAGCTTGGCGCGAACCTGCTGCGCGTTGCCCACGATGGCATTGGCGCGCAAACTGTCGAGCGAGACCTGCTCGGCCGCGGAATAAGCACGCGGCGCCTGATCGGGCGGCAACAAAGGGCCAATGCGGCCCAGGTTGCGATCCATGCGCCAGCGTGCACGGCTTTCAAACAGTCGCCAGGCTTCGGCCTCGGTGTCGGCCGCCAAAGCCCAGACACAGACCGTGGCATGCGGTCGCGCCAGGTTTTCACTGGGACGGAAAGTGCTTCTGTACATCTCCAGCGCTTGATCCGCCCCTTGACCGTCGGTGATGAAATACGCAAACGCATAAGGCAGACCCAAGTGCGCTGCGAGCTGCGCGCCATAGTCGGAGCTGCCCAGCATCCACAGCGCAGGCGCTGTCGGCCCGCTGGGGTAGGCAAACACGCCGTACCCGGGATGCCCCGCTGGCAAAGGCTGCCCCTGCACCCAGGCCTGCAACTCCATGACCTGCTGGGGAAAGTTTTCGGAGGCGTAACGGTCGGGGTTCAGCAACTGGGCAGTGCGGCCATCGCTGCCAGGCGCACGGCCGACGCCCAGGTCGATGCGGCCTGGGGCCAAGGCCTCCAGCACCCGGAATTGCTCGGCCACCTTGAGGGGCGCATAGTGCGGCAGCATGACACCTGCACTGCCCAAACGGATGCGTTGGGTCTGGGTGGCGATGGCCGCCATCAGCACTTCGGGGGCCGTGCCCACGATGCTGGGATGGCTGTGGTGCTCACTCACCCAAAAACGGTGGTAGCCCAGACTTTCGCAATGCTGAGCAAGTTGCACGGTTTGCCGGATGGCATCGGCCTGGTGCCGGCCGTCAGCGGCCACCGACTGGTCCAAAGCAGAAAGTTTGATCATGTCTAAGAGCTTAACGCGCCTGGCTTAACCTTGCGCCGCTTCGGCCTCCTGCAGTGCGCGCCACATGACTTTGCCGCTGCCGCTCTTGGGCAGCGACTCGACAAACTGCACCAGCCGGGGGGCTTTGTAAACGGCCATGTTCTCGTGGCACCATTGAATGATGTCTTGTTCGCTGACCTGGCCTTTGTGGGATGCGCGCAAAACCACGACCGCCTTGACCGTCTCCCCTCGGTAGGGGTCACGCGTCGAAATGATGCAAGCCTCTTGGATGGCGGGGTGCCTGAACATCAGGGCCTCCACCTCCGCCGGCCAGACCTTGAAGCCGCTGGCATTGATCATGCGCTTCAAGCGATCAGTGATGAAGAAGTAGCCCTCTTCGTCAATGCGCCCTAAGTCGCCAGAGCGGAAAAATCGCTTGCCCTCCAATTCAATGAAGGCATCGGCCGTGGCATCGGGCCGCTTCCAATAGCCCTCAAAAACTTCGGGGCCGTGAATCACAATTTCACCTTGCTCGCCTTGTGGAACTTCTGTCAACGTCTCAGGATCGATGACGCGCGCATCGGTGCTGATGTAGGGAACCCCCAAGCATTGTTGCTTGGGACGGTCTGTGGGGTTGCTGTGCGAGGGCGCTGCGGTCTCGGTCAAGCCATAGCCTTCCACGTAGCGCAGGCCATACAACTCGAACAAGCGCTGCGCCACGGCCTGTGGCATGGCTGCGCCGCCGCCACTGATGCTGGTCAGGCTGCTGAGGTTGAATTTGTCGAAGTTGGGGCTGCCCAACAAGTCAATCACCATGGTGGGAATGTTGGGCCAACTGGTGATGCGGCGCTTGGAAATCAAATGACCGGCGAACTCGCGGTCCCAGCGCGGCATGATGACCAGGCAACCGCCGGCGTACATGCACGCATGCATGACCGCCACGATGCCGGTGATGTGAAACATGGGCACCACGCACAAGACCACGCTTTCATGCGTGCCCGTGCCCCACAGGGTACCGGCAATCGCGTTGTGCATCACGCTGCGGTGCAGGTGCATGCACCCTTTGGGCAAGCCAGTGGTGCCACTGGTGTAGGGCAACAAGGCCATGTCGTGAATGCCCACCACCAACTCGGGCGGTGCCGAAGTGGTGGCCTGCGCGTCATGCCAAGTCAGGACATGCCCACCTTCCAGCCCAGGCATGGCATGGCGGGTCATCAGCCAGTCATGCCATTGCGCGGGCGGGGCTTCATCGCCGGCCTGGTCGGGGTTGAAGCCATCGCTCAGGTGCGTCACGATCAAGTGCTGCAAGCGCTTGTCCGCCGGCAAGGCATTGCTGGCTTGCGCCAAACCCTCGGCCAGATCGGCCGTGGTGATGGCCACACGGGTGTCGGGGTCGGTGATGTAGTGCTTTAACTCTTCTGCGCGGTTCATGGGGTTGACCGGCACCACAACGGCGTTGGCGCGCAAGATGGCGAAATGGGCGATCACCAGTTGCGGGCAGTTCTGCATGTTGAGCACCACCCGGTCGCCGCGCTGCACGCCCAGGCGGTGCAAGGTGGCCGCCAAGCGCTCCGCTTGTCGCGCCAATTCGCTGTAGCTGTAGCGCTTGCCGAAGAAAACCAGGGCGTCTTTGTGCGGGTAACGTCGGGCATTGGTGGCCACATTGTCCCAAAGGGATGTTTCCGGCAGGGTGATGCTGTGGGGCAGGCGCTTGGGCCAAAATGCGTGGTGCGGTTTCATGCTCTCTCCATGATGAGAGCCTACCGGGCCCGCGCCAGGCTGTCATTGGGGAAGGCCCGCAACCGTCACCTGCGTGACGGCAGCCTGGCCTCAGGCGACTTCGGTGTCTTGCCCCTGGCGCTGGCTCAGCTGTCGCAAGCTCAGCAAGGCATGAAAATAGCCATGCAACCAGCCCAGGTCGATCGGCTTGCGCAACACTTGCACCCCATCGGGCAAGCCCCCCTTGCGGGCCACATCGGCTGCGCTCATGCCCGTCATGGCCAGAACGGCCATGCCCGAGAGTTGCGGATGTTGACTCAAGCGCCGAATCAACTCAAAGCCATCGACGCCCGGCAAGCGCAAATCCGTGAGGAGCACCTGCGGCTTGAGCACGGGCAAATCGATCAAGGCCTCGATGGCCGAAGTCATGCAGGTGGCATCAATCGCCATGTCCCATTTGTCAAAATGCGCCTGCAAAGTGCGCAGCAAGTTGTCGTCATCCTCCACCACCAACACACGCAAACGCTCGTTGCCATTGAGAATGGAGTGCGTCTGAATGTGATGCCGCCGCTGATAATCCTCTACCGACTGCAAAGAAATGCGGCGATGCCCTCCTTGTGTTTTCCAAGCTTGCAATTCGTTTTTTTCAACCAAGGTTTGTACCGTCCCGACAGAAAGGTTCAGCAGCTTGGCCGCATAACTGGTACCGCAGTAACCGTCACCCGGATCTGGAATGGCTTTGTGGCTCATGGCGTTTCCTCTTGCAAAATGTGCTTTTCAGTCAAAGCATAGGTTGAACAAATTGAATACCTTAGATTAACATTAAAACGCCAATAACATTATCTTTAAACTTAATTTATTCAAATCCATGAATTCGCACAATGACACCCTGACCGCCATTTCCGGCTTGCGCGTCGGCCATGACCAAGACCCTCGGCGCCCGACGGGGTGCACCGTGGTGCTGTGCCCACAAGGCGCCGTGGCGGGCGTGGATGTGCGAGGCGCGGCCCCCGGCACCCGCGAAACCGACTTGCTGTCACTTGGCAACATGGTTCAGCAGGTGCATGGCATTGCGCTGTGCGGTGGCAGCGCCTTTGGGCTCGATGCGGCAAGCGGCGTCATGCGGTGGCTGGAGGAAAAGGGCCACGGCCTGTCCGTGGGCCCGGTCAAAATTCCCATCGTGCCGGCCGCCGTGATTTTTGACTTGTGGGTGGGCGATGCGCGCATCCGCCCCGATGCCATGTCAGGCTACCGCGCCTGCGAGGCCGCCAGCGACGCGCCCGTGGCACAAGGCAACGAAGGTGCCGGTGCGGGCGCCACCGTGGGCAAAGTGTTCGGCCCCCAGCGCGCCATGAAAGGCGGCGTGGGCAGCGCAGCGATACAGGTGGGCCAAGTGATTGTGGCAGCCCTGGTGGTGTGCAATGCCCTGGGCGATGTGGTCGATCCCCGCAGCGGCAGGCTGGTTGCGGGCGCCCGGCTAGACGCGGACAGCTTGCAATTGGTCAACATCGTGGAGGCGCAATTGCGCGGTGAGACTGCACGCAGCTTGATGGTGGGCAGCAACACCACGATTGGCGTGGTGGCCACCAACGCCAGCCTGAACAAAGCCCAAGCCCAACGCTTGGCGCAATTGGGCCACGATGGCCTGGCCCACAGCATTCGGCCGGTTCATACGCCGCTGGACGGTGACACCTTGTTTGGCTTGGCGACCGGCGAAATTCCGGGCTCACCCGACATGATGCTGCTCTCGACCTTGGCGGCAGAAGTCACTGCGCGCGCCACGGTGCGCGCGGTGCAACATGCCCAAAGCTTGCGCATTGGAAGCGACTGGTGGCCAGCGACCAGCGCCTTGGCGCAGCCGGGCTGAAACTTATTTCAGCGCCTTGTAGCGCACCCGCTTGGGCTTGGCTCCCTCTTCGCCCAAACGCTTGCGCTTGTCGGCTTCGTACTCTTGGTAGTTGCCGTCGAAGAACACCCACTGCGAATCGCCTTCACAGGCGAGGATGTGGGTGGCAATGCGATCGAGGAACCAGCGATCGTGGCTGATCACCATCACGCTGCCCGCGAACTCAAGCAAGGCGTCTTCCAAAGCGCGCAGGGTTTCCACGTCGAGATCGTTGGAGGGCTCGTCCAGCAGCAGCACGTTGCCGCCGGCGATCAAGGTCTTGGCCAAATGCAAGCGGCCACGCTCGCCGCCGGACAAACTGCCCACGCGTTTTTGCTGGTCGCCGCCGTTGAAGTTGAAACGGCCACAGTAAGCACGGCTGGCCATTTCAAACTTGCCCACCGTCAGAATGTCGAGCCCGCCCGACACATCTTCCCAAACGGTTTTGTCGTTGGAGAGATCGTCACGGGTCTGGTCCACGAAGGCCATCTGCACGGTTTTACCGATGTGCACTTCACCACTGTCGGGTTGTTGCTGGCCGGCAATCATGCGGAACAGCGTTGACTTGCCCGCGCCGTTGGGGCCGATGATGCCCACAATGGCGCCAGCCGGCACCTTGAAGCTCAGGTTGTCAATCAGCAGACGATCGCCAAAGGATTTGCTGACGTTCTTGAATTCGATGACTTCATTGCCCAAGCGCTCGGCCACCGGAATGAAAATTTCCTGCGTCTCATTGCGCTTTTGGTATTCTAGGCTGGACAACTCCTCGAAGCGCGCAATGCGGGCCTTGCTCTTGGCCTGACGCCCTTTGGGGTTCTGGCGCACCCACTCCAACTCTTTCTTCAAGGCCTTGGCGCGCGCTTCCTCGCCCTTTTGCTCCTTCTCCAGGCGATCCTGTTTCTGGTCCAGCCAGGTGCTGTAGTTGCCCTTCCAGGGAATGCCGTGGCCGCGGTCGAGTTCCAAAATCCATTCTGCGGCGTTGTCCAGGAAATAACGGTCGTGGGTGATGGCCACCACCGTGCCCGGGAAACGGGCCAGGAATTGTTCGAGCCAATCCACCGATTCCGCGTCCAAGTGGTTGGTGGGCTCATCAAGCAACAACATGTCGGGCTTGGACAGCAGCAAACGGCAGAGTGCGACACGACGCTTTTCACCGCCTGACAAATTTTTGATGGTGGCATCCCAAGCAGGCAAGCGCAGCGCGTCGGCCGCAATTTCCAGCTGGTGCTCGCTGTCGGTGCCCGCTGCGGCAATGATGGCTTCCAGCTCGCCCTGCTCTGAGGCCAGCTTGTCAAAGTCGGCATCGGGCTCGGCATAGGCTGCATAAATTTCTTCCAGCCGGTTCTTGGCGGCCAAGACTTCGCCCATGCCCCCTTCGACCGCTTGGCGCACGGTTTCCTCGGGCGCGAGTTGCGGCTCCTGGGGCAAGTAGCCAATCTTGATGCCGGGCATCGGGATGGCTTCGCCTTCGATTTCTTTGTCGACGCCCGCCATGATTTTCAGCAAGGTCGACTTGCCCGAGCCGTTCAAGCCCAGCACGCCAATCTTGGCGCCCGGGAAAAAGCTCAGGGAAATGTCTTTCAGGATCTGACGCTTCGGCGGCACGATCTTGCCGACGCGGTTCATGGTGAAAACGTATTGGGCCATGGTGGAATGTTCTTTCTGTGGGGGAAATGCGCAGCGCGCGCACCAAACCCTGGATTATCGCGGCTCTGGCGGCCTTTTCGTGCGACAATTGATCTCGTTGCCGCCACCAGGAGCCGCAACATCAGCATTTTGCTGGGGCAGAGTCCAAACGCCTTGTTTGTGGATCGCGCCCGTCTTTAGATCCCTCGGTCTCTCTCTGGTTGCCCTGCATGCATGGCAAAGTGGACCGAACCCTGCGCCGGACCAGGCGCTCCATCATGAACTTTGAAGATTTGAAATTGGCTCCGGCCATTCTGAAAGCTGTGCGCGAGCAAGGCTACGAAACCCCCACCCCCATCCAGGCACAGGCCATTCCGGCCGTGCTCGAGGGGCATGACCTGTTGGCCGGCGCGCAAACCGGCACCGGCAAAACAGCCGCATTTACCCTGCCCCTGCTGCACAAGCTGACCATGAACCGCAGCGTCAACAACAAGTTTGGCGTCTATGGCATTCGGGCCTTGGTGCTGACCCCCACGCGCGAACTCGCGGCCCAGGTGGAAGAATCGGTTCGCACCTATGGCAAATACCTGCAGCTGACGTCCGCCGTCATTTTTGGCGGCGTGGGCATGAACCCGCAGATCGACCGCTTGCGCAAAGGCGTGGACATCCTGGTGGCCACCCCGGGCCGCTTGCTCGACTTGCAGCAGCAAGGCCATCTGGACCTGAGCACCGTGCAAGTGCTGGTGCTGGACGAGGCCGATCGCATGCTGGACATGGGCTTCATCCATGACGTGAAAAAAGTGCTGGCCCTGGTGCCGCAAGACAAGCAAAGCCTGCTGTTCTCCGCCACCTTCAGCGACGAAATTCGCGACCTGGCCAACAACCTGCTGCGCAACCCGCAAAGCATTCAGGTGACGCCGCGCAACACCACAGTTCAACGCATCACGCAGCTGATCCACCCTGTAGGCCGTGGCAAAAAGAAAGCCCTGCTGGCGCACATCATCCAGGAACACAACTGGAGCCAGGTGCTGGTGTTCACGCGCACCAAGTTTGGCGCCAACAGTGTGGCCGACTACCTCACCAAACAAGGCATCACCGCCATGGCCTTGCATGGCAACAAGAGCCAAACGGCCCGCACGCAAGCGCTGGCAGGTTTCAAGAGCGGCGACATTCGCGCTCTGGTGGCCACCGACATTGCCGCACGTGGCATTGACATCGACGAGTTGCCGCATGTGGTGAACTACGAGATTCCCAACGTCAGCGAAGACTATGTGCACCGCATTGGCCGCACCGGCCGTGCCGGCGCCAGCGGTGAGGCGGTCAGCCTGGTGTCCCTGGATGAAGAAGGCTTCATGAAAGACATTGAGCGCTTCACCAACCAGCAAATCGACGTCAAGGTCATTGAAGAATTTTTACCCGAACCCGGCGAGCAGGCAGAACCCATTGCCATGGGACGCCAAACCATTTGGGGTGGCCTGGGCAAACCGCCCAGCCGTGAAGTGATGGCGGCGGCCGCCAAGGCGGCGCGCGCTGAAATGATGGAACGCATTCGCGAGAAAAAGGGCAACACGCCCTCGCGTGGCAAATCGGCTGGTCAAGGCCAGGGGCGCCATCCGCGCCCCAACGGCGATGTCAACCGTGAACGTCCTTTGGGCGAAGACGGCCAACCTTTGGCGGCGCGTCCCCCGCGCCCGCAAGGCCAAGGTCCGCGCCCACAGGGCGATCGCAATGGCCCCCGTCGCCAGCGCAACGATCGTCCCCAAGGCCCGCGCCTGGACGAACAAGGCTTGCCCATGGAGCACAACGATGACGAATTCCAGCCACGAGAAAACGCCCACCTGGGCACGCACAACGGCGTCAACGCCTTCGGCCACAAGAACCAGAACAAAGGTACCCGTCAGCCTGACCCCACCCGCACCAGCGTGGACTTGATGAGTGAGCGCCGCGGCGGTGGCGGCGGTCGTCGCCGCAACGGTCCTTCGGGCGGTGGCGGTGGTGGTGGCTTTGGTGGCGGCGGTCGCCGCTCAGGTGGTGGTGGCGGCGGTGGCCGCGGCGGTTTTCCCCGTTAACGAACCGAAGTCATCACGCGGCTGACCATCTCGGGCAACGGCGTGACAATGTCGAGCGAGACCACACGCTCATCGGCATCAGGCATCTCGAGCGTGTCCAGCTGACTTTGCAGCAACGAGGGTGGCATGTAATGCCCCGGCCGAGAGGCCATGCGTTGCTGCAACAAAGCGATGTCGCCATGCAAGTGCACAAACCAAGCTTGGGGCGCACCTTCTCGCAAAATATCGCGGTAAGGCTTGCGCAGCGCTGAGCACGACAAGACCAAAGACTGGCCTGTTGTACGTGCCTGGGCCATGCGTGCCGAGAGGGTTCGCAACCACCCCCAGCGATCATCGTCGGTCAGTGGCGTGCCCGCAGCCATTTTGGCCACATTCTCAGGGGGATGAAACTGATCCCCTTCTGCAAACTCACAGCCCAGGTGGTGTGCGAGCGCTTGGCCTACGGTGGTCTTGCCACAGCCACTGACCCCCATCACCACCAGGATGACAGGCTCAGCCAATGCGTTGCTCGCTTTGGCCATCGAACAAGTGCACCTTGTCGGTGTCCACGCTCAGGTGCACCGTGTCACCGGGTTGGACGGCCGTGCGGCCATGCAAGACCACGGTCAGTTGCGACTGACCCACCTGCACCAGCAGTTCGGTCTCGGCGCCGGTGGGCTCGACCACCACCACTTTGGCTTGTACGCCCTGGGTCGACAGTGCGATGTCGGTGGGACGGATGCCGTAATGAACCGATTGGCCATCCTTGACACCGGTCTTGTTGCCCATGGGCCAAGCAGCGCCATCGGCTTGCACGCTCTGCCCCTGGACCACGCCCTTGAGCACGTTCATGGCGGGCGAGCCGATGAATTGCGCCACAAACAGATTGCCCGGGCGGTCGAACAACTCCAGCGGCGTGCCGATCTGCTCGATGATGCCGTCGTGCATCACCACAATGCGGTCGGCCATGGTCATGGCCTCGATCTGGTCGTGGGTGACGTACACCGTGGTGGTCTTGAGACGTTGGTGCAATTCCTTGATTTCTGCGCGCATGGCCACGCGCAATTTGGCATCGAGGTTGGACAAGGGCTCGTCAAACAAGAACACCTTGGGGTCACGCACGATGGCACGCCCCATGGCCACGCGCTGGCGCTGGCCGCCAGAGAGCTCGCGCGGGTAACGTTCGAGCAAATGCTCCAGGTTCAGGATGCGAGCCGCATGGGCCACACGCTCTTGCGTGACGCTGGCATCGGCCTTGCGCAAGCGCAAGCTGAAGGCCATGTTCTCGCGCACGGTCATGTGGGGGTACAGGGCATAGCTCTGGAACACCATGGCGATGTCGCGGTCCTTGGACTCGAGCTCGTTGACCACGCGGTCATCGATCAGAATTTCCCCGCTGGTGATGTCTTCCAGGCCAGCCAACATGCGCAGCAAAGTGGACTTGCCGCAACCTGAGGGGCCCACCAACACCACGAATTCGCCATCGCGAATGTCAAAGCTGATGCCGTGCAGGATGTCGGTCTTGCCGAATGATTTTTTGATGGTGCGAAATGAAACGGTCGCCATGATGTGCTTTCAGGATTTGACGGCGCCGGCGGTGAGGCCAGACACCATGTAGCGCTTGAAGGTGTAATAAATTGCTGCAGGCGGCAAGGCATAAATCAAGCCGGTGGTCATCAGGAGTTCCCAAGGCGAGTCATCGGCCGACAGAAAGTTGCCCAAAGCCACAGCGACTGTGACACTCTTGTCATTGGACAGCAGCAAGAATGCATACAAGTACTCATTCCAGGCCAGCAACAGCGAATAGGTGCCCACGGCCACCAGGGACGGCACCATCAGCGGCAGGTAAACCATCCAGAACAGTTGCATCGGCGAGGCGCCGTCCATGCGGGCGGCTTCATCGAGCTCGAAGGGCAGCTTGTCGGACGCTTGCTTCAACACCCAGATGCAATAAGGAGAAGCGATGGTGACCATGGCCAGGATCAAGGCCCACTGGCTGTTGAGCAGGCCGTACAAGCCCATGGTCTTGTACATGGGCACGGCCAAAAAGGCAGCCGGAATGAAGTAGGTGAACAAGGCCAAGTTCATGACCGTTCGGCCCCCTTTCACTTTCAGGCGGCTGATGGAAAACGCGGCGAAGGTGGCGATCAGCAAGGTCAAGAAACCCACGGTTAACGCAATCAGCAGCGAGTTGCCCATTTGCACCCAGAAGTGGTCAAGGTAGAAATGCTTCTGGTGAAACACGAAATCGAAATTTTGCAACGTCGGTTCCTTGGGCCAGAGCCGGCCAGAGGTGGCAGAGTCTTTTGACGAGATCGTGAAAATGAACATATGGTAGATGGGTACCAACGTCCAGATGAACACAGGGATGCCGATCAGCAACAACTTGGCTTCGGTGGCCACAGACTTGAGCGTGATTTTTTTCATCATCGGGCCTTACTTGGACAAGCGTTTCATCATGAAGTACACCAAGGGCAAGACCATCGGCAAAGCCACCACAATTGAGGCCATGGCCAAGTCCACTTGGTCCAATCGAAGGTAGCGAATGCCCAAGGTGGCCAGCACGTGTGTCAGGTCGGCGGGCCCGCCCCCGGTCAGCAAGTAGACGCTGTTGAAGTCGCCCAGCGTCCAGATCATGGACAGCAAGGTGGAGGTGAGGTAGAGGGTCTTCATCGATGGCCAGGTGATGAAGCGGAATTTTTGCCAATTCGTGGCACCGTCCACAGAGGCTGCCTCATATTGCTCCGAAGGAATCGCCAAGCGCCCGGCCAGCAGAATCAAGGTCCAGAAAGGCAGCGATTTCCAAATGTGCATCAACATGGAAAACGTCAATGCCAAGGTCGGGTCGTTCAGCCAATTGGGACCGTCGAGGCCCGTCAAGCGAAAGATGGTGGCGTTGATCACGCCCCATTCAGGGTTGAGCATGAAGCGCACCGACAAAATGGTCGGAATGGAAGGCACAGCCCAGGGCAGAATGAACAGGGCCGACAAGGCCTTGATCCACCAGCGGGTGTGGGTGAAGAAGCCAGACAGCACCAGCGCAATGACCATCTTCACATTGATCGCGACAATCAGGAAGACCACGGTGTTCACGGCGGTGCGAAAGAAAATCGGGTCGTCAAAAAGTTTGACATAGCTTTCCGGATGCCGTGCAAGCCACAGGCCATAGCACACCGGGTACAGCACGAAGACCAAAAATATCAGCAAATAAGGGATGACCAGCACACGTCCCCAAAACTCCCAGGGAGAGACGCCACGCGCAGGCGGGGCCGTTGGGGGCAAGGTCATGGAATTAGACATCTTCACACTCTAAAAAAAGAGCGGCTGCCCGAAGGGACAGCCGCTGTTAGGGAAAAAATCAGCGCGCGACAGTCTTGATGCGCTCGATCATTTCGTCGACGGCCTTGTCCACCGGCACTTTTTCATTCAGCACGCGGTTCATGGCCTTGGCCCAGACGTTTTCGTTGTTCAGCTGGGTGAAGCGGAAGTTTTTGGTGAACTCAAACGGGGTGGTTCCGTTCATGAACTGGGAATAAACCGCCTTGCGATGCACATCGTCTTGCCAGAACTTGCTCTGCTGACCCGCCTTGGTCACGGGGAACCACCGGCCCAAAGAACCCTCGACATAGGGCATCAGGTTGTCTTCTTGCAGCATGAAGCTGACGAAGTCTTTGGCCCGGGCCTTGTTTTTGGCATCCTTGAAGATCACGCCGGTTTTGACCGCCGCACGGTAAATCATCTTGCTACCGTCTGGCTTGTTTGGGAAGCCAGCTGTTTTAACCAATTCGGTGTAATTCTTTTTGGCAACAGCGCGTTGTTCGGCGGTGAGCGCCGAGTTGTTCATGTCGTCAAGCCACTTTGCCGCAATCGAAATGGTTGCGTTGTGGGTCATCACCGTGGTTTTGTTGTGGAATGCGACGTTGTTGTCGGGATCTTTCCAGCTGGTTGAAGACGGAGGCGTGCAGCCGCGGCTGTAGAGCGATGTGTAGTCGGTCATAGCGCTGATCAGGCCCTTGCGGACATCGGGATCATCGACCAACAGCTTGCCGGAATCACTGACGAGCTTGACGTTGTAAGCGTCCATGAAGGTCAGGAAGGAGTAGAAGGAGTCGCTGGAGTCGACACCCATGGGATTTCCGATGCCAAAACCTCGCTTGCCTGTTTTTTGGCGATAGTTGTTTTGAACTTTATCGCACCAAAAATCCCAGTACCCTTTCCAGTCGGACGGAATGTCTGATTCTTTAAAGCCTGCATCTGCCAGCATGTCAGCCCAATACTGAATATGCATGGTCTGCTGCTTCATGGGAAAGGCGTAATAGGCGCGAGTTTGGGCCTTGTTGTTGAACAAGAAAGTGGTTTCAAGCGTATTCGGTGCGAAGCGGGCACGAATTGGGTTGATGACGCTGCTGATATCTTCAAGTTTTCCGTCGTAAGCCCAGGAAGCCGTTACCTGAAAATCATAAACGTCAGCATAGGCAACGTCGGGGGGGCTTCCCGAGTCCAACGCCGCCACGGTCTTCGGGATCATGTCCTGAATGGGGTACTGGGACAGCTCGATCTTGACGTTCTTGTTTTTGGCTTCGTATTTTTTGATGGCGGCAAACAGCGCATCGTCTTCGGCCTTGTAGAAGCCTTTCACCCACCAGACGGTGAGTTTTTCCTGGGCACTGGCCTGGCCAACGGCCACCAGCCCCACAGCCATGAGACTGGCTGCAAACACGGTTTTCAATTTCATGGGTTGTCTCCTTGTTGAAATGGGAACGGGGTTGAAAAATCAATGAACAGGCAGCTGTGGCGCTGGGCGCCCCAGTTGCGGCAAACGCCTTCTTGTCGCCAGCACCTGCTCGATGTCGAGGTAGGCGCTGTCAATGAGCTTGACGATGGCTGATTCGGCCCGCTCGGGGGCTCTGTCGATCACCGCATCCAAGACGGCACGGTGCATCGACAAAGACTGCGCAGGGCCGTCTTTTTTACTGGTAGAAATCTCGAAGCTGGTGCGCAAGAGCGCATTCAGGACTTTGCTCATTTGCACCAGCATGCGGTTGCGCGAGGCGCGGAGCAAGCCCTGATGAAAACGCAGGTCGTAGGTAATGTAGTCGCCACCGTGCTCGACCGCCCGCTTCATGCCGGAGAAAGCAGCCTCAATTTCCAAAATATCTTGTTCCGTTGCGCGGGATGCTGCCAGCTTGACAGCGGCGGGCTCGACGACACGACGCAGGTCCTGCAAATCCCGCAAAAACTCGGTGGGCAGACCTTTTTTGGCTTGCCAGGTGATGACATCGGGGTCAAACCAGTTCCAATGGTCCTCAGGCAGCACGCGGGTTCCCACTTTGGGGCCCGTCACGATCAAGCCCTTGGCAACCAGTGACTTGACGGATTCTCGAACGACAGTGCGGCTCACGCCCAACTCTTCACACAGAATTGGCTCGGCCGGGAGATTGCCGCCCACGGGATAGTGCCCCGAGACAATGGCCTCGCCCAGATAATCGACCGTGCTGCCGTGAACGTTCTTGATCATTGACAAACGAAAAGTTGTACTCTTATCATATGATCATTAAACAAGGCTGGCATCATCGCTTTCCCTAATTCAAAAGATTCCCATTAATTCCGGCACTCCGGCACTGCAGAAGGCAAGGGCAGGCCTTTGAAATGAGCATTCAGATTGGCAAGCGCCCGGTCGGCCATGGCGCGACGGGTTTCCATGGTGCCACTGGCCATGTGGGGGGTCAGCACAACGTTCTGCAAAGCCCTTAGCTCGGCGGGCACCTTGGGCTCATCGAGATAGACGTCCAGTCCCGCACCAGCGATGCGCTTGTGCTTGAGCGCATCGATCATTGCGGGCTGATCAACCACCGAGCCACGGGCCACGTTGACAAAGTAGCCTTTGGGGCCCAAAGCCTCAAACACTTCGGCATTGATCATGCCACGCGTGCCATCGCCACCGGGCGTGATGGCCAACAAAAAATCGACTTCGGCCGCCAGCGCTTTGACAGATGGATAGTAGGGGTAAGGCAGATCGGCTTTGGCGCTGCGGGCGGTGTAAGAAATTTTCATGTCAAAGGCTTGCGCGCGCTTGGCGATGGCTTGGCCAATTCGCCCCAGGCCGACGATGCCCAAACGAGCGCCTGTGAGCTTTTTGGTCAAGGGAAAGGGGCCGTCCAGCCAGTCGTTGTTGCGCACAAAACGATCGGCTTGCGGAATGTGCCGAGCCACGGACAACAACAAGCCCATGGCCAAATCCGCCACGTCGTCGTTCAGCACGTCGGGGGTGTGCGTGACCACAATGCCTCGGTCTTTGGCAGCTTGCACGTCAATGCCGTCGTAGCCCACCCCAAACACCGAAATGATTTCCACGTTGGGAAACAATGACAGCAGTTTGCCATCCACTTTGGACTCGCCCCCGCCCACAATGCCACGGACACGCTTGAGCGCATCCGGATCGGTGATGTGGGCATTGTCGTGAACCATATAGGCCGCCTGCAAATCCGAGATCAGAAAGGGGGGCAGGTTGGAAACGCGCAGAATATCGATGCTGTCCATGGGGCAAGTCTCCTAAGGGGCCTTCAAACTGGCAATCATCATACGATAATCAAGCCCATGAAACGCTTTGACTTTGTCGCCTTGGGTGAGCCGATGGTGGAGTTCAACCAGACGCACCCCGGCCAACCCGATTACCTGCAAGGGTTTGGCGGGGACACAAGCAATGCCACGCTGGCAGCAGCGCGCGCTGGCGCCCGCACCGCCTACCTGACGCGGTTGGGCAATGACCCCTGGGGCAAAGCTTTGCTGGCCCTGTGGGCCACAGAAGGCGTCAACACCGATGCGATTGACCTGGACCCTGCGGCACCAACGGGGGTCTACTTTGTCACGCACGGCAGCCAAGGGCATGAATTCAGTTACCTGCGCGCCGGCTCCGCCGCCAGCCGCATGTCACCCGACACGCTCTCCCCCACTGCGCGACAAACCGTCAAAGAGGCCCAGTGGCTTCATGTCTCCGGCATTTCCCTGGCCATTTCCACCAGCGCCTGCGACACGGTGCTGGCGGCCATGGCCTGGGCCCGGGAATGCAAAACGCAAGTTTCCCTGGATGCCAACCTGCGGCTCAAGCTCTGGCCGCTGGCAAGGGCACAAGCCTGCCTGAAGCAAGCCATCACCCTGTCCGATGTTTTTTTGCCCAGCGAGGACGAAGTCAAGCCTTTGATGGGTGCCGACGATCCCCTGGCCGTGCTGGATTGGGCCCAGCAACTCGGCGCGCGCCATGTGGTACTGAAACGCGGCGCCCAAGGCGCGGTGGTTCGCACAGGGGCGCAACAGTTCGACATTGCCGGCCATGCAGTGCAACGGGTCGACGCCACGGGTGCAGGTGACTGCTTCGCAGGCAATTTGCTCACTCGCCTGGCAAAGGGAGATGGGTGGCTTGAGGCCGCACAGTACGCCAATGCAGCTGCCGCCCTGTCGGTTCAAGGCTACGGCGCGGTGGCCCCGCTGCCGCGCCCTGAGGCCGTACGCGCCCTGCTTGAGAACGCTGCCCGATGACGCACGCCAACACTCGCCCCTTGGTCGCGGTAGATTGGGGGACCACATCCCTGCGCGCGGCGCTGTTGCAAGCTGGCCAGGTGGTGGCCGAGCGAGAAAGCGCTCAAGGCATTTTGGCCGTGCCTGCGGGCGGCTTCCCCCAAGTACTGCAAGCGCTTTGCAGCGACTGGTTGGCCCTGCCCCAAGCCTTGTGCCTGATCAGCGGCATGGCGGGCAGCGCGCAAGGCTGGGCCTTGGCGCCCTACTGCCCCTGCCCCGCGGGCTTTGCCGACATCGCCCGGCATTTGCATTGGCTGGAACCTGGGCGCATGGCCCTGGTGCCGGGACTCTCGTGTGAGCATGCGCATGCGCCCGATGTCATGCGGGGCGAGGAAGTTCAAATCATGGGAGCGCTGGCACTCAGCGGCCGCCGCTCGGCGCGCATGGTGTTGCCGGGTACGCACAGCAAATGGGTGCAGGTTGAAGACGCGCAGGTGCGCTCGTTTCAAACCTTCATGACCGGGGAAGTGTTTGCGGCCTTGCGCAGTCACACCATCCTGGCCCGCACCTTGCCTGAGGCCACGGCGTCCGCTGACCTGGATGCGACCGCTTTCAGCCACGCGGTTGCGCAAAGCCTGCAAGCGGGCAATCTGTTGCATCAGGTGTTCGGCACCCGTACCTTGGCCCTGATGAACCGCGCCTCGCCCCAAGCGCTGCTGAGTCATCTTTCTGGCTTGCTGATTGGCGAGGAATTGCGCGCACTGGCCTTTGAAAAAGGCGAAGAAGTTCTCATCATCGGCTCGCCAGCCTTGCAGCAGCGATACCAACTCGCCCTGGCGGTTTGCCAGGTTCAAAGCCAATGCTGGGGCGCGCAAGCCACCTGGCACGGCTTGCAAGCCATTGCCGCCACCTTGCCATGAACACTGTTTTTGAACAGGCCCTGCAAAGCCTGCCGCTCGTCGCCATTTTGCGGGGCATCACACCGACCGAGTCGGTTGCCGTGGCCCAAGCATTGACCCAAGAAGCCTGGCAGTTGCTGGAAGTGCCCTTGAACTCCCCCTCCCCTTTGGACAGCATTGCGGCCATGCGGCAAGCCTGCCCACAAGCCTTGGTCGGCGCCGGCACGGTGCTCACTGCCCAAGCCGTGCGTGAAGTGCACGCCGCAGGCGGCCAACTGATCATTGCGCCCAACTTCAGCCCAACGGTGGCTGCGCAGGCTCGCACATTGGGCTTGCTCTACATCCCAGGGGTGGCCACACCCAGCGAGGCTTTTGCAGCGCTGGAAGCAGGCGCCCATGCGCTCAAACTCTTTCCGGCCGAGATGATCGCGCCGGTGGTGGTGAAAGCGCTGCGGGCGGTGCTGCCGGCCACGGTGCGCTTGTTGCCCGTGGGGGGCATTGGCGTTGGCAACATGACAGCGTACCGTCAAGCGGGCGCCAACGGCTTTGGCATCGGCTCATCGCTTTACAAACCCGGCATGACAGTCGAGCAAGTGCGCGTGCAAGCGCAGTCCTTTGCAGCCGCATGGCACCAAGGCTGAACAGCCATGACAACGTCTACCCTCATTGAAGAAGGCTTGCCCTTGCTCACGCGCGCAGGCGGCGTGGCCACCCTCACCTTGCGCCGTCCGTCGCACCGCAACAGTCTGACCGACGATGACTTGCTGGCGCTGCTGGCCCATTTTGAAAGCCTGAATGCCGACCCCTCGGTGCGCGTCTTGGTGTTGACCGCAGACACGCGAGGCCAAGGCCGTCCCGTGTTCAGCGCGGGCTACAACGTGGCGGGCTTCAACAAAGACCCCGAGTCGCCCCAGTTTTTTGAGCGGGTGGCGGATGCGCTGGAAAAAATCCGGCCGATCACGGTGTGCGCGCTCAATGGCAGCGTGTACGGCGGTGCCACCGATCTGGTGCTGGCCTGCGATTTGCGTGTGGCCTTGCGGGGCATGGAGTGGCGCATGCCGGCCTGTGCGCTGGGCCTGCATTACTACCCGAGTGGTTTGAGGCGTTACCTGAGCCGCTTGGGCTTGAACCTGAGCAAACGCGCCTTTTTGTTGGGCCAAAGTTTGTCTTATGAATCGCTGGACAAGGCCGAGCTGTTTGAGTCGCTGTGCGAGGCCGCAGAATTTGAATGGGCCGTGCAAGCCTTGACCACCCGGCTGTTGGAAATGGCGCCCTTGGCGCTTCAGGCCACCAAGCAATCGCTGAATGAACTGGCGGCAGGCGAAGCCAACCTGCAAACGTTGCGAGCCCGTGGCACACTCACCAGCCAAAGTGCGGACTTTGCCGAAGGCCGTGCCGCTTTTGCCGAACGTCGTCCCCCCGTTTTTCAAGGAAGATAAAAATGCGAATGCTTCACACCATGCTGCGCGTCGGCAACCTGCAACGCGCCATTGACTTTTACACTCAGGTTTTGGGCATGCAGCTGTTGCGCACCACCGACCGCCCCGATCAAAAATACTCGCTCGCATTTGTGGGCTACGGCGGCAATCCGGACCAAGCGGAAATTGAGCTGACCTACAACTACGGCGTGGAGCAGTATGAAATGGGCACGGCCTATGGTCACATCGCGCTGGGTGTGCCCGATGCCTACGCCGCCTGCGACAAAATTCGCGCCGCCGGCGGGCAAATCACCCGCGAGCCTGGCCCGGTCAAAGGCGGCAACACGGTGATTGCATTTGTCGTTGACCCGGACGGTTACAAGATCGAACTGATCGAGCGCAAAGAGGGCTGATCAAGCGCGCAGGCTCACCGATTGGCGGGCCAGCTCGGTGATGCGCGCCCATTCGCCGCGCGCGATCAAGTCGTTGGGGGCCAACCAGGAGCCCCCCACGCAGACCACATTGGGCAGTTGTAAAAATTCGGGCGCGTTTTGCGCCGTCACGCCCCCTGTGGGACAAAAGACAGCATCGGTGAAAGGGCCCGCCCAAGCTTTCAGCATGGCCAATCCGCCGGCTTGCATCGCCGGAAAAAACTTCAGCTGGTGGTAGCCGTCTTCTTGCGCCTGCATGATTTCACTGCCCGTGGCCACACCAGGCAACAACGACAAGCCTTCATCCCGGCACGCTTGGCCCACCGTGGGGGTATATCCTGGGCTGACAGCAAAGCGCGCCCCAGCGCGCGCGGCTGCTTTGGCATCGTCGGCATTGCGCACCGTGCCTGCCCCCACCACCGCCTCAGGCACCTCGGCCGCAATGGCGTGCATGCAAGACAACGCTTGCGGCGTGCGCAAGGTGATTTCCAGCATGCGCACGCCGCCGGCCACCAAGGCTTGGGCCAGGGGCACCGCATGGGCCACATCGTGCAGAACAAT
This sequence comes from uncultured Bordetella sp., assembly GCA_964442645.1. GTDB lineage: Bacteria > Pseudomonadota > Gammaproteobacteria > Burkholderiales > Burkholderiaceae_C > Limnohabitans. Next base: position 142,647 of record CAYTZZ010000002.1, on the reverse strand, counting down.
CACCGGGATCACCGGTGCATCGCGCATCACGTCCAATGCGCTCAAAGACGGTTTCACAGCCATGTGCAGGCTCCTTCTTCTGCAGTCAGCGCCTGACGCCGCATGCCTGCAAACAATTCTCGGCCCATGCCACGGGTGTGCCGCTGCAGGGTGTCTGGATCGGGGGATGCTACTGCACGCGACTGCCATTCGGCCTCGGGCACCAAGGCCAGCAAGTCACCCGTGCGGGCATCCAAGCGGACCCGGTCGCCGTCGCGCAGCTTGGCCAGGGGGCCGCCCACCTTGGCTTCCGGTGAGACATGGATGGCGGCGGGCACTTTGCCCGAGGCCCCGCTCATGCGGCCGTCGGTGACCAAGGCCACCTTGTAGCCCTGGTCTTGCAACACCGCAAGCGTGGGCGTGAGCTTGTGCAATTCCGGCATGCCATTGGCTTGCGGCCCTTGCCAGCGCACCACACAGACGACCCCGCCTTCGCGCTCGCATTGGGTGGCCAAGTCGCCCGCTTGAAAGGCCGCTTGCAAAGCTTCCTGTGAATCAAAGACGCGGGCGCTGGCCTCCACCACCTGGTGTGCCTCAGGCACGGCCGAGACCTTGATGACCGCACGGCCCAAATTGCCCTGGAGCAATTTCAAGCCCCCCGTGGGACTGAACGGCGCGGTGGCGGGACGCAGAATCGTGTCGTCCAGAGAAGCGGGCACCTCTTGCCACTTCAAGCCCTCTGGCGCCATGAAAGGCGTGCGCGTAAAAGCCACCAAGCCTTCCGGATGTACCGTCATCACATCGCCATGCAAGTAGCCGGCCGACAGCAACTCGCGCAACACATACGCCGGGCCACCGGCCTGCTGAAACTGGTTCACATCTGCCGCGCCGTTGGGGTAGACCCGCGCCAGCAAAGGCACATGGTCGGACAAGGCGGAAAAATCGTCCCAGTCGATGTGGATGCCCGCCGCGCGCGCCACGGCCACCCAATGAATCAAATGGTTGGTAGAACCGCCGGTGGCCAGCAAGGTGACCATGGCATTCACGATGCAACGCTCATCCACCACCTCACCGATGGGCCGGCGCTGGCCTGCGCGCGCGATGTTCAGCACGGTTCGCACCGCCTCGCGCGTCAGCTCCGTGCGCACCGCCTCCCCTGGGTTGACGAAGGCCGTGCCGGGCACATGCAAGCCCATGGCCTCAAGCAGCATCTGGTTGCTGTTGGCCGTGCCGTAGAAAGTGCAGGTGCCTTCGCCATGGTAGGCCTGGCTTTCCGAGGCGAGCAATTCATCGCGCGTGACCAAGCCCTGCACCGCACGTTGGCGAATGCGGGCCTTCTCTTTGTTGGACAAGCCGGTGGTCATCGGCCCTGCTGGCACAAAGACCGTGGGCAAATGGCCAAAGTGCAAGGCGCCAATCAGCAAGCCCGGCACAATTTTGTCGCACACCCCAAGCATCAAGGCTGCGTCAAACACATCATGGCTCAATGACACGGCGGTGGCCATGGCGATCACATCGCGGCTGAACAAACTCAACTCCATGCCTGGCTCGCCCTGGGTGATGCCATCGCACATGGCCGGCACCCCGCCCGCCACCTGGGCGGTGGCGCCGCAGCGGCGTGCCTCGTCTTTGATCACCTCTGGGTAAAGGCGAAACGGCGCATGCGCCGACAGCATGTCGTTGTAGGCGTTGATGATGCCGATGTTGGGCGCTTTCTCAGCCACCACTTTGAATTTATCTTGCTGCGGCAAAGCGGCAAACGCATGGGCCACATTGGCGCACCCCATGCGATCGGCACCACGCACCCTCGCTTGTGCTTCGTGCAATTGCGCCAAATAGGCTTGGCGCGTCGCGACACTGCGCTGGCGAATCCGTTCGGTGACGGCCAGAACTTGAGAAGTGATCATGATTAAAAATGTAACAAAATTACACCGATAATGTAATGCAAGCGTTATCAAATTTCACACCCTTCAGTTACAGGTCAGTTACCAAAACAGTCCAAAGGTGCGGTGGCGCACCCTATCATTCGGGCACACCATGTCCCATGTCGTTTCACCTCTGGAACAAATTCGCCTCGAATGGGGCGGACAGGATGACCTCTGGGTGTTCGCCTATGCCTCGCTGATCTGGCGCCCCGATATGGAAGTGACAGAGCAACGCCTGGCTCGGGTGCATGGCTGGCACCGCGCGCTGGCCATGTGGAGCCGCATCAACCGCGGCACGCCCGAGCGACCCGGGTTGGTATTTGCCTTGCTGGGCGGTGGCAGTTGCCAGGGCTTGGTGTTGCGCGTCCCACGCGACCATGCAGAAGAAGCCCTTGCGATGCTGTGGTCGCGTGAAATGCCCATGAAGGTCTATACGCCGCGTTGGCTGGTGTGCCATACAGCGCAAGGACCGGTGAAGGCGCTGGCCTTTACATTGTCCAAAAGCAGCCCCAGCCACACGGGCAAACTCTCGACCGCACAGTACCGCGACATTTTTTCGCACACCCAAGGCGGGCGCTACGGCAACACACTGGACTACGCGCGCCAAACCCAATCGGCGCTGCAAGCGCTGGGCATCCAAGACCAGGCTTTGAACGCTTTACTGGCTTTCGCCCCTGCCCCGCAGGCGTGAGTGGAACAAGGCCTCCGCCTGGGCAAGGCGTTCCACGGTGTCGACGTCGAGCACACAGCCGGGGTCTTCCACCGCCAGGGCAAAAGGCGCATGGGCTTGCATGACCTTTCGTGCGCCCTCATCGCCCGTCAGCGCCATGAGTTCAGGGCCGCACCCTGCGGAAAAACCGACGGGGTGTCCCCGCTCCCCCTTGTAGTGCGGCACCACCACGCCCTGGCTAGAGCCTTGCTGCAAAGACAGGGCCACAGCGCGCAACGTGGCGGCCTCAATGAGGGGCAAGTCAGCGGGCAAGATCAACCAGCCAGCGGCCTGCGGCGTCGCGCGAACACCGCAGGCAATGCTGTCACCCATGCCGGGCGAGGCCAGGTGCGCCGTGTCCTCTCGCTCCACGATGTGCCACGCCAGGCCACTGGCACGCACCGCGTCCAGCACACGGTCGCGCACCCGCCGACCTGCCAAAAGGCTGTTCAATTTATCGGTGTGGCCACCCGAGGCACGAAACCGCTCACCTCGGCCAGCCGCCAACACAATGACGATGGGATCCATGGGGAGATTGTGTCATTGGCACAGGGCATCATGATCTAATGAGGGCTTCAAGACAGGATTTTTTCATGAATGCCATTGCCGACATGCGCAAAAGTTACGAGCGCGCCGAACTGGATGAAAACGCCTCGCATGCCCAACCCCTGGCGCAATTCGACCAATGGCTGAACGAAGCCATTCGTTCGGAAATCCCAGAACCCAATGCCATGACCTTGGCCACGGTCAACCACAACCTGCGACCGAGCACCCGCATTGTGCTGATCAAAGGCTACGACGAGCGTGGCTTGATCTGGTACACCAACTACGACAGCCGCAAAGGCCAGGAGTTGGCTGGCAACCCCTACGCCGCCCTGCAGTTTCACTGGGTGGAGCTCGAGCGCGTGGTTCGCATTGAAGGCCGCGTGGAAAAAGTATCCGACGAAGAAAGCGACACCTATTACCAAAGCCGTCCGCTGGACTCTCGCATCGGTGCCTGGGCCAGCCCGCAAAGCCAGGTCATATCAGGCCGCACCGTGCTCGTCACCGAAGCGGCCAAGTACGGCGCCAAATTCTTGCTGCAACCCCCACGCCCACCGCACTGGGGCGGCTACCGGCTGGTGCCCGACCAATGGGAGTTCTGGCAAGGCCGCCGCAGCCGCCTGCATGACAGGTTGCGTTACCGACAGCAAGATGGCGCATGGGTGCGCGAGCGTCTGGCCCCTTGAAGGCTTTGCAACCTCACATCACCCAAACCACGCCCGCCATCACGATCGGCACCGTCAGCAAGGCGGCCAGGGTGGAAACGGCCACCGCTGAGGTGACTTCGTCTTCTGCAACTTTGTAACGCTGCGAAAACAGAAAAACATTGGCGCCAATCGGCAGCGAAGAGGCCACCATCATCACCGCCACCGGCAAGCCGCGCAACCCCAACAGCAGGCTCATGCCAACCACCAGGCTGGGGTGCACCAGGTTTTTCAGGCAGGCCATGCCCAGCGCGCTCCAGAGGATGCGTTGGCGAGAAAACTGTGGGTCTGCAGCCCCACCTGCCCGAATCACGCGGTCCAGCACATTGGACAAGGTGATCCCCACCATCAGCAAGGCCAAGGGGCCAAAGGTTGCGCCCAGCCACTGAATGGGTTTGTCCAGCACCTCGGGCATCACCCACCCGGTTTGCCCCCACAACAAGCCCGCCAGAATCGGCAAAGGCACGGGGTGAATCACGGCATTGCGCACCGCCAAGCCAATGGTTTTGAGCGGATGCCGACCTTCACCACCCATCGCATGGGCGGCCTCACGCGCCATCACCAATTCAAGCACCACGGTCGCCAATGTCAGCAAAATCAACGCGTGCATTGAAATGAGGGTGAACAAATACACCAGGCCAGAGGGGCCGAAGGCCAACGTGACCAAAGGAATGCCAATCATCACCGTGTTGCTGAAGGTTGCCGCCAAGGCCATGACAGCCGACCTGCGAGAAGCGCCCAAGCTTGCAATCACAATCGCAAAAAGCACCATGGCCGCGACAAAATAAAGGGCCACAGGCGCCATGTTGATTTCATGCCAGCGCACTTGGCTCATGGTGCGAAAAAGCAAGGCTGGCGCCAGCACCAAAAAAGACAAATCCGTCAGTTCCTTGGCCCCTGCAGCCGTGACCCAGCCTCTGCGGCCGGCAAAGAGGCCCAACGCAATGAGCGTGACCACGGGAATCAGAGAGGAAAAAACAGAAGGCATGCGCGAGCGGGTTTTACAAAAGAGCGAGCTCTTTAGAGGGGCGCAAGGCTCATCAAGGCTTTAGCCAGCGCGCAAAGCTGTGCTGAAATTTTTGAACCTTTGGCGCCACGACGAAAGAGCAATACCCTTGATGCGGGTGCTTTTCGAAATAGTCCTGATGGTAGGCCTCTGCCGCTGAATAGTTGGACAAAGGCTGAATTTCCGTCACGATGGGCGCATCGAAAACGCGGCCCTGCGACAGCTCTCGGACCCACGCGGTTGCAAACTCAAGGTCTACATCTCGCCCTGTGTAAATCCCGCTGCGGTACTGCGTGCCAACGTCATTGCCTTGCCGATTCAGCGTGGTGGGGTCATGAATGGCAAAGAAAATTTCCAACAAGTCGCCCAAACCAATGACATCGTCGTCGTAGGTCAATCGAACCACTTCAGCGTGGCCGGTGTCACCACGACACACAGCTTCGTAAGTTGGCTGAATCACATGGCCATTGCAATAGCCTGACTCCACATCGGTCACACCACGCACGCGCACATAGACCGCTTCCAGACACCAGAAGCAGCCGCCACCGAGGGTGATCGTTTGAAAAGCCATAGGAACTATCTTACCGAATGCCGCCTTGGGGTGTCATGAACGGGTTATTTCTCTTCGTAGCGCTGACCCAGGGCCAGCAACTCCGGCGTTCCGATGAGCTGGTTCAGTCCTTCGAAGTCCAGCATGCGGTCACGCCATGGCGTGGTGGTCTGGTGCTGTTTCAAGCTGGCGTAGTAAGCCTGCAAGGCATGGGCCACCGCGCGAGCCGTTCCGCCCGGAAAGATCACAATTTTGAAACCCTTCTGAGCCAAGGTATCCGCGCTTTCAATGGGTGTCTTGCCTCCCTCTACCATATTGGCCAGCAAAGGCACGCGGGGGGCGAAGCGCTGGCATGCCAGCGCCATGTCTTCTGGGGTGCGCAGCGCCTCGATGAACAAGGCATCCACCCCACATTCCAGATAAGCCTCGGCACGGTCCAGCGCGGCCGACAAGCCCTCCACCGCCAAGGCATCGGTACGGGCCAGGATCAGTGTGCTGGCCGACTGGCGGGCATCCAAGGCTGCATGCAATTTGCCCCGCATCTCACCGATGGACACAACCCCCTTGCCGTCCAGATGGCCGCAGCGTTTGGGAAAGGTTTGGTCTTCCAATTGAATCATGGCCGCACCGGCACGCTCGAAGCTTCGCACCGTGCGCTGGGTGTTCAAGGCATTGCCAAAGCCGGTGTCGGCATCCACGATCACAGGCAGGCTGACCCGCTCGGTGATGTGCGCCAAAGTTTGGGCCACTTCGGTGGCCGTGGTCAGCCCAATGTCGGAGCGCCCGAGTCGGGTGTAGGCGATCGAGGCGCCCGAAAGGTACAAAGCCTCGAAGCCCGCCTGCTGCGCCACCAAGGCGCTGAAGGCATCGTAAACACCGGGGGCCAGCAAGGCCTGGGCTTGTTTCAAACGCTCGGCCAATGCCATCTCACTCTCCTGTTGAGTCGTTCAATGCGCCCAAGATTTCAGACGCCCGCTGGGCCGCCAAATGGCCACCGGCCACGGCACTCAGAAGCCCGTTGCCCGACAAATAGCCCCACACGGCATTGCCAGACACCCCGCGCGCTGCGCCACCCGCCGCCAGCAAGTTCGCAAAGGGCTGGCCATCGGTGGCCAACACATGGGTTTGCGCATCAATGGCCAAGCCGCCTTGGGTGTGAAACAGCGCGCCTGTCACCTTGATCGCATAGTAGGGTGCTTGTAAGGGCCTATGAAAGACCCGACCAGTGAGCGCGTCCTGGCCTGATTGAACGCTTCGCAGCGTGGCCTGCAATTGGGTTTCAGAACACTGCAGCAGGTCGGCCAATTGCGAAACGGTTTCACAGCGGCGGACGGCACCGGCAGATTGCGCGACCAAAAAGTCGGGAAAATCTTGGGCAAAAGCATTCAAGGGCTCATCGAACACATTCCAGGCCACGCCCCCGGGTTGCGCCAGCACATGCACCGCCGCCTCGGAATAGCCTTGGGTCTCATCATGGAAACGCTGACCCATGGCATTGACTTGAATGCCGCCTTCCATCATCAGCGCCCATGAAATCAAGACGCCCTGCGGAATGGCCCAGGAACCGTGGCCCTGGTAGCCGCCCAAATCGGCCAGGCCGGCCCCCAGGGCTTGCCCCCAAAGGATGGCCGTGCCATCGTTGCCTGCGTGGCCTGCGAACAAGGCTTCTTTCATGTCCGGCAAAAACTCAGCGACCAACGCAGGATTGCCGCCATAGCCATTGCACGCCAGTACCGCGACCTTGCAGGCCAAGCGCTCAACCTCGCCTTGAGGACGCTGGTAACCCAGCCCTTGCACTTGACCCGCATGAACCCACAGGTCTGTGACTTTGGCATCGGTCAGAATGGGGATGCCGGCGGCATCGCAGGCGCGCAAGAGTCGGCTCATCAGGCCCGCACCGGTTTTCTCGGGGACGGCATGCATGCGGTGCACGCTGTGGCCGGGGTAAAGGAATTGGTCCAGCAACTGCCACTCCAGCCCGTGGTCTTGTTCCAGCGCATCCAGGGCTGGGCCAATCGCATGGGCATAGGCCGCCACCAACTCGGGCGCGGCTGTGCCATGGGCTTTGCGCTGAATGTCTTGCATGAACAACTCGGGCGAGTCTTCAACCTTCAACGAGGCCTGCAGTCGGGTGCCAGGGGCCGGAATGAAGCCCGAGGACAAGGCCGTGGAACCACTGGGAAAGCTGTCGCGCTCCAGCACGACACACGCAACGCCCAAGGTGTGCAAGCGCAGCGCCGTGATCAAGCCGCAAGCACCGCCACCAACGATGGCCACCGGAACCTCGGCGTCGAACGCTGGCGCAGCCGCGTGATGCACACGCGGCATGGGCGCGTGTTCAATGGCCTTCACGGATTTTCTCGACAAAGTCTTGGCAGGTCATCACATCGGCCAGGGTTCCCATGTCCGCCAGCGACGTCTGATGCACTTCGGGCTTGAAGGCGGCACAGCCATCGCTCAAGACCACCGCATGGTATTCGCGCATGTGCGCATCCCGCACCGAGCTGGCCACGCCGCCGTTGGTGACAATGCCGCACACCGCCAGGGTGTCGATGCCGGCATGGCGCAGCACCCAGTCGAGCTGGGTGTTGAAGAACGCCGAATAGGCCACCTTGCTGACCGAAACATCCACATAGGGCTGAATGGCATCGACATGCGCATGGCCCCATGAGCCGTGCTCAAAATCGCCTCGCCGCAAGAAAGGACGAAGCGACAGCAAATGGGGCGCAATCATCGGGTCACCTTTGGCATCTGGCCACAGCGTGAATTGGCAGGCCACAACCAGCCCGCCCGCCGCTTTCACAGCTTTTGCCACAGCAGCAACGCGCTCAGGCAAAGCGGCGGCGGTGGGGTTGACGGCCCCTCCGCGGGCATAAGCCCCTTGAGGCGATAAAAAATCGTTTTGTAAGTCCACAATGAGCAGACCCAGTGACTTGGCGTGGATCATGTTGGCTGCTCCAGATGTTTGACACACAAGTTTCCAAATTCATCGACACGCGCCTCAAAACCGGGCTCTAGCCAGACCGTGGTGTCTGGTTGTTCCAAAATGGCCGGGCCTTGCACACAAGCGCCCACTGGCAAATCGAGTCGCGCCAGGCGCTTGGCGTCCCACCAGGCGCCTTGGTGGTAGACCTTTTGCAGGCCCAGCACTTTGTCAGAGCCGACGCCTTGGGGCGCCAACACCTTGAGGTCGAGTTTGGGGCGCACGCCAATGCGGGCATAACGCAAATTCAGCACCCGAATCACTAGGCCCTTGAGCACACGGCCAAAGGCCTGCTGGTAGGTTTGCTCGAAGGCTTGTTGAATGCCCTCGCGCGACAACTGGCTGGCCTCGAGCTTCACCGACAGGGTATGCGTCTGCCCAGCGTACGACATGTCCAGGTTGATCACTTCTTGAATCGATTCGAAGCGCACACCGGCGGAATCCAGACGGGCCTGACAACGTTCGGCCAACTGATGCAGCCGTTGTTGCAAGCCGGCAAGATCGAGTTCCGCCAAACCTTGGTTCAGGGTTTGCACAGCGTCATGGCGCATGTCGGCCATCACACAGCCCAGGGCCGATGTCACACCCGGGTAGCGTGGGATCAAGCCGGTGGTGACCCCCACCTCGCGCATCATGGCGCAGACATGCAAGGCGCCACCACCACCAAAGGGCATGTAGGCAAATTGCCGCGGGTCGTGGCCTCGCTCAATGGACACCACCCGAATCGCACCGGCCATCTTGGCGTTCGCCACAGTGAGGATGGCTTCGGCGGCGGCCAGCACCGTCAACCCCAAGGGCTGGGCGACATGCATGTCGATGGCACGCTCTGAGGCCTTGGCATCCAAGGCCTGCAACAGCCCGCCGCCCAAAGGACGGTCCGCTGCAATGCGGCCCAGAACCACATTGGCATCGGTGACGGTGGGGCGTGTGTTGCCGCGGCCATAGCAAGCCGGCCCCGGGTTGCTGCCCGCCGACTCGGGTCCGACTTGCAACATGCCACTGGCATCCACCGACGCAATGGAACCACCCCCGGCACCAATGGTTTCAATTTGAATCATGGGCGAGCGCACGACCAGGCCATATTCAATGGCGGTTTGCGCGGCCAAGGCCGCCTCGCCTTTGGCGACCAGCGAGACGTCAAAGGAGGTGCCGCCCATGTCACCCGTGATCACATCGGGAAAGCCCGCCGCACGGGCAATCGCTGCACACGCAATGACCCCTGCCGCTGGTCCCGACAGCGCCGTGCGCACGGGCACATCACAAGCAGTCTGGCGCGACATCACGCCGCCATTGCTTTGCACAATGAGCAACTCGCCAGCGAACCCTTGGGTTCGCAAGTCAGCTTCCAGGCGTGACAGGTAACTGCCCACCACCGGCTGCAAGGCCGCGTTCAAGGTGGCGGTGGAGCAGCGCTCGAATTCGCGAATTTCGGGCAACACTTCCGAGGCCGAGGTCACGAAGGGGTTGGGCCACAGGGCCCGAACCGCTTCCACGGCGGCCTGTTCATTGGCAGGGTTGGCGTAGGCATGAATGAAGAACACGCAAATGGCCTCGCAGCCTGCATCCAGCAGGGTTTGCGCCTGGGCACGCACTTGCGCCAGGTCCACTGGCGTGTGGACCGTGCCATCGGCCAACACGCGCTCATCGACTTCCAGGCGAAGCTCACGCGGCACCACCGGCGTGAAGCTGCCGCGCAAGCCCCAGGTTTGCGGTCGGTCGCGGCGGCGCATTTCCAGCACATCGCGAAAGCCGCGCGTGGTGAGGATGCCTGTCTTGGCCACCTTGCGTTCCAGCAAGGCATTGGTTCCAACGGTTGTGCCATGCACGATGGTGGCAATGGCCTCGGCGCCAGCGCCGACACGCGCAATGCCGTTCATGAAACCGCGCGCTTCCTCGCCACGCGTCGAGGGTACTTTGACAATGCGCGCACTGGCCGTGGCCTCGTCGAGGACAAACAAATCCGTGAACGTGCCGCCGACATCCACGCCAATCACTGTCTGGCCGCTCATGCGCCCTCCTTGCCAAAAACCGGCGTCACAAAACCTTGCTGAATGTCCTGGGCCCGGGCCGCAGGTGAACGTTGGCGGGCATCACCGTAGCCACCGCCGCCAGGGGTTTGCAGCCGCACACGCTCGCCTTTTTTCAGGCGGATGCCCAACATTTTGGACACCATGGGCGGGCGCTGCCATTGCCCATCTTGCTGGTACTCGAACACATTGGGCAAGGCCTCTTGGCCGCCAGCGATGCCTTTGGGCGACGCCTTGCCACGCTCGCCAAAAATAAAGGCTTCGGCCTGCTCTTCCAGCAATTCAATTTCATAGATGGCCCCCAGGCCACCGCGATGCTCGCCATCGCCACCCGAATCGGGGCGCAATGCCCATTGGGTGAAGCGCACCGGATAGGCGGCCTCCAAAATCTCCAGCGGCGGAATGGTGGCGGTAGAGATGGGCGCATTGCCATGGCTCAAGCCATCGCCATCGGCATGGCCGCCATGGCCGCCGCCAAAAAAGCTGAACATCACCCAGCGCTGGCCTTTGTGTGCCGCATCGGTCCGGTGGCCGGCAATGGACAGCGCATTGATGGTGCCGTAGGCATGCGCCACAGCACGCTGGGGGTCGGCCAACGCCGTTGCGCTGAAAATCACATCGATCATGCGCAAAATGGTTTCGGTGTAACCGCCCACGGGGCGCGGGCGCGCGGCACTGATCACCAGGCCTTCTGGCAACACAAAATTCACAGCATCCAACACGCCGGCATTGGCAGGGACATCGGGGAACACGTGCTTGAGGGCCACATAGCAGGCCGCCACCGCGGTGGCGCGGGAAATGTTGACCGGTCCCGCACACTGGGGTGAAGTGCGCGAGAAATCCAGCGTCATCTGCTCGCCCTGGATGGTCATGTCCAAGGCAATGCTGAGGGGGCGATCGTCCACGCCATCGTTGTCCAGCACGTCTTCGAAGGAATAGGTGCCGTCCGGCAGTTGTCCAATGTGGGCGCGCATGAGTCGCAGGGCACGCTGTCGCAACTCGCTCATGGCGCTTTGCGCGGTGTCGTCACCTTGCTCATCCAACAGGCTGTGCAGGCGCGTGACGCCCAGATCGAGCGCGGCCAACTGGCCGTTCAAATCGCCCCACAAGCTGTCGGGCAGGCGGGTGTTGGCGCGCAAGATGGCCAGCACATCTTCATCGAGCATGCCGGCACGCACGATGCGCACCGGCGGAATTTGCACCGCCTCTTGCCAGCACTCTGTGGCGGCCGGGTTGTAATTGCCAGGGACCGCGCCGCCCACATCATGCCAATGCGCCGCCGAAGCCAGATAGCAAAAGAGCTTGCCCTGGCGAAAGAAAGGCCGTACCAACTTGAAGTCGTTGGCATGCGTGCCACCTTCGTAGGGATCGTTGAACAGCCAAGTGTCGCCCTCTTTCATGCCACCGCGTTGTTCCGCGGCCTTGGCCGCAGCGCGCACGGCAAACGCCATGGCCCCCACAAACACCGGCAAGCCTGACTTGCCTTGCACCAGGGTGTCGCCGGTTTGCGCGTCGTAGAGCCCGTGGCAGGCATCGTGCGCTTCGGCAATGATGGGGTTGAAGGCGCTGCGGTACAGCGTGGCGTCCATCTCGTCGGCAATTTGCTCCAGGCGGCCGCGCAAAACTGCCAAGGTCACCGGGTCCAGGCTGGCCATGGGGGCCGTTTGATCACGCATGTGCGCCTCCCTGGCGACGTTGTTTCAGCAAATTCATCAAACCTCCGGCATGGACCATGTCCAATAAAAAATCAGGGATCGCTTGCGCTGGCAGTTGGGTGTGGTCTGCCCGCTCAACCCAGCAGGCATCCGCTTGGGCATGGACCGTGATGCGTTCAGCCTCTTGAAGGGTTTCAGCCTGCGGGCACACCAGCAAAGGCAAACCGAGATTGAAGGCATTGCGAAAGAAAAGCCCGCCAAACGACGGCGCGATCACCGCTGCAATGCCCAGATGGCGCAAGGCAGCGGCCGCTTGCTCGCGCGATGAGCCAATGCCGAAGTTCGGGCCAGCCACGACCACGTCGCCCGGTTTGACTTGCGACGCAAACTCGGGGCGCAAGCTTTCCAGGCAATGCACGGCGATGATGTCCATGCCATGTTTCATGTAAGCACCGGGCGCCAGTACATCGGTGTCGACGTCTGCACCCAAGCGCCAGACAAGACAGTTGGGGAGGTTCAGGCCAGCGCTCACAAGACCTCCCGAACATCAGAGATTTTTCCACGCAAGGCTGAAGCCGCCACAGTCCAGGGCGAGGCCAAATAGACGTCCACGCTGGCCGGCCCCATGCGGCCCTTGAAGTTGCGTGCCGTGCTCGAAATGACGCGCGCGCCTTCCTCGAAATGGCCGCCATAGCCGGCACATATGCCACAGGTGTTGGGCAAGACTTGGGCGCCGGCATCGATCAGCGTTTGCAGCGTGCCCTCTTGCGCCGCCTGGGCTTGCTCACGGGCGCTGGCCGGCGCCACCAGCAAGCGCATGCTGGACGCCACTTTGCGGCCTTTCAACACTTGGGCCGCCGCGCGCAGGTCTTCCAATTTGGCACCAGTGCACGCCCCCAGATAGGCCACATTCAAGTCCAGGCCTGCGAAGTGGCCCACGTCTTTGGTATTGGCGGGACTGTGGGGCGCTGCGACTTGCGGCGCCAAATCGGTGGCCTTGAAAACATGGTCCTCGAGCGCAGCGCCCTCATCTGTCGCCCATTGCGCGATGTCACGCAAATCGTCAGCTGGAACGCCTTTGCTGCTCAGGTAGGCAACTGTTGTTTCATCGGGTGCAATCAAGCCCACTTGGGCGCCCATTTCTGCGCTCATGTTGGACAAGGTCATGCGCTCTTGCATGTTCAGGCCGCGCACGGTGTCTCCGGCAAATTCCACGGCCTGATAGTCGCCGCCATTCATGCCAAAGCGGCCAATCATGTGCAGCATCATGTCTTTGGCACAGACCCCTGCAGCCAACGGACCTTGCCAGGTCATGCGCAGCGTGCGCGGCACCTGTACCCACAATTCGCCTGTCACCACCACGCCCAACATCTCGGTGGCGCCGATGCCAAACATGTAGGTGCCAAAAGCGCCACCGGTGGGTGAATGCGAATCGCCGCCCACACAAAACATGCCGGGTCGCAAAAAGCCCCTCTCGGGCAAGACCACATGGCAAATGCCTTGCGAGTCAATCACGTTGGGCAAGCGCCAGTCTTTGGCGGTGTCGCGCGCGATTTGCACAATGCGCTTGGCGTCGTCATCCACCGCGGGCACGTAATGATCCATCACCAGGACCACCTTGCGCGGATCCCAAATTTCAGCGCCCAAGTCCTCCAGCATCGGCCTGAGCCTGCGCGGCCCGGAAGAATCGTGGAACATGGCGAGGTCGACCTGGCAGGTCACCACCTCGCCCACGCGAACGGCGTCACGACCAGCGGCGCGCGCGATCAATTTTTGGGCCAGGGTTTGAGGCCCCATCTGTGGCTGCTGCATGGCTTTCACATTCCCAGGTAGGCCCGACGCAACTCATCGCTGGCCAGCAAGTCTGCCGGCGCGCCCTCGAAGCGGATCATCCCGTTCTCGAGCACATAAGCGCGATCGGCAATGTCCAGCGACTGGCCTACGTTTTGTTCTACCAACAACACAGCCAAGCCACGGTGGCGCAGTTGGCCAATCAGGCTGAACATTTCCTCGACCAGCAAAGGCGACAAACCCAGAGAGGGCTCATCCAGGATCAACAGGATGGGCTCGGCCATCAGGCCACGGCCAATGGCCAACATTTGTTGCTCGCCGCCACTGAGCGTGCCCGCCAACTGCGTCATGCGTTCTTTGAGCTTGGGAAAAATGCCAAAGACCTGATCGAGGTTGTCCTGTCTGCGGGCTTTGGCGCGGGTGTAGGCCCCCAACATCAAATTGTCCAGAATGCTCATGTTGGGAAAAATCTTGCGTCCCTCTGGCACCTGAATCAGGCCGGCTTCCACCACCTTGCGGTAATGCGCACAGGTGAGCTCTTGGCCATTGAAGAAAATCTGCCCAGACTGAACTGGCAGCAAGCCACACAGGACGGTGTTCAAGGTGGTCTTGCCCGCGCCATTGCTGCCCAGCAAAGCCACGGTCTCCCCGCTGCGAACCTGCAAGGACACACCGCGCAAGACCTCGACGGCGCCATAGCCCGCACGCACGTTCACGACCTCTAACAATTTGTCATGACCGCTCATGGCTTGTCTCCATGCTGGGCGCGCAAGCGCGCAGCTGTGCCATGCCCGAGATAGGCCTCAATCACCTGGGCGTTTTGCGTGACTTGCGAAGGCGAGCCTTCGGCAATCAATTTGCCCTGTGCCAGCACCCAGACATGCTCGGCCAAGTTCATCACGGCTTGCATGACGTGCTCGATCATCAAAACCGTCACGCCTTGCGCCACCAGGTTGCGGACCACGGGAATCATTTCGGCAATTTCTTGCGGGTTCAAACCCGCCAGCACTTCGTCCAGCAGCAACAACTTGGGCCGCGCAGCCAAAGCCCGGGCCATTTCCAGCCGCTTGCGGCCTGCCACCGTCAAATCGCTGGCCAGTTTGTCCAGTTGGGGGCTCAAGCCGACTTGCAAAGCCACTTCTTCTGCGCGCGCCAAAGCCAGCGCGCGTTGCGGCAGATGCAAATGGGCACCGACCGCGATGTTCTCCCGGACGGTTTGGGCGGCAAAGGGTTGCACGATTTGAAAGGTGCGCGTCAAGCCCAGGGCCGCATTCAAATGCGGCGCTTGCCCGGTGATGTCTTGACCGGCAAACGACACGCTCCCCTGGTCGGGACGCAAGAAGCCTGACATCAAGGCAAACAAGGTGGTTTTTCCCGCACCATTGGGGCCGATCAAGGCCGTGAGGCTGCCTGGGGTCACGGTCAGGCTCACATCCTGCACCGCGCGCAAGCCCCCAAAAGATTTGGAGACGCCTTGCACTTGCAACAAAACCGTCATGAGCGCCCCCCTGTCCAACGTTGCCAGGCCGTACGCACGGAAACACCAGAGCCCGCTATGCCACGCGGCAAGAACATGACGATCATCACCAGCACAGCGCCGTAAATCACCATGTTGATGCCCGGCAATTGGCCAAACAAGTTGCGGGTCAGGTCAGCCAAGACATGCAAGGCCAGGGCCCCGACGACGGGGCCCCACAAAGTCCCCATGCCACCGACAATGGCGCCCACCAAGGCCTCGACCGAGGTGTGCGGGCCATAGGCAATGCTGGGGTCAATGTACTGAAACACCTGCACATAAAAAGCGCCACCGGCCCCCATCAAGCCCCCAGACAGCACCGTGGCCAGCAGTTTGACCTGAAAGGGGTTCACGCCAATGGCACGCGCTGCGTCTTCGTTGTCGCGCACCGCTTGAAGGTAAGCGCCAAAGCGCGAATGCCGCAGCCAGACCGTGACGCACAAGGCCAAAGCCACCAAGCCAAGCATCAGCCAGGCAAAGCCTGCGCGAGTGCCGAACTGCATGGCCGCCGCAGAGGACTGAAGCGGCAGCATCAGGCCCACCCCGGCGCCCGTGAAGGGCACCGACAAGGCAACGATGCGGAACACCTCGGCAAACGCCAGCGTCACCAGAGCAAAGTAGGAACCCTTCAGGCCGTAGCGAAACGACAGCGCGCCCACCCAGGCCCCCACCATGGCACTGGCGCCCATGGCCAAAGGCAAGGCCACCCAAGCGTTCACATTGAACTGCAACTGCAAAATGGCTTGGGCATAGGCGCCGGTGCCGAAAAACAAGGCATGGCCAAAAGAAAATTGCCCACCAAAGCCGCCCAGGATGTTCCAGGCCTGCGCCAGCAAGCAGGCGTACAGCGCGGTCATCACAAAATTCAGGATCACCCCGGAGCTTGTCAGCACAGGCACCAAGGCCACAACCAACACAAACAAAATGACGTTGCGCAAATCTTTCATGTGCGCGCCCCGAAGAAGCCTTGTGGACGCAACAGCAGCACCGCAATGAAGATCACAAAAATACCCACTTGACCCAAGGACTCACCCAAGTACAAGCCCCCGAGGGACTCCACCACGCCAATCAACAGCCCCCCCAACAGTGCGCCGGCAAAACTGCCCATGCCGCCCAGCACCACGATGGTGAAAGCCACCAGCACAAAGCCATTGCCAACTTGCGGGTTCACGTAATAAGCCGGCAACAGAAAACAGGCCGCTGCACCCAAGCAGGCCAGCCCAATGCCAAAGCACATGGCGTACACATGTTCCACATCGATGCCCATGAGCCGTGCGCCATGCTTCTCTTTGGCGACGGCACGAATGGCGCGACCCAAATCGGTCCCGCGCACCATCCACAACAACAGCGCCGACACCACCAGCGCGCCGACAAAGGCCACCAACTTGGGCAAAGAAATCATGGCGGACCCGATGGACCAAGTGGTCAGGGTGTAAGCCGTGTCAATCGTGCGCGTGTCAGACTTGAAAAACAGCAGCGCCAGGTTTTCCATGACGATGGACAAGCCCAGGGTGACCAGCAAAATGTTTTCATCCTTGCCATGGCTGGCGCGGTTGATCACCACGCGCTGCAAGACATAACCCAAGACAAACATCAATGGCACGACCACAGGCAAGGCCAGGTAAGGGTCGATGCCCAGGCGCTCTTTCAAAAAATAGACACCGTAGAGCGCCATCATCAATGACGCGCCATGCGCGAAATTGATGATGTGCAGCACGCCGTAAATCAGCGTCAAGCCAAGCGCAATCAAGGCATAGACCGCACCGGTGGTGACACCGTTGAGGACCGAGGCCCACAAAATACTGGGATCAAACATGCCCGATGCGCCTCAGAAAATCAGGCGTTCAAAGGGAACACCGGCTCGACTTCGCGGTAATCACGGGGAATGATCACCTTGATGTCGCCCTTGACCACCTGGGTCATCAAGGGCTGTGCGCCCATGTTCTGGCCGTTCACAAATTGCGTCGGGCCGTAAGGCATGATGTGGTCGGAGAAGGTGCTCTTGGACAGCGCATCGATGATGGCGGCGCGGTCGCTGGATTTCGCGCGCTCGATGCTGTCCGCCAGCAGACGCATGGCGGTGTAGGTCATGAACACTTCATAGCTGAAGAATTGCCCTTGCGCCTCGACCCGCTTTTTCAGCTCGGCAGAACGCTTGTCCTTGGGGTTGAACCAATGGTTGCAGTCAATGATGCCGTTGGCCGCATCCGGAAACTCTTTGACGAACTTGTAGCTGGAGGCAGCGCCGCCGAGCACCGAGTAAATCGCCTTGGGCGTCACTTTCTGCTGTTGCATGGTGCGCACCAGCAAGGCGTATTCGTTGTAGTAGTTGGCGGGGATCACGATGTCCGGGTTGACTTGCTTGATGCGCAACACGATGTTGTTGAAGTCTCGCGTCGGGTTGGCATGCTTGATGACTTCCTTGACCTCGTAGCCGTAGCCAGGCAATTCGCGCGACAACAAGTTGGCCGTGCCGGTGCCAAACAGGGACTCTTCGTGAATGATCATGACGCTGCGCGCCGGGCGACCAGCGGCGGTGTTCAATACGTGCAAGTTGGCCACCGCGATTTCTGCGCACTTCTTGTAGCCGGGACCGAAGCGGAAGGTGTTCTTCAGGCCACGCTCCACAATTTGGTCGGCCACGCCCACATCGACCACGTGGGGAAGGTTGTACTTGGCAGCCGCCTGGGTGGTGGCCAAACAAATGGCGGAGGCAAACGCGCCCACCACGGCGCTCACACCGGCTTCGTTCATTTTTTCGATTTCGGCAGTCCCTGCTTGCGGGTTGGACTGGGCATCCCCCAACAAGGCTTCCAATTTGGCGCCACCCAAGGACTTGATGCCGCCGGCTTTGTTGATGTCCTCAATGGCCATCAACGCACCCATGCGGCACTGTTGGCCGGAGTAGGCCAAGGCACCTGTCACAGGGTGCAGCACACCCACCTTGACGGTTTTGGCTTGTGCGCCGGCCACCAGTGGAAACGCCAGCGTGGTGGCGGCGGCGGCTGAATGCGCCATGAACGTGCGACGGTTGCTCATAAAAATCTCCTTTGAAGTAATCAATGAAAGCGGGCTGACAACTCTTTGCTGATCCACACCTTGGCATCGATGCTGCCAACGCGCGATAACTGCATCTGATACTCGTAACGATCCGGGCGGTAAAGGCCGTGCAGCCATTGAATGGGCTGATCGTCCTCGTCAAAAATCAAGCGGCGCACATCCAGCAGCGCGGAGCCAATGGCCACATCCAAATGTTGGGCCAAGTGGGCATCGGCCAGGCGCGCTGAGATGCTTTGCTCCGCCCGCCCGACCTTGACCCCAGACTCTTCCAAAAGCAACAAAATGGGTTTTTTGGCCAGCTCTTTGCGGCCGAAGTCTTTGGCGATGCTGTGCGGCACCCAGGTGGTGATGTGTGACAGCGGGCCTTCGCGGGTGCTGCGAACACGGACGGCTTTTTGCACGCGCTCGCCTTCGCCCAAGCGCAGTGCTTGCGCCACCTCGACAGAGGCCTGGATGTTGTCAACACTGAGAACCTTGACCGAGGTGCGCAGGCCCATGCTGACCAAATTCTCCAGCAAGCCGGTCAGCTGCGCCCGCTGCTCCTCAGCTGCTTGGGCTTTGGCAAGTGGCAAAGCGCTGGCACGCAAGGGCCGGGTGCCGCGCCCCGGCTCTCGGGCAATCAGGCCATCGCCGGCCAGCTGTGACAAGGCGCGACGAATGGTCACGCGCGCCACACCAAACTGTTTCATCAGCGCCATTTCACCCGGCAAGCCCTGGTTGAAACGCCCTTCTTGCAATTGCTCACGCAACACCAGGTAAACCTGGTGGTATTTGGGCAAGGGCATATCGCGGCGCATGGGTGCGCATCCTCCATCGGTTCTATTGTTCTGTCAATAGAACATTTAGTGCCTGACTGATTTTCAAGGACAATGTGGCACGACACCCCTCATGAGCGACCTCAAGCCCCTCCTCACAGCCCTGGTCTTACCCCCTGCCGGACCTTTGTTGCTGCTGGCAACCGGTTTGTGGCTGGGGCGCCACGCATCGCGACGTCGCGTGGCGAGTGTGACGGCGTGGGCAGCGCTTGGCATGTTGTGGCTTCTGAGTTGCCAGTCGGTGGCTGTTGGCTTGTGCCACCTCCTGCTGCCCAGCTTTGACCCGCCCAGCCTGGCGCGCGTGTCCGAGGCCCAGGCCATCGTGGTGCTCGGCGCAGGTGTTCGCCCGGGCGACATGGCGCGCCGCATCCCGGATGAGTTGACACTGGAAGCCCAAGAGCGGGTCACAGCCGGCGCCCGGCTGGCCAAAATCACCCACCTCCCCTTGGCGTTTTCAGGCGGACAGGGGTGGGGACACCAGGCGCCGACACCCTCCGAAGCGGAAGTGGCCAGCCAAGTCCTCTGGCAAGACCATGGCCTGAAATTTCAATGGCTGGAAGCGAGATCCCGAGACACCCGCGAGAACGCCCTGATGTCGGCCGAGTTGCTGCTGCCCCAGAACGTGCAGCACATCGCCTTGGTCACGCAGGCTTGGCATTTGCCGCGCAGTGTGCGCAACTTTGAAGCGGCGGGCTTCAAGGTTCTGCCGGTTCCCACAGGCATTCCAAGAGGCACGGGGTCTCGCTGGCTTGACGCATTGCCCTCGGGGCAAGGGCTGAACCTGAGCCGGCAGGTTTTGCGCGAATGGTTGGGACTGCGCCTGACCTGAACCGCTTTGACGAAACTGGACCCTTTGGGTTACATTAATAACCAGTCAGTCATTAATTATGCCCACCGTTTCCACCCCCCCTGCCAACGACTCGCACAGCAAACGCGAACGCCGCAAGGAGGCGCGACCCGGCGAATTGTTGCAGGCCGCGTTAGAGTTGTTTGTCGAGAAGGGCTACGCTGCCACCCGCGCCGAAGAGGTTGCCACGCGGGCCGGCGTCTCAAAGGGCACGCTCTTTTTGTACTTCTCGTCCAAAGAGGACTTGTTCAAGGCGGTCATCCAGTCCAACCTGTCCCGACATCTGATGGCATGGAACCAGGAGTTTGAGGGCTTTGAGGGCTCCAGCGCCGACATGCTGGCCTATGGCTTGACCGCGTGGTGGACGCAAATTGGCAGCACGCTGGCGGGCGGCATCACCAAACTGGTCATGAGCGAAGCCCGCAACTTCCCGGAAATTGCCGCTTTCTATGAGTGTGAAGTGGTCAAACCTGGACAACATTTGATCGAGCGCATTCTGCAGCGTGGCATCGACCAGGGAGAATTTCGTCCCATGGAAGTGCACCATGTGTGCATGAGCCTGGTCTCCGCCATGATGTTCCTCATGATGTGGAAGCACTCGCTCGGCCCGTGTTCGGCCACCAAGCCCTCGTTCGACCCTGAAACCTTTTTGCTAACCCATTTGAACACTTTGCTCAATGGCCTGCGGCAACCCGCCCCTAGAGGGACATTGCGATGAAAAAAACTGTTCGGCTCCTGATTCTTGCCGGCGCGATTGGCGCTGTGGTGGTGGTTGGCATGCGTGTGATGGCCACACGCAAAGCCCAACAAGCAACCGCACTGAGTTTACCGACCACCAACGATGTGCTGGAATTCGCCGCTTCCGACAAGGTGGAGGTCAAACCCAAAGCCTTGCAACTGGGCTTGCCCATCTCAGGCAGTTTGCGCGCGGTGCGCTCGGCCCTGATCAAGGCGCGCGTGGCCGGGGAGTTGATGGATCTGCAAGTGCGTGAGGGCGACCCGGTGAAAGCAGGCCAGGTGCTTGCCCGCATCGACCCCACCGAGTACCAGCGTCGCCTGCGCCAGGCGCAAGAGCAAGCCGAGGCGGCCAAAGCCCAGGTGGACATTGCCCAGCGCCAATTTGACAACAACCGCGCCCTGGTCGACCAGGGCTTCATTTCCAAAACTGCGCTGGACACCTCCTTGGCCACGCTGCAGTCTGCCCAGGCCACCTACCGTGCTGCCGTTGCAGGCGCTGAGGTCTCCCGCAAGGCGCTGGAGGACTCGCAGATGGTGGCGCCCTTTTCAGGCTGGGTGGCGGCACGCGCGGCCCAGAACGGAGAACGCTTGGCCATTGATGCGCGCATTCTGGAGCTGGTCGACCTCAGCCAACTGGAAGTCGAAGCCACTCTGAGCGCGGCAGACTCCGTCAAGGTGCGCATCGGGCAAACCGCACACCTGAGCGTCGAGGGCCAAGGCCAAACCGTGGCCGCACGTGTGCAACGCATCAACCCCAGCGCGCAAACCGGCAGCCGCAGTGTCTTGGTGTACTTGCAAATCAGTGATGTCACGGGCCTGCGACAGGGCTTGTTCACCGAAGGCGTTCTGGGCACGGAACAACGCACTGTGCTGGCCGTGCCCGTCAACACCGTTCGCACCGATCAGCCTGCGCCCTATGTGCAAGTGATTGAAGACCAAAAAGTGCGCCATGTGCCGGTTCAGTTGGGCGCGCGTGGCACCGCCAGCGGGGACCCCCAATCTGAAAATTGGGTCGAGGTGCAAGGGCTGCGCGAAGGCAGCCAAGTTTTGGGCGCCCATGTCGGTCGTTTGCGCGAAGGCACGCCGGTCAAGATCACGCAAGCCCCCAAAGCTGCCGGAGGCTGAGCCATGTGGTTCACAAAAGTCAGTCTGAGGAACCCGGTTTTCGCCACCATGCTCATGCTGGCCTTTGTGGTGCTGGGCTTGTTTGCCTACCAGCGGCTGAAGATCGACCAATTTCCCAACATCGACTTTCCCGTGGTGGTGGTGACCACCGAATACCCAGGCGCCTCTCCTGAAATTGTGGAGTCCGAGGTCAGCAAAAAAATCGAGGAAGGCGTCAACTCCATTGCCGGCATCAATGCCCTCACTTCGCGCAGCTACGAAGGCATGTCGGTGGTGGTCATTGAGTTTCAGCTGCACATCAATGGGCGTAAAGGCGCTGACGATGTGCGTGAAAAAGTGGCCAGCATCCGACCGACATTGCGCACCGAAGTCAAAGAACCGAAAGTGCTGCGATTTGACCCCTCCAGCCGTGCGATTTGGTCCCTGGCCGTTTTGCCTGACGCCAAGACAGCCGGCGCGAGCGCCCCCCTCACGGGTGTGGCCCTGACCAATTGGGCCGATCAGGTTTTGAAGAAACGGCTTGAAAACGTGCGCGGCGTGGGCGCTGTCACGCTGGTTGGCGGGACCAAGCGCGAAATCAATTTGTATTTGAACCCGCGCGCCATGGAAGCTTTGGGCGTCAGCGCAGACCAAGTCATCAATGCGGTCCGCGCTGAAAACCAGGACGTTCCTGTGGGGGCCGTGCGCTCTGCCACGCAAGACCGTGTGATTCAAGTCCAAGCCCGCATGGTGCGCCCCGAAGACTTTGGCCAAATCATCGTGGCACGCAAGGGTTCGACCTCGATTCGGCTGTCCCAAGTGGCCAGCGTGAACGACGGCGCGCAAGAACTGGAAAACATGGCGCTTTACAACGGAGAGCGCACGCTGTTGATGTCCGTCCAAAAATCACAGGATGAAAACACCCTGGATGTGATCGACGGTTTGAACAAAACTTTGAAAGACATCGAAAAGCAACTGCCACCCGGCATTCAACTCGCCCCCATCTACGACGGCTCGCGCATGATTCGCGTTTCTGTGAACAACGTGCGCCAGACCTTGATCGAAGGGGCGTTGTTGACGGTGCTGATTGTTTTTCTGTTCCTGAACTCCTGGCGCTCCACGGTCATCACCGGGCTGACCTTGCCCATCTCCATCATTGGCACCTTCTTGTTCATGCACATGCTGGGCTTCACCATCAACATGGTGACCCTCATGGCGCTGTCACTTTGCGTGGGCTTGCTGATTGACGATGCCATCGTGGTCCGGGAAAACATTGTTCGCCATGTGCAAATGGGCAAGAACGCGTTTGATGCGGCCATGCAGGGCACGCAAGAAATCGGGCTGGCGGTGCTGGCCACCACGCTGTCCATCGTGGCTGTGTTTCTGCCCATCGGGTTCATGGAGGGCATCATTGGCAAGTTTTTCCATGAGTTCGGCCTGACCATTGTGGCGGCCGTGCTGATCTCGATGTTCGTCAGCTTCACCCTGGACCCCATGCTGTCCAGCATCTGGCATGACCCCAGCATCCACCGCCACGGCGAAAAAGCGCATGCGCCTTCACTTTACGACCGCACGCTGGGACGCGTGACAGGCTGGTTCGAGCGCGCCACAGAAAACATGGGCCATGTGTACGAGCGCTGGCTGCAATGGGCCTTGGGCCACAAATTGGCCACAGTGGGTTTGGCCATTGCGGTGTTTGTGACCAGCGTGGTCTTGGTACCTTTGTTGGGCACCGAGTTTGTGCCCAAGGCAGACTATTCGGAAACCACGGTCAATTTCTACACCCCGGTGGGCTCCTCGCTGGAGGTGACGCAAGCCAAAGCACAACAGGTGGACGCCATCTTGCGTGAGTTTCCCGAGATCCGCTACACCCTGACGACGATCAACACCGGGGCGGCCAACGGCAAGATTTACGCAAGCCTCTACGTGCGCTTGCTGGACAGAAAATTGCGACAGCGCAGCGTGGACGAGGTCGCAGCGGCTATTCGCGAGCGCCTGCGCCAGGTGCCAGGCATCACCGTGACCCATGTGGGTCAGTTGGACACGGTCGGCGGCAACAAGCAAATTGAGTTCTCGCTGCAAGGCACCGATTTGCGCGAACTCGAGCGGCTCAGCCAAACCGTCATGGCCCGCGTACGCGCCATCCCAGGCGTGGTCGATCTGGACTCGAGTGTCAAACCCGACAAGCCCACGGTAGAGGTGGTGGTCAACCGCTCCGCTGCAGCCGAGATGGGCCTGGGCGTCGCCACTGTCGGCCCGCAATTGCGAAACCTGGTGGCGGGCCAAACCGTGGGCAACTGGCGCGCCAGTGACGACCAGACCTACGACGTCAATGTGCGCCTGGCGCCCTCTGCCCGAAACACCCCCGAAGACCTGGCCCGTCTGCCTTTTACGTTGCCCGCCGCGGCGGATGGCAACTCCCGAACCGTTCGCCTGGACCAAATTGCCATGGTGCGCGAGAGTACCGGCCCGAACCAGATCAACCGGCGCGACCTGCTGCGCGAAGTCAGCATCAATGCCAACGCCTACAACCGCTCAACGGGCGAAATTTCCGCCGACATTCGCAAAGTCATGAGCGCGATCCCATTGCCGCCAGGCTACTACTACCAGTTCAGCGGTTCCACCAAGAACATGCAGGAATCGTTTGGCTATGCGCTGTCGGCCCTGGCGTTGGCCGTGATTTTCATCTACATGATTCTGGCCAGCCAGTTCAAGAGCTTCTTGCAACCGTTGGCTCTGATGACCTCCTTGCCCCTGACGCTCATTGGCGTGGTGTTGGCCCTCATGATGTTTCGCTCCACGCTGTCCATGTTCTCCATCATTGGCATCGTGATGCTCATGGGACTGGTCACGAAAAATGCCATCTTGCTGGTGGATTTCGCCATTCGTGCGCAGGAAGGTTTTGCGCAAGCCGATGGCAGCACCAGCCCGGGGTTACCGCGCAACGAGGCCCTCTTGCTGGCAGCCCGCGTGCGCTTGCGCCCCATCTTGATGACCACCTTGGCCATGATTTTCGGCATGATCCCGCTGGCCTTTGCCCTCAGCGAAGGCTCTGAGCAGCGTGCGCCCATGGGCCAGGCGGTGATTGGCGGGGTCATCACCTCCTCCTTGCTGACCCTGGTGGTGGTACCTGTTGTTTACTGTTACCTGGACGATTTTTCTCAATGGCTCAAGCGCCTGTGGCACCGAAACGCGCGGTCAGGCTCTGAAAGCATTGCCCCTTAAAATCACCCCCAACGTCTTCAGCCTCTTTGGAACCGCGACATGAACCTCGAAAAAGCCCGCTTCAACATGGTGGAACAGCAAATCCGGACCTGGATGGTGCTGGAGCCTGCTGCCCTCTCCGTGCTCTCTACGGTGGAGCGCGAAAAGTTCACGCCGCCGACCTACCAGTCACTGGCCTACGCTGACACAGAAATTCCTTTGGCCCATGGGCAAACCATGCTGCCCCCTCGCATTGATGCCCGCCTGATGCACGACCTGCACCTCCAAGGTCACGAAACTGTGCTGGAAATCGGCACGGGCAGCGGCTACCTGACCGCCTTGCTGGCCCACCGCGCGCACCAAGTCATCAGCCTGGAAATAAACCCTGATTTGGCGCAATCTGCCCAAGCCAACCTGCGCGCGGCGGGCGTTCACAATGCCGACGTGCGCGTGGGACACGGCGCCAGCGACAGGGTCGCAGAAGCCCCCTTCGATGCCATCGTGCTGGGTGGTTCGGTGGCCGAAGTGCCGCAAAGCCTGCTGAACCAACTGAAGGTGGGCGGCAAGCTGATCGCCATCGTGGGCGGTGACCCCATCATGCACGCCACCCTCTTCACCCGTGTGGCCGATCAGCAATGGCAAAGCCGTGCACTGTGGGATACCGCTGTGCCTGCCTTGGAAGGCTTCGTCAAAACATCTTCTTTCAAATTTTGAACGCCATGATTGACCAGGTCCAGCCGTCGCAACTCCAAGACTGGATGCAAGCCAAGCAAGACCAAGGACAAACCGTGGTTTTGGATGTACGCGAAGCATGGGAATTGCAAACAGCCAGCATCCAAGCTGGAAACTTTGCATTTCTTCACATTCCCATGAATTTGGTCCCGGCAAAGCTGTCGGAACTCGACCCGAACCGACCCATCGCCTGCCTGTGCCACCACGGTGGGCGCAGCATGCAGGTGGCTGCTTTTTTGGCACAGCAAGGCTTCGCCCACGTCGCCAATGTGGCGGGGGGCATTCATGCCTGGTCTGCACAAGTGGACCCTTCTGTTCCACAATATTGAGTGCTGCCGAACTGGCTCACCCGACCCGATCCGCTCCCCGAAAGGTTTTCATGAAAGTGTTTCGCAAATTGCCTCTGAGTGCCGCGCTCGCTTTGGCGCTCACGGTGTCGGCTCAGGCCCAAAGCCTGGTGGAAC
Source organism: uncultured Bordetella sp. (assembly GCA_964442645.1). Classification (GTDB taxonomy): domain Bacteria; phylum Pseudomonadota; class Gammaproteobacteria; order Burkholderiales; family Burkholderiaceae_C; genus Limnohabitans. Next base: position 116,295 of record CAYTZZ010000002.1, on the reverse strand, counting down.
TTTTCGAGTCGGCGCGGTCCTACGACGCCACTTATCAAGCGGCCAAGGCGCAATACGAAGCCAGCAAAGCTAAGGCAGATCAGGCGCTGGCCTTGTTGCTGCCCACTTCGAATTTGGTGTTGAGTGCCAACCGGTCTGGGCTTGACTACACTTCCGGCACTTCGGGTGTTCCAAGCTACTCGAGATGGTTTACGAATCAATCTGCCGCGTTGACTGCCAGTCAACCACTCTTCAGGCCAGGCAACCTGGTCGGCTACAACCAAAGCAAAAAACAACTCAGCCAAGCGCTGGCCCAGTTGGTTTCCGCAGAGCAAGAGTTGGTGGTGAGAATCAGCCAAGCGTACTTTGATGTTCTGGCGAGTCAAGACAGCCTGGATTTTGTGCGCGCCCAAAAAACAGCGGTGTCCGAACAACTCGCTTCAGCCAAGCGAAACTTTGAGGTGGGCACGGCCACCATCACGGACACGCGAGAAGCACAGGCCCGTTTTGACTTGGTCATTGCCCAAGAGATTGCCGCTGAGAATGACCTGCGCGTCAAACGCTTGGCCCTCGATCAATGGGTGGGGATCAAAAACGCCACGCCCAAACCTTTGGCCAAGGCCATGGAACTCAAGCCCGTATTGCCCGCAGACCCAGACCAATGGGTTCGCGACTCTGAAATCACACACCCTGGCATCTTGAATGCGCAACTCGCGTTGGACATTGCCAAGTTAGAGATTGAAAGAGCGCGAGCGGGGCACAAGCCCACGGTGGACTTGCAGGCCAGCTATACGGGTACGCGCAACGTTAACGGAACGGCCGCGTCTGGAAGCGCCTCGCCTGACTCCCACGTCGTAGCACCCACAGTCAGTGTGGTCATGAGCATTCCCATCTTTGCCGGCTTCGCAACGGAAAACCGGTACAAAGAGACCATCTCGTTAGAAGAAAAAGCCAAAAACGATCTGGAGGCTGCACGCCGCAATGTGGCTCAGGCTACACGTGCCGCCTATTTTGGCGTCGTCTCCGGCATCGGTCAGGTCAAGGCCCTTGAAGCCGCAGAAGAATCCAGCCAAGTGGCACTGGATGCCAACAAACTGGGCTACACCGTGGGTGTGCGCATCAACATCGATGTGCTGAACTCGCAAAGCCAGTTGTTTCAAACCAAACGCGATTTGGCGAAGGCCCGTTACGATGTTTTGGTGGGCGGCCTGAAATTGCGCCAAGCCAATGGCACGCTGAAAATCGAAGACCTGCAGTCGGTCAACGCCTTGCTGGCGAAATGATCACGGCGCTTTGAGCGTCAACCATGCACGCAGTGCTTCGACACTGCGTTGTGCGGCGCCCCGGTGGCTGCGGGCAAACCGCTCAGAGGCAAGGATGCGGCCCTCTGAGCCCTCCTTGTCCTCTATCCAATGCAATGCTGTTGCAATCGCTTGGGGCATGTCTTCCACGCGTTGCGCGGCACCGGCTTGCAAAGCCCCTTCTGCCGCCTCCATGAAATTGAAGGTATGTGGCCCCATGATGACGGGGCAAGCACAGGCCGCTGCCTCGATGAGGTTCTGTCCACCCAGTTTTTCAAAACTCCCCCCCAGCAAAGCCACATCCGCCAAGCCAAAGTAATACGGCATCTCGCCCAAGGTGTCGCCCAACCAGATGGTGCGAGGGTTGTTCTCAGAGCCCATCGGCCACGGGGCATCGGTTAGCTGACTTCGTCGCACCACTTGCCATCCATCCTTGGCCAAAAGCGCAGCCACTTCCTCAAAGCGCTGTGGATGCCTGGGCACCACCAACCACTGTAGGCGTTCTGTCGCTTCAGGCATGGCCCGCAGGCCTTGTAGCCACAGGGCTTCCTCACCTTCGCGTGAACTGGCCAACAAGGCTACAGGCCGTGCCATCGTCGCACGCGCTGCCTGGCCTGCCTGCCATTGCAGGGGGTTGGGTGTCGCATCAAATTTAATGTTTCCCAGGACCCCTGAGACTTCAGCACCTAGGCTGCGCAAGCGCTGGGCATCGGCCTCGGTTTGTGCCCACACCTCCGACAGCCCTGCATAGGCCGGGCGCGCCAACCAAGCCCAGTGTCGCGCCTGCTCAAGCGATTTTTCACTCAATCGTGCATTCGCCAAAATCAGTGGAATGCCCCTCTCCTGGCAAGCCGCCACCAGATTGGGCCAAACCTCGGTCTCCATCAACACACCCACGCGTGGCTGAAAATGCGCAAGAAATTGGCTCACCACTTGAGGCGTGTCCCACGGTTGCCAAACTTGGCAATCGCCGGGCCGCAAGAGCTGCTGGCCAGCCTCTCGACCAGTGGCCGTGCCATGGGTCAGCAACACGGGCACGTCAGGCCATTGCGCCCGCACCGCCTGGAGCAAGACAGCGGCGGCGCGAGTTTCACCCAGCGAGACGGCGTGAACCCACAGGTAGCCCTGGCCTTGCGGCTGGGTGTAGTGACCAAACCGTTCCTCCACGGCGTGAAGGTAGCCGGGTTCGGAACGTCCGCGGCGCGCCAACTTGCGCCGCAACAAAGGCTGCATGGCACGCGCCAGAAGACTGTAGAGCGCCAGTGTGAGCGTCTCTGTCAGTCGCATGCCCAGGCTCCGTCCAGGCATGCCGTCCAGGCTTGCCAGACTGCGTCGATGGACGGCGTGGGCTGGGCATACACACTGCATTGGTGGGCTGCGCCTTGCGGGCCGGTGCGCCAGGCCGTGTCCACGTTGTAGATCTGCACATGCGGCAAATTCAGCGCCACCGCAATGTGGCTCAGGCCACTGTCCACGCCCACCGCGCCGGCACAGGTGGCCAGCCGCGCGGCCAAGGCGTCGATCGGCAAGCGTGGCCACACCACCGCGCCCGGCAACGCCGCTGCAAGCTCCTGGCTGCGCGCCAATTCCGCATCACTGCCGTGTGGTAGGGCCACGCTGTAGCCCTGGGTCGCCAAACGACGCCCCAAGGCGATCCAGTGGTCGAGCGGCCACAACTTGTCTTCTCTGGAGGTGCCGTGAATGAGCGCGACGCAGGGTTGTTGGCGGGCGGTCGCACGCAAAATATCCAGTCCAGGGTTAAGCGTTGCCGGCATCGGGTAATACAGCGCTTGTGCGCAGACCTCGCGCGCACGGGTCATGGCATGCACATGCGGTGTCATGGCAATCAGTCGATCCGCCACCCAACGCGTGGGACGCTCGTAGGACGAGCCGTCGGTGCGATGGGCCATGGCCACACGTTGACCACTCGGCGTCAAGCGCGCCAGCCAAGAAACCCAAGCGGATTTGGTCAAGCCTTGCAAATCGATGACGCAGTCGTAGGCTTCAGCCTGCAAGGCCGCTTTGAAGGCACGCAGGGCTTGTCGTGTGTCAGACGCAAAAGGCTTTTTGCGCCAGCTTCGAAGCTCGCAGGGAATGACCTGGTTTGCGGCTTCGGAGGCTTCCACCAGCGGCGCAAACGCGCGTTCCACCACCCAGTCGATGCGCGCCTCTGGATAGGCCTGACGCACGTCCATGAGGGCCGGCAAGGTGTGGACCACATCGCCAAGCGATGACAGCTTGACGATCAGGATGTTCAATGCGCCGCCTCTTGAAAAGCCGCATCGGGCTTGACGCGACGCAGCAAGGCCAGCATGTCCGACTGAATGCGCGTCAGCGCGGCCACGGTCTGGCCTTCGAAGCGCAACACCAGCACAGGCGTGGTGTTGGACGCGCGAATCAGGCCAAAGCCATCGTCCCAATCAATGCGCAAGCCGTCGATCTCGGACAGCTTGGGATGCTGGGCCTGCGCAGGCAATCCCTCGCTCTTGGCCAGTTGCAACAAAGCCGCCGTGACGCTGTGAGGTTCGCCCTCCTGGCAAGCCACATTCAACTCGGGCGTGGACTCGCTGGTGGGCAAGGCATGCAAGACCGCATTGGCGTCTGCGCTGCGGCTCAAGATTTCGAGCAGGCGGCAGCCGGCATAGGTGCCGTCGTCAAAGCCATACCAACGCTCCTTGAAAAAGATATGGCCACTCATTTCGCCACCCAACGGCGAGTCGAGCTCTTTCATGCGGGCCTTGATCAAGGAGTGACCGGTTTTGAACATCACCGGCTCGCCCCCCGCCACGCGGATGGCAGGCGCCAGGCGTTGCGAGCATTTCACGTCAAACACAATCGCCCCACCCGGCACGCGCGAGAGCACGTCCTGCGAAAACAACAGCATTTGGCGGTCGGGGTAAATCGTGTGGCCGTCTTTTGTCACGATGCCCAGGCGGTCGCCATCGCCATCAAAGGCCAGGCCCAGCTCCGCCTGGTGCGTCACCAGGGCTTGGGTGAGGTCGCGCAAGTTTTCCGGCTTGCTGGGATCGGGGTGGTGGTTGGGGAAATGGCCATCCACCTCACTGAACAATTCGATGACCTCGCAGCCCAGCGCGCGAAAGATGGCCGGGGCCGATGCGCCCGCCACGCCATTGCCAGAATCGACCACGATTTTCATCGGTCGCTGCAAACGGACATCGCCGACGATGCGCTCGCGGTAGGCTTGTTCGATGTTGGCATGGCGAACCTGCCCGCCCTCGGCCAATTGCCAGGACTCGTCTTCCATGATCTTGCGCAGGCCCTGGATTTCGTCGCCGTAAATCGCGCGGCCGCCCAAGACCATCTTGAAGCCGTTGTAGTCCTTGGGGTTATGGCTGCCGGTGATCTGAATGCCACTGCTGCACAAGGTATGTGCCGCAAAGTACAGCATGGGCGTGGTCACCACCCCCACATCAATCACTTCCAAGCCAGTTTCCTGCAAGCCTTTGACCAGCGCCTCGTTCAGTGAAGGGCCACTCAAACGGCCATCACGACCCACAGCCACAACGCGCTCGCCACATGCCTTCGCATGGGTGCCAAAAGCCAGCCCCAGAGCATGGGCGACAGCTGGATTCAGCACCTGGGGAACCACCCCACGGATGTCATAGGCTTTGAAAATGGAAGGTGTGATCTGCATGCAAAGATTGTAGGTGAATGGCCTGTCTGCCCAGAACTGCGTATCATGTTCAGCATGCCTAGGCACAGATGACAAGGAGAACACCATGGACCTGAAATGCAGCCACTTGGACACCCCCTTGGGCCCCATGTTGCTGGCCGCCTCTGACCAGGGGCTGGCGGGTGCCTGGTTTGACGGCCAGCAGCACATGCCGAACTTTGACGGTTGGAAAATCGATCGGCAAAATCCTCATCTGAAACAAGCGGCCCGTGAACTGACTGACTATTTTTCAGGCGCACGCTCGCCGTTCAAGGTTCGCCTGTCAGCCGCTTGGGGCACAGCTTTTCAACACGCCGTCTGGAAAGCCTTGCAAGGCATTCGCTGCGGACAGACCACCAGTTACGGCCAACTGGCCCTGCAACTGAAAAAACCCATGGCCTCGCGTGCCGTGGGCGCCGCCGTGGGCAAAAACCCCTGGAGCATCATCGTGCCCTGCCACCGTGTGGTGGGCGCGCATGGCGCGTTGACCGGCTATGCCGGTGGGCTCGACCGCAAGGTCGCCCTGCTGCAACTGGAGGGCGCCCTGCTTTGAAAGCCGCCCAGCCAGCCGCCCGTTGGCTGCCCGATTTTTTGCTGCTGTCCCTGCTGTGGGGCTCTTCGTTTTTGTTTCTGCAAAAAGTCTCTTATGCCATGGGCGCCCTGCCCACGAGTTGGATGCGCGTGAGCATTGCGGCACTGTGCCTGTTGCCCGTCGTGCTGCTCAAGCAACAAGGCGCCATACTTTGGCGCCACAGGCGAGAACTGCTGCTGGTGGGTGTGTTCAATTCCGGTCTACCCTTCAGCCTGTACGCCTATGCCTTGCTGTCGATCACGACCGGGCTGTCGTCGATTCTGAACACCATGGCTCCCCTGTTTGGCGCCTTGATTGCCTGGATGGTGTTCAAAGAGCAACTGACACGCTGGCGAACCTTGGGCATGGTGCTGGGGTTTTTGGGCGCTGCACTTTTGACCCTGGAGGCGCCGGGCGGCGTGTCGTTCAAACCAGGGGGCTCCGGCCTGGCCATTGCATGCTGCTTGCTGGGCGGGCTGAGCTATGGCATCAGCGGCAACTACACCCAGCGCTACCTGCAACACATTCCGCCCATGGTGCTGGCGACCGGCAGTCAAATGGGTGCCAGCATCGCTTTGCTGCTGCCCGCGCTTTGGCTGTGGCCCGGCCATGCGCCCGACCTGCCGACCTGGGGGGCGCTGTTTGTGTCAGCCGCGCTGTGCACCGGCTTGGCCTATGTGCTGTTCTTCCGCTTGATTGCGCAACTGGGCTCCAGCGGCGCGATGACCGTGACCTATGTGGCCCCGGTGTTCGCCTCGGTCATTGGCGTGGTGGTGCTGGATGAAAAAATCACCGGCTGGGTGCTGGGCTGTGCCGCCATTGTCTTGGTCGGCACTGCCTTGGCCACCGGTCTGCTGCCGCTGAAAAAGGCCTCGGTCAGCGCCCGTTGAACGAGGGCTTGCGCTTTGCATTGAAGGCGGCACGGCCTTCTTTGGCGTCCTCGGTCATGGCAGTCAGTGCAATCTGGCTTTCCATGTAGGCAATTGCCTGGTCAAACGACATGGCCGCGATCGCGCGCATGGCGTATTTGCCGCGCCGAATGGCGGTGGGCGATTTGTCCAGCAAACGTGCCAGCAGCCAGTCGGTCTTGGCATCCAATTCGGCAGCCGGCACCACATGGTTCAACAGGCCATGCGCCAAAGCCTCGTGCGCGCTGAAGGGCTCGCCGGTCAAGGCCCACTCGCGCACCACGCGCGCAGGCACCAGGTCTTTCAGCAAGCTCAGCACCTGCATGGGAAACACGCCCACTTTCACTTCCGGCAGGCCCAGCACCACATGATCGGCCGCCACCGCCATGTCGGCCATGCACAGCAAGCCCATGCCGCCGGCCATGCACACGCCGTTGAGGCGAACCACGATGGGCAGCGTGGCTGCTTGGGCCTCGCGCAGCAGATCGGCGTAATCCGATGAAGGTTTGGCGGGATCGAAAACGAAGCCGACGCCAGGTTGCAAATCGGCGCCCGCGCAAAACGCTTTGTCGCCCGCGCCCGTCAACACGATGGCGCGCACGCTGTCGTCCGCATGGGCCCTTCGCAGTCCGTCACGCAGGCCTTGAATGACAGCGCCGTTGAGGGCATTGCGCTTGTCGGGGCGGTTCAGCATGAGCCACGCCGCAGCACCGCGTTGTTCGTACAAAACTTCGTCAGACATGGTCAACTCTTTTCAAGGTCTACTTCCACCAACACGCTGCCAGCGGCCGCCTGCACGCCCTCGCTGACATGCACGGCACGCACCGTGCCGGCTGTGCGTGCCACGTGCACGTGTTCCATCTTCATGGCTTCCAGCGTGACCACGGCGGCGCCTGCTTCCACTCGCTGGCCCACCGAGACTTGCACCGCGACCACGCGGCCATTGGTGCTGGTGCGCACGCGGCCGTCACCCCCGGCCGCGCCTTGGCGTGCGGCAGGCACGCGGGTCAGGTCACTCACACGCACCGCCTCTGCGCCCAACTGAAGCCACCATTCACTGGCGTCCTGCAAAACCGTGGCCGTGGTGGCCACACCATCCAGCGTGTAACGCAGGCTGTGGCCTGAACGATGCAAGCCGGACACCGTGTGTTTGAAGTCATGCCCTTCTGACAAGGCGCCTGCAACCTCGAAGCTGCCCTCCAACTGACGCGTGACCTGAACGCTGAACGTCTGCTCTTGCACGGCCAGCTGAAGTTGCATGGGCAGGCGTGGCACCAAGGATGCAGCGTGTTGCGCTTGGGGATGACCGTCTACGCTGAGCCATGCCACCAGGGTCAGGGCACGCGCAAGCAAGCCCTCGGGCGTGCCCAACAAGGCCTCCTGGTGCGTGGCAATGAAACCTGTGGTGGCCTGGCCTGCGACAAATGCGGGATGCGCCAGGCACCGGTCCAGAAAGGCTTGGTTGGTGGTCACGCCCAAGGCCACTGTGTCTTGCAGGCCTGATCGCAAGCGCCGCAAGGCTTCGTCGCGGTGCGCGCCATGGCTGATGAGCTTGGCAACCATCGAGTCGTAGTAAGGCGGTACCTCGCTGCCAGCGGCCAAAGCATGCTCGACACGCAGTGCAGTGGCCGGCGCCCATTCGCAAAATTGACCGCTTTGCGGCATGAAGCCTTTGGCCGGGTCTTCGGCACACAGGCGCACTTCGATGGCATGACCATGGAACGCAATCTGCGATTGCGGCAGGGGCAAGGCTTCTCCGGCCGCGACACGCAACTGCCACTCGACCAGGTCCAGGCCCGTCACAGCTTCTGTCACAGGATGCTCCACTTGCAAGCGGGTGTTCATCTCCATGAAGTAAAACTCGCCGCTGGCGTCCAGCAAGAACTCCAGCGTGCCCGCGCCTTCATAGCCCAGGGCCTGGACGGCTTGCACGGCAGTCAGGCCCATGCGCTCGCGCAAGGCCGCCGACACGGCTGGTGAGGGTGACTCCTCGATCACTTTTTGATGGCGGCGTTGCACGGAACAGTCGCGCTCTCCCAGGTGAACAGCGTTGCCATGGCGGTCGGCAAACACCTGAATCTCGATGTGGCGCGGCTCCACGATGGCACGCTCGAGCAACACTTGCGCGCTGCCAAAGGCATTCAGGGCTTCCGATTGCGCGCTGCGCAAAGCGTCTGCAAAAGCCTCGGCTTGGTCAACCTTGCGCATGCCGCGCCCGCCGCCACCCGCAGTGGCCTTGATCATGACCGGGTAGCCGATGCGCTGGGCCTCTTGCGCCAAACGGTCCGTGGACTGATCGTCGCCGTCATAGCCCGGAACGCAGGGCACGCCCGCCTTTTGCATCAAGCGCTTGGCCTCGGCTTTGTGGCCCATGGCGCGAATCGATTCCGGCGAAGGGCCGATGAACACCAGTCCGGCATCGCGACAAGCTTGCGCAAAGTCTTCGTTCTCGGCCAGGAAACCATAGCCCGGGTGGACGGCATCAGCGCCAGTTTGGCGAGCCGCCGCCAGGATGGCGGGAATGTTCAGATAAGACTGGGCCGGCAACGGCTCGCCAATGCAGACGGCTTCATCGGCCTCCAAGGCATGTCGCGCTTGGGCGTCGGCCGTGGAATACACCGCCACCGTGCGGTAGCCCAGGGCGCGCGCCGAGCGCAGAATGCGCAAGGCAATTTCACCGCGGTTGGCAATCAGGATTTTTTGAAAGGGGGTCGAAGTCATCGTGCGCAATCGGTTGAATCGCCTCAGGCGTTACGGGGAAAGATGCCCATGTACTTGGCGAGAATTTGCAACATGACTTCGTCGGCACCGCCGCCAATGGAAGCCAATCGCCCATCGCGGAAAGCGCGCGAGACACGCCCGTCGGCAAAGCCCATGCCGCCCCAGAATTGCACGCAGGTGTCGGTCACTTCGCGCATCAAGCGGCCCGACTTGAGCTTGACCATGGTGGCCCACTCGGTGGCGTCTTCGCCGGCCACCACTTTGTCCACCGCGGCCCAACACAGGGTAGACAGCATTTCAATTTCCGCCCGCAACTCTGCCAGTTTGAAATACACCCATTGGTTGTCCAGCAAGGCTTTGCCAAAGACCTGGCGCTCGCGGGTGTAGTCAATGGTGATGCTCAGGATGTGGCGCATCGCCCCCACGCCGTTGAAGCCCGCCCACAGGCGTTCCAGTTGAAACTGTTCCATCTGGTAGATGAAGCCCATGCCCTCTTCGCCCACGCGGTAGCGTTGCGGCACCCGCACATCGTCAAAGAACAGTTGCGCGGTGTCCGAAGAATCCATGCCCATTTTGTTGATCTTGCGCGCCACCTGCACGCCCGGCGTTTTCATGGGCACCACGATCAGCGATTTGTTTTTATGGGTGGAGCCGGTGGAGGTGTTGGCGAGCACGATGCACCAATCGGCTTGGGTGCCATTGGTGGTCCACATCTTGCCGCCGTTGATGATGTAGTCGTCGCCATCTTTGCGCGCGGTGGTTTTGATGGACGCCACGTCCGAGCCGCTGCCCACTTCCGACACCCCCAAGCAAGCCACCATGTCGCCCGCAATGGCGGGCGCCAAAAACTCGCGGCGCAGCGCGTCGCTGCCATGCTCGGCGAAAGCGGGCGTGGCCATATCGGTTTGCACGCCAATGGCCATGGGCACGCCACCGCAATGCATTTCGCCCAGGGTTTCAGCCAACACGGCTGCATAGGAATAATCCAGCCCCATGCCGCCATAGGCGGTCGGCTTGTTCAGCCCCAGCAGGTCCAACTGACCCATGCGCTTGAAGACTTGGTGCGCCGGGAAAATGCCGGCGGCTTCCCAGTCGTCCACATGAGGGTTGATTTCATCGGCAATCCAGCGCTGAATGGTGCGCTTGAGCGCTTCGTGTTCCGGGGTCAGTTTCATGTTGAACGCTCCAAAAGGGTCAGGGACGGGCCACGCCAAATTGCATGGCGCGCGGTTGGCGGGCCTCGGCCTCGCGGCAAATCGCAAAGGTTTGGGCCAGCACGGCTCGGGTGTCACGGGGATCGATCACGCCATCGTCGAGCAGCAGCGCGCTGGTGACAAACACGCTCATCTGGCGGTCGAAGCGGTCGATGATGCGGGCTTTGAGGTCGGCAATCTTGGCGCCATCGACTTCGCCGCCTTTGCGCTTCATCGCGGCCTCGGTGACGATGGCCATGGTCTCGGCCGCTTGCTCGCCGCCCATCACAGCGGTTTTGGCGTTGGGCCAGGAGAAACAAAAGCGCGGGTGAAAGCCGCGGCCGCACATGCCGTAGTTGCCAGCGCCATAAGACGCGCCGCAGTACAGCGTGATTTGCGGCACGGTGGCATTGGTCACGGCCTGGATCATTTTGGAGCCGTGCTTGATGATGCCGCCCTCTTCGTAGGCCTTGCCCACCATGAACCCCGTGGTGTTGTTCAAATAAAGAATGGGCGTGCCCGACTGACAGCAGGCTTGGATGAAGTGTGTGGCCTTGGTGGCGCCCGCGGGGTCGATGGGGCCGTTGTTGGTGATGATGCCCACCGGGTGGCCTTCGATCTTGGCATGGCCACAGACCGTGGCGCTGCCATAGTTTTCGCCAAAGGCCAGGAAGTCGGAGCCGTCCACGATGCGGGCAATGACCTCGCGCATGTCCACCGGGCGCTTGGGGTCCATGGGCATGATGCCCAGCAGCTCTTCGGCGTCGTAGCGGGGTGGCAAAAAGTCGCGCACTGCCGTGCCGCCGCCCCAATCGAGGCTGGCCACAATGTCGCGCGCAATGCGAATGCCATCCCGGTCGTCTTCGGCCAGGTAATCGCCCAAGCCAGACACGGTGGCGTGCATTTCAGCGCCGCCCAATTCTTCTTCGGTGGCAATTTCGCCGGTGGCGGCTTTCAACAGCGGTGGGCCCGCCAGGAAAGCGCGCGAGCGGCCACGCACCAGCACGATGTAATCGGACAAGCCCGTTTGGTAAGCGCCGCCTGCCGTGGAAGAACCGTGGGTGACAGTGATCACCGGCAAGCCGGCCGCTGACATGCGTGCCAGGTTGCGAAAGGTGCTGCCGCCGCGAATGAAATCTTCCACGCGGTAGGCCATGAGGTTGGCGCCTGCGCTTTCCACCAATTGCACATAGGGCAATTTGTTTTCAAGCGCGAGTTCTTGCACACGCAAGACCTTGTCCAGGCCCATGGGTTGCAGCGCGCCAGCATCGATGCCGGCATCGGAAACCATCACCATGCAGCGCGTGCCACGGATGATGCCCACGCCAGCGATCACGCCGCCACCCGGCACGCTTTTGTCCAAGTCGGGGTTGTCGTGTCCCAAGCCCGCCAGGCTGGACAGCTCTAAAAAAGGGGCGCCGGGATCCAGCAACAAGGACAAGCGCTCACGCGGCAGCAACTGCCCGCGTTGGGCAAAGCGGGCACGCGCGCCTTCTGACTTGTCGCGTGTGCGCTGCTCGATGCTGCGCACCTTGGCAATCAAATCCAGCATGGCCTGCCGGTTCTGCTGGAACGCTTCGCTGGCCGCCACCATTTGGGTCTCAATCAAACTCATGCAATGCTCTTGTTCGTTGCTTCAGGCCAGTTTAGAGGAAGCCATGACGCTCAGCCATTCGGGGTATCCAGAGGAAAAACCGCCCGGTATTTGGTCAACAAATGGCGGGGCCGGTAGGACATCTTGGTTTGCCGAAACCGCGCCAGGCCCAGGTCTTGTTCGAAATTCAGCCACCTCACCTCTCGCGCGGCGTGGTCTTGGCAAAAATGCTGAAACATGTATTGCGGCAAACCTTTGAACGCGGTGCTGGCTTTGGCGAAGCGCATGACCCAAACGCCGGGCTGAACAAGCTCCGCCAGGACAAAGCCCGCAGGCTGCTGATCCACCCAGAACAGGGTGCCTTGCCAGCCCCAGGCAGGTGCCAGTTGCAGGGCCTCGCGACACGGCAGGTCATCGGCGTCGCCAGCTTGCTTTTGTTTGTCCGCCAGCCAGGCTTGCAAGATCAACAAGGCATCCTCCGCTAGGGACAGACTGTAGGGCTGCGCTTGAACGGTGTGCGCCGCCAAGAGCTGCTTCACCAGATTGCGCTTGGCATGCAAGCCGTCATAGGTTTCAAAGCTTTCGCCTCTGTAAACATAGTCTGCATCGTCACGCACCGACGCCCAAGTGACGGGCAGGCCCGGATGGGCGTGTTCCCAGGCTTGCTTTTGGGACGCTGACAAAGGGTACAGGCAGCCATGCTGCTGGAGCAAACTTGCCAAAGCTTGTGTAGGCACACTGGCCACGTCAAACAAGGGAATGGCATGCGAGGTGCCATCGTAGGTGTGGCCGATGACGATGGGCCATTCACCCTCGACAAACTGGTAGCCATGGGCTTGCCGGAACAGGTACAAATTGTCCGCGCTCAGGTCGGCCAGCGCGTGTTCGCCAGCGCTGGCTTGCAGCGACTGGATGCGCTGCGCCCAGGCGTCGCGCCAAGCCAAGTCCAGCGTTTGCATGCGGGCGTTCAGAGCCGTTCCTGCGGCTGGGCTCGCACGCCGGGTGCAGGGCCATTCGCAGGCGGGCCCGCAAAACATTGGGCCATGAGCAGCCACTCGCGGGCGGTGGCGCCCTGCACTTTCAGTTGCGTATCTTCCACATGGCGTCGCTGCGTGACCACCAGACAAAAATCCAGCGCCGGCCCCGTGACGCGCTCACTGGCTTCGGCGTCACCCCAGGTCCAAGTGCTGCCATCCGGCGCATCCAACAGGACCGACACAGCTTGGGTGGGGGCGGGCAATTTGCGGTTCACATAAGTCCAGCCCATGGTGGTCATGCCCAAATGCGCGATGTGACGCAAGCGGTGGGTCAGCGGGCGGCGGCGCCCTGCCACGTCCCAGATGTCCTGGCCGTGGGCCCAGGTTTCCATCAGCCGGGCGGTGGCAAACGAGCGCGCACTCATGGAGGGGCCATACCAAGGCAAGCGGTCTTTCGGGTCTTTTTCGCGCAGCAGCGCCACCAGGTGTTGGTAACGCGCGCGCCAGACTGGCAACAAGCGGCGATCGGGCGTCGCGGCGTAATGCGCGCGCGCCACGGCGCTGATTTCATCGCCTCGCAGCATCAACTGCATCAAGGCCTGGGCGCTCTTTTGAAACGCCTGCGCATCGGTGATGGCCTCGGTGGCGGCTTCGTCAAAATAGGCCAGGTGCGCCACTTCATCCCACGGCGCCCAGCCATAGAACGGGCTGGCCTGTTGCCATTGCGCGTCTGTCAGGCTGTCGCACAGATCGGCCAGTTCGTCGTATTCGGCCAAGAGGTCATTGCACAAGTCGTTCATGCGGTGTTCCATCAAATGCCCAATTGCCTTGCGGCCAGGTCTTTCATGATTTCTTCCGAGCCGCCGCCAATCATCATCACCTTGACTTCGCGGTAAATGCGCTCGCTGCGGGTGCCGCGCATGAAGCCCATGCCGCCCAGAATTTGAATGGCCTGGTCGGCGCAAAACTGCATGGCCTGCGTGGCCAACACTTTGGCCATGCAGATGCGGGCCACCAGCGTGTTGTGGTCGCCCAGCTGGTGTTCCAAACGGTAAGAGAGCTCTTCGATCAAGGCACGGGCAGCATCGATCTTCATGCGCATGTCCATGAGCTTGTGCCGAACCACCTGGCGCTCGGACAAGGCTTGGCCAAAGGTATGTCGCTGCTGCGCCCATTCCAAGGCCTCTTGCCAGCACACCTCGGCGTAGCCACAGGCCTGCATCGCCATGCCCAGGCGCTCGGAGTTGAAGTTGGTCATGAAAACTTTGAAGCCCGCGTTTTCTTGCCCCACCAGGTTGTGCACAGGCACGCGGCAGCGGTCAAACCGCAAATGCGCGGTATCGGAAGACCACCAGCCCATTTTTTTCAGTTCGGTGCGCGTGAGGCCAGGCGTGTCGCCATCGATCACCAGCGCAGAGATGCCGCCCGCGCCTTTGTTCTCCGGGCTGGTGCGCACGGCCACCGTGAAAAAATCGGCGCGCATGCCCGAGGTGATGAACACTTTTTCACCGCTCACCACATAGTGGTCGCCGTCGCGCACGGCCGTGGTTTTGAGCGCGGCCACATCGGAGCCGCCAGAGGGCTCGGTGATGGCGAGTGCGGCAATTTTTTCACCGGCAAGCACCGGCGGGATGTAACGTTTTTGCAATGCCGCGTTGCCATAGTGAAGGATGGGCGGCAGCGCGATGGTGTGCGAGTTCATGGACGCCGCCACGCCGCCGCAGCCCGAGCGCGCGTATTCCTCGCTGGCAATCAAGGTGTGAAACACATCGCAGGGTGTGCCGCCCAAGTCTTCCGGATAGCCCATGCCGGTGATGCCCAGTTGTGCCGCGCGCTTGTAGAGGGCCAGAGGAAAGGTGCCCGCTTCGTCCCACGCGTTCACATAGGGCGTGATTTCTTGCGCCACAAAGTCGCGCACCATGTCGCGGAACTGGGTGTGCTCTGGCGAAAAATAATGCCCAATCGGCGGCAAGGCTTGCATCTAGGGTCTCCCGGGAGAAAGGAATCAGCTTGTCAATGTAACAATGACACAGCGCGTCGGGACAAGGCTGACGCACAGGAGACATGATGCCTAAAAAAATGATTCGCATCGGCGGCGCTTCCGGCTTTTGGGGTGACAGCCGACTGGGGGCCGTGCAATTGGTGCAGGCCGAACCCGCCATCGATTACCTGGTGTTCGACTACCTGGCCGAAACCACCATGGCCATCCTGGCCGCAGCGCGCCTGAAGAAACCCGAACTGGGTTACGCCACCGACTTTGTCGACAGCGCGATGAAGTCGGTCCTGGCAGACGTCATGGCCAAGGGCATCAAGGTGATCGCCAATGCGGGCGGCATTCACCCCGAAGGCTGCGCCCAAGCCTTGCGTGCCATGGCGCAAGGCATGGGCCTGAACCCGCGCATTGCCGTGGTCACCGGCGACGATGTCAGCGTCTTGTTGCCCGACTTGCGCGCACAAGGTGTCACCGACATGTTCAGCGGCGCGCCCTTGCCAGAAAAGATATTAAGTGCCAACGCCTACTTGGGCGCCTGGCCCATTGTGGAAGCCTTGCGGCAAGGCGCAGACATTGTCATCACCGGTCGCTGCGTCGACAGCGCCGTGACCCTCGCACCCTTGATTCATGAGTTTGGCTGGCAGCCCACCGACTGGGATCGGCTGGCTGGCGGCAGCTTGGGCGGCCACATCATTGAGTGCGGGTGCCAGGCCACCGGTGGCTTGTTCACCGACTGGCAGAGCGTGCCCAATTGGCCACAAATGGGCTACCCCATCATTGAGTGCGAACCCGATGGCAGCTTTGTGGTCACCAAGGCCGCAGGCACCGGCGGACTGATCAGCCCCGCCTCGGTGGGCGAGCAATTGCTGTATGAGATCGGTGACCCCGGCGCCTATGTCTTGCCCGATGTGGTCTGCGATTTTCGCCACGTTCGCATGACGCAAGAGGGCGAGCAGCGCGTGCGTGTGAGCGGCGCCCAAGGCAGCGCACCACCCGACACCTACAAAGTGTCTGCCACCGCCATTGCCGGCTACCGCTGTGTCGGCAGCCTGGTGTTGATCGGCCCGCAAGCCGCGGCCAAAGCCCAGCGCACCGGCGACGCCATCGTGGCGCGCACACGGCAGATGCTGAAAGACCTGGGTTGGCCCGACTTCACCCAAGCCGAGGTGCATCTCTTTGGCGCGGAAACACTGTATGGCGAACACGCGCGCACCGGTGACTCACGCGAGGTCATGGTGCGCATCTCGGTGTCCCACAAGCAACGCGAGGCCCTGGAGTTGTTTGCGCGCGAAATCGCGCCAGCGGGCACCTCTTGGGCGCCCGGCACCACGGGGGCCTCAGGGGGGCGCCCTTCCCCTTCGCCGCGAATCTTGCCCTTGGCTTTTTTGTTGGACAAAGCGCGGGTGGCCGTGCACATCAGCCTGGGCGATCAACAGCATGCTGTGACCTTGCCGCTGCATCACGGCCAAGTGACTTCACCTGCTCCGCTGAGTTGGCCACAATGGCGCGAAAACGCCGAACCGCAACAAAGCATTCCGTTGGAAGCCCTGGCCTGGGCGCGCAGTGGCGACAAGGGCAACATCTCCAACATTGGTGTGATTGCGCGGCGTCCGGAGTGGCTGCCGCTGATCGCTGACCGCGTGAGCACCGAAGGGGTCAAAGCCTATTTTTCAAGCTTGGTCCAAGGCACGGTCGAGCGGTTTTATCTACCCGGACTGCATGCCTTCAACTACGTGCTGCACGATGCGCTGGACGGCGGCGGTCCTGCCTCCAACCGCGTGGACCCTCTGGGCAAAGGCATGGGGCAGATGCTGCTCGATCTGCAGGTGCGTGTGCCCCAGTCGGTCGCGCGCGAGGCCCTCAGCGCACGAGCTGCGCGGCCAATTGCTGCAGACGATGCCCCGGTTGGGTGAGCGCCTCCACAATGCTGAAGTGGTTCAGGCCCGGCAGGTCTTCGCACACCGTCACCACTTTTTTGCCCCAGGCTTTTTGAATCAGGTGGTTGTGGCGAATGAACTCTTCGCTTTCGTCGGCACCGGCCACGCTCATGAAGGTGGCATGGCGCGGCGCCGGCAGCCACGCCGGGCTGGCTTGGTCCACATGGGCCTGTGTCAACAGCAGCGAGGGCTGGACAAACGGCGTGCGCATGACGGACTCCAATTCAAACAAACCCGACAAGGACAAGCCTCGCGTCACCAGGTGCGCGGGCAAGTCTTTGGCATAGGCTTGCCATTGGCAGGCCATGATCATCGCCGCCAGGTGCCCGCCAGCAGAATGCCCTGCAACATAGATGCGCTTCGGGTCGCCCCCTAATCGGTGAATGTTGCGGTAGGTCCAGGCGATGGCCTTGACCATTTGCATCACGATCTCGGGAATGGTGACGGCGGGGGCCAACGCATAGTTGGGCACCACGGTCAATGCTCCCAAGTGCTTGAAAACGGGGGCCACAAAAGAATGCTCAGACTTGTCGAGCGAGCGCCAATAGCCGCCATGAATGAACACCACCACCGGGGCCTGGGCCTGCTCTGCCGGAAAAATGTCCAGACTTTCGTTGGGCCCATGGCCATAGGCCACGTCCAGCATGCACCGATGCGCCTTGCGTGCTTGCGCCGAGGTGTCGCGCCAGCGGGCAAAGTGGGTCTCGTGTTCCGGCACCAATGCCCGGTTGTTGTACATGCGGTCGTACCAAGCGCCATCGTGCTGCGTCATGTCATGTCCTTCCAAGATGGCGCCTATCTTGTCACAAGCCTGAGAGGCTTGCAGTCTAGCCAGCTGCTTTTGAAACCTGGCGTAAACCCTTAGAAACTCTTGATTCCGATCAATGTATTCTGTATACAGAGTACAAAATGCCTGCAGAACTGGTCAAACTTGAATCTTCACCGGACTTGGTTGACCAGGTCTATCGCAGCTTGCTGGACGCCATCAGTGATGGTTCCTTGCAACCTGGCGAGCATTTGGCACAAGAAGACATTGCCCAACGCTTGGCCGTTTCCCGTCAACCCGTGTTGCAAGCGCTCAGGCTGCTGAAAAAAGACGGCTTTGTCGAGGATGCCCCAGGACGCGGGGTTCAAGTGACCCCGCTCAACCTCGACCAGATTGCCCAGCTTTACCAAGTCCGCGGGGCGCTGGACGCCCTCGCCGCTCGGCTGGCCGCCAGCCACCGCCATGCCATTGACCCCGCCTTAATCCAGCGCGGCCGACTGGCCAAGCAGCAGCGCGAAGTCAAAGCCATGATCGAAGCCGACCTGGCCTTTCACCAAGCCATTTACGACGGCGCCCGCAACCCCATGATTGCCCAAACGGCACGACAACACTGGCACCACCTGCGCCGCGCCATGGGCGCGGTGCTGCAGTCGACCCAGCAGCGCGAAACCGTCTGGGACGAGCATGCCGCCATTGCCCAAGCCATCGGGCGCGGCGACGGCGCGCTGGCCGCCGAGCTGATCGAACACCATGCACGCGAAGCGAGCCGTCAATTGACGTCGCGCATCGCGGACTCACTCCAATCCCCTCTTCATAAGGAATGACACCATGAGACTGACCCCCGAGCAGATCGCCCAGTTTGACCGCGATGGCTACCTGTTTTTTCCTGGACTCTTCACGCCGGAAGAAACCCAAAACATGAACGATGCAGTGCCCGAGTTGTACAGCCGCCGCGAAGCCTACAACGTGCGCGAAAAAGGCAGCGACGCCGTGCGCACCAACTTTGCCGCCCACATGTACAGCAAGCCCTTCGCCAAGCTGGCGCGACACCCGCGCATGGTCGAGCCGGTGGAGGACCTGTTTGGCGAAAAGCTCTACATGCACCAGTTCAAGATCAACGGCAAGATGGCGTTCGAAGGGGACGTTTGGCAATGGCACCAGGACTACGGCACCTGGCTGAACGATGACATGATGCCCACCGAGCGCGCGATGAACGTGGCCATCTTTCTGGACGACGTGAACGAATACAACGGCCCGCTGATGTTCATTCCGGGCAGCCACAAAAAAGGTGTGGTCGATGCCAAGCATGACCTGACCACCACCAGCTACCCGCTGTGGACCGTCAACAATGAGCTGATCACCCAACTGGTGGAGCGTGCCGGTGGCAAGCAAGGCGGCATCGTCAGCCCGACCGGCCCGGCAGGCTCCATGATTCTGTTCCACAGCTGCCTGGTGCACGCCTCTACCAGCAACTTGTCGCCATGGAACCGCGTGAGCGTGTACCTGAGCCTGTGCGCCGTGTCCAACCATGTGCGCCGCTTCAAGCGGCCCGAATACATTGCGCACCGCGACTTCACACCGATTGACTGCCTACCCGATGACTGCCTGCTGAAAGACTACCCCGTTGACCTGCCCTGGAAAGACGGCATGCCTGCCAGCGCCCTTGAAACCTCCCTTGAAGAACTGAAGCTCGCCGCATGAACCTGCACCGCAAACTCCAACAACGCGCCGCCGAAAACCGCCCTGTCCGCATTGGCCTGATTGGCGCTGGTAAATTCGGGTCGATGTACCTGGCGCAAATTCCGCGCACGCCTGGCGTACACCTGGTGGGCATCGCCGACCTCTCGCCCGCCAATGCGCGCGTCAACCTGGCCCGCGTGGGCTGGGCCGACGAACGCTTACAAGCCAAGTCGCTGGACGAGGCCGTCAAGCAAGGGACCACCCATGTCGGCGACGACTGGAAGGCCCTGGTCAGCCACCCCGCCATCGACGTCATCGTGGAATGCACCGGCTCGCCCTTGCATGCGGTAGACCACATTCTGGAAGCCTATGCGCACCGCAAGCATGTGGTCAACGTCACCGTGGAAGCCGATGCCTTTTGCGGCCCCTTGCTGGCCACCCGCGCGCAAGCGGCGGGCGTGGTGTACTCCCTGGCCTTTGGTGACCAGCCCGCCCTGATCTGTGACCTGGTGGACTGGGCCCGCACCTGTGGCTTCCCCGTGGTGGCTGCGGGTCGCGGCCACAAATGGCTGCCCCATTTCAGCGAGTCCACCCCCGACACCGTGTGGGACAACTGGGGCCTGACGCCTGAGCAAGCCGCGCGCGGCGGTCTCAACCCCAAAATGTTCAACAGCTTTCTGGATGGCTCCAAGCCTTCCATCGAAAGCACGGCGGTGGCCAATGCCACCGGCCTGGGCGTGCCCAGCCATGGCCTGCTTTACCCGCCGGCCAGCGTGGAAGACATTCCGTACGTGACGCGGCCGATTTCCGAAGGCGGCGTGCTGGAGCGCAAAGGCATGGTGGAAGTGATCTCCAGCCTGGAGACCGATGGCCGGGTGATTCCCTACGACATTCGCATGGGCGTGTGGGTCACGGTGGAGGCCGAGACGGACTACATCAAGAACTGCTTTGAAGAATACAAAGCCCACACCGACCCCAGCGGCCGCTACTTCACCCTCTACAAACGCTGGCACCTGATCGGGCTGGAAGTGGGCGTGAGCGTGGCCAGCGTGGCCCTGCGTGGCGAGCCCACAGGCGTGGCCACCGGCTGGCAGGCCGATGTGGTGGCCACCGCCAAACGCGACTTGCAGCCTGGCGAAATGCTGGACGGCGAAGGCGGCTACACGGTGTGGGGCAAGTTGCTGCCTGCCGCCACCTCCAAAAAAATGGGCGGCGTGCCCCTGGGCTTGGCGCATGGCGTGAAAGTGGTGCGGCCCGTCAAGAAAGGCCAAAGCCTGTGCTGGGACGACGTGGCCATGGACACCACCACTCATGCCTACAAGCTGCGTCGCGAAATGGAAGCTGGGTACAACTTCTAAAAAGGCGAGCCCAGCGTGCCTGAGCAGGCAAGGATGGCCGGGAAACTGGCCATCCACGCCCAGAAAAATCGGTTCAGCCCGAAGTACCAAAACACCAGCCCATGAAACAGGGCAGCGATCGCGCAAAACAGCAGTGCCAGCAAAGGGTGAAGCAGCGCCAGTGGCGAGAAACCTTCCCACAAGGTGAAGGCCCAACTTCCAAATTGTGCAAGCCGCGGATGGCGCAATAAACTGTGTGGCGGCAAGGGGCCGTACACACCCCCATTCAAAAAGATCGTCATGGCACGCCCCGAGCGCCACTCAGGCCGCAACAGCTTCACCCAGCCCGAGACAAAGTAAGAGCTGATGGCATGGATGGTGACATACCACAAGCCGGCCTTGGCAGCGATTTCAGGATTCACCAGCACGCGCAAGACCTCTTCCATCAGCAGGCCCGTCAGCACGACCAGGCTCATGAAGTCGCTGCCACCATTGAAGGCCCCACGCCAGCGAACCAGGATCAGCAAGGTGCTGACAAACAAAAACATGACCGAGCCCAGGTTGACGCCGCTCACACCCATGGAGACCACCACGTAAAAGCGAAGCCACAAATGGGTGGAATGCCAGGCCGGCGAATACAACTTTTCCAAGAAGGCCCGCATGAGCGGATGGTTCATCGGAATGTCGGCCTGCTGAACCGACCAAGCCCAAACGCCCTTTGCGGAGGTCATGTGCTGCGTGCGCAAATACTCCACACACTGCAGCCCTAGGCTCCAGCAGAGCAGCCAGCTCATCCATTGCAAGCCTTGCTCAAAACTCATGCCCTGCACTCCGGGCTGCGCAGCATGGTTTCGGTGGCTTCGATGCCTTGGGCGTTGGAACGCTCCATGCGCACTTCGAACTGATAGCCCTGCCAGGCGCCCGCGCCAAGCCGACGATCCAGGTCGAAACGGACCAAGCGGTCCACCAGTTGGTAGGTCACCAGTTGTCGCGCGTCCTCACCCTCGGGCAAGTCGTTCAGGTCGTTGGCAAAGTGGTCTAGCAAATTCTGTTCTGCCAGCGCCAAATTGACATCGGTGTTGTGCACAAGGTGCCACAGACGTCGCGTTCTGCGGGGGTAGACCCAGTGCCAATCAGCCCACGATGCATCTGGTCCAAGGTGGCGCACATACAGGTGCGGCACATAGCCCACCGCATGGAAGAACTTCCAGTTGGGGAAAAAAGCCCGCAGCAGAAAAAGCCAGGGCCCCCGAATGATTTTGCTGCTCCAACGCAAGGTCAGCAACAACAGCAAAAAATACAGGGCAATCCAAACCAGTGTCAGGCGAGAAGACATGCGCCGAATCTTAGCGGCATTGCGACCTCCACCCCACACTTCGAATGACGTGTGACGATCGCACGCCGCAAAGGAAACGCCGCCGCACCATCGAGGCCTCGCAAAGACAGAGTGCAACAAAAGCCAGCTCAAAATTGATACATATCAATTTTTTTGTTTTTAACAATTTTAAACCCGAGCTTTGGTCATATTCCCCTGCCATACTCAATACACCTCTCACGATCAAGCTTTAGTCATGACAGCGACAGACGCATCGCCTCCCCCTGGCACAGAACAGTCTTTGAAGCAAAAAGCACAGCTTTTGGACCAAGCCCTGCACGCCCTCTGGTCTCAAGGCAGCATAGGACTCTCGCCGATCTCGCTCACCTTGGCCTTTCTCGACTGGGCCTTGCACGTGGGTACCTCCCCTGGCCAGCAAATGCTGTGGCTGCAACAGGCTTTGTCCGCCATGCCCCAAACAATGGCGGGGACAGAGCAAGAAAAAGACCCTCGCTTTCGTCACGAAGCCTGGCAGCAATGGCCTTACATCGGGTTGAAAGAGGCTTACAAGTCGCAAGTGACGCAATGGACCCGTGCCACGCAAGTCGAGGGCATGTCGGACCACCACCGCCACATGGTCACCTTTTTTGCGCGCCAATGGCTGGATGCGTTGTCACCGTCCAATTGGCCTTGGAGCAACCCAGAAGTGATGCGCAAAGCCCTGGACACCCGTGGCGAGAGTTGGCTCAACGGCTGGCAACATTATTTGGTGGATGTTCGAAAAACGTCCTTGCCGCTGGACTCAGAAACACAAGCCGCTTTGGAGCCCTTGCCCTATGAGGTTGGCAAAGAAGTGGCCATCACGCCGGGCAAAGTGGTCTTTCGCAACCGACTCATCGAACTGATTCAATATGCACCCTCCACGGACAAAGTGCACGCTGAGCCAGTGCTCATCGTGCCCTCCTGCATCATGAAGTATTACATCCTGGATTTGTCGCCACACAACTCCATGGTGCGTTTCCTCGTGGACAAGGGGCACACGGTGTTCATGGTGTCCTGGCGCAACCCCGATGCATCGGACCGTGAACTCGGGATGGACGACTACCTGCGACTGGGTGTCATGGACGCCATGGCCGCCATTCAAGCCCAAACCGGCGAGCCCAGGCTTCATGCCATGGGGTATTGTTTGGGTGGGACATTTTTGTCGATCGTGGCTGCCGTGATGGGGCGGCGCACCACTGGGCGGCGACGTCGTGCCGAGCCGAGGCTGCCCGAACTGGCCTCGGTCACCTTGCTGGCGGCACAAACAGATTTTTCCGAGCCCGGTGAATTGGGTGTGTTCATTGACGATGACCAACTCAAGACTTTGCGTGAGGACATGGCGCGAAAGGGCTACCTCTCTGGCCAGCAAATGGCCGGCGCATTCCAGTTTTTGAATGCCCGCGACCTGGTCTGGTCACGCAATACCCACCGCTATTTGTTAGGGGAGGAAGAGATCGGCATGGACATGATGAGCTGGAATGCCGACACCACGCGCCTGCCAGAACGCATGCACAACGAGTATCTTCAGTCACTGTTTCTCCATGACGCACTGGCCAAGGGCCATTTCCGATTGGAAGGCGAAGGGGTCGCGCTGATGGACATCCAGGCGCCATTGTTGGTGGTGGGGACGGTGCGTGATCATGTCTCGCCTTGGCGCTCGGTCTACAAGATCCACTTGTTGACCGACACCGACACCACCTTCGTGCTGGCATCGGGCGGGCACAATGCAGGCATCGTGTCCGAGCCAGGCCATCCGCACCGCAGCTATCAGATGCATCACGTGGCGCCTGGTCACCCCTGGGTTGACCCAGAGACTTGGGTCAAGCAAGCAGCCCTGCATGAGGGCTCCTGGTGGGTGCCCATGCAACATTGGCTGGCAAAACACTCCAGACAGCTTGTGAAAGCGAGACACATCTCGGCCAGGCGTGCCTTGTGCGATGCGCCAGGCACCTATGTGAAAGTACGTTATGTCGACTGACTCCCTTTCCAACGACGACTTGGCTGCCGGCCCCTTGCATCGCATCGAAGCGTCTTTCGAGGCCTTGAATGCACGCATTGCACGCCTGGCCATCGGGCTGGGGGTGCCCCTGGACCAGGACCAGCACATACAAGCGGTATTGAGTTCGCCGCACCCTCTGGGCAATGCCGACCCCCACCATGTTCGCCATTGGACAGAACTCCGTGGCTTGTTGGTGCTGCGCTATGGCATGGAAAAAAACTATGCCGAACAAATTGGTGCCGACACCCTGCGACAAATTCTGACCGATGCCGAAGAACATCTGGCCATGGAGGGTTTCAAGCCAGGGGCGGACGGTCTGCGATTGACCCAACTGTTTGGAAAAGCTTAAATCCATGAATTCACTGGCAGGAAAAAATGGCTTGATCCTTGGCTTGGCCAACGAGCACAGCATCGCTTGGGGTTTTACCCGACTGGCCCATGCGCAAGGCGCGCGTTTGCTCACCACGTGCCTCAACGAGAAAGCGCTGCGGTTTGTCGAGCCCCTGACGCAACCCTTGGGCATTCCCGTTGTGCCGTGCAACGTCGAGGAAATTGGCAACTTGGAAAATGTGGTGGCACACGCCATCGCCAGCCTGGGCTCGCTGGACTTTGTCATCCATTCGATTGCCTGGGCCCCGCTGGAAGATTTGCATGGTCAGGTCATCGACAGCTCCAGCACAGGCTTTGCGCGCGCCATGGAAGTTTCGTGTCACAGTTTTGCGACACTGGCCAAGCTGTGCGCCCCGCACATGCCAAGGGGTGGCAGCATGCTGACCATGAGCTACCTCGGCGCCGATGAGGCGGTCCCCCACTACGGCCTGATGGGGCCGGTGAAGGCCGCGCTGGAATCTCTGGTGCGCTACATGGCCCTGGAGTTGGGGACACGCAAGATTCGCGTGCATGCGGTGTCACCAGGTCCTATCCTGACGCGCGCAGCTTCCGGCATCGAGGGTTTCGATGAACTGATGCAGCACGCTGCGCAAAAGGCGCCATTGGGTCGCTTGGTCACGCTGGAAGAAATCTCACAATTGTGTGGCTTTTTATGCTCGGATGCATCCTCCGGCATGACGGGCCAGACGATCTATGTGGATGCTGGATGCCACGCCGTGGCATGACTTGCAACTTGAGAGAAGCCTTGACCGTGACTGACACCGATTTCATTGAAAACTTGACCTACGATGAGCTCAACGTGGGGCAAAGCGCGCGCTTGATTCGCACGCTGACATTGGCTGACATTCAGGCCTTTGCCGCCGTCTCGGGTGACACCAATCCCGCGCACCTCGACCCTGAGTACGCCAATGACACCTTGTTCCACGGCGTGATCGCCCACGGCATGTGGGGCGGTGCCCTGATCTCCGCTTTGTTGGGCACCCAGTTCCCAGGGCCTGGCACGATTTACCTGCAACAAGA
This sequence comes from uncultured Bordetella sp., assembly GCA_964442645.1. GTDB lineage: Bacteria > Pseudomonadota > Gammaproteobacteria > Burkholderiales > Burkholderiaceae_C > Limnohabitans. The sequence goes on along the minus strand of CAYTZZ010000002.1, from coordinate 90,899 downwards.
CCTTCACTTTTCGCGACCTGTCCGAATTGGCGACACCCTGAGTGTCAGCGTTACCATCACTGCCAAAGACGATGCCAAAAAACGAGTGGACCTGGATTGCGAGGTTCTGAACCAAAACGCCGAACGGGTTCTTTACGGCTCTGCACGGGTGCTGGCCCCCACCCAAAAAGTGCGCCGACCACGTGCCTCTGTGCCCCATATCCAGTTGTTTGACCCCGAGGCACGCTTCAAAGCCCTGCTGGCCAAAGGCGCGGGCCTGCAAGCCTTGCGCTGTGCGGTGGTCCACCCTTGCGATCCCGAATCACTCAGCGGCGCGCTTGACGCTGCACGGCATGGCTTGATCGTGCCCGTGCTGATCGGCCCAGCCAGCAAAATTGACAAAGTGGCCGCCGACGCTGGCCTGGATTTGACAGGCATCGAACGCGTCAATGTCCCCCACAGCCATGCCGCCGCTGAAACGGCAGCGGCGCTGGCCGCCAAAGGCAACGTGGCCATCCTGATGAAAGGCAGCCTTCACACCGATGAGCTGTTGCACGCCGTGTTGGCCGACCCAGCCTTGCGTACCGGTCGCCGCATGTCGCACGTGTTCCGCTTTGACGTGCCCATGTACCCCAAGCCCTTGATGGTCACCGATGCGGCGCTCAACATCCGCCCCAGCTTGAGAGAGAAAGTCGACATCGTGCAAAACGCAATCGACCTCGCGCACATTCTGGGCGTCGCGCAACCCAAGGTGGCCATCTTGTCGGCCGTGGAAACCGTCAACCCCGACCTGCCCTCAACCTTGGATGCCGCAGCCCTTTGCAAAATGGCCGATCGCGGCCAGATCAGAGGCGGACTGTTGGACGGCCCCCTGGCTTTTGACAACGCCATTTCGCCGCATGCAGCTCAGGTGAAAAACATTGTGTCCGACGTGGCAGGGGATGCCGATATTTTGGCTGTCCCCGACCTGGAGTCTGGCAACATGTTGTCCAAGCAGCTGGAATACCTGGCGGGAGCCAGCGGCGCAGGCTTGGTGCTGGGGGCGAAGGTCCCGATCGCCTTGACCAGTCGTGCCGACGGACCCAGCACCCGCGTGGCATCCGCCCTGCTGGCCTTGCTGGCAGCGCACCATGCACGGCGCCTGGCGACTTCCGCGCGCTAGGGGAGCTGCCATGGCCATTCTCGCCGTCAATGCAGGCTCATCAACACTGAAGTTCTCATTACACCCGTTGCGCGATGGCTATGTGATGCCCAGCGTCCTCAGCGGCAACATCCAAGGCTTGGAACCGCAGGGGGCACCCGAAATCAGCTGGCGCCACGAAGGCCAAGCAAGCTCAGAGCCAATGCAGGCTGGCTTGGGCGATCCTTTCGAGCACGCTATGCAGCACCTGCGCGAATTGCTGTCATGCTTGCCCGGCTTACCGAGCTTGCAAGCCATTGCCCACCGCGTGGTCCATGGCGGCGAGCGCTACACGCAGAGTGTGATTGTGACGCCCGCTGTTGTGCAAGATCTGGCACGGCTTAACTCGCTGGCACCCTTGCACCAACCCCACAACTTGGCCGGTATCGAGGCCTTCGCGCAAGCCTTTCCTGGCTTGCCGCAAATCGCCTGTTTTGACACTGCCTTTCATGGCACCGTGCCCGAACAGGAGCGCCAATTTGCCTTGCCCCGCGCCCTGACACAACAAGGCGTGCGTCGCTACGGGTTTCATGGCCTGTCGTACCAATACATTCTGGGCGTGCTGCAAGAGCAATCCACCCGCTCCGATGGCAAAGTCTTGATGGCGCACCTGGGCAACGGCGCCAGCTTGTGCGCAGCAAACAGGGGCCATAGTTGCGCCACCACCATGGGTTTCTCTGCACTCGATGGCTTGATGATGGGCACGCGCAGCGGTGCGCTGGATGCGGGCGTCCTGCTGTACCTGCTGGAACAAGGCTGGACCCATGACCAACTGCAAAGCCTGTTGTACAAAGAATCGGGCTTGCTGGGCGTATCGGGCATCTCGGCGGACATGCGCAAGCTGCGCGCCGACCCCTCACCCGCCGCACAATGGGCCATCACGCTTTTCACACACCGCGTGGTGCGGGAAAGTGGCGCATTGCTTGCCTGCTTGCAAGGCCTGGACGTGATGGCTTTCAGCGGGGGGATCGGTGAACACGATGCACTTTTGCGCAACGAGGTGTGCCAAGCCTTGCATTGGCTGGGTGTGCGGATAGACCCCGCCAGAAACGAACAAGCCAACGGCACGGAGATCGTGGCCCTTCACACCCCCGACAGTCGCGTGGAGGTCTGGGTGATTCCCACCGATGAGGGCCGCGTGGCCGCGCGCGAGGCAGCCGCTTTGATCAGGTGATTGACGAAGACCCAGTCCTGAAGGACACTAGCCTGAATTTTTATTTTGTCCCTGGCACTGATGTCGCGTACTTGTATGAAATGGCTGCTCTCCCTCTGGCTGGGGCTGGGCATCACCTCCGTTTGGGCTCAAACCTTTGTCATGCATTGCGACGTCGAGGGCACCATCCCCGCCATGGACGACCTCAAGCTCAAGCCAGCGCAGGTCACCCTGGAAATCCAATCCCTGGGCCACAACCTTTTTTTGAAAATCAATGGCCCTGCGCCCTATGCACTGTTCCTCAACACCCTGACCACTGAGCACTACGAGGGAAAAAACCTCACCAATGCCCAACGCTTGGGCCTGCAAAACCGCCACATCAAGAACGGCGACATGCGTGAAGTCCGAATCACGCGGCAAGGCCTAGAACTCAGCGGCTACAGTGACATCGAATACCGAAGAAAAAAAGTGCGCATGGCCTTTGAAGGCACATGTCAAACCAACTGACGCCGCCCTTTCAGAGCAAGACCATGCACCCACACCATCACGCCCAGCAATTTCCTGACAAAGTCGCTTACCTGATGGCGGACAGTGGCGAGCGCGTGACCTACGCCCAATTGGAGGCCCGATCAAACCAATTCGCCCACTTGCTCCGAAGCCTGGGCCTCAAGGCTGGCGACCACATGGCGGTGTTGTTGGAGAACCATCCCCGCTTTTTTGAAATTTGCTTTGGCGCCCAGCGTGCCGGCATCATTTTCACAGCCATCAGCACGCGCCTCAAAGCCAGCGAAACGGCCTACATCATTGACAACTGTGGCGCACGCTTGTTGGTGACCTCCCAAGCCCTCGCGCCTTTGGCCGATGCCATCGGGTCGCTGACGCCCGCCGTGCAGCATCGCCTGATGATCGATGGCACCACCGTGGGCCACCAAGCCTATGAGCCCTTGATGGCATCGCAAGCCAGCACGCCGATCCCAGACCAGACGGCAGGCGGTGACATGCTGTACTCCTCCGGCACCACGGGACATCCCAAGGGCGTGTTCATTCCCCCAGACTCCCCTGACTACGATGCGCCCACCTCGCTGATGGGCATCTGCCAAAACCATTTTGGCTTTGGCCCCAGCAGCGTTTACCTGTCGCCTGCCCCGCTGTACCACGCTGCGCCCATGCGTTTTTGCATGAGCGCCATGCGGCTGGGCAGCACCTGCGTCATCATGGAACATTTCGACCCTGAGCGCTTCCTGGCCTGCGTCGAGACACACCGTGTCACGCACACCCAGCTGGTCCCCACCATGTTTGTGCGCATGCTGAAGCTGCCTGCCGCGGACCGACAGCGTCACGATGTGTCGTCACTTCAGTTCGCCATCCATGCGGCTGCGCCTTGCCCCATCCCCATCAAAGAGCAGATCATCGATTGGTGGGGCCCCATCGTCTGGGAATACTACGCCGGCACCGAGGGCATGGGCATGACCCTGGTGCGCTCCCCTGAATGGCTGACCCACAAAGGCACCGTTGGCAAAGCCGTGATTGGCAAGTTGCGCATTTGCGATGAGCTGGGCGTTGAGGTACCCACCGGAAAAATTGGAACCGTTTATTTTGCGGAAGGCAAGGCCTTCGCTTACCACAATGACCCAGGCAAAACACAGGAATCGAAGAATGCAAAAGGCTGGACCACGCTAGGCGATGTGGGCTATGTGGACGAAGAAGGCTACCTCTACCTGACCGATCGCAAGTCTTACATGATCATCTCTGGGGGAGTGAACATCTACCCGCAGGAAGTGGAGAACTTGTTGGTCACCCACGACAAGGTTTTTGATGTGGCCGTGTTTGGCGTACCGCATGAGGAGTTTGGCGAGGAAGTCAAAGCCGTGGTGCAACCCCGTGACATGGCGCTAGCCGGACCGGCGCTGGCCGCAGAGCTGATGGCTTTTTGCCAACAACACCTGTCCACCATCAAATGCCCCAAGTCGGTGGATTTCATGGCCGAATTGCCCAGGCATCCCACGGGCAAGCTTTACAAGCGCCTGCTGCGTGACCGCTACTGGCCGCAAAAGCAAGGTAAGCTTGTTGGATGACACATCCAAACCCCTTGCCATTGCCTGAAGGCATTCGCTCCTGCTTTGCGCAGGATGTGAATGGCCTGCACATGCACTATCTTGAAGCAGGCCGTGCAGCCAGCGGTCAACCGGCACGGCCTTGTTTGTTGCTGCTGCATGGTTTTCCCGAATTGGCCTACAGTTGGCGCAAGATCATGCTGCCCTTGGCGGCCGCCGGCTTTCATGTGATTGCGCCTGACCAGCGGGGCTACGGTGCCACCACGGGCTGGTCCGACAGCTACGATGCACCGCTGGCGCCCTTTCACATGCTCAACTTGGTGAAAGACGCTATCTGTTTGCTGGCGCAACTGAAAATCGGGCACGTCCATGCCGTGATTGGACATGACTTTGGCTCTCCGGTTGCCGGATGGTGCGCGCTGACCCGGCCCGACATTTTTCAGCGAGTGGCACTCATGAGCGCGCCCTTCACAGGTGCGCCCATGTCGCTTCAAGGCACCTTGAAGCTGATGGCAGACCTGGAGGACTTGCCAGAACCCCGCAAGCACTACCAAGCTTACTATGGCACGCGCGAAGCCAACGACAACATGCAACAAGCCCAGCAAGGCTTGCATGCTTTTTTGCGCGCCTACTACCACATGAAAAGTGCCGACTGGCCAGAGAACCATCCCGAGCCCTTGGCGGCAGCAAGTGCGGCAGAGCTTTCACGCCTCCCCCCTTACTATGTCATGCCGCACAAGTTGGGCATGGCCGAGACCGTGGCGCCCTTCATGCCCACGCAAGCGGCCATTGCGTCTTGTCTTTGGCTGCCTGACAGCGAGTTGGTGGTTTATGCCAGAGAATATGAACGAACAGGCTTTCAAGGCGGTCTGCAATGGTACCGGTGCGGCTTGGACAAGCTTCATGCGCAGGAACTCATGACTTGGGCGGGCAAAACGGTGGATGTCCCTGCCTGTTTCATCTCGGGCGTGTCAGACTGGGGCGTTTACCAATCGCCTGGCGCCTTGGACAAAATGCAGCAGCAAACCTGCACCGACTTTCGCCGCCTGCAATTGATCCCCGGCGCGGGACATTGGGTGCAACAAGAGCAGCCTGATGCCGTCGTCACCTCTTTGTTAAGCTTCCTGTCCTGATTCACACTTTCTCATCTGAAACGCATGAACGCATTGCCAGCCGTTTTCTTTGCCTTTTCCCTCAGTTTTTGGAGCGCCGTGGCCTGCGCGGACGGTGAAAGCACCTACCAGCAAGTCTGCGCGGTTTGCCATGGGCAAGGGGTTGCGGGCGCGCCCAAAGCCGGTGACGCGAAAGCCTGGAAAAAATTGATTGCCGAAGGCCAAGTGCCGCTGACCGCCGATGGCTACATGGGTGTGCGCGCCATGCCTGCCAAGGGCGGCAAAGCTGACCTCAGCGTGGCAGAGTTCGCACAGGCTGTGGTCTACATGGCCAACCAATCTGGGGCCAACTGGAAAGCGCCCGATGCCGACATGCTGAAAAAATTGGAAGCCCGTATTGCACAGAAAAGCAAAGCCAAGGCTGGCAACGCCAAGCCTTGAGGGCATTTCAGGGGGCCATCGTCCAGACCAAAACTTGCTTGGCCACAAAGCCCAGCATGCCAAATGACAGCACCAGAAACAGAACGAAGGTACCAAACTTGCCGGCCTTGGATTCACGCGCCAGCCGCCAAATGATAAAGAGCATGTACAGCATGAACCCGGACACGCCAAAGGTCAGCCCAAACTGGGCGAATTGCTCTTCAGTCATGGCACGCAATGGGGGCTCATAAGCCCTTATTGTGGCTTATTTTTTCGGCAAGGTGCCGCCGCTTTTCACGCATTCATCCAGCGTTTTGAATTCGGTGAATTTTTTCGTGCGCTCGTAATGCGGGCTTTTCTCGTCGTGGCAAATGCCCGAGTCGGACTTCTTCACGATCGGGCCGCCAGCGGCTTGGCCGGCGGGCAAACGGCCGCCACTTTTCACACATTCATCCAAACTCTTGAACGGTGTGAAATTTTTGGTGTTGGCAAAGGATGGACTGCTTTTGTCATGGCAAATGCCGGCGTCAGATTTCTTGACCACCGGGTCATTGGCGTGAACCGCCGTCAAGCTCAGGGCCAGGGACAGGGCCACACCGATTCGCGAAAAATTCAATGTCATGAGAAGCCTCCAATGCAGGTAGGCCGAAAGCTTAACTCAATTTTTTCGAAACCAAGACTATCAAGTTTCCTAGAGACTGTTTGCCAGTCTGGGGTTATTTGTGCTTGTCTTTCCCGCGCGGAATGATGGTCGTCAGGGCCATGGCGCGCATGGGCTCCACCGTCACAGGCTTGGCAGCCGACGTGTCCTTTTTCGGTTTTCTGGCCTCTTTGTTTGACTTTTGTTGACCTTTGGCCATGATGGACACCTTGAATTGAAACAAGCAGTGTACGCTTCTATCATGATTGCCATTGCCGAATCAGACATTGAATGGACCGCCATGCGTGCGCAAGGTGCCGGTGGACAGAACGTCAACAAGGTCGCGACGGCGATTCACTTGCGTTTTGACATTGCCGCCTCTTCCCTCCCCGAGTCGATCAAAACGCGGCTTCTGGCCAGCCAGGACCAGCGCATCAACCGTGATGGCGTCTTTGTCTTGAAAGCCCAAACTTACCGCACGCAAGAGCAAAACCGCCTGGACGCCTTCGTGCGTCTTCACGAATGGGCCGAAGCTGCGGCCCATGTTCCCAAAGTGCGCAAAGCAACCCGGCCCACGGCAGCTTCCAAAAGAAAACGACTGGACAACAAACGAAAGCTGGCTGAGCGCAAACGGGATCGGGGCCCTTTGATCGGGCAGGCTTGAGCCTAATAACGGTCTTGCCGATGGCGATGCAAGGGCAGCGAAGCCAACGTGGCCACCGTGGACAGCACCAAGCATCCCGCGATCACCCAGCCATAGCTTTGCACATGGTCAAACACCGCCCCTGCCACCACCGGGCCCAGCAAATTGCCAAAGGCTGCGCCGGTGTACAGCGTGCCAATGATGCTGGAGACCGAGCGCGCGCCAAACAAGTCCATGCACAAAGCAGGCAGCAGGGACACGATGCCACCGTAACTCAAGCCAAACCACAAAGCGAAGACCACCCACGCGGCATACCCCTGGGCGGAATGCCAAAGCACATAGGACAAGCCCATGGACGCTTGCATCAGCACCAAGGTCAGCGGTCGCCCAATGCGATCTGCCAGGGCACCGATGGCAAACCGGCCGACCAAACTGCCCACCCCAATCAAGCCCACCAGTCCCACGGCCCGCGCGTCGTCCATGCCCATGTCACGCGCTGCGGCCGATACATGGGCGAATGGAATGAACATGGTTGGGGCCCCAAGCACCACCGACGCATACAGCCAGCGAAAGCTGTGCGTGCGCAAAGCCTCACGCAAGCTCAGACCACTGATTGGCCCAGGCCCTTGGGCGGTGGCCGCAGGCGCACGACGCAACAGCCCCGCAGCGACCAGACCGACCAACAGCACGCCCACTGCCAAAAGTTGCATGGCTTCCCGCCAAGCCCAACGGTCCAGCGTGATCCCCATCAGCAAAGGGACCACCAGCGTCCCGGCCCCAATGCCGGCACTGGCCAGGCCCGCAGCCAAGCCACGACGTCGGCTGAACCAGGGTTGCACACAGCCAATGGCCGGCGTGTAAACCAAGGCAATGCCCAAGCCAATGCAAGCGCCGTAACAAAGGTAGACCATGGCCATGGAATGCGCCAAGCTGGTGCCCAGCAAGCCCAAGGCAATGCAACACATGCCCATGCTGCACACCACCCTGGGGCCAAACCGGTCGGAAAGCATGCCCCCGACGGCACCTAAAACAAAATAAACCAAGCCCGAAAGGCCGAAAATCAAGGAAACATCTGCCCGCTGCGCAGAAAACTCCGTCGCAAATGACTCAAAAAAAGCCGCGAAGGAATAAGAGACGCCAAAAATGACAGCCAGACTGAAGAAAGTGCTCCAGACCACAACCCAGGCGTAACGCGGTTCTTGCATCGAAAAATTTTATCGATAGGCTCGACTTAGGAGGCTATCGCAAACCCCCACCTCACCCCGTCATTGTGCGCGGTGGTGACCCACTTTGCCCCCGTGACAGGTAAAATTTTCTTCATGAACACGCCATCTTTTGAAAACTTCAAATCAAGCGCCTTGAACGAGGGCTTTGACGAAGTCATCGAGCGCTCGTGGCCTCCCCTGACGGTGCTGGACACCCACACGCATGCCTTTGGCGTGAAAGCCCTGGTCACCCAAGGTGAAATGTGGCTGACCGTTGGCGACACAACACAACACTTGCAGGCGGGCGATCGCTTCACCCTGGATCGCGATGTGCCGCATACCGAGCGCTACGGCGCAGAAGGTGCCACCTACTGGGTGGCGCGTCAAAACAAATGAACGTCCCCGCTGGCGACTCGGTTCATATTCGCAAGGAAGGCCCTGTCACGATCATTGCCTTGCACCGTCCACAGCGACGCAATGCGGTGGACAGCGTGACCGCTGAACAACTTTACGCGGCTTTCGAAGATTTTGATCGCGATGCCTCGGCATCGGTTGCGGTGCTGACAGGTGACGGGGACAGTTTCTGTGCAGGCGCCGACTTGAAAGCCGTGGCAGCTGGCGACCGTCACATCCTGGACCCTGTCGGGGGACAAAACTCCCCAGGCCCCATGGGCCCCACACGCATGACCTTGAGCAAGCCGGTCATCGCAGCCATTGAAGGTCACGCCGTGGCAGGCGGCATGGAGCTGGCCTTGTGGGCTGACTTGCGCATCATGGCTGAGAACGCAGTGATGGGAATTTATTGCAGGCGCTTTGGCGTGCCCTTGGTTGACATGGGCACCATTCGATTGCCACGCTTGATCGGCCAATCGAGAGCCATGGATTTGATACTGACGGGGCGCCCCGTCCATGCAAAGGAAGCCTTGGCCATAGGACTCGCCAATCGCGTTGTGCCTTCTGGTCAGGCCTTGCAGGCTGCCATCCAAATGGCGCAAGAATTGGCTGCCTTTCCACAAACCTGCATGCGCAATGACAGGCTGTCGGTGCTGGCGCAATGGTCATTGACAACTGACGAAGCCATTGCCAACGAAATGCGCGGTGGCCTTCAGGTGATGGCCACCGGCGAAACACAAGAAGGTGCGAGATCTTTTTCGGAAGGTGTCGGAAGACACGGGCAATTTGGCCCAACATCTTCCGAGCAGCACTGAGCGTCAGTGACGCCAAGTGCTCACTTGGCGGCTTCTGCCTTTTTGGCGACGTGCGCCTTTTCTTTGCTGGCTTTGGCTTTGGCTTCGGCCTTGACCTCGGCCTTGGCATCGGCCTTGCTGGCGACAGCAGGAACGGCAGGCGCAGCAGGAGTTGCGGGCGTTGCCGCAGTGGTTGCTGCGAATGCGGCCACAGAGAAAAAGCCCATGGCCAGGGATGCGATGAGTTTGTTCATGCGATGTCCTTTCGTTGGTTAAGAAACTCCTTTCGGAGTGATCTTTCAACGAGACGAACAGACAAGATGTTGACGAAAATTTAAATTTATTTGCGTCAACCACGGACAATGCATTCGCGTTTGTTCACGCGCTCAGCGTTTGTCATCCAGGTGCTGAGACGTCACTTCTCTGACCTCTGCATCGACCACATCGGTCTGCGCTGCGCGTCGGCGATGCAGCGGATTTTTCGACTGCCATCCCTTGTAGCGATCCATCACCACTTTGACTTGCGGCGGGCGGCCCGTGAACAACCACCGCACAAGTGCAAACACCAGGCTCAGCAACAACAGCACCAACAGGCCAGCAAAAAACACCAAGGCCATGACAAACAAAAACAGCTTGAAGAGCCAAGAGATGATGGAATTCAACAAAACAAAGCCTCTCTGACGAAATGCACGCAAGCCATCATAATGCGCTTGAACATCGTTTTTTCAAGTGAGCGCATTGATGCCATCCACACTGCAACTGACCTCCACTGTCTTGCCTTCGGGGCAATTGGAAATCGCACTCGTCGATCAAACACTGCCGCCCCTGGGCGCAAACGATGTTCGCATCGAAGTGCAAGCCACACCGATCAACCCCTCCGACATCGGATTGCTTTTTGGCGCGGCCGATCTGAGCACCCTTCGCACGCTCGGTGACAGGCCACGCCCCGCCATCATCGCGGACATTCCGCCCCAAGCCATGGCGGGCATGGCCAGCCGCTTGGGTCAATCACTTCCCGTGGGCAATGAGGGCGCCGGTCGTGTGGTGGAAGCAGGTGCTGCACCTGCGGCCCAGGCCTTGCTGGGACGGACCGTGGCCATGGTGGGCGGCGGCATGTATGCACAGCAACGCGTGCTCCCAGCCAGTCAATGCCTGGCATTGCCCGACGGCACCCCCGCTGCTGAGGGTGCCTCAAGCTTTATCAACCCTCTGACGGCGCTGGGCATGGTGGAAACCATGCGACGCGAAGGTCACAAAGCCTTGATTCATACCGCAGCGGCCTCCAATCTGGGGCAAATGCTGAACCGCATCTGCCAAAAAGACGGCGTCGAATTGGTCAACATCGTGCGTCAGCCCGCGCAAGCCAAGATGCTGCGTGACTTGGGTGCGCGCCATGTCTGCGACAGCAGCTCGCCCGACTTCGAAACCGATTTGACCGAGGCACTGGCGCAAACCGGGGCCACCTTGGCGTTTGATGCCACCGGGGGTGGCACGCTGGCATCGCAAATTTTGTCGTGCATGGAAAGCGCCATTCAACGCGAGGCCAAGGAGTACAGCCGCTATGGCTCCAATACGCACAAACAGGTCTACCTCTACGGCAACCTGAACCTGGGCCCCACGGAAATCAAGCGCAGCTTCGGCATGGCCTGGGGTGTGGGTGGATGGCTGTTGTTTCCGTCGCTTAACCGCTTTGGCGCAGAGCGCACACAAGCGCTCAAGCAGCGCGTCATGGACGAACTTCAGACCACCTTTGCCAGCCACTACAGCCAAAAAATAGGATTGCCAGAAGTCTTGGACACACAAACGATTGCCGCATACACGCAAAGAACAACCTCTGGAAAATTTTTGATTGAGCCACACGCAGCAGTGCGCTGAGATTGTTTTAGGTCGCAACTTCTGTCAAAATCTGATTTCACAGTTTTACAATTTTTTACACAAAAACAGGAAGTGCACATGAAAATTTTAGTGGGTATTGATGGTTCTAAATCGTCTGCAAACGCTGCGAAATACGCTGCGAAATTAGCCACTTCACTGCGAACAAAAAATCGTGTCACCCTGCTGTCTGTTCACGATGACTCGGGCTTGAAGCACTTTAAGCGATTTGCCGCAAAGGGGGCGATTGAGGACTACCTTCGCGAGATCAGCGAACAAGATTTGCGCGCAGCGCAAAAAATTCTTGACGGCGCCGGGGTCGCACATGACATGCAAATCGAGTATGGCCGTGCTGCAGACGCCCTGATCGCAGTCGCCACCAAGGGGAAATTTGACATGATTGTGCTTGGCAGCAAGGGGCGATCAGCGCTCAAGAACTTTGTCATGGGCTCTGTTGCCCTGAGTGTTCTCTCAAGCTCCAAGATCCCAGTTGTTCTGGTGCAGTAATTCTCAATGAGATCAATTTGTTTCAAGCTTTCAATTTAACTGGCCGCGGCGCCATTGTCACCGGAGGCAATGGCGGCATCGGGCTGGGTATGGCCCGTGCCCTGCTAAGTGCGGGCGCCGCTGTCGCCATCTGGGGCTCCAACTCTGAAAAAACAAAACAAGCTCAACAGCAATTGGCCACGGAATGTGGCGATGCAGGGCGTGTGCATGGTTTCGTCTGTGATGTTGGTTCAGAAGAAGAGGTTGAGGCAAGCTTTGCTGCCTCTGTAAAAGCATTGGGGCAGGTCCACGCCTGCTTTGCCAATGCGGGCGTTTCCGGTAAAGGCACCCCGATGCTGGAGATGAGCCTGGAGGAATTCCAACGCGTTCAGCGCATCAACGTGGAAGGCGTGTTCCTGACCTTTCGCGCTGCAGCACGCCACATGGTTGAGCGCGGCGGCGGCGGCGCACTGATCGCCACGGCCAGCACTGCAGCGCTGGAAGGTGCGGCACGCAACAGCCACTACGGCGCCTCCAAGGGCGCGGTGACTTCTTATGTCCGTGCTTTGGCCATGGAGCTGGCCCGTCACCGCATCCGCGTGAACTCTGTTTTGCCGGGCTGGATCGTGACCGACATGACCCAAAAATCTGTGACCAACGACAAGTTTGCGGCGGCGGTCATGCCCCGCATTCCAGCGCGGCGCTGGGGCGACATCGATGACTTCGGTGGCATTGCGGTGTACCTGGCCAGTGATGCTTCGTCCTACACCACGGGGGAACAGTTTGTGATCGACGGCGGGTACACCAAGTTCTGACAGCCATGCTGAGGCGAACGCATGTTCTTGCTTTTGCGCTGATCCTGGGCTTGACAGGTTGCGCTCACAACCTGGGTGAACGCGTCAGTGAAAATCCCACACTGCCCCAAACATGGACCGCCAGGGATATCGTCGCCTGGCAGCCGGTGCGCTTGCCTGGCAAACAGGCCACCGAATTTGTGTTGCAACACCATTCGTCACGTCTCGTTGTGCAAGCCAATGCGCAATCTTCGGCCAGCATGTTGCGACGCAACCTGCGCGTCGCCCCCGAAAAATTGGGCACCTTGGCGTTTTCATGGCGTGTCCCTGCCCTGATTGCCGGCGCCGACGTTGGGCAACGTGAAAGCGATGACTCCCCTGCCCGTCTGGTGCTGGCCTTTGAAGGCGACCGCAGCACGTTCTCGGCGAAGAACGCAATGCTCAATGAATTGTCCCTGGCCCTGATGGGCGAGCCCATGCCCTATGCCACCCTGATGTACATCTGGTGCAACAAACGTCCTGTGGGAACCGTGGTGCACAACCCCCGAACCGACCGTGTGCGCAAACTCGTGGTGGCGTCAGGCCCCAACCAACTCAATCAGTGGGTTCGCTTTGAGCGTGACATACACGCCGATTTCGAATTGGCTTTTGGCGAAGCGCCGGGCGCCTTGTTGGGCATCGGTGTGATGACCGACAGTGACAACACACAGTCCAGTGCCATGGCGTGGTACGGCGACATTGCCCTGCGCTGAGAAGCGCGCTCAGGCGGTGGACTTCTCGGCTTTCATGCCCACATAAATGCCCGCCAGGATGATCATGCCGGCCCCCAGCCAAGTGAAGCCGTCAGGCAAGTCATCGAACAGCCAGTAGCCCACGGCCACCGACCCAACCATTTGCCAGTAGTTGAAGGGCGACACAAAATTGGCTGGCGCATAGGTCATGGCCCGCGCGACACAGTAGTGCCCCAAGGCCCCCAAGGCCCCCAGGCTGCACAAAATCAAAGCGTCGTTCATGCTGGCCAGGGGCGTCCAGAAAAAAGGTACAGCCAAGGTGAGCAACACCGAGCCCAACAACGCTGAATAAACCACCGAAGTCTCGGGCCGATCGATGCCAGCAACCTTGCGTGTCAGCAGTTGGTACACCGCATAACAACAAGCGTTGCCCAAAATGAGCAGGGACGCCCAGTGGAACACCGCCGAACCTGGCCGAATGACCACCAACACCCCCGCAAACCCAAAGATCACACCGACGATGCGTGACATGCGAACTTTTTCACCCAGCATGGGACCTGCCAACAACACCACAATCAAAGGCGCGGTGAAAGAGATGGAGGCGGCTTGCGCCAACGACACAAACTGTATGGCGGTGAAAAACAAAATCGTGGACGCCATCAGCAAGGAGGATCGGCCCAACTGCAACCACGGCCTGCGGGTATGCAAAATACCCACGCCATACTTGGGCAGCAGCACCATCAAAACCAGCAACAAATGGCTCAAGGTGCGAAACCACACCACCTGCTCGGAGGTGTAGGTTTGGCTCATCCATTTGGCCAAGCCGTTCATGACGGGGAAAAAGCTGGCGGCCAGGCACATGAACAAAATACCCATCCAAGGTCGGTAACCCGAGGGCTTGGCAATGGCCACCGACGACTTGGAGGGACGATGCAAACGCCAGTGCGCCACCACGGCCAACGCCGTGAAACCCAGCATCAAGCACGAGAGGTTCACCGCCCCCTCATGTGAGACCAAGCCCACCGAAAAGCCACCCACCGCGCCCATCAGTTGCTGCATCAAACCCGCCACCGCTGCCGCAGAGCCTGCCAACGCAGGCATCAGCCCCACCGACCCCGCCAAAGTGGGCGGCACCAAAAAACCATGGCCAAGCCCCAACAGCATCATGGGCATGGCGAACGCCAAGGGCGTCTTCCACCCCAACAAGCCCAGCGCCAGCATCAGCAGCAATCCCGCCACCGTGACCGTTTGGCCTGCGAGCATCATCTTCTTCTCGCCCAAGCGGCGAATCCAATGGCTTGTGGTGAAATTGCCCACGATGTAAGACAAGGGTGCCATCATGATGTACCACCCCACCCCATCGGGCCCCACGCCGTAACTGCCCAAGACCAAGGGGGCACCTGCGAGGAAGGTGTAAAAGGTGGCCGTGGTCATGGCCAGAATGGCCACATAGCAAAGAAACGCGGGTTCTTTCGCCAGCCGCGCATAAGCCGATAGCATGGACTTCAGCCAGTGAGACTCGGGGGCAGCGTCGGGCCCTTTGGCAGGCAACCCGCGCCAAGCTGCTATCCACAACACCACAGCCAGCGCGCTCATGACCCAAAAGTTGGCTTGCCAACCAAAGCGAACATGCAACTGCCCCCCCACGACCGTGGCCAAAGGCGGACACAAACCCAAGGCCATGCCAATGAAGGCCATGACCCGCGTGCGCTCTGGCCCCAGAAACAAATCTTGCACCATGGAACGCCCGACCACCATGCCGGCGGCACTGCCTGCGCCCTGTAAAACGCGCGCAAGCACCAGACCTTGAATGTCGGTCATCCAGGCCGCCAACACAGACCCCGCCAAGCCCAAGCTGAGGCCAATGAGCAGTATGGCGCGACGGCCGTGTCGGTCAGACAGGGGGCCATAAACCAATTGCAAGCCGCCGTAGGCAATCACAAAGCCGCTGAAGGTCAACTGAACCTGCGACTGCTCCGCCGAAAAAATTTGCCCCCACTCCTGCATCGACGGCAGGCAAATGGTCATGGCCAACAAGCCAAAGGCAATTTGCGCCAGCAAATTGGCCACCAACCAGCCCGATGGCCTGTGTGAAAAAGAGGGGGACGGGCTCATGAAGACGTTATCGAGGGTGCGGGCATTCTCTCACCCCCAGCGGGAGGTACGCAAAGTTGCGCGCCGCTCAACTGGCGCCTGGATGACAGTCTGACAAAGCGTTCAAGACCCGCTCTGCCACGACAAAGTCTGGGTCTTTCGGGCTGAGCTGCTTGCGCAGGTTCTCATCGCCAGCCGCTTGTTGCAACAACTGCAGCTGAGAAATCAGCAAGCGCAGTTGCTGTGCAGCCAAGTCTGGGTGCTGTCGCGGGTCCAGCACCACCGCCGTGGTGAACTGCTTTTCTTCACGCTGCTTGGCGAGAAAAGCCTCACGCGCTTCCTGAGTCAGTCGCTTGATGTCTTCCGCAGAAAGGTGCAAGCGCTCGGTTTCCTCGGCAATCATGGCTTTGGCACGGGGGTTGAGGTCACCGCTTTCGTAGGCGTGCAATAACTTTTGCTTGAACGCCTCGCGGTCGATGCGCAGCTGGTCAGTGAACGCCGAGGCCAACAGACCGGCGGGAATGGCGAAGATGCCAATGCCCAACAGTGCCAACACCACAGTCAGTGCACGCCCCATCGGCGTGATGGGTGAAATATCGCCATAGCCCACCGAGGCCAAGGTCACCACCGCCCAGTAAATGGACTGCGGGATGTTTTCAAACTTGTCGGGCTGGGCCTCGTGCTCAAACAAATAGCCCATGCTGGCTGTCAAGATCACCATCAGCAGCATCACGAACACGGAAGCAAAGATCACCTGCCACTCGCGCATCACCACTTTGTAGAGCGTCACAGTGGCAGAGGTGTAGCGGGTCAGTTTGAGCAAACGCATCAAACGGAAGACACGCAAGAAGCGCAGATCCAGCGGATAAGGCAAGAAATGCTCCAAAAGGAAGGGAAGTATTGCCAACAAATCAATGACCGCTTGGCCTGAGCGCATGTGCGCCCAACGAGGCAACCATTGCTTTTTATAGGCAGGGTTCTCCGGTGCAGCGTAAAGACGCGCCAGGTATTCCAGCGTGAAGATGGAAAACGCGATGGTGTCAATCACCAAGAACTCAAATGCCAGCATGTCATGCACGGACACCACGGTTTCCAGAACCACTGACACAATGGACAACACCACCCAAAACATGATGAAGTTGTCGAAATACACATGCAACTGGCCTGAATGGCCGGTAGGCTCGAGCAAGGCATAAAGTTTGCCCCTGAAGGAGCGGCCATGGTTCATCGCGTGAAAGTCTCTCCAAGCGGGAACCATGTAACGCGACAGCTTGAAAATTCGCATCAAGCGCAACAAGCGCAAGGCGCGCAGCATTTCCACATCCATGGCGACCACGCCCGAAAAATAAAAAGGCGCAATGGCCACCAAATCGACCAAGGCATAAAAGCTGAAGATGTAGCGTAAGCGAGCAAAACGACGCCCAGCGTACTCTGGCTCCAGCGGGGCGATCAGCACCCGCAACAGATACTCGACTGTGAACACCCCCACCGTCAGGACGTCAAAGGCGTGGAACCATGCCGCATTGGGGCCGTACACGGGCTCAATGTGCTCGGCCGCAATCGCCATCACACTGAAGATGATCAGCCATGCCACTGCGTTTTCTACATGTCGGGCATACCCTGCCTCAAAGCGGGTATCAAACAGCCAACGGTGGAGCAGGGCCAAAGGGCCCTGGGGCGTGACTTCGGTGACGGGCTCAGGGTGTTGCATAAAGCACCATTCAAGATTTGACAAAACGCTTGATTGTCGAAGGAAAACCCGACACGAAATTGACAAACAGCAAGGCGACAGCCATGGCCACACAAGTTCTGGTATGGTTCATCCATCAAAAGTGACGAGTACCAACACGGAGTGAGACATTGGGTTCGAATTTTTTGCAAGGCTCGGTCGCTGTTCGGGTCTTTCTTTGCTTTGCCTGCGGGTACGCCCTTTCATTTGCGCTTCGCACCGTCAATGCCGTCATCGCGCCTGACCTGGTCGCCGAATTCGGCTTGAGCAACGCACAATTGGGCGCCCTCTCCAGCGCTTATTTTTTCAGCTTCGCGGCCATGCAATTGCCTTTGGGGGTCTGGCTTGACCGCTTTGGATCACGCAAAACCCATGCGCTGTTGCTGTGCGTTGCAGCCATCGGCTGTGTGTGCTTCGGCTTGTCGCAAGAAACCTGGATGCTGTGGCTTGGGCGTGCCCTGATTGGCATGGGCGTTTCTGGCGCCCTGATGGCGTCGTTCAGGGCATTCCGATTTTGGTATCCCGCAGAACAACAATCGCAACTGGCCTCTTGGATGTTGGTGGCGGGCTCCTTGGGCGCATTGGCATCGACCCTTCCGGTTCAATGGGCCATGCCCATGATCGGCTGGCGTGGCCTGTTCAACCTGATTGCCTTGCTTTTGATGGTGGCCAGTGCCCTCATTTATTTTGTGCTGCCGACGGAGCCCGCCGCTACGTCTAAACTGTCGGACAACCCTTGGGCGGGGTACGTCACCGTCTTCAAGGACCGGTATTTTTGGCGCTTTGCCGCGCCAGGCATTGGAATGCAGGCCAGCTTTGTGGCCTTTCAAAGCTTGTGGGCCGGTCCTTGGCTCATCCAGGTGCTGGACATGAGCGCCGATGAAAGTGCAACAACACTGCTGATCTTGAATTTCTTTTTGATGGTGGTCTACTTGTTGTTGGGCTGGGCCTCACCCAAATTAGAGCTGAAGGGCTGGACCCCGCTGCAACTGGCGAGTATGGGTGGGGTGCTGATGCTGGTCGCACAAACCGGCATGGTCTTCTTTCAGGGCCCCTGGGCCTGGATGCTGTGGCTGCTGCTGGGCTTGGGCTCCACCACCTTCATGCTGACCCAAAGCCATGTGAACCAAAATTTTCCACCCCAATTGGCAGGGCGCGCCTTCACGGCCTACAACTTGCTGCTGTTCGCAGGCATGTTTCTGGCGCAATGGCTCTTTGGCGTCCTGATCGATGTATTGGGCACGCTGCCCAACATTGGCAGAAACGACCTGGCTTTTCGGGGTGCCATGCTGGTATGGGTGGTGTTCGAAGCCGCCACGTTGGCCGTGATGGTCTTTTGGCGTGTGCCTCGAACTTATGTGCCGACGTTGGTGACGGCCCATGCCGCCACCTCCAAGTGAGTGGCGCTGTCAGGCCCTGGCTTTCTTGACTGCGGCTTTCTTGGCTGGCGCTTTTGCGCTTGTCACGCGCTTGACAACCCCCTTCTTTTTGGCGGGCGCAGGCTTTCTTGCGGCTGCCTTGGCCATCGTTTGTTGCTGAAACTCAGCACAACGCGCCATGGCGGCCGGCGTGAACTCTGCCCTGGGCTGGTTACCGCCAATCACGAACATCAACAAATGCTCTTTGTTGGGCTCGTTTTTAGTGACATTCATGAAACGCCGCGCCATGCCCGGCGGAAATGAAATCACATCGAACGGGTCCAGGTCAACGTGCATCTTGTCTTTGCCTTCGTTCCATTCGCAGCGCCATTTGCCGGTCATGGCAATGAAGGTTTCATTGGTGTCATGGTTGTGCATCAAGGGGCCACGACCAGGCTTGGCCTTGCAATACCCCAGGTTGAAGCCTTCGGAAATGGGGATGGCGGGCATCGTCGAAGCGTTGTCACCGACAGGTGATGTGGTGGCCTTGTTGTTCTTTTTGGGCGGCTGAAAGCCAATGACCGCAAAAAGCTTGCGCTTGGACTCTGGCAGGGGGCTGTCAGGCAAACCACCGTCTGAGCCCTTGAGCTTTTTGAAGCGCGCCACGCGCTTCATCATGTCATCGCGGCTGACAACCCGGATGTCTTTCCAATTGGCCATGTGTCTCTCCTCGTTGGTGTTAGCTTGATCAATAACGGTTTCATCTTCGCAAAATTCATTTTCAGCGTCAAGCGTGCAATTGATTTATAAAGCAGGATGTTCCATTGCTTTATCAGGAGTTTTTCATGCTGAGTCTTTTTTATGCGCCTGGCGCTTGCTCCATGGCGGCGCACATCGTGATGGAAGAAAGCGGCGAGGCCTATCACCCTCAACGCATGGACTTGGCCAAAGGCGAGCAAAAAACATCCGCGTATTTGAAGATTCACCCTCTGGGACGGGTGCCGGCATTGGGTTTGGATGACGGCAGCTACCTCGCCGAAAACACGGCCATCCTCCCCTACCTGGGGCAACGTTTTGGGCTTTGGCCGAGCGACTCGCTGGCACAGGCGCGTGCCTTGTCTGTGATTGGCTTTTTCGCGACCAATGTGCACCCAGCCTTTGCTCACATTCGCCGTCCCGAACGTTACACCGAAGAAGCCACAGCCCATGCTGGCCTGCAAGCCGTGGGTCAACGCATGTTTCGCAACCACCTGCAGCAAATCGATGCCATGTATGCCGGCCGGGAATGGCTGAGCGATCAGTACTCTGTGCTCGATCCCTATGCCTGGGTGTTCTATGTCTGGGGACAACGCATTGGCTTGCCCATGTCCGATTTGAAAAACTTCACCGCCCTCAAAGACCGGATGCTGCAACGCGCGGCCGTGCAACGCGTCATGGCCGATGAGGGCTTGTCGCTTTAAATCGCAAACACCCCAGGCTCGACCTCGCGCGCATCACCGTCGGCGATGAGCTCATTGAGGTGCATTTGAATGCTGCGCTGCTCTGCACTTTCAATGTAGACCTCTTCATAGCCTGGCGGATAGATCAATCGCTCTTGCACCAACGAGGCCAAGGCTCGCGGCCCCCTGGACAGCATCGCCATCAAGCGTTGGCGTCGCTCATCGACCTTGGCGGTATAGCGTGCGAGGTGGCTTAAAAAGGTCGTGCGATCGGTGAGCACGCCGCGATGGTGCGAAGTGATCCAGGTTTTCACATCCAACTTTTTCACATCTTCCAGCGTTTGACGAAAGGCTGACAAGCTTGAGGTGGCATCCCCGTAATAAGGTCCGAAGCTGGTGAGGTCAATGTCCCCAATGAAGGCCACGCCCTCGCGTTCGATCACCAGCGCACAATGACCCGAAGTGTGGCCCGGCAGGTGCTGCGCGCGGATGCGAACGCCGCTGCCCAGATCCCACACATGGCCATCCAGGTAAGCTGTGGCGTCAGGCCTGGGGGTGTAATGAAACTCCCTTTCAATTTTTGCCTTCAGCGCCTGCAACACCGGTTCGGTGTAGCCGTAGTGCTTGGCCAGCCCGTCCCACGATTGGGCCGCCGCCAAATCAGCCTCATGCACCTGCACTTTGGCCTTCGGCACGCGATGCAAGCCTGCCATGTGGTCTTCGTGTACATGGCCCAAAATCACCAGATCTACCATGTCAAAGTCAGCGCCGATCCGATTGGCCACCAGCGGCGTGTCAAAAGCAACCCGCATGTGCGCGCTGCGCACCAGCACTTGATTACCTTCCGGGTATTTGCCTGACTTCTCGCCTAAGTGGACGGTGATTGCACCGCATTGCCAAACACTGTCCATGCTCATTTGCATCTCCATAAAAGTTCAGTCGTACAGGGCATCAATGAGGCATGCCGCGCTGGCAACTTGCGTGGCCAAGGCGGCGCAGAGTGCCACAGACTGCAACCGAAAGACAGACATGGTAGCGCTCCATGGACATCACGGCCTGCCCCACCAGGCAGACCATGGCGGCGGTCAAAAGATGAACTGACACAGAAAACTTGGACCTCTGATCAACAATCACTTCATTCTAGGCTGGCTCACAGGGGCGCATCTTTGAGAACAAACCCCAAGCCCGAGAGGTCACTTCTGCATGGGCAAGGGCTCCACGTTTAACATTCGTACGCCCTACACCGCCTCCGAAGAGCGCGCACCGCAATCACTGAAGGTTGTCACCAGCTTACTCGCGGGAAACACTGTACCTGCCTCGATGGCGCATCAAACTCGCATTGGCATCATCGAGAATGACCCCTCTCTGAGACAAGCCTATTCTCAGTACTTCATCCAACAGGGCCACGAGGTCTTCCTGATTCCGCATCAGGAGGATGCTTTTTTCAAATTCCTCATTGATCTTCCCAAGCTGCAATTCATCCTCAGCGACTTCCGATTGGACGAAAAAGACGGTATTTATTACATCCAAAAACTGAGAGAAGAGTTCAACGATGACATTCCTGCCTGCATCATCACGGCAGACACGTCGCCCAAGCACCTTGAATTGTTCAGCAAGCACCACATTGACGTGCTTTACAAGCCCATTGACATCAAAGAAATTGCAGCCTTTGTCTCCACTGCCATTCAAACAACGCACTAGTTTTTTGTTTGGCAGCCATCAAAACCTGATCCTTGAAGTCAACCTAATCGCTCGGGGCTCTGCGGGATGCACATGCACGCCGGCCACGCCCAGGGCAGGCTCGCCGGCCACCCTGGAGGTGTAGTAATAACTGATGTCGTTGTTCTTGCGATCGGTCAGATTCAAGATGTCTAACGCGACATCCAAATCGCTTGAAATTTTTCGGCTCACGCGAAGGTTGGCCGTAACGCTGGCATTGGATCGCACGGAATTGTCCTCAATCAAAGGGGCTGCCCCGATGTATCGAAGCCCCAGCGCGCCAGACCAAGGCCCCCAATGGCGCAATGCGAATGTGAAATTGGCAACTTTTTGAACAGCGTTGGGAATGTTATTGCCCGCAAGGTCGTTGTCTGAGTACCGTGGCCGAGTCCACGCAAAATTTGCATCTACCCACAAGCGGTCACTTGGTGTCCAATGGTTGCTCCACTCCACACCGGCACGACGGCTGGGTCGCCCCGCTTCGGTGTTGCCTGCATCGCCAACATAAACCAGTTCTGAATCGAAATCCATCCGCCAGACAGCCAGGGTTGTTTGCAGATCCGGAAGGAACTGCGATTTCAACCCTATTTCTTTCCCACGTGATTTGACGAGGCCTGGAACGGCATCCATCGGCAATCCCGTCTTGGGATCTACTTTGGCAGTGGTGCCGCGGACATCGTTGCTATGGAAGCCATTGCCCGAATTCACAAAAAACTCAGTCTTTTGCCAAGGCCCAAAGATCACGGAGAGCTTGGGCGAAACCCTGGACGCAGCAGCGCTTCCAGAATTCTGGGCCTGTGAATGGCTGGCGACTTTGGCGTTGAATTGGTCGACCCGCAAGCCCGTGACGGTTCTGAGCCATGTGTTCCAACCCATTTCGTTTTCGCCATAGATGCCGACCAAGCTCTGTTGAACGGCATCATCTCGAACGGTAGACTGCGTTTGCCTGGCGAGGGTGTCATACAGCCCAACGCGAATCTGGTCTTGTCTTAACTGTACCCCTAAGGTGTTTTGCATGCCGCGTCCGTCACCCCAATCGGTGAACCAAGATTTGTGGGCTTTGCCACCCCACACGCTCCTATCATCTGTTTGGGCGAACTGGTCGTTGGCTCTGTCCAGACTGTAGGTAAAATTGGAAAACAATTTCAGGTCATACCTCATGGCATACCACTCAATTTTTGTCAGCTCATGGTCTGAGGCTTGATGCCAATGGCCTGACAGACTGGTGCGATGGGTCTGGCCGCCGTCAGAAGGGTCTAGCGAATCGTATCGCCCGAACGCAAGCCCCTGATAGCTTCCTGCATCCACCAGTCGCTGCGGTATTTGATCTGTCGAATTCCAGCGCGCCGAATAAGCAGACAGGCTGGTAGACCAGCCCTCGCGGGGACTGCCGCCACTGAGTATGAATTGGGCATTGGTCTTGCGAATCCCCTCGGGGACGACCCAAGGTCCGTTGTTGTTCAGTCGTTCGACGGCAGAAAGCAAGGTCACGCCCTCGTTCAACTCACGGGAAACAGCAGCCACGCCCCTCAAGTAGCCACGTTGCCCCAGCGTGAAGTCGGCAAAAGGACGGTCTAGCTTGGTTCGATACACAAAGTTGGCTGAGCCTGCGGATGAAAAATCTCCCTCCGATGCAAAGTAAGGCCCCTTCCGATACTCCACCCGTTGCACCAGTTCAGGAATCAGAAAGTTCAAATCGCTGTAGCCATGCCCGTGTGCATGGGTTGGCATATTGACTGGCACGCCATTGACCGTTGTCGCAAAGTCGGTGCCGTGGTCCAGGTTCATGCCACGCAAAAAGTATTGGTTGGCTTTGCCATCCCCCGAATGTTGGGTGACCACCATCCCAGGGATGTACTCCAAGACTTCCGCAGGCCGCAGGATAGCCCGATTGCGCAGAAGCTCTGATCCCACCACCCCTTGACTGGCAGCATCACTGCTGCCAATTGAATTGTCATAGTGCCCCGTGACCACGATGGGTGCAAGCTCATGGCTCCGAACAGCGCTGCCGCACCAAAAAAGTGCAACCCATAAGCAAGCGGGGACAAAGCGGGGCATCATGCACTGATTTTGCAATTGTTGGGCCAGGCCAAAAAGAAAGCCGCTCTTGGGCGGCTTTTGGTGCAACCCAATGGCAGATCAATGCTTGTGCTGGCCAGGCGCTGCCGTGGCTTTTACAGGCAGCTTCAGTTCCTGGGTCGTCTTATTGCCCTTGGCGTCTTGAAAAGTGAGTGTCACAGGAACGCTGCTGTCCGCGGCCAGCGGCGCTTTCAAATCCATCAACATCACATGGAAGCCGCCGGGTTTGAGCTCAACTGTCTTGCCAGCGGGCAAATCCAGTCCGTTGGGTAAGGCTGCCATTTTCATGACATCTTTGTCCATCTTCATTTCATGAATTTCCACGACGCCAGCGACAGGACTCACGGCCGACACGAGCTTCACGCTGTCTTTGGCCATGAGCTTCATGAAAGCGCCAGTGGCTTTTTGGCCCTGCACCGTCGAGCGAACCCAGGCATCAGTAACTGTGATGTTTTGGGCAAAGGCTGCGCTGGCGAAAAAGGCAGACAAAACGATAAGGCGTTGAAGTTTCATAGGTATCTCCTTGTTAACGGCTTTGTGGCAGGTGGTGCCATTCACCAAGGCCAAAGACGACGACTTGGCGAGTTACAGGAGAAAAGTCGGCGGACCGCGCGATGGCAGCGGTGGAGCAGTGACAGACGCAATGTGCGCCGCTGCAATGGGGTGCAGGTCATGCGCCAGAGAGGAAAGTTTTTCGAAATGAGCCGTCACGGGTGGCGCAGGCGCCGTCACTGAGGCACACAGTGGGCAGTCCATGCTGGCAGAGGCCTTCAGCTCACCTTCGTCACTGCTACTGTCCACCATCTTCATGGCCCCGCCCGCAGCGCAAACCATTTGAAGGTGGTCTGGCTTGATGACGGTGGATGCGATTGCAGAGCCTAGAAACAGCGCAAACCACACCAACACCAGTTTGGCGATAAGTTTGGAATTGCGCAGTTTTTGCATCCGTGTATTATGACATTTTCAGCCCGCCGAAGAAATTTCCGGACTTTCATTTCAGCGGTCGAAATTTCCTGCTAGAAGCTCACCTGGGCGCCCACCTTCAAGCTCCGTCCTGCAATAGGCGGCGCATAAGCACCCATCGTTTGCGTCAACACCGAGGTTGACGAGTAAGCTAGCTTGTTGGTGATGTTGTCAAGCTTGGCGAACAGCAACCAGTGGGTCGGCCCCTGGTGCATGTGATAGTTCAGGCCCGCATTCCACAATGTGTAGCCTGCCGTCGCCACGTTGCCTTCAGGCACCCGATTTTGCGCAGCAGCGTGCATGAAGCCCAAGCGAACCCCCCAAGCTTGGCGCGACCAAAGGGCATCTGCCCCCAAGCGCATCGGTGCAATGCGAGGCATGGGCGTGTTGTTGGTCAAATCTTGCGCGTTCACGACATCGGCGCGAATTTCCAGGTCCATCGCGCCCCTTGCTGCATTGGGCGACAGCAGAGCATCGTGCCCACCGACCATCCGCATTTTGGCGGTGGACTCTATGCCATGGAAACGCGCCCGCACGCCCTCAAACCTGTAAACAGGCAAGTCCCCGCCCGTTGGGTCCGCCAAGGTCGTAGGACGCAAAGCCAAGTAGTTTGAGAACTGCGAAGCAAACGCTGTGACGCCAAATTTGTGCGAGCCCTGCTTCCACTCGGCCCCCACATCCAACTGGGTGCCTTTCTCCAAACCGTTGGCAGGCTGGCCGATTTCATACGCTGCAGTAGCGACATGCTGACCATGGGCAAACAATTCATAGTCTTTCGGAGCGCGTTGGCTTGAACTGAGATGGGTTGTCAATTGCCATCCATTTTGCGCCTCGCCTTTGCGCAAATTTCTTAACGCGCCAAGCGCAAAGCTCGTTGGCTGGAATTTTTTGGTTTGTGCAGCGTTTTCGCTATTGGGGCCAATCGCTTCAAAAGATTGAACCTGCACGCTTTCCGTGCGGGCACCCGCACTGAGTTGCCCCCAAGTTGTTTTCAGGGCTTGATAGGTAAAAAAACCTGTGGATTCAGTCAGGCTGGGTGGCAAGAATCGCTCGTCCCCCAGGGCTTGCATGTTGTTGCGCTCGCGTTGAATGCCAGTGGTCCCCTCCAGTGTCAAGCCTTCGCTCAGCTTGACACTGCGCTGGCGTGCATCAAGGCGCAACTCATAGCCCTTGTTGTCAAACCGTGTGCCCGCAACGGCCTCATCAAATTCGGTATGGGTGTAGTTTGTATGCCCCCATTGAAGCTTGACATCCTGGAACACGCCCACGTCACGCACCAGGCCTTCCATGACATGATGACGGCGCAGCATCCCGATGCTCACCGTAGGCTCGGCAACCGTGCCATAAGTGCTGCGGTACTCGCTGGTGGACACCCCCAAGTAGCCCCGATCAAAGAGCAAAGTGCCGCCAACCGCGGCGCCCCTGCTGTTGCTTGCAGCGTTGCACACGCGCCGACCGCTGGGGGTGGCCACGCCTTCGGCCACACAATTCATCTCTTGGGGCACACGCAAGTTTTGGGTTGTCCGATCAAAGGCATCAACGTGCAGGACAAATCGATCATTGCCCGCCTCGATCATCGCCCCTGTGCTGCGCTCATTGGCCGCCCCGCCCGCCCGCACCTCGGCTTTGCCCGTCACGCCGCCTTTCTCATCAAACATGCGTTCGCGAGCGATACGGTTGTCGATCACGTTGACAACCCCACCTATGGCACTGCCCCCATAAAGCAAGGTGGCGGGGCCGCGCAACACTTCAATGCGCTCGGTGGTGAGCGGGTCGATGGGCACGGCATGGTCATTGCTCAGGCCCGACATGTCCATGTTGGCGCCGCCGTTTTGCAATATGCGAATTCGATCGCCCTCCATACCGCGAATGATCGGGCGCCCCACATTCGGGCCAAAAGAGCTGTTGGCAATACCCGGCAGGTTATCGAGTGTCTCGCCCAGGGTGCTGCCTTGGCGCTGTGTCAGCGCAGCA
Organism: uncultured Bordetella sp.; assembly: GCA_964442645.1. GTDB lineage: Bacteria > Pseudomonadota > Gammaproteobacteria > Burkholderiales > Burkholderiaceae_C > Limnohabitans. Next base: position 64,088 of record CAYTZZ010000002.1, on the reverse strand, counting down.
CCCGAGAGTTGTTGCGCAGGGACCAGCAGGCTGGATGACGCCAGGTCACGCGCGGTGATGGTCACTTCATCCAGGCGGTGCAAAGTGTCTGGGTTGGCTGGCTGTGCCTTCGCAGTACCCCAACCAGAGCTTAGTAACAGAGAAACAGCAACGCCCACAGCGCTGCGATGGAAAAGAGATTGCATGATGCGTCCTGCCGGGCAGATGCGCCCAGATTGACAAAGAAATGAGGCCTACAGGCGGATGCCTGGCGAACCGGGAAAAATCATTTCAATGCGACAGGGGGGCCTTGCGCGGCGTAGAAACGCTCAAACAGCACCAGGCGCACAGACAAGGCCATTGCGCCCCAGGCCGGCACGGCAAAGGGCAAAGCCAGTGACAGCTGCGAGCACCCCAGAAGATCGGGGCTGTTTTGGTCAAAAACACGACAATCAGAGTCGTTGTTGTGGTCGCCCCACAATGCATTCACGGGATGGGGCGCGGCGACTTCAACGTGCGAAACATGTCCCTGCAAGTGCTTGGCGTGTGCCACGCGATGCATCACGCCAAGCGTTTGCGCAAGCCAGACAACCCCTATCAGCAGCATCAAGATGCTGCTGGTAGGCTTGGAAATGCGAGGGGATTGCATCTTTAAATTATGCCAGAAACACTAAATTTCGAGCGCTTGATAGAACAACGCACAGATCCGGCACAGAGATGCCCAATCCATGTTCAGACTTTGAGATAATCACACCATGCAATCCCTGCGCAGCTCCAAATTCATCGCCAAACTGGTGTTGGTGTGGTTTGCGCTCGTTCTGGGTTCCGCCATTGCTTCCACTGTCATCCAGCCTGACCATCTTCAAATGGTTTGCGCCACAGGCGGGGGCATGAAGCTGGTGGACATTAGCAGTGACGATGGTGAGCTGAAAGCCTCTGCCAGCATGGACTGCCCCCTGTGTGCCTCGGTGACGGCGCCTGTGCCACCCTTGACGGCTCATTTCGAAAAACTTTCCTCTCTGGCGCTTGCCCTGCACCCCATTGCAGCGGCGCACATCGCGTCTGTCACCGCCCCACCGCTGCCATCGCGGGGGCCCCCTCCTTCCTTCCTGTAACTCACCAGAGCGTCAGCCACTGACGCCGGTGACTGACCTAGCCAGCTGACATGGCGGGTAGTTCTTCTCGCATTCGTACAGGCATTCACTAGCCTGGCAGCCGAAGCCTTTTGTCGCGAGATCAAGACCCTCTTGATTGCACGGCGACACATTCCAATTCGACTTTTGAAAAATAACAGCTCTAAAAATGAAAAAATTCAAACTTCACCCCTTATCTGCGCTGACATTCACCCTAATTGCCACTTCCGCACAAGCACAAGCGGTCAAAGAAGCTGACTCGCTGCTGGACGTCATCACCGTAACTTCTACGAAAGAAAAGACCCCTCTCAGGGAAGCGCCTGCTTCAATTGGCGTGATCTCAGAAGAAGCAATCCGCCTGACTGGCCCCACGCACCCACAGCAATTGTTAGGGCAAGTGCCAGGGGTTGCAGTAGGGGTTACAAACGGCGAAGGCCACAACATGGCCATCAGGCAACCGTTCTCAACGAACCCGGTGTATCTGTACCTTGAAGATGGCATTCCGACGCGCGCCACTGGCTTCTTCAACCATAACGCCCTTTATGAAGTGAATATTCCGCAAGCTGCCGCTGTGGAAGTGATTCGGGGGCCGGGCTCTGCGCTTTATGGGTCGGATGCCATTGCCGGAACGGTCAACATCATCACCCGTGGGCCTGAAAAAACAAATGGCGCCAACACGTCGGTGGAGCTTGGAAGCTTCGGGTGGAAACGGGTTTTGGCAGATGGCACCTTCGGCGCTAGCCCTGATGGGGGCCTTCGAGTCAGCGTCAACCGCTCGCACACTGACGGGTGGCGCGACACCACTGGCTATGACCGAACCAGTGCAAATTTTCGCTGGGACAATGTCTTTGACAACAACACGGTGGTGAAGACAATTCTGGGCTACACCCACATCGACCAACAAACGGGCGCAAATTCGGCCTTGACTCGATCTGATTTTGAGAACAACCCAACCAAGAACAACTTCTCCATTGCCTATCGCAAAGTAGAAGCCCTGCGGTTGTCCACTGAGGTTACCCACTACCGGGGCGACGATGTCTTCACCATCACGCCCTATGCGCGTTACAACAAGATGGATCTGAATGGCTCCTACAACTTGAGTTCTGACCCCCGCATTGAAAATACTTCTGTGACCTCTTTGGGCATTTTGACCAAATGGCGCAAAGACCTGGCTGGCGCCTGGAAGCCTCGTTTGATCATGGGCTTTGATGCAGAAAGAAGCCCTGGGTCAAGGACAGAGGACGCCTTGAGCCTGACTAAAACGGGCACTGGCGCCAGCACCAATTACACAGGCTACACGGTGGGTGCCCGGACCTACGATTACAACGTCGTTTTCCAATCCGAGTCTCTTTACTCACATCTGCAGCTGCAACCCACTGACAAAACTTCTTTGACCTTTGGCCTGCGATATGACCATATTTCTTACGATTTGGACAACCATCTTGCCAGCACCGTTCAAGTTGGAACCAAGTACTACGGACAAAACCCAGACACGCAAACTTCGTTCAATCGGATTTCGCCCAAGCTGGGCTGGACCCACTTGCTCGATGCCCAGACGAGCCTGTATGCCTCTCACAATTACGGGTTTCGGGTGCCCTCAGAGTCGCAATTGTTCAGGGCAGGCTCCGACAGCTCGACAACCAATGCCAGCGCCAAAGCTTTGCTGGCTTTGAGTTTGAAGCCTATTCGCGCAAAACAGTCTGAATTCGGCATTCGCGGAACAACTGCGAGCCTGGACTACGATATCGTGGCTTATCGCTTGGAAAAGTATGACGATTTGGTCTCGCAAAAGGACTTGGTTACCAACGTCACCACCTCGGTGAACGCAGGCAAGACGCAACATCAGGGTATTGAGTTCGCGCTGGGGGCAAACATTGACAAAGCCTGGCGTTTAGACAGCGCCATCAGCTTTGCCAGCCACAAGTACGTGGACTGGGTTGTGACGGGCTCAACCAACGCCAACTACTCGGGAAACACAATGGAGGCAGCCCCTAAAACCATTGCCAACACTCGCCTGACATGGCGCCCGAATGCTCAGAATACGGCGCAACTGGAGTGGATATACCTCGGATCCTACTGGCTGGAGGCGAGCAATCATCCTACCTACGGCAAGTACGAGGGGCACCAGGTTTTTAACCTGCGGGTGAGCCATGCACTGAACAAAGATGTAAGCCTTTTCGGTCGCGTCATGAATTTGACCGATAAGCGTTATGCCGACAGTGCCTCCGTATCCTCCAGCACGCCCGTGTTCTCGCCAGCCTTGCCAAGGGCTGCCTATGCGGGTGTGGATGTTCGTTGGTAAACAGGTCGCTATCCCTATGTTTTCACGCTTCGCCCAACTGATTGCAGTGTTTGTTTTTTTGAGCACTTCGTTGCCCGGTTGGGCGCAGCATCCCCATGCCTCGGCCAACCGTCGCCCGCAGCTTTCCATGGGGGCTTCATTCAGCCCCGATGGTCGGCTGTGGGTGGTTGGGCTCAATGCATCTGGCAAGCTGTTTGTGCAGCACACCGCATTTCCAGGACCGGCTCAATTTTCGCCGCCTCAGTTATTGGATACGGGCTCGGATGAAATTTCTGCAGATGGGGAGAACAGGCCCAAGATCGCCTGGGGCCCCAATGGTTGGGTGGTTATCAGCTACACCCAACCCTTGTCCAAGCCCTATACAGGCAATATTCGAATGTTGAGAAGTGATGACGGCGGCAAGACCTTTGGTTTGCCGTTCACCGTTCACGATGACCGCCAATTGATCACGCACCGCTTTGAAAGCATTGCCTTTGACAAGCAAGGGAACTTGTTCACGCTGTGGGTGGACAAACGAGACCAACCGCCCAAAGGAAGCGGCGTCGACTATCCAGGGGCGGCCATCTACCGCAAAGTTTCTAAAGATGGGGGTAAAACTTTCGGCGAAGACCAAAAGCTTGCCGACCATTCCTGTGAGTGCTGTCGCATTGCCATCACCAGCAATGGGCAAGGAAAGCTATTTGGCGTTTGGCGCCATGTGTTTGGAAGCCAAACACGTGACCATGCATTTGCAGAGTTGGCCGGCCCCACCAACAAGATCGTCAGGGCCAGCTGGGATGAATGGGATATCAATGCGTGCCCGCACCATGGGCCAGGCCTGGCTTTTGCCCCCGCAAGAGACAGCTCACCAGAGGGTTTTCACATGGTCTGGTTTGGGCTGCGTGAAAAAGTCGGGGCCGTTCGCTATGCCAGGCTGGATGCCCTGGGCCACCCGATCGCCACCACCCTCAGAAAATTACCTGATGTGGGGGCAGAGCATGCAGATGTCATGGCCGAGGGCGATCGCGTCGTCATCGTTTGGCGCGTGTTTGAAGCAGGCAAAACTTTCTTGAAAACTTGGCAATCCGAAGACGGCGGCGCGAACTTCAAGTTGAGCGTCTTGGCCGAGAGCACTGGCGCCAACGACCACCCACGCTTGGTGCAGCGCAAAGGTGACATGGCGGTGGTTTGGCGGACTCTTGAAAAGGTGAATGTCTATGAAATTACGCGTTAGTCTGGCGCTTTGGGTCATTGCTGGCTTCTTTTCACTTGTTGCTCAAGCACAGCACACAACACGAGCCGACGGCCACCATAAACTTCAAGTCATTCCTTTTGACGAAAAATCCTGGCCAGCCATTACAGCCAAGGGGCCAAGGCCTGCAGCCTATTTGTTCACAACTTCATATTGCAGCACCTGTCCCGAGGCATTCTCAGTCATTCATTCGGCCGCGCTGAAAGCCCATCAAAAAGTAGAGTTGGCGGCTGTGATGATGGATGTTGAGGGTGACAAGGCGCGCCGTCACGCGACCCATTTTCACGGCATGTCCAAGCTTTATGCGTTCAATGGCTATGAGACAGCCATACGGTATTCCGTGGACCCCCAATGGCAGAACATCACGCCTTACGTCGTTTTAATTGATCGCCACGGGGTTGCGCAAAGGATGATTGGCTCCCCGTCCAATGAATCACTGAGAATCTGGCTTCAGTAGGAGGGGCGATTCAGAAGTGGGAGCAACCTCGCTAGACTTTATATTGAACAACCTGGCCTCCCCACCCTATCCGCTAGAATAAAACCATCGTGGGGGGGTAGCTCAGCTGGGAGAGCGTCGCGTTCGCAATGCGAAGGTCGGGAGTTCGATCCTCCTCCTCTCCACCATACACAAGGGCTCGGATAGTCTCCGGGCCCTTTTTCTTTGGCCTTTCCCCAGGGAAGTGCGCCGAAGTGCTGCGGGTGGCCACCTGCCGAAACGCACGGAATTGGCCACTTTTTCCGCCAGAGCCGTCTCTATTCTCTGTTTGGCCTGCGGGTATGGCGCAATGGTGGCTCTAGCAAAATCAATAACTTACGACCGCTGGTTCGTTGTCAACCAAGGCCACCGGTCAGGCATCGAACGGCGCCATCATCGGTCGGCAGCGAGTAAGCGAAGCTCCTTGCAGCGAAAATGTCAACGATGACCGATCAGAAGAAAATCGCAGCCGATCTGCAATCAGCCCTCAATGGGAAGACCCCTCTGAGCATTGACCTGTATGTTGAGGTGCTGGCAGGCTATGAGGATGAGCTCAAGGCATCGCTGGACAGGGATGCCGATGATGCACTGCTGTGCGTGCTGGCCGACGACGGTGACGTGGCGATGATGGTCATCGACTGGGAAGGCCGCATCTACCGGAACGAAAACGCCTTGAAGAAGTTGCAGGCCATGTGGCGCAACAGCTTTGATGCCAACGTGCAGACCCTGGTGCCCATATTCACCACGCACATCAGCCAGAAGAACCTGGGGGTGGCGGGCATCAAGTGGTTGCCGGCATCCGATTGACAACCCTATTCACGCATCAAACCGCGCCACTACCTCCCGCTGCGCCAACCAGTCCGTCGGCAGCGGATTTCGCTGGAACCACAGCAGGCTCATGCACCGGGGCTGTTTTCCGGCCACGATCGCCTTGATGATGGCTGGCTCCAGCAGCGTCAGGCGCAGCAGCTCATTAATCGTGGAGTGGTGCAGCCCCTCGCGCTGGGCGATTTCAACGCCACTGCCAACCACGCCGTCATCCAGCAACTGCTGCCAGTAAAACGCCCGTGTCAGTGCGACCAGCAGCGGCTGGTCAATGGGTGTGGCCACATTGCCCGGTGCCGCCACCTGGCCATCGGGTCGTACCACCACCTTGCTGCCACCACGCTTTCTGATCTTGAGCGGGATGAAGGTCGACAGCTTGACCTGCCCCCCATCCCGGCGCTCACGGGCAACAGGGGTGCCCAGGGTCTGCACTTTCGGCTTCATGCCACCACCTCCTGCTGCTCCCACTCCTGCAACTCCGCGCCAATGGTGCCGGGCATCAACTCTGCGGCCAGGGCCTGCCAGCCGTGGTCACGCCAGATGATCTCCAGCCCACCGTCGGCGATCACCACCCGTTCAATCAGCAATTGGGCCAACCGGCATTGCTCGGCCGGGAACAGCTGCTGCCACACCGTGGCCAGTTGGCGCATGGGCAAGACCACCTGCGGCTCTGTCATCTCTGGCCGCAGTTCCTGGATGCGATCCCATACCGCCTGCACCATGTGCGGAGCCGACAGCGCAGCCACGATCTGTTGGGTCACCAAATCTTCGATGGCCACAGCTGGCAAAGCACCATGGCTGCTGGCCCATGCACCAAACCGCCGGTGCTTGTTCGGGCTGTAGTAGCGGTAGGTCTTGCCCTTTTTCTTTGTGTAACTGGGCACCAGCCGTTCGCCATCGGACGTGAACAGCAGGCCACGTAGCAGCACTGGTTCAGCTTGGCGGTCATAGGTTTCGCGTCGGCGCTCAAGGCCATCGGTCGCGATCACTGCATGCACCGCATCCCACTGGGCTTGGGTGATGATGGGCTGATGCAGGCCAGGAAAATTCTGTCCCTTGTGGACGATCTCGCCCAGGTACATGCGGTTGTGCAGCATCTTGTAGAGGGTCTGCTTAGAGAAAGGCTTGCCACCCTTGCTCAACAGACCCTCTGCGGCGTAGGCCTTGGCCATCAGCGTGGCCGACCCCATGCTGACGAAGTCATCGAAGATGCGGCGCACCAGGGCCGCTTCGATGTCGTTGATGACCAGCAACCGATCGCGCACGTCGTAGCCCAGCGGCAGCGGCCCGCCCATCCACATGCCCTTGGCCTTGCTGGCGGCAATCTTGTCGCGGATGCGCTCGCCCGTGACCTCACGCTCGAACTGGGCAAATGACAGCAGCACGTTGAGCATCAGGCGCCCCATCGAAGTGGCCGAGTTGATCTGCTGCGTGACGGCGCTGAAGCTGACCCGGTGGCGGTCGAAAACATCAACCATCCTCGCAAAGTCGGCCAAGGATCGTGACAGCCGATCGATCTTGTACACGACCACGATGTCCACTTTGCCAGCCTCGATGTCAGCCATCAGACGGCGCAGGGCGGGGCGCTCCATGTTGCCACCGGAGAAACCGCCATCGTCGTAATCGTCGGCCACGGCGATCCACCCCTCGTGGCTCTGGCTTTTGATGAAGGCGCGCCCGGCTTCCTTTTGCGCGTCGATGGAATTGAAGGACTGGTCCAGCCGTTCGTCGCTGGAGACGCGGCAATACACCGCACAGCGCCGGGGCGGCAGGCTTGGGGTTGTAAGGGGTGCCCGCATCACAGGTCCCCCTTGCCACTGCGCAGACCAAAGAACTTCGGCCCATTCCATTGGGTTCCGGTGATGTGACGCGCCGCCGCTGACAGGCTCTTGAACACCTGCCCATCCAAGGAGAACAGGCCATCGGGCGTGACTGTCACGCGGTGATTGCGTTCATCCCATTCCCGGATCAGCGTGGTGCCGGGCATCAGCAGGGTCTTGGTGCTTTGACCGGCGGCAGACTTGATCTTGGAATGCTTGGCACCGGCCTCCACCAGCATCTTGCGGATGTTGGTGGACAGAGCGCCATAGGCTTTCTCCTGGATGCGATAGGCCAGGCGTGACTGCACATAGTGGCGATTGCGGTGGCTGGGCCGCCGGGGGAAATGCTGGTCCCACAGGGCCCACAGCTCGGCCATGGGCATGGAGGGTAGCGCGGCCAGTTGGGCTGCAATGCTGGCGTGTTGATCGGCCATGCTCAGTCCTCCCAGATCTGCTGGCCATCCAGCGTGATCCACAGGCGGGCGTCGTCGATGGTGGACATCTCGCGCACTGCAAGACCCGTGGCCCGGTTGTGGCCCGCCTTGCCGGTGTAGCGATAAACCTGCCCGGCGTGCTTCGCACGCACGGGACCTTCGGCGTCAAATTCCAGCTGCACGGGCATGGCCCCCTTGGGCCGGTGGTTGGTGTCGGTCACCTGCGCGGTGACGGTTGTGACGTTGGTGATGGTCATTTCAGTGTTCCTTTCCTGAGAGGGGTTTGCGGACCTCCATGAACGCGCTTGTGCCACCAGAAGCCAAGCGCAAACTGCTCTCACAACTCGCTTTCTGTCGCGTCACGCCAACTCAGGGTCTGACCGGTGCCCTTGCGCTGGATGCGGCCAAAGCTGATCTCCCCCTTGGCCTTGCGCATGCATATCACATCGGTGTCCTCCAGGTGCGCCGGAATCAACCATCCCCGGATGCCCAGTGGCAACCAATACAGGTCCGTCAAATGACGCACCACGAACGGGCCACGCCGGGTGATCTTCTGGGCATCGGCTTGTGCCTCATCCAAGGCGCCTGGCCGACCATCGACTTCAAAGATCGGGACCCACAGCAATTCATGACCAGCGGCGAACCAGCCCATGACGGTCAGTTCGATGTCGGAGGTGTCTGGGCCCAGGGGCATCAAGAAGTGGGGGTGAGGAAGGGGAAGTGAGGAATCGGTTTTCATGTTTTCTCCAAATGTGTGATGTCCCCCGGCCATGGCCGGGGGTGGTAACCGCCGTGGTAACCCGGCGGGTGGTAACCTGGTTTTGTGGTCAGTGCCTGGCGAAGCGCTGCGCTGTTGCCCCCCGCATACGCGCATGCGTAGGAAGGACCCGTCGAGTGCCCGCAGACGCCCCCTGTGGCCCCCATCGGCGTGCCAGAGCCCGCAGCAGGTGTCGTTGCCACCAACGCAGTTCCTGTTTGGCGTCCTTCAGCTCGCGTGCCCAGACCTTCTGGACTCGACGCGACAGGCGAATGCCGTTGAGCAGCAGGGCCAGTTGCCAGGACAGCGGTTGCGCCACACGCCGGGGGCGATAGACGATGGTCGGCGTGACCGGCTGCACCGGGGTGGCTGTGGCCTGTGCCACCGGCACGGGCACGCGATACGACATCGCGCTCTGCGGCATCGGGATCTGTGGCTGCACGGGTGGCATGGCCTGCGCCAGCAGTTGCGCTCGGGTCTTGGGTGGCAGGCGGTTGAGGCTGTGACGCACAGCGTGAGCCAATTGCTGCTGCCGTGCGAACGGGTTGCCCGCATCGATGCGGGTGGAGAGGATTTCCATAGGGGGTGTCCTTTCAAGGTGAATTCGGGGTGGCCGGTTTTCTGCAATGCCATTCACAGTCAGCACCGGCCGGGCGTTACGCGACATGTGCACAAGGAGTGGGTGCGGGAAGAAGGACCGCCCCCACGACAGGCCATGCATATGCCGCGACTGCGCATGACCTGCCTCTTTCTCAATCGTTGGTTCGCACGCACAGGGCCTTGCGTGCAGCTTCCAGGTTGGTGTTCGGAATCTCGATCAGGTACTTGTGTTCATCACTGCCCCACTGACAGACCTTGCGGGCCACGGCTGCGCGGGCGAACAGGTCCATCAGTGGCAACAGCGATTCGTGCAGATCGATCTCAGCCATCCTGGCGCGACTGAATTCCAAATCGCGTTCTGCCTCTCGCAACGCCGCTGGCAGCTGGGTCCGTTCAACATGAACCGCATCGCGTTTGTCTGTCAGATCGGCCAGATAGGTTTGTGTCAATCGCAATTCGGCTTCTGCCTTGGCCAAGGCTTCGGGGACCATGAAATCCCCTTCGGCATCGATCAAGGTCTGCGTGGCAGCTTGTGTTTCGCTGGCGATACGCGCCTGCACAGATTCGATTCGGGTTTCCAGCTTCGCGATGGAGGCTTCCAGGCGATCGGATTCCGCCTGGGTCTGGCGGTCCTTCTCCTGTAAGGTGCTGAGCTTGCGTTTGTCGTCCTCAAACCTTTGTGGGCCTTGAACAATTAATTCCAGCGGCGAGATCCGATACTCCAAAGCCCGCACATCGCCTTCCAAGGACGACACCCGGTTGCTGGCTTTGCTGGCGGCAATGGACGCCTCTTTTTCCGCCGCACTGGCGTAATACATCGAGCCTTGTTGGCTGAGCTTGAATGCGTGTTTTTCCTTCTTATCGTGGTCAATCTTGGCCTGCGCCAGTTCCTCACGTGCCTTGTCCAGTTGGTGCGATAGGTCGTCGTACTCGGCTTTGACCTTGGCGTAGTACGCGCCAGTCTTCTTGGCAAAGGGATTCAGTTTCATGGGGTGTCCTTTCAATAGATGGGTTTGACGGGGCCACGGGCATCGACCAGGGCTTGCACAGCGCGAAGTAGGATCTGACTGGCATCACAGTTGGTAGCCGGTGCTTGGCGCGACTGGGGTTGGCGCGTGGCATGCGCACTGGGCTGCAAGGTCTGGACGCCAAAGTGGCGGTGCCAGATCGGATGCAGGTTCTTCGGGACTGGGGTGGTGTCGTGCTTATTCACGGTGTTCTCCATAGCGGGTGCCGCCCACAGAAACAGGGCTGACGCTGGGCGGCGTGGCGTCGAACGTTCGGAATTCGGGTGAGGTGGAAATGCGCCAGATCGCCCCCTCGCGGCTGTGGCCGAGGTGGCTGATCTCCACGCCCTTGGCGCGGTAGGCCGGTGCAATGCGGCGCAACTGGTCGGCGAGCCCCTTCGGGGATTTCGGCCAGGTCGATCGGTCGGCGCTGCGGTCCAGTAAGGTTTGACCGTTGAGCAGGTCATAGAGCTGACCGGCGGAGCCCTGCCAGGTGTAGGGCTGGATACGTTCCTGGAGGTACTTGTCCAAGACCTGCGCCACGCTGTTGCTCTCCAGCGCCCGGTCAATGCCGGCCCGCACGAGCTCGGCGTATTGCGCCTGGAAGTGACCTGGCTCGAATCCCAGTGCACGGGCCACCGCTTCGCCCAGGCGCTCGTAATCGGCCATGCGTTGTTTGCGCGTCAGCAAGACGCTGGGCAAGATCGCCAACGCTGCGGCGAACAGGTCCAGCAAGGCACCGAACACCTGCGGGCGGTCACGCTCCCAGGCGTCATGCGTGTCGGCATCGTCCTTGCGGGCCGTGGCCGGGATCACTGGCATGCTCACGTGGATCACCCGGTCAATCAGGTCCGGACGGGTGGCGACCACGGCAATGCCATTCAAGACCACCGGTCGCTTGGTCTCCATCACATGTTCTTCGCCGTTGGTGTAAAGCTGGCGCGAAGCAAAGCCACCGCCGGTGGCCAGGGTGCAGAAGGCGTCTTGCTGCTCAGCGGTCAGTCCCGAGAGGTTTTCGTAGGAGACCAGCCAGTTGTTCTGGGCGGCCACAAAGATGTCTTCGACAGTCTTGGGGCGACCGCGCAGCATCACCTTGTTCGGATCGACCAGGCTGCGCAGGACCGACTGCGTGGTGGACTTGGCCGAGCCCTGCTCACCGACCAACTCCAGCACCGGGAACGGCGTGTCGGGGCGGAAGCAATCCAGCAGCCAGGTCAGCACCATCAGGCGCCGGTCGGCCGGAATGTTCACGTGCTGCCACAGCAGTCCCAGATCACCACCGGGTTGCGGCATGGGCAGAGGCCGCTGCGATTGGGTGCGGGTGAACAGTTGCGGCGATGTGCTCAGCACCCGCCAGCCCCGGCCGGTGACATGGACTGCGCGCCACTGTTCGTCGCACAGGTCGATCAGGTAGCCCGGTTCGGCTTCAGCGGCACGCAGGTGGACCGCCACCTCATCGCCATCGTTGACCCCGGCAGCCGACAGGGTGGCCAGCGCTGCGCGCAGAGTGGTGTCCGGCACGCCGGATTCCTTGGCTCGCCAGTAGGCGGCGCGAAGCCAGGACTCGTAGCCGGTGGAGATGACGCGCCAGACCTCTTGGCGCTCGGGCATCGGAATAATGGCCACTGCCAGTCGATCGGCATCGTGGTGCAACTGGCACTGGCTGCGGCCGATGTCGACCAAGTCATCGATGGCCGACGAATCGTCATCGCTGTCGGGCAACTCTCGGTTGACCAACTTGTCCAGCACCGTGACCGAGCAGCCGCGATTGGTGACTTTGGCAGCATGACGCAGGCGCAGGTAGGTGGCCATGTCGGTGGCCTTGAGCATCGTGAAGGCGCGCACCACCGCGTCCTCCCCCAGCACACCGACGTCATCGACCAGGCGCACCAGCGCGGCTTCGATCACGCCGACAGGGTCGGTTTCCGGATCAAGGACGGGGGCGGAATTGGCTTCCGAACCTTCGGCTCTGGTGGTGTCGTCCGCCGTGATGGTCGGCGCAGCTGGCGATATGTGTGTTTCGCCAAGGTGCAACAAGAGAGAACGACCGTCACCACCATCACCATCGTCACCAGGCAGAACCTCGGCGTGATGGTTGTGATGGTCGTGACGATGCCCTTCTGTTGTTTGACCATGGGGGAGAGGGATATGGCCCATCGTCACAGCCCCTGTTGGCGTGTTGCCTGAATGCGCTGCGCGATCCAACGCTCGATTTCATGCTCGAGCCACCCCACGGTGTTCGGTGTCAGGCGGATGGGCGCGGGGAATCTGCCGCTGGCAATGAGCGCGTACAGCGAGCTGCGCGACAGGCCTGTGCGGGTTTCGACTTGGGGGCGGCGCAGCACGGATAGACCGGGCTGGCTGGTGTGTGAATGCATTTGAACCTCCGGGAACGCAATGGAATGCGCCGAAGGTTCTCAAACAGAGCCCGACCGCAGCAAAGGCTACGGTCGGCAAGTCCAAGTGCGACAAGGACTTACGAGATCAACTGCGGTTGGGAGGGGTTGGCAAAGCCCCAACCGTATGCGGGTGGGACAGGGGTTTGGGACCCGACCAGCGGACTACAACAGGTGGTCGTTGACCGCGAAATCCGGGAATGACTGCTGCAGGGCGCGCACCACCCGGTCGCGCTGCAAGTGGCGCTCCGCGATCAGCCAACTGGCAATCATGAAGGGGTTCCACCACGAGGGGAAATGCTGGCCACCACGACTGGCTTTACCCTTTTGCACGCGGGCGGCTAGGATTTTTTTGTACCGACCGGGATTGGTGAACCGCTCGTTCCACCACTTGTAGTTTTGGTGCGAGTCTGGCCGAACGCGAAAGGCCTGGATGATTTCGTCAGCGGTGACCGCCCGTTTGCGCAGTTCGGATTCCGACAGATCAGTCTCGACGGGACTGCTGTCAGTGTCGTCGGCGGCATCCGTGGCGGTATCAGGAGCATTCACTTCAGCCGTGACGGGTGTGTCTGGCTCAACGGGTGTTGTAGGAGTAGAAGCAGGTCTGGTGGCGTATTGGTGGGCCCATGCCGGTGTCGCCGGTGCGGTGACCGAGGGCAATCCACCAGCCAAGGGTGTTTTGCCTTCAAGAGCTGTGCACCACTGATTGAAACTGTTCCGCTGGATCAGCAGCTTGCCTCGGCTGGACAGTTCGTGCACCGGGTCGTCATAGGTTTTGCCGTCACTGCGCCGGTACTTGACATCGCCCCGTTCGCAGGCAGACAGCAGGGCCTGCAATTTGGCCTGGATGCACGCCTCATCCCGCTGACACCACCGATCCAGGATGTACCTGGGCGGCAGCCAGTCGGCTTCCTCCCAGTAAGGGGCGCAGGTAGTCGGGGCGAAGGTCTTCATGAGATCACTGGATAAAACATCAGTATAGTAAATCTGATGTCGGTGACACCGGGGCAAGGGTGTGCGTTGAGCTCACACCCCTATGTACGTCCTGGCAAGGTAAAACAACAGGGAATCACCGTCACGACCGTCACCAGCATCACCGGAGCCATAGGGTGTGACGCTTGTGATGATGGTGATGGTCATTGCTCCTTGTTGTGACCTGCCAAGCCAAGCCATCGGGGTAACGACCATCAAAAATGGGGTAACGGGGCCAGCAATTACCCCAATCGCCACGCCGCTAATCCCTGGCATTTCAAGGTGGCTGCTACCGCGACCGTCTGGTAGACTGATGACGATTTAAAACGACTTTGATGCCTCTGTGAGTGCCAATGCCATGAACACCGAACCCTGGGTCACTGCCATCGATGTCGCCCGGCATCTAGGCGTGGTGAAGGACACCGTGTATCGCTGGCGGGAGCGCAAGGGGCTGCCCGCGCACAAGATCGGGCGGCTGTGGAAATTCCAGCTGTCTGAGGTTGACGAATGGGTGCGCGCTGGCGGTGCCGATGACGACACCGATAACGGGAGCCAACAAAAATGAATCCAGTGGGGGAATGTATCGCGTGAGCCTGGAAGGACAACTCCTCGACCAGAAGTCCTTGCGGGCAGTGCTCGGCAAGACGGCAGACTGGAACGAAATTGCCAAGGATTGCATTGCTTTTGCCAATGCAACGGGTGGTCGTTTGCTTGTGGGTATCGAGGATGGCCAAAACGCGCCACCAGCCGACCAACACATCTCGGCAGACCTGCCTGACACACTGCGGCGCAAATTGGCCGAGCGTACTGTCAACGTAGCCGTGCTGCCTGATGTTGTTACCGCCCCCAATGGCGGCCAGTACATCGAATTGCGCATTCCGCGCGCCATGGCCGTAGCGTCCACCACCGACGGCCGTTACTTCATGCGTGTGGCAGACCAAAGTAAGCCCGTCACCGGCGACGACGTGATGCGGTTAGCCAGTGAGCGTGCCGCATTACCTTGGGAAACGCAGACCACCCAGCATATTCCGCGCGCCGATGTCGATACCGCCAAACGCGACAAGCTATTGGCTGCCCTGCGTGCTTCCGACCGAGTCAAGGCCTCGGTCAAGGAAAAATCCGACGACGAACTGCTTGATCACTATCAGCTTGCCCAGGGGCAGGACCTTACTAACTTGGGCGTACTCTGCCTTGGCCGTCAGCATCATCGCGCCCAATTGACTACGGCACCAGTCATTCAGTTCATCAAGTACGACGATCACGGACAGAAGGTCAACAAGCTGGTGTGGGACGACCACACCCTGAGCCCGATGGAGCTGATCGAGGCGGTGTGGCTGGAGGTGCCTGACTTCCGCGAGCGCTATGAACTGCCCGATGGCCTGTACCGCCAGAACGTGCCAGCGTTTGATGAAATCGTGGTGCGTGAACTGCTGGTCAACGCGCTGGTCCATCGCCCCTACACCCAGCGTGGCGATATTTTCCTGAATTTGCATCCCGATCGGTTGGAGATAGTGAACCCCGGCCCACTGCCGCTGGGAGTCACGCCACAGAACGTGCTGCACACCACCGTGCGCCGCAACGAGCACCTGGCTCGCCTCTTCCACGACCTGAAGCTGATGGAACGCGAAGGCAGCGGCTTCGACAAGATTTTCGAGGTGCTGCTCTCGCAAGGACGCCCGATGCCGGAGTTGAACGAAACCCACGACCGCGTGCAGGTCACGGTGCATCGCCGCATCCTCAAGCCCGCAGTCATCGATTTCATTGCCAAGGCAGATCAGACCTATCAGCTCACGCAGCGCGAACGCATCGCACTGGGTCTCCTGGCCCAACACGACGCACTCACGGCCCGCGAACTTGCCGACACCCTGGAGCTGTCCAGCGTTGAAGCCCTGCAGCCGTGGCTCAAGCGACTGCTCGACTGGCACTTGGTGCAGAGCGCCGGGCGCACCCAGGCCACGCGCTATTTTGTTGATCCAACCCTGCTGCGTAACCTGAAGTTCACCAGCGAGACCACCCTCAAGCGCATTGAGCCGCACCGCTTGACGGCACTGGTGCTGGAGGATTTGCAGCGTTATCCACAATCAGCCATCAGCGAAATCCACCAGCGCATCGGCGGCGAAATTCACCCCAAACAGGTGAAACGTGCGTTGGAAGAGCTGATCGAGCGCGGTGCTGTTCGCTTTGAGGGCAACAACCGCTGGCGGCGCTACTGGGCCATGCCATGAAGATGCTATCGGACAACATGCGCGATATCGGCGATAGCTGGGCGATAGAAAGTGGGCGATACGTTGGCACTGGCCCAATGAATAAAAGAGTTCTATCGACCACGGGCAATGAAGGGTGGGCGATAGACCCGCTCACAGTGAGAGGGGAGCTCACATGACACCAGAAACTAAAGCACGCCAGCAGATCGACCAAAAGCTGGAGCAGGCCGGCTGGGTCATACAGGACATGAAGCAGCTCAACCTCGGCGCAGCTGTGGGTGTGGCGGTACGCGAATACCCCACCGATACCGGCCCTGCCGACTATGTGCTGTTCGTCAACCGCCAAGCCGTGGGTGTCATCGAGGCCAAGAAAGACAGCGCGGGCGAAAACCTCACCGTTGTTGAAGACCAGACCCAGCGTTACGCCACAGCCAACCTCAAATGGCGCAAGGACAATACACCGCTGCGCTTCCTGTTTGAGGCGACGGGCCAGATCGTTCGCTTTACAGACAATGCCGATCCCGCACCACGCTCGCGCGAGATCTTCCACTTCTTCAAGCCGGAAACGCTGGCGGCATGGTTGGCGCAGACCGAAACGCTGCGTCGCCGTTTGGCAGAGCAAATGCCTGCGCTCCCCGAGCGCAATCTGCGCGATTGCCAGATCAGCGCCGTCACCGGCCTCGAAAAATCGCTGGCGCTGAACAAACCCCGCGCCTTGGTGCACATGGCCACCGGCGCGGGCAAGACCTTCACCGCTATTACCTCGGTCTACCGCCTGCTCAAGTTCGGTGGTGCCAAGCGCATCCTGTTCCTGGTTGACACCCGCAACCTTGGCAAACAGGCGCATCAGGAGTTCATGGCCTACACGCCACCGGACGATGGCCGAAAATTCACTGAGCTGTACAACGTGCAGCGGCTGGCCTCGCCCAACATCGATCCGCATTCGCAGGTGTGCATCAGCACCATCCAGCGCATGTACTCCATCCTGAGTGGCGAGCCGATTGACGAATCGGCCGAAGACGTCTCGCTCAACGAAGTGCAGCAAACCGCCAAGCAGGAAAAGTTCGTGCGTTACAACCCGGCCGTGCCGGTGGAAACCTTCGACTTCATCATCATCGACGAATGTCACCGCAGCATTTACAACCTGTGGAAGCAGGTGCTGGACTACTTCGATGGCAGCTTGATTGGCCTGACCGCCACGCCGGATAAACGCACCTTCGGCTTTTTCAACGAAAACATCGTCGCCGAATACACCTACGAGCAGTCCGTGGCGGATGGTGTCAACGTCGGCTACGACGTGTACGAGATCGAAACCGAAATCACAAGCAAGGGCGCGGAGCTGAAAGCCAAAGAGTGGGTAGACCACCGCGACCGCGCCACCCGCAAAAAACGCTGGGGTGAAACCGAAGAAGACACCACCTACACCGGCAAGGAGCTGGATAAATCGGTGGTCAACGTCAGCCAGATCCGGCAGGTGATTCAGGCCATGAAAACGGCGGTGGAAACGCAAATCTTCCCGGCGCGCAAGGAAACACCCAAGACCCTGATCTTCGCCAAGACCGATAGCCACGCCGACGACATCATCAACATCGTGCGCGAGGTCTACGGGCAAGGCAATGCCTTCTGCAAGAAGGTCACCTATCGCGCCGAAGAAGACGCCGACAGCATCCTCAGCAGCTTCCGAAACGACTACAACCCGCGCATCGCCGTCACCGTGGACATGATCGCCACCGGCACCGACGTCAAGCCATTGGAGGTGCTGCTGTTCATGCGGGACGTTCGCTCGAAAGGCTACTACGAACAAATGAAAGGCCGTGGCGTGCGCAGCCTGGATGGCGACAGCCTCAAGCGCGTCAGCAACAGCGCCGACGGTGCAAAGACCCGCTTTGTGCTGATCGATGCCGTGGGCGTGGAAAAGTCCCTCAAGACCGAGAGCCGCCCGTTGGAGAAGAAACCCGGCGTGCCATTGAAAGACCTGTTGCAAGGCGTGGCGATGGGCAGCCGCGACGATGACACCGTGCTCTCGCTGGCCAATCGCCTCGTGCGTCTCGCCAAACAACTGGATGACAAGGCGCAAGCGCGCATCGAGAAAATCTCCGGCGGCATTCCAGTGGGGGAACTTGGCAAAGGCCTGATCAACGCGCTGAACCCGGACGCTATCGTGCAAGCCGCGCTGGCAACCGCCAAGGCCAACGGCATCACCCGCAGTGAAGACACTTTGCTGCCTGCTGAGATTGAAGCCGCCCGCGCCGAGCGTGTGGCCGCTGCCTGCGCACCTTTCGACAAACCGGAACTACGCGAGGAGATTGAAAGCTGTCGTCGCGAGCGTGAGCAACTCATCGACCACATCAACCTCGATCAGGTCACCTTCTCCGGCTTTTCAGAGCAGGCCGAAACGCAGGCCAAGGTGGTGATCCAGACCTTTGCCGACTACATCGCGCAGCACAAGGACGAAATCGCCGCCCTCGGCTTTTTCTACCAGCAGCCCTACCAGCGCCGCGCACTCACCTTCGACATGCTCGAAGACCTGCACGCGCACCTCGCCAAACCGCCATTGATGCTCACCACCGAGCGGCTGTGGAGCGCCTATGCCCGTGTGCAGACCTCGGCTGTGAAGGGTGCGGACCGCAAACGTCAGCTCACCGATCTGGTCTCGCTGCTGCGCTTTGCACTGGGGCTGGATGCTGAGCTCAAACCCTTTACCGACGAAGTGGACAAGCGCTTTCAAACTTGGATCTTCCGCCACAACGCCCAGCGTGGCACCGCCTTCACGCCCGAGCAGACCGAATGGCTGCGCCTGATGAAAGACCACATCGCCAGCAGTAGCAGCATCAGCCGCGACGATTTTGACTACGCCGAACTGGCCGACAAAGGCGGCCTGCAAAAGGCCTGGGGCTTGTTTGGCAAGGAACTGGATACCTTGATGAATGAAATGAATATGGAGTTGGTTGCGTGAGTGATTTCAACGACGAGGCAATGCAACGCTATCCATTTGCCCAAATCACCCCACCATTGAATTGGAGTCTCGTGGCTCTGGAGGATATCTCTGCGGACGTCAGTCCTGGCTTTGCCAGCGGAAAGCACAACTCCGACGGCACCGGGATACCGCACCTTCGGCCTATGAATGTTGACCGTGATGGTCAGATCGATCTGAATGTTGTCAAGTCAGTAGCAGCGAGTAATGGCATTGAACTACAGTCTGGTGACGTATTGTTTAACAATACAAACTCTGCTGAGTTGGTTGGCAAAACTGCGGTTGTTTCCGCGCGGGAAACCGGTTTTGCCTTCTCGAACCACATGACACGAATTCGCCCTGAGTTTGGCGTAAATCCCGCCTTTGCAGCGCGGCAATTGCATTTGCTGTGGATGGTGGGGTACATGAAACATCGGTGTACCAACCATGTGAATCAAGCCAGCATTTCTTCGAAGACGCTGGCGAAGACCATCCCATTTCTCCTGCCTCCCGCCGCCGAACAAACCCGAATCGTCGCCAAACTCGAAGAGCTGCTCTCCGACCTCGATGTCGGTGTGGCTGAACTGAAGGCCGCGCAGAAAAAGCTGGGGCAATACCGTCAGTCGCTGCTTAAAGCCGCCGTGGAAGGTGCGCTTACCACCGAGTGGCGGGCGAATAACACCCTGACGGAAACCGGCGCACAATTGCTCGAACGTATCCTGATTGAGCGCCGTGCCCGCTGGGACGCCAAGCAACTCGCCAAATTCGCCGAACAAGGCAAAACCCCGCCCACGGATTGGCAAAACAAATACCCCGAGCCGGTTCAGCCGAATACCACCGACTTACCAAAACTACCGGAGGGGTGGGCGTGGGCGAGTGGTGAACAGCTATGCGAGTTCATCACAAAGGGGACAACTCCACCGAAAGAACTCGACGCTGATGGCGTGAGAACCATCCCATTTCTCCGTGTTACGAATCTGACGGACAGTGGCGAGCTGGATTTGACGGATAAAGTGTTTGTATCTGAGGAAACGCATAAGGGATTTTTGGCACGCTCGGTTGTATATCCCAACGATGTGCTGATGAATATTGTGGGGCCACCGCTTGGGCAGGTTGCCGTAGTGCCCTCCACTTTTCCCGAGTGGAACATTAATCAAGCTATAGCGATATTCCGCGCCGTTGATGGTGTATTGCCATCATTTATTTGTCGTTATCTGTTGTCATCTGTAGCTCAGCAGTGGCTCAAAGTTCGCTCGAAAACCACCGCAGGACAAACCAATTTAACCTTGGAGGTTTGTCGCTGCCTTCCAATTCCGCTGCCTCCTGAAGCGGAGCAACAAGCTTTACTGGCGAGCCTTGACGTCTCGTTGGATTCAATGAGTGGCCAAGCCAACTCGATCGAAATTGCTCTCAAACAATCCACTGCCCAACGACAAAACATCCTGCGCGCCGCCTTTGGCGGCGAGCTTGTGCCGCAAGACCCGAACGATGAAACCGCCACCGTGCTGCTGGCGCGCATCCGCGCAGAGCGAGCGGAACGCGAGAAGCAACCAAAGGCGCGCAAGGCCAAGGTTGCGCTGTGAATCGCGCTACAGTGCCTCAGCCCAAAGGGGAAAAGCTATGAAGATTGAAACCATCCGTTTGCGCAATTTCAAGGCGTTTCGTGAAACCAACCTAACCGATTTGCCCAATTTTTTGGTGGTAGTTGGTGCTAACGGTGCTGGTAAGTCCACACTTTTTGATGTGTTTGGATTTCTGCACGATTGCCTGCGAGGAACGGTTCGCAGCGCTTTGGACAAGCGGGGACGCTACCGCGAAGTATTGAGTCGGGGTTGCGATCCAGTGAACGACTCCATACTCATTGAAATCCAGTACCGAATGGAAATCACCGGCAAGAACCGCTTGGTGACTTATGCAGTAGAGATTGGCGAAGTTGCTGGGCAGCCGGTGGTGTTACGCGAGATCTTGCGTTACAAACGCGGCCCGCACGGCAAGCCGTTTCACTTTTTGGACTTCGAGCACGGCGAGGGCTATGCCATCGTCAATGAAGAGGACTTCACCAAGGCCGAGGAGGAGCTAGAGCGGGAAACCCAAAAGGTGGCGCCAGATTCACTGGCCATCAAGGGCCTGGGGCAATTTGAGCGCTTTAAGGCCGCCAATGCTTTTCGACAACTGATCGAGAACTGGCATGTGTCTGATTTTCATATCAGCGCAGCCCGAGGGCGAAAGGATGCTGCAGGTGACTCAGGGCATCTGAGCGAGTCGGGCGACAACTTACCGCTAGTGGCTCGTGCGCTGCACGAGCAGCACCCGGAGATTTTCCAGAAGATTTTGGACACCATGGCTCGGCGGGTACCTGGCGTTGAATCGGTAGAGCCCAAGTTGATGGACGACGGGTATCTGACGCTGCGTTTTCAGGACGGTTCATTCAAAACACCGTTCCTTGATCGCTATGTTTCCGATGGCACCATCAAGATGTTTGCCTATTTGGTGTTGTTGTACGACCCGCGGCCGCATCCGCTGTTGTGTGTTGAAGAGCCCGAAAACCAGTTGTACCCCCAATTGATGGGCGAACTTGCTGAGGAGTTTCGTAGATACGCCCATCGAGGAGGGCAGGTGTTTGTTTCCACCCACTCACCGGACTTTCTGAATGCTATCGAGTTGGAGGAAGCCTGCTGGTTGGTAAAGCGTAATGGCAGCACCGAGATTCACCGTGCCAAAGACGATGTGCAGATTGCGGCCTATATGGCTGAGGGTGACCAACTAGGCTACCTCTGGAAGGAAGGCTTCTTTGATGGGGTGGACCCACAATGAAGGAGTTGGTGTTTTTGGTGGAGGGCGAGGCGGAAAAATGCTTGCTCGATGAGCTGATGCCACGGCTGTTGCCAGAAGATGTTGGCTACCGGGTGATCCCATTTCAAGGCAAGCAAGACCTGGAAAAGCGCATGGGCTTGAAGATTCGGGCTTACCAAAATGAATCGGCACGCTTTGTCGTGCTGCGCGATCAAGACAGCTACACCGATTGCCGTGCCTTAAAGAAAGGGCTTGAAGCCCGTTGCCAGGCATCTGGCAAGGCTGCGCAGTGCTTGGTGCGCATTGCCTGTACGGAGCTAGAAACCTTCTATCTCGCTGATTTGGCTGCTGTGGGACGGGCGCTAGACATGCCTAATCTGTCCAAGCATCAGGAAAGCCGAAAGTTCCGACTGCCGGATACGTTGGGCAGCCCAAGCAGGGAATTGCGCTCGCTTACCAAGAGCCGATACGAAAAGCGATCAGGCTCGCGCGCTATCGGTCAGTATTTAGACCTTGACAATGACCGGTCGCCAAGTTTCAAGCATTTTGTGGCTGGCGTCCGGCATCTGAGCAATCAGTTGTTGGGCCAGTGAGCACTTTCACGATAAACCCATGAACACATCCTCCCTTGTCCAGAAAGTCTGGAACTTTTGCCACACCCTGCGCGACGATGGTGTGGGCTATGGCGATTACCTGGAGCAGCTTACCTACCTGCTGTTTTTGAAACTGGCGCACGAATACGCCCAAGAACCTTACAACCGCGATACCCACATCCCCAAGGGCTTCGACTGGGCTAGTCTGACCAGCAAGGTGGGCGAACCACTGGAGGCGCATTACCTGGCCACCTTGCACAAGCTGGGTAACGAGCCGGGCATGTTGGGTGCCATCTTTTTCAAGGCGCAAAACAAAATCCAAGACCCGGCCAAACTGAGCCGCCTGGTGCAGCTCATTGATGCGGAAAGCTGGATCAGCCTGGACGCTGACACCAAGGGCGACTTGTATGAAGGCCTGTTGCAGAAAAACGCGGAGGACACCAAAAGCGGCGCGGGCCAGTACTTCACACCACGCCCTTTGATCGAGGCCATGGTGGCTTGTATGCGGCCAGAACCCATGAAGACGATTGCCGACCCGGCCTGCGGCACAGGAGGATTCTTTTTGGGCGCGTACAACTGGCTGACCCGCCCCGGCGCCAAGCTGAACAAAGCCGAAAAGGAGTTCTTGCGAGACAAGACTTTTCACGGCAATGAAATCGTGCCCAACACGCGGCGCATGTGCTTGATGAACTTGTTTCTGCACAACGTGGGCGAGTTGGATGGCGAGCCCTTGGTGGCACGTTCGGATGCCTTGATTACCGAGCCCAAGCTGAAGGTGGACTATGTACTGGCCAACCCACCTTTCGGCAAAAAGAGCAGCATGACCATCACCAATGAAGAGGGTGAGGAAGACAAGGAGGCGCTGACCTACGAGCGGCAGGATTTCTGGGAAACCACGTCAAACAAGCAGCTCAACTTTCTGCAACATATCGTCAGCATGCTGAAGGTAAACGGCAAAGCGGCCGTGGTGTTGCCAGACAATGTGCTGTTTGAAGGCGGTGCAGGCGAAAAAATTCGCCGCAAGCTGCTGGAGAACTGTGATGTACACACCATCTTGCGCCTGCCCACCGGCATCTTCTACGCCCAGGGCGTGAAGGCCAATGTGGTGTTCTTCGACGCCAAGCCCAAGGACGGCCAGACCCACACCAAGGGCATCTGGTTCTACGATTTGCGCACCAACAAGCACTTCACCCTGAAGACGCGCACGCTCAAGCTGGACGACTTGCAGGATTTCATCGCCTGCTACAACCCGGAAAACCGTCACGAGCGAGTGGCTACCGAACGGTTCAAGTTCTTCAGCTACGAAGAACTGATGGCGCGCGACAAGGCCAGTCTCGACCTCTTCTGGCTCAAGGACGACAGCCTGGACAACCTCGACGATTTGCCGCCGCCGGATTTGCTACAGCAGGAGATCATCGATCATCTCGAGGCGGCATTGGCCTCTTTCCGGGATGTGGCGGCTGGGCTGCGGAGCAACTGAGTTTCGAATACTTTATCCAGTTGTTCCATTTTGGATTTTCGGAACGCTTCCGCCAGCCCGCAGCACCCCGCAGAAGCACTATCTAATCCATACAGCAGGTTTTTCGGGGGGCAACCATCCACCACCATATACAAACGCCCGACTGCTCTCAGTTGGGCGTTTTCATTTGGGCTTCCCCCAGTACACGCGGGAAAAAGGCGCATTGTGCGTGTGCCACGGGGTGGTCACGGCTGGAGCCCACTTCGGCCAGTTCGACTCTTTTCTGCCCTCTGTTCTCTGCAAAGAGACGCCAACTCTTTCGCCACAGCACACGCACAATATCCGAAGGATGTTTGGCAGGATATCGGTGATATCTGGAGAGATCCTGGAAATTGGTCGGCTGGTGACGTTCCAAGTGATGGCCCTTCGTTTTTTATTGACCCGGATGATGAGGTTCAACTTGCAAAAATCAGTGGCAAGACGGTGCGAATTGATTTGACGCTGAAAGTTATAAATAAAGACTCGATAAAAAAATGTTTTGTCAGTGAATTTTCAGTGGAAATAGGCGGGACTCTTATTGCGAAGCTGGAGAAGAGTGCCGGGAGCGAAGAAGATTTGCTTGCAGCTAACAGTAAAGACGACAGCATGATGAGATGGCTGACGATGGATGATACGCTGGGCTTCGTAGATACATCGTTGATCGTTCGTTTACATAAATTGCCTGAAGAGGTTGGGCCACATCGGCTTTTATCAAAATCAGAGACTGGCTATGCAATTCATCAATGGGTTTTGTCTGGATCACTGTCACCAAGAAAAATACAACCCCCTTCAGACATGGATCTGCCTTTCGCATTTGGTCCATTGCTAGTCGGAGAGCGACAAAGTATTTGCTTGTGGTTTGACCGGCCATAAGTGGAGCAGTTTGGGGTGGCCATCGGGGGGTGCAAGTGCGCACCAAAGACAAGCTCAAACAGGTCACCACAGCCCACATGGACATGCTTCAAAACACCCCAGAGCGCGTGATCTCGTATTTCCAAGACCCCAAGGTCAAGTATGCTGCTTGATCAATGCTTTGTTGCCGGGTGAATAGGATGACTTCTACCTCTTGCAGGGTGCAGCCACCACTCCGCGAAAACCCTGATCTATAGAAGGGAAAAATTGATGGTTTTGCGGGGGCAATGCAAGTTTCCTGTAAGCAACTCCAAAAGAATAGGGCTATCCGATAGGAGCGATATGCTGGCAATTGCCAATACTGTCAAACTGGTGGCCGAAATCGCCATGTTGGCCCTGCTGGGCCAGGCCGTGCTGGGCTTGCTGGCTGGGTCGAAAAAAGATCTGAATCTGTTCTATCAGATTCTGCGAACCGTCGGTCAGCCCTTTGTGGTGCTGGCGCGTCATCTTTCACCGCGCATTGTGCTCGATCGGCATGTGCCGTTGGTGGCTTTTCTGTTGCTGCTGATGGTCTGGTTGCTGGCCACCTATTTTCGCATCCAGCTGTGTCTGCAAATTGGGGTGGATCTGTGCAAATGAAGATGCCCTTGCGACTGTCCTTATTGTCTTGGCGACTGCGGGCGATTGCGCTGCTCTTGCTCAATCGCCATGACCAGGCGCTGCGGTGTTTTGATGCCATGCTGAGTATTGAGCCTGCCAATCGCTATGCGCTGGCCAGCAAAGTGCATGTGCTGGCCCAACTCGGTCGCCGTGCGCAAGCAATCGAAGTGGCCGAGCAACTGACCCAGGCACACGGGGACCATGCCGCCGGCTGGTTCAATCTGGGCTATTTGCTGCACCAAGACGCTCAGTGGCAGCGGGCGGAAACTGCTTTTCGACGTGCACTGGCGCTCGATGAGGTGCTCGACCGTGCCTGGTATGGAATGTCGCTGGCACTGATTGAGCTCGGTCGCCTGGATGAAGCGGTCCAGGCTCTCCAACAAAACACCAAACTGCAGCCCATGAGTCCTTTTGGCTGGTCTGAACTGGCCAAGATTCATGTGCAAAGGCAAGAGACCGAAGAGGCGGTGAAGATCATTCGCCACCTGCGCGGTTTCGAGCCCAAAGTGGCCGCCCAACTGGAACGGGAGACCGGTCTGCGCACCGCGCAAACCACCTGATCCAGCAGGGTGGTGCACAGGGCCAGGGTCAGCGGACTGAGCCCAACCACAAAGGCCGTGACCCGGCTTGCAGGCCACGACGAGAGACAAGTGGCGGTCGCGAAACACGCCCTCACGGGCGATTTTTGGAGGCAGGTTGCACCATGAAGTTGACCGAAACCCATCGCCAATATTGGCGTAAAAACCTCAATATCACAGCCGTTTTGCTGGCGATATGGTTCGTCGTGACGTTTGTCGTGGGCTATTACGCCCGTGATCTGAACTTCACTTTCTTTGGCTGGCCTTTCAGCTTCTGGATGGGCGCGCAGGGATCACTGATCATTTACTGCCTGATCATCTGGTACTACGCCCGCTACATGAACAAGCTGGACATCGAGCACGGTGTGCATGAAGGAGAAGAGTGATCATGGCTGGACTATTTGGATCAGATGATGGCGCTGCGAGCAGCGCTGGCGACAGCAAGGCGTTCAAGGACAACCTGAACAAGGTCTACACCTGGTATACCGGCGGCTTTATCGTGTTCGTGGTGGCTTTGGCCATTCTTGAGCAGATGGGTTTGCCGCGGTCCTGGATAGGCTTTATTTTTCTGCTGGCCACCATCGGCCTGTATGCCGGCATCGGCATCATGAGCCGCACCACCGACGCGGCCGAATACTATGTAGCGGGCCGACGCGTGCCTGCGATCTACAACGGCATGGCGACCGGCGCCGACTGGATGTCGGCGGCGTCCTTCATCGGCATGGCCGGCACCCTCTACCTCACCGGCTACGGTGGCCTGGCCTTCATCATGGGCTGGACCGGCGGCTACTGCCTGGTGGCGCTGTTCCTGGCGCCCTATATGCGCAAGTTCGGCCAGTTCACCGTGCCCGATTTTCTGGGCGAACGCTATGGTGGCAATCTGCCGCGCTTTCTGGGCATCGTGGCCGCCATTTTGTGCTCCTTCACCTATGTGGTGGCGCAGATCTACGGTGTCGGCCTGATCACGGCGCGTCTGACTGGGGTGGCTTTTGAGCTGGGGATTTTCCTGGGCCTGGGTGGCATTTTGGTGTGTTCCTTCCTGGGCGGCATGCGTGCGGTCACCTGGACCCAGGTGGCCCAGTACATCATCCTGATCATGGCCTACATGATCCCGGTGGTGTGGCTGTCGGTCAAACAGACCAGTGTGCCTGTGCCGCAAGCGATCTATGGCTACCAGCTGCAAAAAGTCACCGAGCAGGAAAAACGCCTGAACACCGATCCCAAGGAGCTGGAGGTTCGTGAAATCTTCAAGCAACGCTCTGCCGCCTTGGCCGAGAAGCTCAAGGATCCGGCCGCTGCACTGCAAGCCGATCAGGCCGCCGCCACGCAAAAACTGGCTGATCTGAAGGCGGCCAATGCACCGCAGGCCGACGTTGCTGCCGCCGAGAAAGCCCTGGCCGCCCTGCCCAAGGACGCCGATGCTGCAAAGACGGCGTGGACCAAGGCCAAGGCCGGTGCAGACACCAAGGCCAAGCCGATCAATGGCATGCCAGCCCATGCGGCTCAGTTCGCGGGTGACCCGAATGGGGATGCTGCTGCCCAGAAGGCCTACGACGTCTCGCGACGCAATTTCCTGGCGCTGATCTTCTGCCTGATGGTGGGCACCGCCGCCTTGCCGCACATCCTGATGCGCTACTACACCGTGCCCAGTGTGAAGGAGGCGCGCGAGTCGGTGAGCTGGTCGCTGTTCTTCATCTTCCTGCTGTATTTCACTGCGCCTGCGCTGGCGGTGCTGGTCAAATACGAGGTCTTCACGGTGTTGATCGGCACGCCATTCGACCGTCTGCCCGAATGGATCGTGGCCTGGAACCAGGTCGACCCAGGGCTGCTGTCGGTGACCGACGTCAACAAGGATGGCATCTTGCAGCTCAATGAGATGTCGATCGGCGGTGACATCATCGTGCTGGCGGCGCCGGCCATCGGTGGCTTGCCCTATGTGGTCTCTGGCCTGGTGGCCGCTGGCGGTCTGGCCGCGGCGTTGTCCACGGCGGACGGCCTGCTGCTGACGATTGCCAACGCCCTCAGCCACGACCTGTACTACAAGATGATCGACCCCAACGCATCAACCGCCCGCCGCGTGACCATCTCCAAGGTCTTGCTGCTGGTGGTGGCCTTGTGCGCGGCCTACGTGGCAGCGCAAAAGCCGGCCGACATCCTGTTCCTGGTCTCCGCTGCCTTCTCCTTTGCCGCTGCGGCCTTCTTCCCGGCCCTGGTGCTGGGGATATTCTGGAAACGGGCCACTGGCATCGCCGCTTCGCTGGGCATGGCGGTCGGTCTGGGGGTCACGTTCTACTACATGGCCGTCACCCAGCCTTGGCTGCGCGGCATCTTCGGCGTCACCTCGCCGATCCAGCTGTGGTGGGATATTCAGCCCATCTCGGCCGGTCTGTTTGGTGTGCCCGCGGGGATTGCCACCATCATCCTGGTCAGCCTGGTCACGCCTGCGCCCAGCCAGAAAATCCAGGAGTTGGTCGACCATGTGCGCTACCCCAACTTGGAGAGTGACATCGACACCCGGGCCAGTTGATCTGAGCCTAGCCCGGCCTTGAGCTGTGGCATAGCGATGGCCCGGCAACCCCTCGGTTGCCGGGCTTTCTTTTGTATTCTTTTGTGATCTGCAGGTTTTCCCTTTGGCCTGATGCCAAGGTCTGGTGTCGAAATTGAAAACATCCCTCCCCCCCCCTGCGCCTGAACGCCCTTCTTCCGCTGCCGTCTTGTCGCATTTGCGCGTGCAATTGCAGCGACACATCCCCTTTGCACAGATGGCATCGGTCGATGTGGATCATTTCATTGTCCATGCAAGAGAGCAGTACTTTGCCCCCGGCGAATACCTGCTGACGCCGGCCATGGGACCAGTGCAGCATTTGTATTTCCTGCGTCTTGGGGGCGTCAGCCGCCAGCAGGAGGTGGCGGCGCGCCCGGGCGATGCCTTTCAGTACGAAGCGGGCGATTTATTCCCAATGGACGCTGCCGTGCTGCAAAGCCCGGTGAGTGCCAGCTACCAGGCGGTGGGCGACACCTTCGTGCTGGCTTTGCCCCACACTGCACTGCTGGAGTTGATGCAACGCAGCGCCGTCATGACCGACTACTTGAACCAGCACATGCTCAAATTGCTGGAACACTCACGCCAGGCCATGCAAGAAGCCAGCGCCTCCAAGCTTCTGGCCGAGCAGTCACTGGAGACCCCCTTGGGAGATCTGATGCGCAGCCCGGTACTGGCGTGCAGACCCATCACCTCCTTGCAGCAGGCGCTGACGGCAATGCACCAGCACCGCGTCGGCTCCATGCTGGTGACCAGCGAGAACGGCCAAGCACTGGGCATCCTCTCGCTCAGGGATGTGTTAAGCCAGGTGGCATTGCCGGGCTTATCGCTGCAAACACCGATCGACAAGGTGATGGCTCAACCGGTCCATTGCCTGCGGCAGGAGGACACGGCGCACGATGCCGCTTTGCTGATGAGCCGCCTGGGCATACGACACGTGCCCATCACCTGCAATGGGGCTGCGGTGGGCATGGTCTCCGAGCGGGACTTGTTCGCCTTTCAGCGTTTGAGCCTCAAACAACTCGGTGACGATTTGCGCACCGCTGCCGATGTGCCCGCACTGCGGCAAAAGGCGCCGGACATCCATCGCCTTGCCCACCATTTGCTCAGTCAGGGCGTACAGGCACCAGCACTGACCAGCTTGATCAGCCATCTCAACGATGTGCTCACCCAACGTTTGCTGGTGCTCAAAGCAGCATCGCATGGCATTGATATGGACACATTGTGCTGGCTGGCGCTTGGCTCCGAAGGGCGCAGCGAACAGACGATAGCAACCGACCAGGACAATGCCTTGATCCTGGCCGATGGCTGCAGCGAAGACGAACGCACACGCGTGCTGGCCTTTGCACAGGACGTCAACCAGGCCTTGGCCGAGTGCGGCTATCCCCTGTGCAAGGGGGGGGTGATGGCCGGGCAGGCGCCCTGCTGCCTGAGTCTGTCGCAGTGGCGCAGCCGCTTCGCGGCATGGATCGAGCATGGTGCGCCCGACGATTTGCTCAAGGCCAGCATCTTTTTTGATTTCAGGCCGCTGGCTGGCGATGCGGCTTTGGCAAACGCCCTGCGCAGCGAGGTACAGCAAAGGGCGCTGGCAAGCCCCCGTTTTCTCAAGCAATTGGCCATCAATGCCTTGCAAAGAAGCGTGCCGCTGAACTGGCTGGGCGCCATGGCCACTGATGAGCAGGGACGGATCGACCTGAAATTGCAGGGGGCTGCCATTTTCGTCGATGCGGCGCGGCTGTATGCCCTGGCGCACGGGGTCAGTGCCTGCGCGACGCACGAACGCCTGCAGACGGCGGGAGCCGCCATGGGACTGGCGCCCAGTGAGTACGAGGCGTGGGTCAGCAGTTTCGAGTTTTTGCAAATGCTTCGCCTGCGCATCCAGTTGCACGACACACAGCTGCCCGCCAATGCCAACCTCCTGCAAGTCAAGGACCTGAACGACATCGACAGGCGTATCTTGCGCGAAGTGTTTCGACAAGCGCATGCCTTGCAACAGCGCATGCACCTTGATTACGAGCGTTGAACATGGGCCTGTTCGCACAACTTCTTCGCTTTGGCAGGGCCCGTTGGCCAGTCGATGAAGGTCGATGGATCGTGCTCGACGTCGAAGCCAGCGGCTTGGACGCGCAACGCGAACACTTGCTGGCCATCGCCGCCATCGCCATAGAGGTCGATTGGCAGCGCGGCCGTTTGAGCCTCTTGCCTGGGGACAGTTTCGAGGTGGTGCTGCGCCAGCAATTGCCGATGAACAAAGACAACATCTTGCTGCATGGCATTGGTGTGGACAGCCAACGCCAAGGGCAGTTGCCTTCACTGGCCTTGCAGGCCTTTGCCCAATTCGTCGGGAATTCGCCCCTGCTGGCCTTTCATGCCGTGTTTGACCAGACCCTGATCGAGCGGCACATGCGCCTGCACGGGCAAGCCTTGCTGAACAACCCCTGGCTTGACATTGAGCACCTGTGCGCGGTCACCCATGAGCAGGTCAGGGCGCGTTCGCTCGATGAGTGGCTGTCTCATTTCAGCATCAGCTGCGCACAGCGCCACCAAGCGGCAGCCGACACGCTGGCGGAAGGTCAATTGCTGCTGCGCATCTGGCCTCGTGTCGCGCCGCAATGCCGCAACTGGGACGATGTGGTCAGATTGGCCGCGCACCGTCCTTGGATTGCGCGTGCGCTTTGATCATCTGCGTGAACGGTGCGCCACAGACGCCACCCGTTCACCGAACTTGACGGCGGTGTCCACATCGCCCTGCGGGATCTTGTCGACACCGGCGTCCGAGGGGCCCTGCACCAGAAGGCCGACCGAGCCGCCCATGTTGTTGATGTCCTTGCGGGTCGAAGCGCTGGCGTTGGCCGGGGGCAGCCCCAAGCTGATCCACAGGCCACCGTGCTGCGACGCCAAGGTGGTCAGGTAGCTCAGGGTCGAACCTTTGTCGCCGTTGAGGCTGGCGCTGACGGTGAAACCGGCGAAGAACTTGTCCTGCCAGGCGCGCGTGAACCAGCGCTTGGACGAAGCGTCGGCGAATTTCTTGAACTGCCAGCTCACGGTGCCCATGTAGGTGGGCGAGCCCATGACGATGGCGTCGGCGGCGTCGAGCACGGCCCAATCGGCTTCCGACACATTGCCGTCGGCGTCGATGGCCACGAGCTGGGCGTTGGCGCCTTTGGCCACGGCCTGGGCGTTGGCGCCTTTGGCCACGGCCTGGGCGATGAACTGGGTGTGGCCGTAGCCAGAGTGGTAGACAACAGCGGTTTTTGCCATGAGGAAACTCCTTGTGATGAAAGGCAGGGAAAAATCAGGGGGCCAGGTCGAAGACCAGCACTTCGGCGTCGCGGGCCTGCTCCAGCGTGAGGCGGGTTTCGGCCTGCACGAGCGCGGCGTCACCCGCGCCCAGCGCCTGGCCATTGGCGCGCAGCTCGCCGCGCACCACGAACACATAGGCCT
Source organism: uncultured Bordetella sp. (assembly GCA_964442645.1). Taxonomy (GTDB): domain Bacteria; phylum Pseudomonadota; class Gammaproteobacteria; order Burkholderiales; family Burkholderiaceae_C; genus Limnohabitans. The sequence continues at coordinate 32,040 of CAYTZZ010000002.1, read as the reverse complement.
TGCGCTGGGCATCCAGCGCCAACTCGGCGCGCTCGGCGCCATCGAACAAGCCCGCGTACAGGCGCGCATCGGCGTGGATTTTCACGGTGTTCGGCCCGGCCTCGGGCGCGGCCACCAGCGCCAACTGGCCGCGCTTGGCGGCATCGGGCACCGTTTTTTGCTCGTAGCTGGGGGGAATGCCGCGCACATTGGGCTCGATCCAGATCTGCAAAAAATGCGTCTGCTGGCCTTGGGCGTGGTTGAACTCGCTGTGGCGCACGCCCGAGCCCGCGCTCATGCGCTGCACATCGCCGGGCGGGATGCCCTTGACATTGCCCATGCTGTCTTGGTGCGCCAGATTGCCCGAGAGCACGTAGCTGATGATCTCCATGTCGCGGTGGCCGTGCGTGCCAAAGCCGGTGCCGGGCGCAATGCGGTCTTCGTTGATCACGCGCAGATTGCCCCAGCTCATGTGCTGCGGGTCAAAATACTCGGCGAACGAAAAGCTGTGAAAGCTCTTGAGCCAGCCGTGGTCGGCCAGGCCCCGGTCTTCGGCCTTGCGAATGGTCAGCATGGTGTGCGCTTATATGTGATGGCCTGAAATGTAGGCGCTAAGCCCGCCCTCACCGTGCGCCCGATTTGCTGGTCACTGGAGCGATCGCATTGATTTTTTACTGGCAACCCTCGCTAGGTAGTGCACTCCTGTTTTGACTTAAATCAAAACTTCACTTTTTCTAGGGTTTCTCTTAAGTGTTGTGGCTCAAATCAGTAGTTAGCCTGTTGCTCTAGATTTAAGTGGAGAGGCAATCTTTATGAATTTTGCGCACCAAGCTATTCGTGCCAGCCTAGCTACATATGTCTGCAATGTTCGCTGTCTTGTCGTTTGCCCTGGTCAAAATTGATTTCACAAATTATGAAGTGGGTCGGGCTGGCCTTTTCATCGCAACGACTCTGTCTGGAATCGTTGCCTACAGATTCATTTTCGCTTTCATGCGCACCTTAAAGTTGCCAAAAAATACTGGTTGATTTTCCTCTGACACATTAGGGAGACCCTTATGTATAAAACCATTGTTATCGCTTACGACGGCTCCCAAGCCAGCCAAGAGGCACTGCTCAACTGCAAGGATCTTTCTCAATGGCAGCAGGCTCACGTACACCTACTGGCTGTCGTCCCCTACGACTTGGTATCAATGGGTCCAGAGACCTCCTACTACAGCGAAGAACACAACAAGATTGAACATGATCGATTTGTGAAAATACTCAATGATGGCGTCTCACAATTGACCCAAACGGGAGTCAGCGCGACGGGTGAACTACGCAAAGGAGATCCCGTCGATCAAATCGTTCAGTACGCCAGTGAAATATCAGCAGATCTAATCATCCTTGGCCACAAGCACCGAGACAGTTGGATTGAAAGGTGGTGGCGCGGATCGATTTCTAAAGCATTGATTGAGCACTCGCCCTGCAATGTTTTGGTAGTGATACTCAAATAGATTTTTACTGCACTCAGAGCATGTCTTCTGGTTTTTTCAGGAGGCTGCGAGAAAAAAGATCTGTCGCGGGTTGTTCTTTTTTTCTCTTTTCCATTTCCCGGCAAAAACGCACGAATCCCATCGGTGTCGTCTTTTTGTATACCCCAAATAGCGTCATGAGTTCGTTGACATCAAAGCCGCTTTGCCGCGTCAATTCCTCAAACCCTATTGGATTGGCGCAATTTTGCTCAATCCATGCACAAAGCTCATTTATTTTCTGCTCTGTTTCGATGGAAAGAAATTGTTTCGATTTACTGATGATGGGCATCAGAGATTTATCTCATCGTTCGGTTATATAAGCACAACTAAGGGCGCCAGATTTCCCGAAGTTTAAGCAATCATCAAATTGCTCAATGGCGACGCGTGGTGGATTTGAACCACCAAACAGCAGATCGATAAAAAAATCTACTTCGCACCCTGCCGCGCCTTAGCTCCCATTTTGGCCACAAGCGAGCCAATTGATAGGGTGTTTTCCCTGAATGTTTGGAGCCAGACTCAGAGCCATATCGTCACAAATGGTTCATGCGCGAACATCCACCACATGCAATCCATCCAGGCGCAGCGCTGGAGACTGCGATTTTTGTTTAGATGTTGGGCGCAGGGGCTGGGCGTTAACCCACGAAGCCTTAATCTCCTTGACCACTTGTTGTGCCAAGTAAATGCTAGATGCGTCGAGGAACTTGGAAATACGCAGAAATTGAGGGTCAGCCAAAGTGGTGCCATCAAAGTTAACCAGTGCCTGAAAGGCATGCCTTGAAGTCATTAGATTGCCGCTGCAGATAGCTTCAAAAAGTGCCTGTACCTTTTGGCGGTGTTGTTGCTGCTTATCATTGGGCGAATTGCCGTGTCCAGCAAAGCTACCCGATCGGGCGTTCACCCGCATCGTGTTGGCGGTATCCATAGTAGGCTCCTTCAAAACTGGCTATTTCATGCAGGTCTTTCTTAAGGGTTAGGTGATGATTGACCGTTTCACACGACCAGGTTTGAAGTTTCAATAAAAATTGAATGTCGGGAAATCGGTCAATCGACCGAGATTACGCATAAGCTATGCCAGATAAATGGCGGCAAAAGCTTGCCGCGTGTCTTGCATCGATTACTACAAAGCAAAAAGCCCGACCGGTCACAAACCAAATCGGGCTTGACCAAGCGCACGGGAGGCTCTCGGTCGGGTGCGTGGACGGAGGTGAGAAATTAGACCTCCCCACGCGAGCGGCATAGATGTCGCTCATTAGGGTAATGCGAGCCAAGATTTCTCGAGGACGCGAGCAGATATTAAGCCTGCGCATTTGGGTTGTCAAACAATTAATTCAATCAAGAAAACACCTCCCTTAGCCTTGAACTACTTGAGCCAAGTCAAATTGCCGTTCGCCCCTGAACAGAATAATTGAATCTCTCAGACTCCCAGGAACAAGCCATGAAAAGCACCCCTGATAAACGCTACTGCAAGAGCCGGGAAAAGTTCATCTTAATCAGTGATGGGCTTGAAAATTGCATCAAATCTAACCAGTGCTTTAGCGATGATCCTTGCCCGTTCCAATCTGAATTTGAAAAACAATCGCTGATCAAAGAAAAAATCAACAATCAAGCGCGCATTGGCAAATCAATAAATAAGTAATTACTTAATTATTCACATCCCTCGCCATTGACCTCCATTATCTGCAGGCCCAGGAGTTCAAGTCCTGGGCTGCCCGGCTCAATTTCTTCGTAATACAGCAGGTCTGGGATGCCGAACTGCATGGGAAGCAGAAAGAGCGTGTCCATCAACGCTCCAGCCTCCATGTCGATCAGAATATTTGCATCACTGATGAGCAACCGCATCCAATGACTCCAACTGCCGCTCTTTGTGGAAGCGCATCATTGGGATGCCCAGCAGTTCCGCTGCTTTTGCTTCAGAAATATATTGCTCTGCCAGAGCGCGGTAAACCAGCTGATCGAAGAGTCGGGGATGCTCCTGAGGTAAAGGATTCCCTGGCTCGTTCTTGCGCCAGCCTTTGGCTGAAAACCGTTTGAACATCATGAGATGTGCTGCATCGGTGATCACGCCACACTGTTTGGCTCGTTGCAGCCAGCCAGACATCGATAGGCCGAACTCATGCTTGAGTACATAGAGCTCCTGCCACTCCAGCGCGTGGCGCTGCTGCCCAAGCAATTGATGCACGGCCACGCGTGGTGCCAAGAAGGCTCCCGCGAACCGATCGCATGCCTTTTCCTCATCAAGGCCAGCAGCCAGCCGCCCCTCAAGCAGCAAATGCCCCAGTTCGTGAGCCAGCGTAAACCGCTGCCTATCTCCTGGCCACCGGTTTGAGACGGCCACGATCGGGAATTCCCGACCATCGTCGGTGCGAGCTTTGGCGGTCAGGCCAGAGAACCCGGGGTGTTCTTCATCAACGACGATGACCAGCAGACCAAGACCTTCAAGGGTGTCTGTGAGGTCACCAATGGGATTCATTCCCAACTGCCAAGAATTGCGGGCCTGATCGGCAAATGCTTCAATCTCATTCAACTCATGGATGTTTTCAGGAAGTCCAACCGGAGGGGCAAACACCAATAGAGGCAATTCTGGAAAAGCTCCGAGAAGCTCCACACGCTTCTCCACCAGTTCCACGACCTTGATCTTTAGTGCATCCTGTGCCGTCTTGCCAAAGGCTGCCGTTTTACGGAATTCTGGCTCAAGCAGTTCGACGGAGTGGGTGCGAAAGAAATACTCGGTTCGGATGTCGCAGGCACGCGCCAGCTTGAGGAGTTGAGAGGATGAAGGGGTCAGTAACCCCTTCTCGTACTTCTGGATCGCTGTATGCGAGACACCGACTTTTTCACCCAAAGCACCCAGAGTCAGACCAGCAGCCAATCGTGCTTGCCGAATGCGATCTGCGATCATGATGCCTCCTAGGGTTTGGTTTAAAAGATCTGTTAGTCTACCAAATTTTTAAACCCAGGGGTAGTCTTTGCAATGGTGCGTGGCAGATGGCGCTATACATCGCCAGGACTGTTGGTCACCAAGTAGCCGACACACGCACCGGGATGGAATTTCCCGAACCAGTGAGGTGGTTAGAGCAGATCCTTGGATGCACTTCGCATTCCTCATTGGGGGGCAAGCCAAGGACGGCAGATCTCACACCTACGGAATGAGTGTTTGCCGAACTGTTATACTCCACCACCACTTCTTTATTCGCCGTCAATTTTTAGCAGGCGGAGCCTTGCGGTAGGTCGCCGGGGTACGCCCCAATTTGATCGGCGAACCAATGCCCCGGTAATCCCCAATCTCCACCAGCATGCCGCGATGGGCGGTGTGCGGGTGTTGCAAGGTCTGGTCGACCGACAAAATCGGGGCGCAAGGCACACCGATTTGCATCAGGTCTTCGGCCAGCTTGGCGCCATCGTGGGTGGCCAAGGCCGCCTCCATCAAAGCCCGCAAATCGGCACGGTTCGTGGAACGCCCACCGGCCGAGGTGAAGCGTTCATCCTCATGCCAAGTGGTGCCCAGGTGTTTGGACATCAGCGCGAACTGCCGGTCATTGCCCACGGCCATGAAGATGGGCACCGTCGCGCTGGGGAAAGCGTCGTAGGGATAGATGTTGGGATGCGCATTGCCGGTCAGCACCGGGCGCTTGTTGTTCAAAAACCAGTTGGCCGCATGTGGATGCAACAACGACACGGCACTGTCGTACAGGGTGGATTCGACGAACTGGCCGTGGCCACTGGACTCGCGCTCATGCAAGGCCATCATGATGCCCAAGGCGGCATTCAGCCCCGTGACCATGTCGACCACCGGCAGGCCCACGCGCAAGGGCGTGCCGCCGGCCTCGCCGTTCACGCTCATGATGCCGCCCAGCGCTTGCGCAGCAGCGTCATAGCCTGCCAAGCCACCCAGGGGGCCATCGGCGCCAAAGCCGCTGACGCGGCAATACACCAGGCGCGGAAACCGTTGGGACAGCGCTTCGTAGCTCATGCCCCACTTCTCCATGGTGCCGGTCTTGAAGTTTTCGATCAGCACATCGGCACCTTCGAGCAAGCCCATCAGCACGTCGCGGCCGGCCTGGGTGGAGAAGTCCAGTCGCATGCCGGTTTTGTTGCGGTTCAAGCCCAGGTAGTAGCCTGCCACGCCTTCTTTGAAGGGAGGCCCCCATTCGCGGGTGTCGTCACCTTGCGGCGGCTCGACCTTGATGACATCGGCCCCATGGTCGCCCAGAATCTGGCCGCAGTAGGGGCCGCCCAAAATGCGCGAGATGTCGACCACGCGCAAGCCCGCGAGGGCGCCGGTTTTCGCAGGAGTGCCTGAGGCAGTGTTCATGAGTTGCAATCAATAGGCCAAGTCGTCTTCGGTCACAAGCTCGGCATCGGTAGACAAAGGGTCACGCGGCAACACGCGGTGTTGCAGCACTTGGCGCGCCAGGCGCAGGCGGCGGGGCAGCGCAGCCTGCGCGGCTTCCCAGGCCATGGCCGTGGCACTGGTGACATGGTACAGCGCCGAGGCGGCTTGCCGGGCCAGCACCTCGGTGCCTTGCGCAACGGCATGCTCGGCCAGTTGGGCCGCGCGTGCCGCAGCCCCAGAGAACAGCTGTTCGTCTTGCGCTGACAAGCCCGCGCCTTCACGCAGGCTTGTCCAGTGCGCTTGCAGTGCGCCCAGTGAGTTCTCGCGCCGAATGGCGCGAAGGACATCCAGGGCCACGATGTTGCTGGTGCCTTCCCAGATGGAGCCCAGGTGCGCATCGCGCACCAGTCGCGGGTCGGACCACTCTTCGATGTAACCACAGCCCCCGCGCACTTCCATGGCATCGCCTGTCACTTTGCGCGCATCGCGGCAGGCGCGGAACTTGATGAGCGGCGTGAGGATGCGCAGCAAGCTGTAAGCGCCCTCCTCGCCCGCATCCGAGCGACGCAGGGCCTCGGCCGTTTGAAACACCATGGTGCGTGCCTGCTCGGAGAACTGAATGAGCTTGGCCAATTGGCGGCGCATCAGGGGCATGTCAATCAAGCGCTGCCCAAACGCCTGGCGGTGCTGCGCAATATGCAAGGCCTCGGCCACTGCGCGTCGCATCAAGCCGGCCGCGCGCACGCCGTTGGAGAGGCGCGAATTGTTCACCATGTCGGCCATGTGCACAAAGCCACGGCCCGCTTCGCCCACCAGGTAGGCTTCAGCGCCTTCCAGGCGAATTTCACCGCTGGCCATGGAGCGTGTGCCCATTTTGTCTTTCAGGCGAATGATGCGGTATTGGTTTGCACCACCTTCAGGCAAGACACGCGGCAACAAAAACAGCGAGACGCCCTTCATGCCCTCTGGCGCGCCTTCGATGCGCGCCAGCAACATGGCCAAGCCTGCATCGGGGTTGGAGCAAAACCATTTGTCGCCGTGAATGCGGTAAACGCCGGGCTGGGACGGGTCGGGCACGGCCCGGGTTTCGGTGGCCGAAATGTCCGAGCCAGCGCCCTGTTCGGTCATGAACATGGCGCCTTGGGTCAGCGTGTCCAAGTCGAGGCTGCACAGGCCCTTTATGTACCGCTCGACCAAGGCAGGCGCGCCAAATTTTTTCAGCGTGCGCGTGAGCGAGTCGGTCATGGAGACCGGGCAGCACAAACCAAATTCAGCTTGCACGAACAAATAGGTCAAAGCGTACTTGGCAATCGGGGGCAAACGGCCGTTCCAGCCCAGCACGCCGTCTTGATGAGATATCGCCGCCAAGGCGAACTCTTCAAACGCCAGCCGCTCCATTTGCACATAGGCGGGGTGTTTGTCTATGCGCTGTTGGTCAACGCCACTGCGTGTGCGGTGTGTCAGTGTCGGTGGATGGCGGTCTGCCACGCCAGCCAGGGAGTCCAACTCGTCACCAGCCAACGCTCCCAAGCGCTGCAAATAAGGCTGCAAATGCGCGGCCACCTCCGCTGGCGCATAGACACGCAGCAGTGCTGCCAAATGGGGGTCGGTCTCGAACAAATTGTCCCCATGGCGGTCGGGCACGGCCAAGGGGCTGCTGCTCAATGTGGCCCTCATCAGAAGTTGACGTTGTTTCGGCCTTTGAGGTGCAGGATCTCGCGGGCCTCGGCCGGCGTGGCCACTTCGAGCGACAGGCTTTCAATGATGGTGCGGATGCGGGTCACCTGATCGGCATTGGACTTGGCCAGGTTGCCCGGGCCATCCCACAGCGAGTCTTCCAGGCCGACACGCACATGCCCGCCCATGGCGGCAGACTGCGAGGCTATGGGCATCTGGTTGCGCCCTGCGCCCAGCACCGACCACTGGTAGCTGTCGCCAAACAGTCGGTCGGCAGTGCGCTTCATGTGCAGCACATCTTCCGGGTGCGGTCCAATGCCGCCCAGGATGCCAAACACCGATTGAATCAGGAACGGCGCCTTGATGATGCCGCGGTCGATGAAATGCGCCGCGGTGTACAGGTGGCCGATGTCATAGCACTCGATTTCGAAGCGGGTCTGGTTGTCGCTGCACGACTCCAAAATGTAGGCAATGTCTTTGAAGGTGTTCTTGAACACCCGGTCATCGCTGCCGGCCAGGTAACGGGGTTCCCACTCGTGCTTGAAATTCTTGAAGCGCTTGAGCATGTCGTACAGACCGAAGTTCATCGAGCCCATGTTCAGCGACGCCACTTCCGGCTTGAAGTAGTGCGCCGGGCGCAGGCGGTCTTCGATGGTCATGGTGGGCGCGCCACCGGTGGTCAGGTTGATGACCACATCGCTCTTTTCCTTGATTTGCGGCAGAAAGGCCTTGAACAATTCGGGATCTTGCGAGGGGCTGCCGTCTTTGGGGTCGCGTGCATGCAAGTGCACGATGGCCGCGCCCGCCTGCGCCGCACCGAGCGCTGCGTCGGCAATTTCTTGCGCGGTGACAGGCAAATGCGGCGACATGCTGGGCGTGTGAATGGCGCCAGTGACAGCGCAGGTGATGATGACTTTACGGGCCATGGTGAGGGTCTCCTGAATGCTTTAAGTGGGCTGGTCTTGTTGGTGCCGGCGCAGGGCCATCAGGCGATTGTCGCGCCAGCGAGCGCGGGCTGACAACTCGTCATGGCGCAACTTCTGGCGTCGCTCGGTCTCAATGCGGGAAATGACCGCCGCGTCCCAGCGGTTGTCGGCCTGCGTCTTGCTGACTTCGGCATAGGTGTGGCCATAGCGCGCGGCGTAATCGGTGATGCCATCGGGCGCATTGAGATCGATGGTTTCAAACGGGCCCATGAAGGACCAGCGCAAGCCCAAGCCGAATTTCATGACTTTGTCGAGGTCTTCCGCGCTGGCAAAGCCCTGCTCGTACAGGTTGAGCATTTCATTGAGCACCGCGCCCTGCACGCGGTTCAACAAGAACCCGTGAATTTCTTTGCGCACCAGGACTGGCTCTTGGTGAACCTGCGCATACAAGGCCATGGCCTTTTGCACTGAGGTGTCCGAGGTCCAGGGAGCCGGGCTCACTTCTACCAAGGGAATGAGGTAAGGCGGATTGGTAGGGTGGCCGACCAGACAGCGGTGACGCCCTGGCAATTTTTCAGTGAACAGCGAGGTGGGCAGCCAGGAGGTGGAGCTTGCCAGCACGGCATCGGCGGGCGCATAGCGATCCATCTGGGCATAGACCTCGATCTTGGCTTCGACGGTTTCTTTGACGTTCTCCTGAACCATCACCACATCGCGGCAGGCCTCCTCCAGCGTGGCGACGGGGGTGATGCGCGCCAGGATGTCGGCCACCGGCTCGTGCACCAGGGCGTTGGCGTGCATGTCGGACACCAGGTCGGCAATCAGGCCCATGCAGGCCGCGAGCGCAGGTTGGCTCGCATCGTAAATCTTGACCTGGATGCCGGCGCGCGCAAACACCATGGCCCAGGCGCGGCCGATCAGACCGGCGCCGACAACGCCCACAATTTGGCTGGATGAGTTCATGGACCGGAAGTCTCCACAATGTTGTTAGCCAACAAATGTAGAAACCCCCGGGGGCTTCGTCAATGCCCGGGTGTCCGCAAGGTGGCAGCTTAAGCCGCCCCTAGGCCAATTGGCGCAGGTGCATGCAGGGTGATTTTGCTGAACAGTCCTGCGTAATCGGGATGGGTGGGGTATTTGCCCGTCAGCGGGTCTGCATTGGTGCTGAAGGCCTCGTCCAGTGCTTTCCAATCCTCTGGGCTCAGCACTTTGAGCGCCTCGGGAATGACCTCGGTTTCTTCCAGCCGCATGTGCTCCAGGTAAAAGCTGATGTAGCGGTTGACCGCCGACTCGAAGGCGGCGCGGCGGGTCTCCCCCAGCAACTCCCAAGCGAGCAGCAAATGGGCCAACTCACGAACCGCATGCTCACCGCGGGCGTGGTCGTACTCGAGCTGGTCAATGATGGCGCTGATGTGCGGCGCGCGCTTGGCCACCGGCGGGAACAGCAACTCGGATTCCTTGGTGTGGTGCAAGCGCTCGGGAAACTCGTCGACGTAGAACAGCATGGCCCGCATCACTTCGAAATAGTTTTGCCGCTCGCTGTCTTTCACCGGGCCGCGCTGCACCATCATGGCGAGGGAGCGCAGCATGGCAGAAAGCGCGGCGTGTTCGTCGCGAATGATGCGAAGGCTCAGATGGCTCATGGTGATCTTTCGACAGAGAAAAGGATGTGTCGAAGGTTCTCACAAGTCACACCTGAAGCATTTGATGCGGATCAAGAAAGCAGTTTGTGCGCGGCCTGGGCAATGTGTTTGGCATCGACCCGGAAGAAGTCACGCAGGGCAGCACGGGTGTCGCTGCGGCCAAAGCCATCGGTGCCCAGGGTCAGGTAGCGCCGGCCTTCGGGCAAATAGGCGCGAACGCTTTCGGGCACGGCACGCACATAGTCGCTGGCGGCAATGATGGGCCCTTGGGTGGACCCCAGCAACTCGGCCAAGAACGGTGGCGCTTTTTGAGATGCGCCGGCAAGCCAGGCTTCATCGCAGGCCACGCCATCGCGCGCCAACTCGCTCCAACTGGTCACGCTGATGACATCGACCGACACACCGTCGGCCACCAGGTCTTGGGCCGCCTTCAGCACTTCGGTCAAGATGGCCCCGGAGCCCATCAAGGTCACCTGGCCCCGGGCCTTGGGTGCTTTCAGGCTGGCAAAGCGGTAAGCGCCGCGCAGCAAATCTTTTTCTGCACCGGCGGGCAAGTCGGGTTGCGCGTAGTTCTCGTTCATCAGGGTGATGTAATAGAACACGTCCTTTTGGTCGACCATCATGTCCTGCATGCCCTGCTGGACGATCACCGCCATTTCGCCAGCGAAGGCCGGGTCCCAGGCCTTGCAATTGGGAATGGTGGCCGCCACCAAATGGCTGCTGCCATCCTGGTGCTGCAAGCCTTCACCGCCCAAGGTGGTGCGGCCCGACGTGGCCCCCAGCAAGAAGCCCCGCGGCCGCTGGTCGGCCGCCGCCCAGATTTGGTCGCCGACGCGCTGGAAGCCGAACATCGAGTAGTAAATGTAGAAGGGCAACATGGCCAGGCCATGCACGCTGTAGCTGGTGGCAGCGGCCGTCCAACTGGCGATGGCGCCGGCTTCGGAAATGCCCTCTTCCAGAATCTGGCCATCCAGCGCTTCGCGGTAGCTGAGCACCGAGCCGATGTCTTCGGGCGCGTAGCGCTGGCCCACGCTGGAATAAATGCCCACCTGCTTGAACAGGTTGGCCATGCCAAAGGTGCGGGCTTCGTCGGCCACGATGGGCACGATGCGCGGGCCCAGGGCCGGGTCTTTCAGCAAGTTGCCCAACAGGCGCACAAAGGCCATGGTGGTGCTCATCTCTTTGTCCGCCGGCTGCAAGGCAAACTGCGCCGTGCTTTGCAAGGGGGGCACGGCCACTTTGTCACACGCGGTGTCACGGCGCGGCAAGTAGCCGCCCAAGGCCGCCCGGCGAGCTTGCAGGTATTGCATTTCCGGGCTGTCAGGCGCGGGTTTGTAAAAGCTCAGGCTTTGCGCCTGGGCATCGGTCAAGGGCAAATTGAAGCGGTTGCGGTAGGCAATCAAATCCTCGTCGTCCAGCTTCTTTTGGCTGTGCGTGGTCATCTTGCCTTGGCCTGCGCTGCCCATGCCATAGCCTTTTTTGGTGTGCGCCAGAATCACCGTGGGCTGACCCACATGGCGGGCGGCAGCGGCGTAGGCTGCGTGGATTTTCACAAGGTCGTGGCCGCCGCGCTTCAAGCGGTCGATTTGCTCATCGGTCATGCCTTGTGCCAGGCGCGCCAGCTCTTCGTTTTGGCCGAAGAAATTGTCGCGGTTGAAGCGGCCGTCTTTGGCGGCAAAGGTTTGCATCTGACCATCCACCGTGCCCGCAAAAGCGCGCGTCAGGGCGCCCGTGAGGTCGCGGGCAAACAGGCCGTCCCAATCGCTGCCCCACACCAGCTTGATGACGTTCCAGCCAGCGCCTGCAAACAATTTTTCCAGCTCGTCGATGATGCGGCCGTTGCCGCGCACCGGCCCGTCCAGCCGTTGCAGGTTGCAGTTCACCACCCACACCAGGTTGTCCAGGCCTTCACGCGCGGCCAGGGTCAAAGCGCTCATGGACTCGGGCTCGTCCATCTCGCCATCGCCAAACACGCCCCAGACTTTGCGGCCCTGGCAATCCAGCAGGGCGCGATGGGTCAGGTAGCGCATGAAACGCGCGTGGTAAATCGAGCTGATCGGGCCAATGCCCATGGACCCGGTGGGGAACTGCCAGAAGTCGGGCATCAGGTAAGGGTGCGGGTAGCTGGAGAGCCCGCGCGCGCCAGCCCCTTCGCGTGCGGCCGGGGCGCGGATTTCTTGGCGGTAATGCAGCAGGTCGTCTTCACTCAGGCGGCCTTCCAGGTAGGCCCGCGCATAAACGCCGGGCGCACTGTGCGGCTGAAAGAACACCAGGTCGCCGCGGTGCTGCGCATCGCGCGCGCGAAAGAAATGGTTGAAGCCGGTTTCAAACAAATCGGCGGCACTGGCATAGCTGGCAATGTGGCCGCCCAACTCGCCATAGGCCTGGTTGGCGCGCACCACCATGGCCAAGGCGTTCCAGCGCATGAGGGAGGCCAAGCGCTCTTCAATGGCCAGATCGCCGGGGAAGGCGGGCTGCTGGTCTACCGGAATGGTGTTGACATAGGGCGTTGAGCCGTCGGGCTTCCAGGGCACTTGTCGGCTACGGGCCCAGCGGGCCATTTCATCGAGCATGAAGCGGGCGCGCTCCACACCCTGCGTGGCCACCAGCGCGTCGAAGGCTTCGCGCCATTCGGCGGTTTCTTCGGGGTCAACATCGCGCAGGGAAGGCGCTTGCAGGGAGGGGATCATCATGGCGAGAGGCAAGGGTGCATTCATGCCTGAACGATACCGAAACCCTTGCCAAATGAGATGCCAAATTAGCCACAAATTTTGAACATGGCAGCATATTATTCTGAAATTTCTGTAAAATTCAGCGCATGAAGCTTGACAGCATCGATTTACGGATTTTGGCAGAGCTCCAGGCGGACGGCGCCCTGTCCAACGTGGCCCTGGCCAAAAAAGTGCATCTCTCGCCCTCTCCCTGCCTCGCCCGCGTGAAAGCGCTGGAGGCCGCCGGCGTCATCAGCCGCTATGTTGCGTTGGCCAATGCCAGCGCCTTGGGCCTGGGGCTGAATGTGTTCATCAACATCAGCTTGAAAACCCAGAACAAGGAAGCCTTGGCCGAGTTCGAGCAACGCATTGCCGAACACGACGAAGTCATGGAGTGCTACCTGATGACCGGCGATTCCGATTACCTGATTCGGGTGGCGGTGGCCGACATTGGCGCGCTGGAAAAATTCATTCTTGAGCAATTGACACCGATCGCTGGCATCGAAAAAATTCGCTCCAGCTTCGCCCTCAAGCAGGTGCGCTACAAAACCGCCCTGCCCTTGCCCGCCGCCTGAAAGCTCGCATGAACCTGTCGCACCTGATTCGCTTTGACCTGGTCACGATTCGCTTGGCTTTGGCGTGTGCGCAAAGTGGCAGCTTGTCGCAAGCCGCACGCGAGGTGCACTTGGCTGTGGCCGCGGCGAGCCGGCGCCTGCGTGAATTCGAAGAAGCGTTGGGCAGCCCCCTGTTTGAACGCCACGCCCGGGGGCTGACTTTGACCCCGGCAGGACGGGTGTTTGTTCGGCATGGCCTGGCCTTGATGCAATCGATGGCGCAACTCGGCGATGAAATCAGCGATTTGCAGCAAGGCGTGGCGCGCCACATTCGCCTGTGTGCCAACACCGCCGCACTCAACCAGTTTTTGCCACCCTTGTTGGCGGCCTATGCCGAGCAGGTCCCGCAAGTGCGACTCGACCTGGAAGAGCAAGTCTCCGAAGGCGTGGTGGCCGCGCTGCGCGAAGGCCGTTGCGATGTGGGCATTTTTGTCGAAGGCCCGGACATTGGCGACCTGCGCTGCCAAGCTTTTCGGCAAGACGAGCTGGTATTGGTCTTGCCGCGCAAGCATCCCTTGGCACGCTCGCGCAAGCCCTTGCCGATTGCCGAAGCCCTCGACCAAGACTGGATTGGCCTGAACGCCGGCGCGGCATCCATGCAGCAATTGCAGCAAAGCGCCTTGACGGCCGGCAAACCCCTGAAGCTGCGCATGCAAGTGCGCAGCTTTGACGCGGTCTGCCACCTGGTGGCCTCGGGCCTGGGCATTGCCTTGCTGCCCAAGGCCGCCACCGCCCCGCTGCTGCAGGCCATGCAGTTGGTGTCACGCCCCCTGGCCGAGCCCTGGGCCCGGCGCCGCCTGATGGTGGCCACCGGCATTGGCGTGCGCGCCGACGACCCCGCCATCCAGGGCTTGCTGGCCTTTTTGTGCGTGCCTTCGCAAAACACGAAAGCCAAAGTGTAAACAGAGCAATGGACGGCCTGGCGTGCCAAAGGCACACTCGGCCTCCATGAAAAACACCTCTTTGTCCACGGATGCGCCCACCGGCCCGCTCAGCGGCCTGAAAGTGCTGGAACTCGGCCAGCTGATCGCCGGTCCGTTTGCCGCCAAAACCTTGGCAGACTTTGGCGCCGACGTGATCAAGATCGAGCCCCCGGGCATGGGCGACCCGCTGCGCAAATGGCGCTTGCTGAAAGACGGCACCTCGGTCTGGTGGCAGGTGCAATCGCGCAACAAGCGCTCGCTGGCCCTGGACCTGAAAGACCCGCGCGCGCAAGACATCGTGCGGCAGCTGGCCGGCGACGTCGATGTGCTGATTGAAAATTTTCGGCCCGGTGCCATGGAAGGCTGGGGCCTGGGGCCCGATGCGCTGCTGAAGCTCAACCCGCGCCTCATCATGCTGCGCATCAGCGGTTATGGCCAGACCGGGCCTTACCGTGACAAGCCTGGCTTTGGCGTGGTTGCCGAAGCCATGAGCGGCTTGCGCCATCTGACCGCCGAGCCAGGGCGTGTGCCCGTGCGTGTGGGTGTGTCGATTGGCGACACCTTGGCATCCTTGCATGGCGTGATTGGCATCTTGCTGGCGCTGCAAGAGCGCCAGCGCTCCAACCAGGGCCAAGTGATCGATGTGGCCTTGTACGAGGCAGTGTTCAATTGCATGGAGAGCCTGCTGCCCGAGTACAGCGCGTTTGGCGCCGTGCGCGGCGCGGCCGGCAGCGCCTTGCCCGGCATTGCGCCCAGCAACGCCTACCGTTGCAAAGATGGCGGCTATGCGCTGATCGCCGGCAATGGCGACAGCATTTTCAAACGCCTGATGCAAACCATGAACCGCAATGACCTGGGGCAAGACCCCAGCCTGGCAGACAACGCCGGCAGGGTCAAGCGCGTGGCCGAGCTGGATGCGGCCATCGAAGCCTGGACCTTGCAGCACACGGTGGACGAAGTGCTGGCGGCTTTGGACAAGGCCTCGGTGCCCGCAGGCCGCATCTACACCGTGGCCGACATTGCGGCCGACCCGCATTACCGCGCACGCGAGATGATTCAGCAAGTGCAGATGGACGACGGCAGCACCCTGGACGTGCCCGGCATTGTGCCCAAGCTCTCGCGCACGCCCGGCAGCCACCGGCGCAACGCCCCCCGCATTGGCCAGGACACCGATGACGTGCTGCGCGAGATGGGACTAAGCAAGGATCAAATTCAACAACTCAAGGCGCAAGGCATTGTGGTCGGCGCTGACAACGGAGGTGCCGAATGACGCGTCTTTATTTCAACGAGGTGGTGACACGCGATGGCTTTCAAATTGAGCCGCGCTTCATTCCAACCGACGACAAGATTGCGCTCATTGATGGGCTGAGCCAGTGCGGTTACGCCAAGATCGAGGCCACCTCGTTCACCTCGCCCAAAGCCATCCCCATGCTGCGCGACGCCGAAGAGGTGATGGGTCGCATTCAACGCGTGCCTGGCGTGGAGATCACCGTGCTGGTGCCCAACCTGCGCGGCGCAGAGCGCGCGCTGGAGTCGCGTGCCGATGAGTTGAACCTGGTGATGTCCACCTCGGAAACCCACAACCAGACCAACTTGCGCCAATCGCGCGCGCAAAGCAAGGCCGGACTGAGCGACGTGATTCGCCATGTGGCCGGCCGCACGCCCATCAACGTGTCCTTGTCCACCTGCTTTGGCTGCCCGATGGAAGGCGATGTGCCGCTGACCGAAGTGATGCGCTTTGCCCAGCACTTTGCCGACCATGGCGTGCGCGGCTTGACCATTTGCGACACCACCGGCATGGCCCACCCGACCCAAGTGCAACAAATGGCTGAAGCCATGCTGAAGGCCTTCCCCAGCTTGCAGCTCACCTTCCACTTTCACAACACCCGTGGCATGGGGCTGGCCAACATTTTGGCGGCGGTGCAATCGGGCATCACACGGTTTGACGGCTCGCTGGGCGGCCTGGGCGGCTGCCCCTATGCGCCAGGTGCCAGCGGTAACATTTGCAGCGAGGACGCCATCCACATGCTACAGGCCATGGGCTATGACACCGGCATCGACCTGGACCGCTTGCTGCCCCTGGCGCGGGCGTTGCCAGAGATCGTGGGCCACGACGTTCCGGGCCAAGTGGCCAAGGCCGGCAAGATCACCGACTTGCATCCTGTCCCGGCTTGAAGGCGGACACAGGCACATGGCCGTACCGACTAAGATGTCGGTCGTCGGCGCCATGTCTGCGCCCTTCTTTCTGGAGACTTTGAAATGACAACATCCCCTTCCGTCGACCGCGTGGCGGTGGTCACTGGCGGCGCGCGCGGCATTGGCTTGGCCACCGCCGAATGGTTTTTGCGCAACGGCTACCGTGTGGCTTTGATCGACAACGACAGCGCCACCTTGGCACGCACCGATGCAGCGCTGAACCAACCCAGCCACGTGCTGGCGGTGCCATGCGATGTGTCGCAAGCTGCGCAAGTGCAAGCGGCCGTTCAAACCATCCTGGCCCGCTTCGGCCGTGTGGATGCCCTGGTGAACAACGCAGGCGTGGCGGTGTTCAAGCCCATAGGGCAAACCACTTTTGAAGAGTGGCGCTATGTGATGGCCACCAACCTGGACGGCGCCTTTTTGTGCACCCAGGCCTTTGCGCCTGAAATGCTCAAAACCGGTGGCGGCAGCGTGGTGAACATAGCCTCCATCTCCGGCTTGCGCGCCAGCACCTTGCGGGTGGCCTATGGCACCAGCAAGGCCGCCATCATCCACCTGACCAAGCAGCAGGCCGTCGAGTACGGCAATGCAGGCATCCGTGTGAACGCCATTGCGCCCGGCCCGGTCGAGACCGAGATGGCCAAGCAAGTGCATGACTCGGCCATTCGCTCCGACTACTTTGACGCGATTCCTCTCAAGCGCTATGGCAGCACGGAAGAAATCGCTTCGGCCATTGGCTTCCTGTGCAGCGAGGCCGGTGGCTACGTCAACGGCCAGGTGCTGGCCGTTGACGGCGGCTTTGATGCCTCAGGCGTGGGCTTGCCCACCCTGCGACGCAACTCATAACGCCACGGTTGAGAGCCAAGGCACGGCGGCAATCACCACCAGGCCCACCAGCAAAGCCAGCAGGTAGGGCCAGATGGCGCCCATGACATCGTCGGGCGAGGCGTCACCGATGCGGCAGGCCAGGTAAAAGCCCACGCCAATGGGCGGCATCATCAAGCCAATGTTCATCGCCGAGACGATCACCATGGCGTAGTGCACATCGTTGATGCCCAACTTCTTGGCGATCGGGAACATGATGGGCGCCAACAACAAAATGGCGGGCAGGCCTTCCAGCAAACAGCCCAGCAGCAAGAACACGGCAATCGACACCGCCATGAAGGCCACCCAACCGCCAGGCAAGGTGGTGAGGAATTGCGACAACTGCTGTACCACGCCGCTTTGCGTGATGGACCAGGCCATGGCCGAGGCCGTGCCCAAAATCAACAAAATCGCGCCGCTCAAGGCCGCGGTTTCCACCAGCATGTTGTAGAACTGGCGGCCACTGATGCCCCCGTACAGCACCTTGCCAATCAGCAACGCGTACACGACCGCGATGGTCGACACCTCGGTGGCGGTGGCCACACCGCCGCCGACCACGCTGCGGATCAGGAAGGGCAGCACCAAGGCCGGTGCGGCAATCAGCATCAAACGCCCGACCACCGACCATTTGGCGCGGCGCACATCGCCCATGTCTTCATGGCGCGCTTTCCAGCGGGCCAGCACCAGCAGGGCCAGCAACAACACCATGGCGATGACAAAACCGCTTTGAAACAGGCCGGCAATGGACACCCCCGCGACCGAGCCCAACACAATCAACACGATGCTGGGCGGCACGGTGTCGGCCATGGCGGCCCCGGTGGCCAGCAGGGCAATCATTTCGCGCGGCTTGTGGCCGCGGCGCTTCATCTCCGGAAACAAGGCCGGCGCTACGGTGGCCATGTCGGACACTTTGGAGCCGGAAATGCCCGACACAATGAACAAGGAGCCCAACAGCACATACGACATGCCGGCCTTCACATGGCCCAGCATGGAGGCCAGGAAGTCCACAATGACCTTGCCCATGCCCGTGGTGTCCAGCACACAGCCCAGCAGCACAAAGATGGGCACCGAGACCAGGATCAGGCTGGACATGCCCTCGTCCATGCGCCCCACCACCACCATCAGGGGCACTTGGGTGGAGAACGCCAGGTAGCTCAAGGCACCCAAGCCGAAGCAAAAGCCAATGGGGACACCAGCCACCAAGCCGATCACCACAAAGCCCACCAGGAAAATCAGAATGTTCAGCGTGCCCAGTTGCACCAATTGGGGCGACAGCGCCCAGAACATCGCCCCTGCCGCAGCAACGACCACGCCTGCGAACAGCAAAGGCCACTTGCCCACGGTTTTCACGGCATAGGCCAGCACCACCGCCAACATGGCGATGACACCGAACGCAATGGCGGCCACACGGTAACTGTTGGGCATGTTCAGCGCGGGGGTAGAGACAAAAGCCTCTTCTTGCGCGTACTCGATGGCCGGATGCAACAAGCCCAAAAGAAAGGCCGCGACCGACATCAGGGCAAAGGCCTGGACATAAGGTCGCACGCGCGGCGACATCATTTCCACAAAGAGCGTCAGGCGCAAATGTTCGTTGCGGTGCATGGCCAAGGCAGAGCCAATCATGGCCAGCCAAATGAAGGAGATGGACACCACTTCGTCCACCCAAATGATGGGCATGGCAAACACATAGCGCGAGATCACGCCGGCCAGCAGGAGGCCAAAAATCAACAGCATCAAACCTGCGCTGACCCACTCCATGGGCTTGATCAGGGGGTTCAATGCGCGTCGGGCTTCGGCATCCTGGGCAGCCGGGGCCAAGGCTTCCTCAAGGGCGGAACTCATAAAAGGGGATCTCCGATAAACATAGCGGCCCGCATCAGCGGGCCGCTAGAGGCTGTCACACAAGCCAATTTAAAAAAGCATCAGACCAGTTTGCCGCTGTATTTCTCCAACAGGGCCCAGGCTTCGTCGCCGTACTTGCCCTTCCACTCGGTGTAGAAGCCGGCCTTGCGCAGGCGGTCACGGAAGGACTCGGCGTTGGCCTGGTTGAACACCATGCCTTTGTCGGTCAACTCTTTTTGGAGCGTGGCATTCAGGGCGGCCACATCGGCGCGCTCTTTGGTGCCGGCGGCATTGATGTGCTTGGCCATGATGGTGCGGATGTTTTCCGGCAGGCGCTCCCAGGCACGGCGGTTGGCCAGGAACCAGAAGCCGTCCCACATGTGGTTGGTCAGCGAGCAGTACTTCTGCACTTCGTTGAGCTTGGCGGTGGCGATGATGGCCAGCGGGTTTTCTTGGCCGTCAACGATCTTGGTCTGCAGGGCGCTGTACACCTCGCTGAAGTTGATCGAGGCAGGGGCGGAGTCGAAGGCCTTGAACATGGAGGTCCACAGGGGCGACACGGGCACGCGGATTTTGAAGCCCTTCAGGTCATCGGCACTTTGAATCGGCTTGGTGGAAGACGTGATGTGGCGGAAGCCGTTGTCCCAAATCTTGTCCATGGCCACCAGGTTGGCTTTGGCAATTTCCTTGCGGATGAAGCCGCCCAGGTCGCCGTCCATGGCTTTCCAGACGGTGTCGTAGTCTTTGAAGGCAAAGCCGATACCGGAAATGGAGGCCGAAGGCACCAGGGTCGAGAGGATCAGGCCCGACAGGGTGAAGAACTCGATGCCACCCGAGCGCACCTGGCTCAGCATGTCGGTGTCGGTGCCCAATTGGCTGCTGGGGAAAATTTGCAGGTCCACACGGCCTTGGGTCTCGGCCTTGATGGCCTCCGACATTTCCTTGGCGCGGATGTTCATGGGGTGGCTCACCGGCAAGTTGTTGGCGTACTTGAGGGTGAACTCGGCCTTGCCTTGGCCAAAGACATTGGTCATGGGCAATGCGAGAGAGCTGGCACCGGCAATCAGGGTGCTGCGACGGGTCAATTTCATGGTGTCTCCTTGGAACAGTTGTGAATGGTTTGAGGCGTATTTTGCTACGTTTCTGAGGCGTCGCGTCTTCAATTTGGCAGGGGCTGGATTTCGCCCCGCTCGAGCAACAGGGTTTTGATGTCTTTTTTGACAATCTTGCCGTAGCCCGATTTGGGCAAGGCGTCCCAGAAAAACACTTGGCGCGGCCAGCGGTAACGGGCCGAACGCCCTTCCAGATGGCCCAGCAAGGTTTCGGCAGTCAGGCTGGGATCGCGCCGCACCACCACGGCCACGCCGATTTCTCCCCACTTGGGATCGGGCATGCCCACGATGGCCACTTCGGCCACGCCGGGGTGGGTGAGCAGCACCTCCTCGACTTCGCGCGGGTAGACGTTGGAGCCGCCCGAGATGTACATGTCGGACTCCCGCCCAGTGATGTACAACAGGCCGCGCTCGTCCAAGCGCCCCAGGTCGCCGGTGTGGAACCAGCCCCCGCGCAGGGCTTTGTCGGTGGCTTCGGGGTTGTTGTGATACCCCGCGAACACCGCCGGGCCGCGGCAACAAATTTCGCCGATCTCGCCGGTTTTCACGGGCTGAAGCTGGTCATTCAGGATGGCCACCTCCATGCCGGTGCGCGGGCGACCGCAAGAGCCGATGTTGGCGTTGGGGTCGGCATCGTCGGCCGAGTGCATGCTTGGTGGCAACACGGTGATGCAGCCGGTGACCTCGCCCAGGCCGAAATACTGCACCATGACCTTGCCCAATTTTTGCAAGGCCAGCTTTTGATCGGCACGGTACATGGGCGCGCCGGCATAAATCATGTAGCGCAGGGAACTGTGGTCATACTGATCGACCGCGGGATGCTCGACCAAAATTTTCACGATGGTGGGCACGGTGAACAGGTTGCTCACGCGGTATTTTTCCACCAATTGCCAGAACACCTCGGGGTCCAATTTTTCGCTGGGCAACAGCACAGAGGCCGCACCGCGCGCCACATTCAGCAAGGCATGGATGCCCGCGCCATGCGACAGCGGCGCCACCACGATGGAGCGGTCCTGCTCGCTGGTGCCCGGGATCAGGTCGGCCAGATGGTTGGTCACCACAAACGCCATTTGGCCGTGCGTGAGAATGCCAGCCTTGGGGCGCCCGGTGGTGCCAGAGGTGTAGAAATACCAGAGCGGATCATCGGCCGCCACCACTTGCGCTTCGGGTCGCTCGCCCATGTGTTGCGCCACCAGGGTTTCATAGCCGAGCGCATCCGTCAGATCACCACCAACAGAGATCACCAAGCGCAGCGCATCGGAGGCGGCGCGCACCGCGTCCACATGCTCAGGAAAAGCCGATTCGCAGATCATCACCGAGGCGCCACTGGAAGCGCCCAGATACGCCACTTCGGGTGGCGTCAAACGGAAGTTGGTGGGGACCCAGACGCAACCCAGGCGAAACGCCGCCCAACAGCTTTCGAACATGGGCAGGTTGTTGCGCGACTGCAGCAAAATTTTGTCGCCCTTGCGAACGCCTTTTGCGCGCAAAGCAGCCACCAGGGCATCGACACGCTGATCGATGTGCGACCACGACCACGATTGATCGCCCTGAATGAGGCCAGGAAGGTCAGGGAACAACTGGGCCGTGTGCTTGAGCAAGCGGCCCAGGTTCATCACCTGGGCTGCGCTCATGCGGCCTCCAGCACGCTCAAGAAGTTGGCCACCGCTGCGCCGCCCATGTTGAACACCGCACCCAGCTGGGCTTTGGACAATTGCATGTCGCCCGCCTCACCCGAGAGTTGCATGGCCGCCATGACGTGCTGCGACACGCCCGTGGCGCCAATCGGGTGGCCCCGCGATTTCAAGCCGCCCGAGGGGTTCACCGGCAAGGCGCCATCAAAGCGGCTGATGCCTTCATGAATCACACGCGCGCCCTGCCCTTGCGGCGCCAGGCCCATGGCTTCGTATTCCAGCAACTCGGCCACGGTGAAGCAGTCGTGGGTCTCCACAAAGTTCAGGTCTTGCAGCGTCAAACCCGCATCCGCCAGGCCACGCGACCAGGCCATGGCGGCGCCTTCAAAGCGCGTGGGATCGCGGCGCGACAGGGGCAGGAATTCATTCACTTGCGTGCGCGAGCGCCAGCGCACCGGCGACACCGTGGCTTGGGCTGAGGGCGACATGGAAATCACCAAGGCCGCGGCACCGTCCGACACCAAAGAGCAATCGGAGCGCTTCAACGGGCCTGCGACAAAGGGGTTTTTGTCCGAGGGCGTGCGACAGAAGTCAAAGCCCAGGTCGCGGCGCATGTGCGCATAGGGGTTGCGCACGCCGTTCGCATGGTTCTTGGCGGAGATGGCAGCCAGGGCATCGGACTGATCGCCGTAGCGGTCGAAATACTGTTGCGCAATTTGGCCAAAGACGCCGGCAAAGCCCGAAGGCGTCGCGCCTTCTTCTTTCACATAAGAGCACTTGAGCAAGGTTTCGCCAATTTGCGGGTTGGGCAAGGTGTTCATTTTTTCCATGCCAATGACCAGGGCATGCTTCACACGGCCACTGCCCACCGCATCCAAGGCAGCCCAGATCGCCGCCGAGCCTGTGGCACAGGCGTTTTCAAGGCGCAGCGCCGGCGTGTGGCGGAACTCGGGAATGGCCACGGCGGGCATGGCACCGGAAAAATCTTGAGGCACAAACCCCGCATTGAAATGGCCGACAAAGATCCCATCGATGTCTTTCAGCTCCAGGCCGGCAGTGGCCACCGCGGGCAAGGCCGCATCGCGGATCAGTTGCTCCATGTCCAGGTTGTCGAGCTTGCCAAACGGCGTGTGGCCCCAGCCAATGATGTAAGGGTGTGTCATCGTGTGTTTCTCCTGTTGCTTATTATCGGCACAGATGGGAATGTCGCCGCATCGACATGGCGGCACTTTGGAATGACTTACGATCACATTCACAAAAAATGACGCACAGGAGACAGCTTTGAAACCCATTCACCCCTTTTTGTCACGGCTCGTTGCGGGTCTGGCCCTTGGCTTGTGCGCGGTAGCCAGCCATGCAGACACCTACCCCAGCGCCACCATTTCATTGGTCGTGCCATTTGCCGCAGGCAGCGGTACCGACGCCGTGGCCCGCACGGTGGCGCAAAAATTGTCGGAACGGCTGAAGCAGAGCGTGGTGGTGGAAAACAAGGCCGGTGCCAGCGCCCAGATTGCCGCCCAGTTTGTGGCCGCAGCCAAACCGGATGGTTACACGCTGTTCATGACCACCAACACCTCGCACTCAGCCAATCCGAGCTTGTTCAAAACCTTGAAATACGACCCCATCAAGGATTTCACGCCGATCGCTCGCGTGGGTGAACTGCCCTTCGCCCTGGCCGTCCACCCTGGGGTGCCTGCAAAAACCCTCAAAGAGCTGATGGACTATGCAAAAGCCAACCCCGGCAAACTGTCGTACGCCACACCGAACAGCACGTCCTTGGTGACCACCGAGACCATCAAGCGGATAGCAGGCATCGACATGGTGGCCATCCCCTACAAGTCCAGCCCGCAAGCCATGACCGACCTGATTGGTGGCCAGGTGCAGGTCTATGTGACCGACTTTGGCTCGGGCATGAGCATGATCAAGAGCGACAAAATTCGCACGCTCGCGGTGACCACCGCCACACCCTCCAAAATTTTTCCACACCTGCCCACCGTGGGACAAACAGTTCCAGGCTTTGACCTCACTTCGTGGAACGGCATTTTTGGCCCCGCAGGCATGCCTCGGCCCATCGTTGAGCGCATCAACAACGAACTTCAAGTGATCCTGGCCGACAAAGAGGTGCAAGACAAACTGTCTCAACTGGGCTTCGAAGTCTGGCCCAGCAAGACGCCCGACGAATTCGCCAAATACGTCAATGATCAATTGGTCAACTGGACCACCCTGATTCGCCAAGCCGGCATCAAGCCGGAGTGACCATGTCGACACCTTCTTACCTGGTTCGCAGCGCCAGCATCGCAGGCTACCAACCTGCCAACCACCATCACACCACCAACCAACGCCTGATTGGCCCGGAAACAGTGGGCGCCCAGCAAATGGAAGTGCTGCTGGGCACCCTCTCCAAGGGCGGCGGGGCGCTGCCCCATGCCCACCCTGGCATTGAGCAGTCCTGCTATCTGCTGGAAGGCACAGCCCATGTGACGGTGGGCGATCAGGCCTTTGACATGGTGCCGGGCGACATGTGCTTTTTCCCCGCCGATGTGTTTCACACTTTCAGCGTGACCAGTGACACGCCCGTGAAACTGCTGGTCATTTACAGTCCACCGTATGGCGAAAACCCAAAGAACGTGATTCGCACAGCGCCGAAAGCCTGAGCATGGATTTTTCTCTCTCCAAGGACCAAGAGCAACTGCGCGACGCCATTGAGCGCGTCTGTGCGCCTTTCGATGCGGACTACTGGTTGCGCAAAGACCGGGAAGGCGGCTTTCCGGAGGAGTTTCACCGCGCGCTGGCCGATGCCGGCTGGCTGGGCATCGCGATGCCCGAGGCCTACGGTGGCGCAGGCCTGGGCATCACCGAAGCGGCCCTGATGATGCACTCCATTGCAGCCACAGGCGCGGGCTTGTCGGGTGCGTCAGCCGTGCACATGAACATCTTTGGCTTGCACCCTGTGGTGGTTTTTGGCACGCCAGAGCAACAGCAACGCTGGTTGCCGCGCCTGATTCAAGGGCAGGACCGTGCCTGCTTTGGCGTCACCGAACCCAACACCGGACTGAACACGCTCAAGCTGCGCACGCGCGCCGAGCGCCATGGCGACCATTACCGCGTGAACGGGCAGAAGGTCTGGATTTCCACCGCGCAAGTGGCCAACAAAATTTTGCTGCTGGCCCGCACCACGCCCTTGGAAGAAGCCAAAGGGACCCATGGGCTGAGCCTGTTCTACACCGACTTTGACCGCAGCCGCATTGAAGTGCACGAGATCGAAAAGATGGGGCGCAAGAGCGTGGACTCGAACCAGCTGTTCATTGACGACTTGCGCATTCCCGTGGAAGACCGCATTGGCGAAGAAGGCCGAGGCTTCGAGTACATCTTGCACGGCCTCAACCCCGAGCGCATCTTGATTGCAGCCGAAGCGGTGGGCTTGGGCCGTGCCGCCTTGAAACGCGCAGCCAACTATGCGCAAGAGCGCGAAGTGTTCGGGCGGCCGATTGGCATGAACCAGGGCATTCAGCACCCCTTGGCCAAATCCTGGATGGAATTAGAGGCTGCACATTTGATGGTCTACAAGGCCGCTGCTTTGTACGACGCGCACCAACCCTGTGGCGCAGAAGCCAACAGTGCCAAGTACCTGGCGGCCGAGGCCTGTTACCACGCCTGCGAAAACGCCATCTTGACGCATGGCGGCATGGGCTATGCCAAGGAGTACCACGTCGAGCGCTACTTGCGCGAAGCCTGGATTCCCCGACTCGCGCCCGTCAGCCCGCAACTGATTCTCTGCTTCATCGCTGAAAAAGTGCTGGGGCTGCCCAAGTCTTACTGAGCCGGCTGACAAGCGGCCAAAACCTTTTGCGATTTTTCCAGGCACAGGCGTGCCCAGGCCATCGCGCCCATGGCACGGGCTTGCGAATGGCTGACCACTTCCACGCTGATGGGAAGGTCGTGTGGCAATGTCGAAAACAAGCCCGTCAAATCGATGCTGCCCTCGCCTGGCAAAGCGCGCTCGGCACGCGCCGAGTGAATCAATTCTTCGACGCTGAAATTCAAGCCTGCGGTGGCATCGCAAATTTGCGCATAGTGCAGCAAGCTGCGGGGAACGGCGGCGATGTCGGCCAGCGTGGTGGCCGAGCGGCCGAAATGCAGGGCATCCACCAATAAACCTGCGTTGGCGGGACGCCCTGCCAGATCGATCACCTCCATGACATCGCGGCAGTTTTTCACGGCCGTCCATGGCATGAATTCCAGATTGGCGGTCATGCCATAGGGCAGCATGCACTCGCACAAGCGCGCATAGTTGTGCGCCAACCGCGGGCGATCGGTGTCATCGGCGGCAACCAGAACGGCACGCGCACCCAGGGCCGCACCCATGTCCCAGAACGCACGGCAGTGCTCTGGCTCGAAGTTATCGCCCAGTCGAATGATCTCCAGGTCGTAGACGCCGACGCCGGTATCGCGCATGCGCGCCAAGCTCTCGCGCAGCAAGTCTGCATGGCCTATCAAGGCTTGGTGGGGCGCCCCCGGTGCGTTGGGCAGCAAGCGCAGGCCCACATCGGCGTAGCCCAGCGCCGCCGCAATGTCGATGGCCTCGGGCACCGTGCAGGTGTCCACCGTGAGGTAGGCCAAGGAGTAGCTTCGTTGCGTCATGCAGGTCATTGCAGAGGCGATGTGGCCGTGGCCATGGCGATGGTGGACGTCATGTCGGTGGTCAACCAGGCGGGGCCGCCCTTGGGGGGCCAGATGCCCTGCGCCACCGCATCGGCACGGGCCTGGCTGCGGGCTTGCAGGCTGGGGTAGGCCCAGATGTTGGTGAAACGCAAGGGGCCGTCCAAGGCCACCATGGCCACCACGCAAGGCGACACTTTGTGGCGCGCGGGCACAGCTTGCGCCCACAAATCGATGGTGGGTTGCACGCCGCCTGTTCGGATGCCGTAGGTGCGAATTTCGTACACCGGCCCACGGATGCCGCTTTCTGCGCTGGGTCGCACGGGCGCCATCCAGGGGAAGCCCTGATAGCTGTGCTGTTCCATCGACACCGCCTCGGCGCCACAACCGAAAGGATCGCTGCTGTGCTGCGTGCGCAAACGCTCAGCTTGCAAATCGGCCAGGCTGTCAAAGCCCCGCAGCACCAGCATTTGATTGAGCACGCCAATGTCGGTGAACCAACAGCCCAGCAAGGCGCCTCGCGCCTGCGGATCGCTGGCGTAGGTTTTGACGGACGTTGCGGCTTGAGCGGCCGTTCCGAAAGGCAAGGTCAGGGTGGCCAATTCGTAATACATGGTGACTCCAAAAAAATCAGGGTAAAGGGTGTTCCGCCGCATGGTGTGCGGCAATGAACCCAAAGGTCATCGCGGGGCCCAGGGTGATGCCGCCGCTGGGGTAGTGGCCGCCCATCATGCTCGACTGGTCGTTGCCACTGGCATACAGGCCAGGCACGGGCTCGCCTTGGGCTTGCAGCACCTGGGCGTGCGCGTTGGCACGCAAACCGGCAAACGTGCCCAAGCTGCCCGCGACCACGCGGACCGCATAAAACGGGCCTTGCGACAAGGGCGCCATGCAGGGGTTGGGGCTTGGGAAGCTGGCATCGCCTTGGATGCGGTTGTAAGGCGTTTCGCCTTTGTGAAAATCTTCGTCGACACCGGCCTGGGCTTGCGCGTTGTAGCGCGATACCGTGGCTTGCAGCCCGGCGGCGTCCACACCACAAGCCTCGGCCAGTGCCGTAAGTGTGGCGCCGCGCACCAGATAGCCATTGCCCAGCCAGGGCGAGAGCGGCATCGGCGCCGGCTTCACGGCCCCCAAGCCATAGCGGCGAATGAAGCGGTGGTCGCAGACCAGCCAGGCTTGTGCCAACTCACCCGCGGGCAAGGCCACCAACAAACCACGCATGAAATCATGGTACGAGTCAGCCTCGTTGGTGAAACGCTGGCCGTGCCGCGTGACAGCGATCAAGCCCGGCTTGGCACGCTCGATCAAATGCGGGAAATGGGCCCATGTGCCATCACTGCGCGGCACCAAGGACACCGGCGCCATGGCGGCGGCATGGGCCAGATCGGTGGCCACTTGCGCCCCCACTGCCTCGCCCAAGCGCAGGCCATCGCCGGTGTTGCCGCGC
Organism: uncultured Bordetella sp.; assembly: GCA_964442645.1. Classification (GTDB taxonomy): domain Bacteria; phylum Pseudomonadota; class Gammaproteobacteria; order Burkholderiales; family Burkholderiaceae_C; genus Limnohabitans. The sequence goes on along the minus strand of CAYTZZ010000002.1, from coordinate 3,966 downwards.
GACGCGGCCGAGTAATGCTCTTCACCGGTCGGGGCATGGGGCAACAAGGCGCGCTTGCGTGCACGGTCATGCGGAAAGCCGCCACACGCCAGCACCACGCCGCGCGAGGCATGCACGGTCACTTCGCCCTCGGGCGTTTTCAAGAGCGCCCCCACCACACGGTCGTTGTCCTGCAACAAGCGTTGTGCCGGGCTGTTGACGCGCAGGTCCACACCGGCCTCTGACGCCGAAGCCAGCAAGGCGCCCGCCAAGGCATGGCCGTTGACGAGGCGCATGCCCTGCCCGTGGCGCAGCAGATCCAGCATATGGCCTGCGGCACGCCGGGCCACGTAGGTAAAGGAGGTCCAGGAACGCATGGCGCCCATGAAGTGCCGCAACTCGGCACCTGAGGCAATGCCCATGCCCCACAGCGTGGTTTCGGGCAATGGGGATTTCAGCAAGCGGCGATGTGCGCCCAAGCGACGTCCGTCAAAAGGCGCAGCGCACACAGAACGCCCGCCAGTAGCGGCATCGGGCGTGCGACCGTGAAAGTCCGGAATGCCATTGCCGTCGATGAATTGCAAGGCGGTTTTGTCGCGGAAGAAGCTCACCATGTTGGGAGCCTGCGACAAATAGGTTCGCGCACGCTCCTCGTCGAACTGCGCGCCCAGCTCATGCCGCAAGTAAGACAAGGGCACATCGATGTCCTCCTGCAGGCCGGCGGCCAGCGCCAGCGGATTGCGCGGCACCCACATCCAGCCGCCCGACCAAGCGGTGGTGCCGCCGATCTGGGGGTCTTTTTCTGCCAGGATCACCTTCAGGCCGAGGTGCGCCGCAGTCACCGCCGCGGACAAACCACCGGCACCCGACCCCAGCACCAGCAGATCGCAGCTCAACGTCGTCGTGGTAGCTTGGTCCATAACTCAAGGGGCGTAAATGGGTTGCAGCGAAGCGGGGCTGACACGCCGACTCAACACCGGCGAGGCCCCACTGGCGGCCGCCAACTGCGCAGCCACGGCCAGCAGGTCGGGCCCCAAGGCCAGCATGCGCTCCCGCGTGAAGCGCACACTCGGGCCGGCAATGCTGATGGTGCCCAGCGGTGGCTGCCCTGCCAATCGCACAGGTGCGGCCATGGCGTTCAAGCCCGGGGTGTAGGTTTCTTCGGTGATGCTGAAGCCCCGCGCGCGCGTCTCTTGGACCACGGCGAGCACGGCCTGCAAACTGGCCGGCGCTTGGGGGCCAAATTCGGCGGGCAGGCCCAAGCCCTGCTGCGACACCAAGGCCAGCGCCTCGTCATCGCCCAAAGTGGACAGCCAGGCCCAGCCCGAGGACGAGCAACTCAGGCGCGCAATGCTTCCCATGTCGGGGTCGTAGCGCAAGCCCTGGCGAGCGCCTTGAGACCGGGCCACCCAGGTCAGGCGATCGCCATCGACCACCGACAAACGCACCAGCTCGCCAGAAAATTCGGCCAGGCGGTCCAACAAGGGTTGCGCCACATCCACGATGCCGGTGTTGCTGAGGTAACTCAAGCCCATGGAAACCAGCTTGGTGGTGAGCAGGTAATCCCCCATCTCGCGGGACTGGCGCACATAGCCGCAACGGGTCAAGTCGGCCAACAGGCGATGGGCCGCGCTTTTTGGAATGTTCAGGCGCTCGGCAATGGCGGCCAACTCCAGCCCTTCGCCATGGGCGCAAAGCAGCTCCAAAATTCCCAGCGTTCTCTCCAGCACACCGTTCATGGGGAAGGTTCCGTCAAAGGCATGGGCCTCAGTTTAACCTGAAATGGAATTAAATTCAAAAGTTGAACGTTGTTCCATTTTTGGATAAACTCTTGATCTTCTGAAGTCTTCCGGTAGATCGCATGCTCGACCAACTCAGCGGCGCCACGCGCGTTCATTTCATCGTGGGCGACCCGATCGCCCAAGTCAAATCGCCCTATGGCGTGACCCAGGCTTTCGAGGCGCGGGGCCGCAACGCAGTGTGTATTCCAGCCCATGTGCGCAGCGCGGACTTGCGCCAGTGGCATGAGGGGGTGTCGCAGTCACACAATGTGGACGGCATCATCGTCACCGTGCCTCACAAACTGGCGTACCAAGACTTGTGTGCCACGTTGTCGCCGCGCGCCGAATTTCTGCAGGCGGTGAACACATTGCGGCGCAACGCCGATGGCCGCTGGCATGGCGACATGTTTGACGGCTTGGGCTATGTGCAAGCCCTGCGTGAAAAAGGCTGCCAACTCGCAGGCCGCCGCGCCCTGCTGGTCGGTGCAGGCGGCGCCGGTTCCGCCATTGCCCACAGCCTGGTGGTGGCAGGGGTCGGCGAATTGGCCGTGCACGATGAAAACACGGCACGCCGCGACAGCCTGATCGCGCGCCTGAACTCGCTGAACCAAGGCAAGGTGGTCATCGGCTCACCCGATCCCAGCGGCTTTGACGTGGCCCTCAATGCCACGCCCATCGGCATGCAGACCCAGGATCCCCTTCCCTTGTTGGCAGATCGCCTGAGCGCGACCACCTTTGTGGGCTGTGTCATCACCGCCCCGGCGGTGCCACCCCTGATTGCCCAAGCGCGTTCCCTTGGTTGCGCCACCCTGACCGGCGCCGACATGTTTGCCAAAGTGCGCGACCTGATGGTCGACTTTTTGTTGGAGGCCTGAATGCCGCCAGTGAACACCTCGCTCGCTGCCCTGCCAGAAGATGCCCGCTTTGATGTGGTGGTGATCGGCTCGGGCGGTGCCGGCCTGTCTGCTGCCTTGTGCGCGGCCATCGACGGGGCACGGGTGCTGGTGGTGGAACGCACAAGCCATCTGGGCGGAACCACCGCCCTGTCGGCGGGCACCACCTGGGTGCCCTGCACCGAACGCGGCTTGAAAGTCCAGCCGGACGACACGCTGGCACGCGCCAGCCAGTTTTTAGACCTCGCCGTGGGCCACCGCGCCGATCGCCGTTTGCGCCAGGCCTTTTTGGACAACGGACCCGCCGCCGTGGCCAAGCTGGAGCATCACAGCGATGTGCAATACCAGGTGCGATCCCTGCACCCTGACTACCTGTCGGAATTGGAAGGGTCGGCCCTGCGAGGGCGCGCCATCGAGCCCATTCCTTTTGACGGCCGCCTGCTGGGCCCTGCCCTGTCTTTGATTCGCCCCCCCATCCCAGAGTTCACCGTGCTGGGCGGCATGATGGTGGACCGTGACGACATCTTTCACCTGCTGCGACTGACGCAAAGCTGGGCCTCGCTCAAATACGCGCTGCGCATCATCGCGCGGCACGCGCAGGACCGTTTGCTCTGGCCACGCGGCACGCGCCTTGTGATGGGCAATGCCTTGATCGGCCGCTTGCTGTTGTCACTGATCAAGCGCAGCGTACACATCGTGACGGAGACGGAATTGACCGCGTTGGTTCAGGACAGTTCCGCCATCCAAGGCGTGGTGCTGACGCAGACACGCCAAGGCCAGACGGTGCAACGCCAGGTGCTGGCCACCGGCGGCGTGGTGCTGGCCAGTGGCGGCTTCAACCGACACCCGCAACGCCGCAGCGAGATGCTGCCGGGCGCCCACCCTGACTGGTGCCCTGCTGCGCCAGGGCACACCGGGCAGGCCCTGGACCTGGCCCTGCAAGCAGGCGCCGCCTTGGGCGAAGGCGGCTTGAGCCACGCGTTCTGGGCACCGGTGTCCATTCGCCGTCGCGCCGACGGCAGCACCGCAGCCTTTCCCCATTTTGTGATGGACCGCGGCAAGCCCGGCATGCTGACTGTGAACCAAGCGGGCCGTCGCTTCCTGAACGAGTCCACCTCTTACCACCTGTTTGGCATCGAAATGCAAAAGCAGGCCGATGCCCCCAGCGTGCCCTCGTGGCTGATTTGCGATGCGGCCGCGCTCAAGCGCTATGGCCTGGGCATGGTGCGACCCGGCGGCAAGGGCTTGACCCCTTTCCTTGGGGTCTCCTCGTTTTCAGTGCAATAAGTGACGGTACGAAAAGCTAGCACTGG
>CAYTZZ010000001.1:0-191055 GCA_964442645.1 uncultured Bordetella sp. | reverse complement strand
CGCCCCCCCCGCGACGCCCCCGGCGGTCGCCGACTCCTCCACCAAGGCCTACAACGGCCAGCGTGAAATTCAGTGGATGGAGGTCTATGCCGGCGAAAAGGCCACCCAGGTCTATGGCGCAGACGTCACCTTGCCGGCGGAGACAGTGCAGGCTCTGCGCGAGCATGTGGTGTCCATCAAAGGGCCGCTGACCACGCCGGTGGGAGGGGGCATCCGGTCCTTGAATGTGGCCTTGCGGCAAGCCCTGGACCTCTATGTTTGCTTGCGCCCAGTGCGTTATTTCAGTGGCGTGCCTTCGCCGCTGAGAAATCCTGAAAAAACCAACATGGTGATCTTCCGTGAAAACTCGGAAGATATTTATGCTGGCATTGAATACGAGGCGCAAAGCGACGCGGCGAAGAAGCTGATTCAGTTTCTGGTGGCAGAGATGGGCGTCACAAGCATTCGTTTCCCCGACAGTTCCGGTATTGGCGTCAAGCCGGTATCGCGCGAGGGCACCGAGCGCTTGGTTCGCAAAGCCATTCAGTACGCCATCGATCACGACAAGCCCAGTGTGACCATCGTGCACAAGGGCAATATCATGAAGTTCACCGAAGGAAGTTTTCGGGACTGGGCCTATGCGCTGGCGCAAAAAGAGTTTGGCGCCCAACAGATCGACGGCGGCCCCTGGTGCCAGTTGAAAAATCCGCGCACGGGCCGAAACATCCTCATCAAGGACAGCATCACCGATGCTTTCATGCAGCAAATTCTGATGCGCCCCGCAGAATACAGCGTGATCGCCACTTTGAACCTCAACGGCGACTACCTGTCTGACGCATTGGCTGCCCAAGTGGGCGGCATTGGTATTGCGCCGGGGGCGAACATGTCGGACGCCGTGGCCTGCTTTGAGGCCACCCACGGCACCTCGCCCAAATACGCTGGGAAAGATTACGTCAACCCTGGCTCGTCTATCTTGTCCGCAGAAATGATGTTGCGCCACATGGGCTGGACCGAGGCTGCTGACCTGGTCATTGACGCCATGGAAAAAGCCATCGAGACCAAGAAGGTCACCTACGACTTCGCCCGGTTGATGGAGGGCGCTCAGCAGGTCAGTTGCTCGCGTTTCGGCCAGGTCATGATCGACCAGATGTGACATCCCGACGCGCTGCCAGATTGTTCTGACCCCGATAGAATGGAACGATGGCAACCCAGAAACCGACCCCGAAAATAGTTCTCCCGGAGCGCGATGGCGGCGATTCCGTCGTCATGGAGCGCCGCACCCAGCGCACCCAGCCGCCCCAGATGTACCAGGTGGTCATGCTGAACGACGACTTCACGCCCATGGAGTTCGTGGTCATGGTGTTGCAGGAATTTTTCAGCAAGGACCGGGAAACGGCCACCCAAATCATGCTCAAGATCCATTTGGACGGCAAAGGCGTGTGCGGCGTCTACACCAAGGATGTGGCGGCCACCAAGGTCGACCAGGTGTTGGATGCAGCCCACAAAGCTGGTCACCCCCTGCAATGTCTGAGTGAGCCCGTTGAATAAATGGGCTTTGTTTCCATATACAGTTAACCCATAGCCGCAAGCACGAAGGATTTGCACATGATTGCCCAGGAACTAGAAGTCAGCTTGCACATGGCCTTTGTCGAGGCTCGCCAGCAGCGCCATGAATTCATCACGGTCGAGCACCTGTTGCTGGCCCTGCTGGACAACCCCAGCGCCGCCGAAGTGTTGCGCGCCTGCTCGGCCAACATCGAAGATTTGCGCAAGTCGCTGTCCAACTTCATCAAGGACAACACGCCCCAGGTGGCCGGCACCGAAGAGGTGGACACGCAGCCTACGCTGGGTTTCCAGCGGGTCATTCAACGCGCCATCATGCATGTGCAGTCCACGGGCAATGGCAAAAAAGAAGTCACAGGCGCCAATGTGCTGGTGGCCATTTTTGGTGAAAAAGACTCGCATGCGGTGTACTACTTGCACCAGCAAGGCGTGACGCGCCTGGACGTGGTGAACTTCATCGCCCACGGCATCAAGAAGAGCGACCCGCCCGAGCCAGTCAAAGGCCCAGAGGCTTCATCGCAGGAAAGCGAAGAGGGCGGCGAGAAGAACGAAAAAGCCTCGCCCCTGGAGCAGTTCACCCAGAACCTGAACCAGCAAGCCAAAGAGGGCAAGATCGACCCGCTGATCGGGCGCGAGTACGAGGTAGAGCGGGTCATCCAGATTTTGTGCCGTCGCCGCAAGAACAACCCCTTGCTGGTGGGCGAGGCTGGCGTGGGCAAGACCGCCATTGCCGAAGGCCTGGCCTGGCGCATCACCCAAAAAGACGTGCCGGAAATTTTGGCCGAGTCACAGGTGTACTCTTTGGACATGGGCGCCTTGCTGGCAGGCACCAAATACCGTGGCGATTTCGAGCAGCGCCTCAAGGGCGTTTTGAAAACCCTGCGCGAGCGTCCCAACGCCATTTTGTTCATTGACGAAATTCACACGTTGATCGGCGCGGGTGCCGCTTCGGGTGGCACGCTGGACGCTTCCAATTTGCTCAAGCCCGCGCTGAGCTCTGGCCAGTTGAAGTGCATTGGCGCCACCACCTTCACCGAGTACCGCGGCATTTTCGAAAAAGACGCTGCGCTGTCACGTCGGTTCCAGAAAGTGGATGTGGTCGAGCCTTCGGTCGAGCAGACGGTGGACATCCTTAAAGGCCTGAAGTCGCGCTTCGAGGAGCACCACAATGTAAAGTACGCCGTGGCGGCCCTGCAAGCAGCTGCCGAATTGAGCGCCAAGTACATCAACGACCGTCACCTGCCCGACAAGGCCATCGACGTGATCGACGAAGCCGGTGCGGCCCAACGCATTTTGCCGGCATCCAAGCGCAAGAAAACCATCAGCAAAACCGAGATCGAAGACATCGTGGCCAAGATTGCGCGCATTCCGCCCGCCAATGTGTCCAACGACGACCGCGGCAAGCTGCAAACCCTGGAGCGCGACCTCAAGAACGTGGTGTTTGGCCAAGACAAGGCGCTGGAAGTGCTGGCCGCCTCGGTCAAGATGGCACGCTCGGGCCTGGGCAAGGCCGACAAGCCGATTGGCGCTTTCTTGTTCAGCGGCCCCACGGGCGTTGGCAAGACCGAAGCGGCCAAGCAGTTGGCCTACATCATGGGCATTGACCTGATTCGCTTTGACATGTCCGAGTACATGGAACGCCATGCGGTCAGCCGCATGATTGGCGCGCCTCCCGGCTATGTGGGCTTTGACCAGGGCGGCTTGCTGACCGAGGCGGTCACCAAAAAGCCCCACAGCGTGCTGCTGCTCGATGAAATCGAGAAGGCCCACCCCGACGTGTTCAACGTGCTGCTGCAGGTCATGGACCACGGCACGCTGACCGACAACAACGGCCGCAAGGCCGACTTCCGCAACGTGATCATCATCATGACCACCAACGCGGGCGCCGAAACCATGAACAAGGCCACCATTGGCTTCACCAACCCGCGCGAAGCGGGGGATGAAATGGCCGACATCAAGCGTTTGTTCACGCCCGAATTCCGCAACCGCCTGGACGCCATCGTGAGCTTCAAGGCCCTGGACGAGCAAATCATCTTGCGCGTCGTCGACAAGTTCTTGCTTCAACTGGAAACCCAATTGGCCGAAAAGAAGGTCGACGTCACCTTCAGCGACAAGTTGCGCAAGCACCTGGCCAAGAAGGGCTTCGACCCCTTGATGGGCGCGCGCCCCATGCAGCGACTCATTCAGGACACCATTCGCCGTGCCCTGGCCGACGAGCTGCTGTTTGGCCGCCTGACCGACGGTGGCCGCCTCAGCGTCGATCTGGACGACAAGGACGAGGTGTTGCTGGACATTCAGCCGGTGCCCAAAAAAGAGACGCGCTCGTCCAAATCGGAACCCGCCGAGCCGCAGGAAACCGAGGCCTCATAGCGACTAAAATCCTTGTTTTGAGGCACACATTCAAAACAAGGATTTCTCGTGGCTGGACACAGTAAATGGGCGAACATTCAGCACCGTAAGGGGCGCCAGGATGAAAAGCGGGGCAAAGTCTGGACCCGGGTGATCCGCGAGATCATGGTGGCCGCGCGTGCCGGCGGCGGCGACTTGAATGCCAACCCCCGTCTGCGCTTGGCCGTGGACAAGGCCAAGGCCGCCAACATGCCGGCCGACACCATCAAGCGCAACATTGACAAAGCCACCGGCAACCTCGAAGGCGTCAATTACGAGGAAATTCGCTACGAGGGCTACGGCATCGGGGGTGCGGCCATCATTGTCGACACCATGACCGACAACAAGGTTCGCACGGTGGCAGAAGTGCGCCATGCTTTCAGCAAGCACGGTGGCAACCTGGGCACCGAGGGCTCTGTGGCCTTTCAGTTCAAGCACTGCGGCCAGATGATTTTTGCACCCGGCACCTCCGAAGACAAGGTGATGGAGATAGCGCTCGAAGCTGGCGCCGACGATGTCATTACCGACGAGGACGGCGCCATCGAGGTCCTGACTTCGCCCGGCGATTTCGAGGCCGTCAAAAACGCGCTGACCCAGGCCGGCTTGACGCCCGAGGTGGCCGAGGTCACCTTGCGCCCCGAGAACACCATCGAGCTCAGCGGCGACGACGCCGCCAAGATGCAAAAAATTCTGGACGTGCTGGAAGACTTGGACGACGTTCAAGAGGTCTATCACAACGCAGCCCTATGAAAGTGCTGGTCATCGGCGGCGGCGGCCGCGAGCATGCCTTGGCCTGGAAGCTGTCGCAATCGCCCAAGGTGCAAGCTGTCTATGTGGCCCCCGGAAATGGCGGCACCGCGCGTGACAAGGATTTGCAGAACATTGCCATCACCGATGTGCGTGCGCTGCGCGAATGGGCTCAGGCCGAGCGCATTGGCCTGACGGTGGTGGGGCCCGAAGCGCCCTTGGCAGCGGGCGTGGTCGATGAGTTTCGTGCCCACGGCTTGCGCATCTTCGGGCCCACGCGTGCAGCCGCACAGCTCGAAAGTTCCAAGGCCTTTTCCAAGGCCTTCATGAAGCGGCACGGCATTCCCACGGCCGCCTATGAAACATTTTCAGACCCGCAAGCTGCGCATGATTATGTGCGTGCCCAGGGTGCCCCCATCGTGGTAAAGGCCGATGGCTTGGCCGCCGGCAAAGGCGTGGTCGTGGCCATGACCGAGCAAGAGGCCCATGAAGCCATTGACTTCATGCTTTTGGACAACAAGCTGGGCGTGACGCACAACGAGGGTGGCGCGCGCGTGGTGATCGAAGAATTCTTGCAAGGCGAAGAGGCCAGCTTCATCGTGGTGTGTGACGGCTTGCAAGCCATTCCCTTGGCGACCTCGCAAGACCACAAGCGGCTGTCCGATGGGGACCAAGGGCCCAACACGGGGGGGATGGGCGCTTATTCGCCGGCACCGGTGGTCACGCCCCAAATACATGCCCGGGCCATGCGTGACATCATTTTGCCCACGCTCCAGGGCATGGCCAAAGACGGCATTCCCTACACAGGCTTTCTCTATGCCGGCCTGATGATTGATGCGCAGGGTCAGCCCAAAACGCTGGAATTCAATTGCCGCATGGGCGACCCGGAAACCCAGCCCATCCTGATGCGCCTCAAGAGCGACTTGCTGGAACTTCTGTTGGCGGCCACCGAGGGCGATGGCCAACTCGAGCAATTCGAGCTGGCTTGGGACCGGCGCGCTGCCTTGGGGGTGGTGATGGCCGCCGCAGGCTATCCGCTTCACCCCCGCAAAGGCGATGACATCACCGGCCTGCCGGCCGATCAAGCCGATGCCATGGTGTTTCACGCCGGCACCCAACTGCTAGATGGGCGTGTGCTGACCAGTGGCGGGCGCGTGCTGTGCGTCACCGCCTTGGGCGACTCGGTGCGCGCCGCCCAAAACCTGGCTTACGACACCTTGCGCACGATCCGCTTTGACGGCATGCAGTACAGAAGTGACATTGGCTTTCGTGCTGTGAAGCCCTGAGGCATGGCCGAGAACGACTACCCATTGCCCCATGCTGTCCAGTTTCGCGGCAGCGTCTTGGCCCGCTGGCTGTTGGCGCGCTTGGGGTGGCAGGTGCACTTTCAAGGCTTTCCTGCTTTGCAAGGTGTGGCCATTGTTTACCCGCACACCAGCAACTGGGACTTTTTGTACATGATTTTGGCCAAATGGGCCTTGGGCATTCCGGCGCGCTTTTGGGCCAAGGACAGCCTGTTCCGTGTGCCAGTGTTCGGCCCCTGGTTGCGTTTTCTCGGCGGTGTCCCCGTCGACAGACGTTCTTCCCGCGGCATGGTGGGCAGCATGGTAGACAATTTTTTAAATTGCAAAAAAGAAAGCCAGTATTTCTGGTTGGGCTTGTCGCCAGAGGGCACCCGCAAGCACACGCCAGGTTGGCGCAGCGGCTTTTACCAGGTGGCCCATCAGGCGCAGGTGCCACTGGCGCTGATTCGGCTGGACTATGGCCGCAAAGAAGTGCGCGTGGACAGTTTCATCCGTTTGACAGGCGATGTCACCGCCGACTACGCTCGGCTGATGCGCCAATTCGATGGCGTTGTAGGGTGTCGCCCCGAGCAAGCGGCCCCCATTCGTCCTGTGCCTATTTCGAACGCTTCCCAGGAGCCTTCATGAGTCAACCTGTCGAACTTGTCAGCAGTTATCTGCGAGGCCTGCAATCGCGCATCACATCGGCATTGACCGAGTTGGATGGCACGGCTTTTCTGTCGGATGCTTGGCAAAAAAGTGCCGATGAGCCTTTGCAAGGCCAGGGCGTGACCCAAATCATGGAAAACGGCAGCGTTTTCGAGCGTGCGGGCTGTGGCTTTTCTCATGTGCGTGGCGCCAAATTACCACCCTCTGCTACGCAGCACCGTCCTGAACTGAGTGGCTTGCCTTTTGAGGCCATGGGCGTGTCCCTGGTCTTTCATCCGCGCAACCCTTATGTACCTACCGTGCACATGAACGTGCGCATGATCTCCGTGGTCAACGCAGCAGGGGCCACTGTGGCCTGGTTTGGCGGCGGCATGGACCTCACGCCTTACTATGGATTTGAAGAAGATGCGGTTCATTTCCACCAGACCTGCCGCAATGCCGTTGCGCCTTTTGGCGACGACTTGTATCCGCGCTTCAAGGCTTGGTGCGACACCTATTTCTATCTGAAGCACCGCCAGGAGCCCCGTGGTGTGGGCGGCATTTTCTTTGACGATTTTTCGGAGTTCGGCTTCGAGAAAGATTTTCAGCTCTTGCGTTCGGTCGGCGACGGCCTGTTGGAAGCCTACTTGCCCATTGTCAAGCGCCGCAAGGACACACCCTACGGCGAGCGAGAGCGTGACCACCAGCTTTACCGCCGGGGCCGCTATGTAGAGTTCAATTTGGTGTGGGACCGTGGCACACACTTCGGCCTGCAATCGGGCGGTCGCACCGAGTCGATATTGTTGTCCATGCCGCCCTTGGTCAGTTGGTCCTACCAAAAACAGCCGGAACCCGGTTCCGCCGAAGCGCGCTTGTACACCGATTTCCTGGTCCCCAGGGATTGGGCCTGAGTCGCGCCATGGGCCAGCGCGTGGGTGTTTTTGGCGGCGCTTTTGATCCGCCACACCAAGCCCATGTGGCGCTCGCGCAGACGGCCATTGCACAGCTGAAACTGGATGCGCTCCACATTCTTCCCACGGGAAATGCCTGGCACAAGAGCCGCGAGCTGACGGCGCCTGAGCATCGGCTGGCCATGTGCCATTTGGCCTTTGATGCGCTGCCAGAGGTGGTCATCAATCCTTTGGAGTTGAACCGCGCAGGCCCGACTTACACGGTGGAAACCTTGTACGACTTGCAAGCGACTTACCCCGGCAGCCAATGGTTTTTGTTGATTGGCGCCGATCAGGCGCGTGACTTCCAGCGTTGGAAGGCTTGGTCCGAGATCTTGCGTTTGGCCACCCTGGTCGTGGCCGATCGCAACCCCGAGGCAGGTCAGTGGCACAATCCAGCGTTAGCGCAGGCGCTCCACCTGCACATGCCCGTCCTGCCCATCAGTGCGACGGACATCCGTGATCGACTTCGCCAAAAACTGCCGGTTGCCCCTCTGGTTCCTGCAACCATCCTCCGTTACATTGAACAACACGGCCTTTACGCCCATCATCCATGACTGAAACCACCGCCAAAAAAGACGTCCAGAAACTCCAACGCGCCATCGTCGATGGCCTGGAGGATGTGAAGGCGCAAGACGTTCAGGTGTTCAACACCGAGCACCTGTCGGCCTTGTTCGAGCGGGTGATCATTGCCAGCGGCACGTCGAACCGCCAAACCAAGGCCTTGGCGGCCAGCGTGCGTGACAAGGTGCGGGAATCGGGCTTTCCCAAGCCACGCATTGAAGGCGAGGAAAACGGCGAGTGGATCATTGTGGATTGCGGCCAAGCCGTGGTGCATGTCATGCAGCCGGCCATTCGCCAGTACTACAACCTCGAAGAGATTTGGGGTGACAAGCCAGTGCGCCTGAAGTTTGGTGCCGTCAAGCCGGCTGCGCCTGTCAAAGCGCAACCGGAGCCGGTGGCGAAGAAAGCCCCTGCCAAGAAGGCTGCGGCCAAGAAAGCCTCGGCCAAGACCGCCGCCAAAACGGCTGCCCGCTCGGCGCGTGGTGCGGCCGCCTCCGCACCTGCCAAAAAGGCCCCCGCCCGCAAGACAGCCAAACCTGCAGCTTCTCGCAAGGCATGAAGCTTTGGGTGGTTGCCGTCGGCCAGCGCGTGCCCGACTGGGCGCAAACGGCCTGGGATGATTACGTCAAACGGTTTCCCCCTGAGCTAAAAGTCGGCCTGAAAGCCGTCAAAACCGAGCCCCGCGGCTCCAAAACCACGGCGACCTTGATGGCCTTGGAACGAGAGCGCATAGAAGCTGCGCTGCCGCGTGACTGTCGTGTGGTGGTGCTCGATGAGCGCGGCACATCATTGACCACGCAAGCTTTGTCCTCTCGCCTCCAGGCATGGCAAGAGGAGGGCGATGACGTGGCCCTGGTCATTGGGGGGCCCGACGGGCTGGATCCCGAATTTCGCCAGCAAGCGCGCGAGCGCATTCGCCTCTCCGACCTGACCCTGCCTCACGCCATGGTGCGTGTCTTGTTGATTGAGCAGTTGTACCGCGCCTGGTCCATCCAGGCCAACCATCCTTACCACCGCGAATGAAACCTGACTTCATTTACCTGGCCTCTCAAAGCCCGCGTCGACGCCAATTGCTGGAACAACTTGGGGTGCGCTACGAGTTGCTGTTGCCAGACGATGACGAAGATGCAGAGGCGCTGGAAGCGGTTTTGCCAGGCGAAGCGCCAGCGCTCTATGTTCAACGTGTCACGGCCTTGAAGTTGCAGGCTTCGTTGGCCAGGCTCAAGCGTCGCCAATGGCCTGTGGCGCCGATTCTGTGCGCCGACACCACCGTGGCCTTGGGCCGCAAGATTTTGGGTAAACCCGCTTCAGATGCCCAGGCGCGTGCCATGCTACAAGACTTGTCGGGTCGCGACCACCGGGTGCTGACGGCTGTGGCGATGGGGCAGGGCCGTCGCACCATGTCGCTGCTCAGCCAGTCGCGCGTGCGCTTTGCGCCGTTGTCTTCGTCGTGGATTGCCGCTTACGTGGCCAGCGGCGAGCCGCAAGGAAAGGCGGGCGCCTATGCCATTCAGGGTCGAGCTTCGGTAATGATGTCGTCCATCAGCGGCAGTTATTCTGGCATCATGGGGCTTCCCTTGTTCGAGACTGGGCAACTGCTGCGCTCGTTCGGCTTCAAACTTTGACCTCCCGATGCAACAAGACATTCTGATCAATTGGTCGCCCCAGGAAACCCGTGTGGCCGTGGTGGAGAACAGTGCAGTTCAGGAGTTGCACATCGAGCGCACGCTCGAGCGCGGCTTGGTGGGCAATGTCTACTTGGGCCGCGTGGCGCGCGTGCTGCCGGGCATGCAGTCGGCGTTCATTGACATCGGCTTGGAGCGCGCCGCCTTCTTGCATGTGGCGGACCTGATGTCCAGCGTCAATGCGCGGCATGCCGACCCCGAGGCACGCGCCGCGGTGCCGGCCGTACCCATTGAAAAACAAGTGTTTGAAGGCCAGGCCTTGATGGTGCAAGTCATCAAGGACCCGATTGGCACCAAGGGCGCACGCTTGTCTACCCAAATCAGCATTGCGGGCCGCTTGCTGGTGTTCTTGCCCCAGGACCAGCATGTGGGCGTCTCGCAAAAAATTCCCCTCGAACAACGCGAGGCCTTGCGCTTGCGCTTGCAGTCGCTTGTAGACCAAGGCGTTCCAGCGGGTCAAGCGGGAGGCTTCATTTTGCGCACCAATGGCGAAGACGCCAGCGACGCTGAGCTCGGCGAGGACATCGCTTACCTGCGCAAGACCTGGGCGCGCATTCGCGATGCGGCCACCCGCTTGCCGCCCATGTCCTTGTTGCACCAAGACCTGAATTTGTTGCAACGTGTGCTGCGTGACTTGGTCTGCGAAGTCACGCAGTCCATTCGCTTGGACTCGCGCGAACAGTTTGAAAAATTGCTGGTCTTTGGCCGGGAGTTCATGCCTGCGGCAGCGGGCAAGCTGCAGCACTACAAGGGTGAGCGCCCGATTTTTGACCTGTTCGGTGTGGATGACGAAATCTCCCGCGCGCTGGGCCGCCGGGTGGATTTGAAATCAGGGGGCTACCTGATTGTCGATCAGACCGAGGCCTTGACAACCATCGATGTGAACACCGGCGCTTATGTCGGCGCGCGCAACTTTGATGACACCATCTTCAAGACCAACCTCGAAGCTGCCGGTGCCATTGCGCGCCAACTCCGGTTGCGCAACTTGGGCGGCATCATCATTGCCGACTTCATCGACATGTTGCGAGAAGAGCACCGTGACGCTGTTTTGCAAGAGTTCCGCAAACAACTCGCACGCGATCGGGTCAAGACCATGGTCAGCGGCTTTTCGCCGCTGGGACTGGTGGAGATGACACGCAAGCGAACCCGAGAGTCGCTGGCGCACATGCTGTGTGAGCCGTGTGAGATGTGCCAGGGCAAAGGCATTGTGAAGACTGCGCGCAGCGTGGCCTACGACATTCTTCGGGAAATCTTGCGTGAAGCCCGCCAGTTCAGCCCCAAGGAATTTAGGGTTGTGGCCTCGCCTTCGGTGATCGAGATTTTGTTGGATGAGGAGAGCCAACATCTGGCCGGCTTGAGCGACTTCATTGGCAAGCCGATTTCACTGCACCGAGAGGCGGGGATGGGGCAGGAACAGTACGATATTGTGCTGATGTGAAGGTGCGCCCAGCATGCGTGTCGCAGTTTTGAATCGAAGCTTTTCCAAGACCGGGGGAGGCGCGGAAAGCTATTCCGTGGCCCTTGTGCAAGCGTTGGCGCAGCGACACGAGATCCATGTTTATGCCCAGGAAACAGACCAACCTGTTCCGGGGGTCACGTACCACCGCGTCCCCTGCATCAGCCCAAAGCCGCGGTGGCTCAACCAATGGCTGTTTGCGCTGGTGACTTGGTGGAAAACACGTTCAGGGTTTGATGTGGTGCACTCCCATGAGAACACGTGGCATGGACAAATTCAGACCATTCATGTGCGAACAGTCAGTCACAGCCTTTTCAATGGCAAGCGTGGTCTTGACAAGGCTTTGCGTTGGCTCAAGGTGTTGCTGAGTCTGAGATTGCAGACCTATCTTTTGCTGGAGCGGCTTCGATTCAAGAACTCTCCTCGGCGATACATCGTGACTGCTTCCGACTTGTTAAAGCTTGAGAGTCAAGCGATTTTTTCTGCTTGTACGCACGCCCAGTGGTCCAGCATCGCGCCTGGCACAGATATCCCGAAAGCCGCGCAATCTGCAGAGGATGGCAGGCAACAGTTGGGCTTGCCCTTGAACGTGCCATTGATCCTTTTTGTCGCCAATGACTACGCCAGAAAAGGGTTAGACGCTTTGCTGTCGGCGCTGAGTCTTTTGGATGATTCTGTCCATTTGGCCATTGCGGGGCAGACGGGGCAGAAAGCGCGCTATCAGCGAATCGCCTCACAGTTGGGGCTGAGTCAGCGCATCCACTTTTTGGGATCATTGCCTGACTTGTCGCCGGCCTATGCCTCAGCGGATGTGCTGGCGCATCCCACACTGGAGGACAGCTACGGAATGGTCGTTTTGGAAGCCATGGCGCATCGATTGCCCGTGGTCGTCAGCAATGCAACGTACTGCGGCATCTCTCGTGAGTTGATGCACTCACACAACGCTTTGCTGCTTCAAGACCCCCGCGATGCGCAGGCGCTGGCGCAGGCCTTGCAGTCTCATCTTTTTTCAGATGCAGACAGGCTACATCGTTTCAAAGAGCAGGCCTTTGAATTTGCGGCTCGACATACCTGGCAAGCCGCCGCACTTCGCTACGAAGCCCTGTACCAGAAGGTCGCCGCATGCGAATGAACAAGAGCGCACCAAGGCCACAACGCTGGTTGATTTTGTCCCATGCGTTCAACATGGATGGCAGGGCATCCAGTCAGACCATCACTGACAAGATTCCTCATTTGCGCGCTGCGGGCATTGAGGTGGTGGTGCTCAGTGGTGTTTCTGGCTTGAAGGATCCAAACTTCGAGCATCACCAACTTTGGCCTGTTGGACCGGCGGGTGTCAAATTCGAGATGCGACATGTACTGCGTCGCAAGTGGGGCAAAGCCTGGATTTACCGTTTTTGGATGACGCTGGTATCCCTGGTTCTTTTGCCAGGGGTGTTTCTGGAAAAGCTGTGGCGTCCTGTTGAGAGCTCCTGGTCTTGGTCTGTCAGCGCCTATTTCAAAGGCTTGTCGCTTTGTCAGCAACGACAATTTGACCTGATCTACTCCACTGGCGGGGCGTTCGCTGCGCACGTGGCCGGGCGTGCTTTGAAACGACGCACGGGAATTCCCTGGTTGGCGGAGGTTCACGACCCGTTCGTCACGCCCGGGAAAGTGCCTCAGACCGCTCAGGAGCGAATGCAGCTGGCTGTCGAGCAGTTGATTTGCACTGAGGCTGATGTCGCCATTTGGTTTACAGAACAGGCTCTTGCCAGCGCAAAAGCAAGGCAGCCCCAGTTGGGCAATCGTGGGAAAGTTTTACTGCCAGGTATTGACAATCCTTTTCCTGAGCAATTGCCGTTACACATGCCTTCTGCCAAGCTTGTGCTCGGGCATTTTGGTTCTTTGTCTAAAACGCGCCACTTGGTGCGGGTGGTGGAGGCCTTTGAGCATTTGAGTTTGCATGCCCCGCAAATTCTTCAAGACCTGGAGTTGCATGTTTATGGCGGACCATTGGATGAAATTTCGCAAGCGCGAATTCAAGCGTCCGTCACGCGATCGCATTTTCACCATTTTGGAAGGGTTGAGGCTGACCCGGTTTCCGGGATTTCTGGTCGCCAGCGCATTCTCGCCAAGATGCGAAGCGTGGATGTCTTGCTTCTGATCCATGGTGAAGAAGCCATTTGCGATGAATACATTCCATCCAAGCTTTACGAGTACTTGTGGATGCAGCGGCCCATCTTGGCACAAGTGCACCGCAATCCTCAAATGGTAGACATGCTAAGGAACCTGCATCACCGGGTGGTTGAAACAGGCCGTGACCTTGAAGGCAAAGATCGCACAGGCATTGACATTGCGGATTGCATAAAGAGCTATTGGTTGGAGTGGCGGCAAACGTCCTTGCCGGACAGTGGTTTGAAGAGTCCTTACACCACGCAGTCCGCGGTTGACGCATTGAGAAGTTTTGTGGCGACGTCGTCGCCAAGGGTTACTTCAAGTGCTGGCTCAGGCCAAGCGTAGCCCGAATTTCGGAGTTGCTCAAGATTGTCTGGAGCCGGGTTTCATTTTCCAGGGTTTGCGTTCGGTCATTTTCAGGGTGCCACAAATGAAAAACGGCTGTTGCGAATCGGCCTTCCTTGTGAAAAACGCCTTGTCGAATCAGTCGAATCGCCAAGTCTGCATCTTCGTGCCCCCAACCGTTGTAGGTTTCATCAAAGCCATTGACCTGCTGGAAATCTTTCCGCCAGAGCGCCAAATTGCAGGTTCTGGCCTGCTGCCAGCGTGTTGGCCTTTGCTTTCTCCATGATTGTCCTGGCATAAAAATCCGGGGCATCCAACGATTGCACTCTCCCAAGCATGATTGCCAGAGCCATCGCCATGTCGACCACGAGGCAATGTCCGCTTGGCGTTCGATCACGTTGTGCGTCAAGCGTTCTGACAACAAAATTCTGTTGCCTGCGACAAACCAGCCAGCCTCTGCCAAGCGTTGATGTTTTTCAATGAAATCCGGTGGAACGATGCAATCGCCGTCAAGAAAGATCAGGTAGTCGGCATCCGATCGAGACACGGCCAAATTTCGTGCCGCTGCAGCGCGAAAACCCTGATCGGCTTGCCACGCATGGTGGAGGGGCATTTTTGCTTGGAAGCCAGCAATGCACTCTGCCGTGCTTTGTGTGGAACCGTCATCTGCCACCACCACTTGGTCTGCGGGGACCGACTGGTTCGCCAAGGAGTTCAAGACCAAGCGCAAGGCTTGGGGCCGGTTGTAGGTGGTGACGATGACGGCCGTTTTCATTGAGGGGGGGCGTGTTTGGCGTGCAGGTACATCAGCTTCAAGTAGCGGTAATAGGTACCTTCTGCATTGGATACTGCCAACATAAAGCCTTCGCGACCGTCCAAAAAGCCTCTCTGGAGGAGGTAGGTCCTGAAAAAGGACCACATGCCATGGCCAATGGCTGAGCCCAGCGAGGCGCTTTTGCCTGCCGCAAACATTTTCAGCGCACCTTCTGTCGAGTAATGGTCGACTTTTTGCAGGACCTGATGGAGGTCCTGGAAGCTTTCATGGTGTAGCAGCCCTTGGAATGCGTGGGTCGGTCCTGAAAAGAGGAGTTTTTCATGAACGCGGTCATCGGAGAAGACGGCTTTGCCACGCCTGAAAAACCGACAAACAAGGTCTGGCCACCAGCCTGCGTGCTTGATGTCACGGCCACAATAACTGGACAGCCTAGGCAATGTGCATGCATCGCAAGCAGGCGCGTTTTTTAAAAATTGTGCGATTTCCTGGCTGAGATCTTCAGTGACATATTCGTCTGCGTCAATCGACAATACCCAAGGACAGGTGGCGTGTGACAACGCTCTGTTTTTTTGGATGCCAAAGCCCGGCCAGTCTGTTTCCACCACCAGGGTGGACCACTGCCGCGCAATGTCTTGCGTGCCATCTGTGCTGCCACTGTCCACCACAATGATTTCTTGTGCCCATTGGACGGCCTGCAACGTGCGTTCCAATCGCGATGCTTCATTCTTGGTGATCAAAATCACAGAGACAGGCAGCGATCGGGGCGGAAGTGGCATGTCTGACGGGGTTTGGCAGGGGGCTTTCGCTCGAAAAAGAGCATGGAGATGCTACCATATCGCACCTAGAAGAGGCGTGTTTGCGTCTCGCCCTGTGGCTTTCAATGACCCCTCGCTTGACTCGTTTCATTTTTGGCCTGCTCGTCACCCTTTGCTGTGGCTTGCCCACCGCCTTCGCCCAATTCCGCGTCGACGTCTCTGGCGTCGGCCTGACACAGGTTCCCATTGCCTTCGCCAACTTTCGCGACGAGTCATCCTCGCCCCAAAAGATCGCTGCCATTGTCCAGGCAGACCTGGAGCGCAGTGGCCAATTCCGCGGATTGGCAGCAGGTCAGGTGCTGGATGAAACGGCGCGCCCCGACATCAGTGGCTTTCGCCAGAAGGGCGCCGACGCGTTGCTGACTGGCAGCGTGACCCGACTTGCCGATGGCCGCTTTGACATCCGCTTCCGCCTGTGGGATGTTGTCAAGGGGCAAGACCTGGGCGGTGCCAGCTATGCCGTGGTCACAGGAGATTTGCGTCTGGCTGCGCACCGCATGGCAGATTATGTTTACGAGAAGCTCACGGGGGAGCGTGGCGTGTTTTCAACCCGTGTGGCCTATGTGACCAAATCGGGTCATCGTTTCAGCCTCTGGATTGCCGATGCCGATGGCGAGAACGCCCAAGCCGCACTGACCAGTCCTGAACCCATCATTTCGCCAAGCTGGGCGCCCAACGGGCAGCAACTGGCCTATGTGTCTTTCGAGTCCCGCAAGCCGGTGGTCTATGTCCATGACGTGTCCACAGGAAAGCGCCGTGTGCTGGCAAATTTCCGGGGCTCCAACAGTGCGCCGACCTGGTCGCCTGACGGGCAACGCTTGGCGGTCACCCTCAGCCGCGACGGCGGTTCCCAGATTTACCTCATCGCGGCTGCAGGCGGAGAGCCGCAGCGCCTGACGCAGTCCAACAGCATTGACACGGAGCCCGTGTTTTCGCCCGATGGCTCTGCCATCTACTTTGTCAGTGACCGCGGCGGCTCGCCCCAGATTTACCGCATGCCGGCACAGGGCGGACCCGTCCAACGAGTCACCTTCACGGGTAATTACAATATCTCTCCAAGTCTGAGTGCCGATGGCCGCTGGATGGCCTACATCTCCCGCGTGGGCGGGCAGTACAAGCTTCATGTGATGGACCTCAATGCCGACAAGGCCCAAGCCATCACGGAAACTTCTGCGGATGAGCGTCCCAGCTTTGCACCCAACGGTCGCATGTTGATTTATGCCACCCAGGTGCAAGGCCGCGAAGCCCTCATGACGACCACGCTGGACGGCCGTATCACAGCCCGTTTGGCAGGACAATCGGGTGACATTCGGGAGCCACATTGGGGTCCCTTCCAAAAATAAAATGAATTCAACCAAGGAAAACTGATGAAAAAATTTCTCCTCTCTTGTGCAGTGGTTTTGGCTTTGGCAGGCTGCTCTTCTGGCGTGAAGCTCAACGACGTGCCTGTGGAAGACAAAACCGGCAGCACCGCCAGCACCAACGATGCACCCAGCAGCGCACAGTCTGGCGTGACCACGGTTCAAGCCGGCAAGGTGTCCAACATCGACCCGGGCCCCGCAGGCGTTGGCAAAGTGGTGTATTTCGACTTTGACAGTTTTGTCATCAAGGCCGAATCGCAGGCTTTGATCGAGGCCCACGCACGTTATCTGCGTGCGGACAAAAATCGCCGTGTTTCCCTTGAAGGCCATGCCGATGATCGTGGCGGTCGCGAGTACAACCTGGCGCTTGGGCAAAAGCGCTCTGAAGCGGTGCGTAAAGCGCTTGGCCTGTTGGGCGTGAGTGATGGTCAACTGGAAGCCGTGAGCTTCGGCAAAGAAAAGCCGGCTGTGCCTGGAAACGACGAGGCTGCCTACGCCAAGAACCGCCGCGTTGAGTTCAACTACCGCTGATGCTCTGAATGAAACGCTTTGCCTGGAGTTGGGTTGCGCTGAGTTTGTGGAGTTGCCTGGGCGTTGCCCAGGCGGCTTTGTTCGAGGACGACGAGGCGCGGCGTGCCATACTTGAATTGCGCCAATCGCACCGTGCAATGCAGGAGCGACTCGATCGCCAAGGGCAAGAGCTGAAAGCTTTGTCTGAGGACAACGAGCAACTGCGCCGGGGCTTGCTTGATTTTCAGTCCCAGAACGAGGCATTGCGTGGCGAAATCTCTCGCATGCGCGGTGACAAGGAGGTATTGCTCAAAGACTTAGCGGATACGCAACGGCGCTTGAAAGACCAGGCCCAAGTTGTTGAAGAGCGTTTTCGCAAGTTTGAGCCCGTGGCGGTGACGCTGGATGGTCTAGAGTTTCAGGCGGAACCCGCAGAAAAGCGCGAATTTGAAAACGCCTTGGCGGTCTTTCGTCGGGGCGATTTCACCCCGGCAGCCAACGCTTTCGCTGACTTCATTCGCCGCTACCCGCAAAGTGGCTACCTGCCGCAATCGCTTTTTTGGCTGGGCAATGCGCAATATGCCACCCGCGAATACAAGCTGGCCATCACCAATTTCCGCTCGCTGCTGAACGTGGCCGCGCAACATCCCCGCGCGCCTGAAGCCTTGCTCTCCATTGCCAACTGCCAAGTGGAGTTGAAGGAAACCAAAGCCGCGCGCAAGACGCTGGAAGATTTGATCAAGGATTTTCCGCAGTCTGAGGCGGCAGCCGCTGCCAAAGAGCGCCTGTCCCGCTTGAAATAATTTTCCAAGGAAAATTTCATGGAGTCGATCGATTGGGTCGCGTTGACCCGCTGGATTTTGCTGGCCGGTTTTGGCCTGGCTGTTCTTTTTGGTGCCATCGCGCAAGCCACCCATTTTTGTACGATGGGCGCTATCAGCGATGTGATGAACATCGGGGACTGGACCCGCGCGCGACACTGGACGTTGGCGATTGGCGTGTCCATGCTGGGCTTTGCCTTGCTGAGCCTGAGCGGTCAGATTGATCCATCGGCATCCCTTTATGCCAGCACACGCTGGCTTTGGCTTTCCACTGCGCTGGGCGGCATCATGTTCGGGTCCGGCATGGTGTTGGCTTCTGGTTGCGGCAACAAAACCTTGGTGCGGGTGGGCAGTGGCAACCTCAAGGCGCTGGTGGTTTTTGTGGTGATGGGGGTTGCAGGCTTTGCGACGCTGAAAGGTGTGACGGCGGTCGTGCGTGTGGCCACGGTCGACACGGTGTTTGTGTCGGTGGAGCAGGGCGCGCACCTGGGCACCTTGGTTTCTTGGATTGTCGGTGGCTCGGTGGCCAACCTGCAAGCCTGGGTCGGGCTGGCCTTTGGCCTGTTGCTGATGGCCGTCGTGCTGCGTCACGCAGATTTCTGGACCTTCAACAACCTCCTCGCTGGCGTGGGAACGGGCGGCTTGATTGTGGCCCTGTGGTGGGTCAGTGGCCATTGGGGGCATCTGGCCGAACACCCTGAAACACTGGAAGAGGTGTACCTGGCGACCAACTCTGGGCGCATGGAGTCTTTGAGCTTCGTTGCTCCCATGGCCTACACCCTGGATTGGTTGATGTTCTTCAGCGACAAGTCCAAAGTCTTGAGCTTGGGCATCGTCTCGGCCTTGGGCGTGGTGGTGGGCTCTGCGATCAGTGCGTTGCTCAACGGCAGCTTTCGCTGGGAAGGCTTTGGCAGCGTCGAAGACCTGGCGAACCACTTGGTGGGCGCCGTGCTCATGGGCATCGGCGGGGTCACGGCCATGGGCTGCACCATTGGGCAAGGCTTGAGTGGCGTGTCCACCCTGTCGCTCAACAGCTTCACCGCCTTGGCGGCCATTGTGCTGGGCGCTGTGCTGGCCATGCGCTACCAAATATGGCGTCTGGAACAGCAGATTTAAGCCCGAGCGCTGTGCTCGAGCGCCACTTTGGCGGGCTGGCGCGTTTGTATGGCGTCGTTGGCGCACAGCAAATTCAACAAGCGCATGTGGTTGTGGTGGGCATTGGGGGCGTGGGCTCCTGGACGGTCGAGGCCTTGGCGCGCAGCGGGGTCGGGCGACTGACCTTGATCGACCTGGACCATGTGGCCGAGTCCAATGTCAACCGCCAAGTGCATGCGCTCACCGAGACCTTGGGCATGGCCAAAGTGCAGGCCATGCAACAGCGCATTGCGCAAATCAACTCTGCATGCCAAGTCCATGGCATCGAAGAATTTGTCACGCCCGAAAATTGGCTGGAATGGGTCGCTCAGTTGCCTTGGCCCTGTGATGCCCTGGTGGATGCCTGTGACCAGGTTCGTGCGAAAACCAGCCTGGCTGCTTGGGCCCTTCAAACACGCACGCCCTTCATCACGGTGGGAGCGGCAGGGGGCAAACGGCATGCCCACGGCGTGGATATCCAGGACCTTGCCCAAGTGACCCACGATCCCTTGCTCGCGCAGTTGCGCTACAACCTGCGCAAAAGCCATGGCGCAGCGCGTGATGGCAAAAAAATGGGGGTGACCTGTGTCTTCAGCCGCGAGCCGGTGGCGCCGCCCGATCCCAGCTGTGGCCTGACAGGGGACGGCTCCTTGAATTGCCATGGGTATGGTTCGGTGGTCAGTGTCACCGCGACGTTTGGCCAATGCGCAGCGGGTTGGATCCTGGATGCGCTTTCAAAACAGAAAATTCGCAAAGACGCTAAAAATCCGCTATAATCTGAGGCTTCGCTGAACACAATTCGGTGATGCGTGGGACGTTAGCTCAGTTGGTAGAGCAGCGGACTTTTAATCCGTTGGTCACAAGTTCGAATCTTGTACGTCCTACCACCCTCATTCAACAAAAAGCCCGATGCTTGCATCGGGCTTTTTTCATGGTGGGTCGCTCTTTTCAAGCGGTGACTTGCTCGATTTGCTCGCTGAGGCTGAGCCAGCGTTCTTCCAGTGCCTCGAGCAGGTCCCCCACGGCTTTCAAGCGACGCCCCACTTGTGCAATGTCGGCCGAGGGCATGGTCTGGGTCAGTTGCATTTCCAGTGCCGTTTTTTCGTTGCCCAAAGCTTCCATCTCAGACTCCACCTTTTGCAACTCGCGCCGCAACGGCTGGGTCTTTTGTGAGAGTTCTGCTCGCCGCTGAGCCTCGGCTTTGCGCTGCAATTTGGGGTTCAAGCTTTCACCGGACGTCTGCGTCACGCCCTCGGAGGCTGGCGCCGTGGCACTTTCTTTCAAGCCCTCTCGCAGTCGCTTGGCCTCGTCCAGCAAATACTTTTGGTAGTCATCCAGGTCGCCGTCAAACGGCGCCACACCGCCACGCCCGACCAGCCAGAATTCATCGCACACCGCGCGCAGCAAAGCGCGGTCGTGGCTGACCAGCAGCACCGTGCCTTCAAACTCATTCAGCGCCATGCCCAGGGCTTCGCGGGTGGTCAAGTCCAGATGGTTGGTGGGCTCATCCAGCAGCAAGAGGTTGGGGCGTTGCCAGACAATCATGGCCAACACCAGGCGGGCTTTTTCGCCACCGCTGAGCGTGCCTACAGGCTGATTGACCATCTCGTCGGCAAAGCGGAAGCTGCCCAGAAAATTGCGCAATTCTTGCTCGCGCGCCTGGGGCGAAACTTCTTTGGCCAGACGCACCATGTGCTCCAGTGGGCCCTCTTGGGGCCGCAGCACGTCCAGCTCTTGCTGAGCGAAGTAGCCGATGGTCAAGCCTTTGCCCTCGGTGACACGTCCTGCCAACAAGGGCAAAGTGCGCGCCACGGTTTTCACCAGCGTGGATTTGCCCTGGCCATTGGCACCCAGGATGCCAATGCGTTGGCCGGCCAACACCGAGCGGTTCACGCCTTGCAAAATGCATTTCTTGCCTGCGTCGCTCTGGTAGCCAAAGCTGGCATCCTGAATGGACAACATGGGGTTGGGCAACTGGTCCGGCTCACGGAATTCGAAGTTGAAGTCTGCGCTGGTCAGGATGGGAGCCAAACGCTCCATGCGCTCCAGCGCTTTGACGCGACTTTGCGCTTGCTTGGCTTTGGTCGCTTTGGCTTTGAAACGGTCGATGAATTTCTGCAGGTGGGCAATTTTGTCTTGCTGCTTGGCAAAGGCCGCCTGCTGCAGCACGATTTGCTGGGCGCGCAATTCCTCAAAGGCGCTGTAGTTGCCACCGTAGCGGGTCAGTTTTTCGTGTTCCAGATGCAGGGTGACGCGGGTCACTGCATCAAGGAATTCACGGTCATGGCTGATGATCAGCAGGGTCCCTTCGTAGCGCTGCAGCCAGTTTTCCAGCCAGACCAGTGCATCCAAGTCCAAGTGGTTGGTGGGCTCGTCCAGCAGCATCAAGTCGGAAGGGCGCATCAGGGCGCGCGCCAATTGCAAGCGCATGCGCCAGCCCCCCGAAAAACTGTTGACGGGTTGATCGAGTTGATCCAGCTGAAAGCCTAGGCCCAGAATCAGGGTTTGCGCGCGCGCGCGGGCATCGTGTGCGCCTGCATCGGCCAACAGTGCATGGGCATGGCCAATGGCTTCGCCGTCATTGGCGGCTTCGGCCTGCGCCAGCGCTTGTTGCGCTTCCACCAGGCGGGTGTCGCCCTCCAGCACGAACAGCGTGGCGGGCTGGTCGGTTTCGGGCATGTGCTGGGCAACCTGCGCCAGACGCCAATTGGCGGGCATGTGAAATTCGCCACGGTCTTCGTGCAAGCTGCCATTGAGCAAGGCGAACAAGGTGGATTTGCCCGCGCCGTTGCGGCCGACCAGGCCAATTTTTTCCCCAGGATTCAGGGTAACCGAGGCTTGGTCCAACAAAATCCGGGCGCCACGGCGCAATTGAATGTCGCGCAGTGTGATCATGCGAGGGCTTGCAGCGCTTGGGCGGTAAGCAGGACCACCTGCTCATCCCCGGCGGAGGTGGGCAGCCAAAGGCCTTCGAGGGTCGGGAAAGCCGCCTCGAAGTAGGCGATCTCGTGACCAATTTCCAGCACCAGCACCCCCTGGGGCGTCAGCCATTGCGGGGCGTCGCGCAGGCAATGGCGGACAAAGTCCATGCCATCGGTGCCACCCGCCAACGCCAGGGACGGCTCGGCTAGAAATTCAGGCGGCAGCGCCGCCATGCTTTCGGCGTTCACGTAGGGCGGGTTGCACAGAATCATGTCGTAGCGGCCGGACGCTTGGGCAAAGCCATCGGATGCCAGCAATTCGATGCGCGCTTGCAATTGGTGCCGCTGCACGTTGCGCGCGGCCACGGCCAAAGCTTGTACAGACAGATCCAGCCCTTGCACCACCGCCTCAGGCCAGGCCATGGCGGCCAGCACCGCCAAGCTGCCATTGCCCGTGCACAGGTCCATGATGCGCGGCGCGCCAGGCGGCAACCAATCGTCCAGGTAACCCTCGGCCAAGACTTCGGCAATCAGGCTGCGCGGAATGATGCTGCGGGCATCGATATGAAACGGCACGCCTTGCAGCCAGGCTTCCCCGGTCAGGTAAGCGGCGGGCTGGCGCGTTTCAATGCGACGCGCAATCAGTGCGCGTGCCTTGGCAAGGTCTTGTGCAGAGAGTTGGCCCGATTCTTCGTCCAGCGCTGTGTCCAAGGGCAGGCCGAGCTGCCACAGGACCAGCCAGGCCGCTTCGTCGGTGGCGTTGAGGGTGCCTTGGCCAAAATGCACGCCCGCTTGCGACAGCTGTTGCGCGCTGTCGGCGATCAGTTCGGCCAGGGTCATGGGGTGGCCGCAGCTTCGCGCTGTTGCAGGTTCTCGAGCACGCGGCGATAGATGTTCTTCAGGGTCTCGATGTCGCTGACCGCCACGTGTTCATCTACTTTGTGGATGGTGGCATTGGGGGGGCCCAACTCCAGGACCTGAGAACAAATCTGCGCAATGAAGCGACCGTCACTGGTGCCGCCGGTGGTCGAGAGCTCGGGTCGCAGGCCGGTCTCGCCTTGGATTGCCGCTTCCACGATCCCGACCAGGTCGCCTGGCGGGGTCAAGAAGGGGCGGCCCCCCAGTGTCCACTTCAGGTCATAGTCCAGCGAATGCTTGTCCAGCGTGGCGATCAGGCGCTGTTGCAGGCTCTCCACCGTGGATTCGGTCGAAAAACGGAAGTTGAAGTCCACCACGCACTCACCAGGAATCACATTGCTGGCGCCCGTGCCTGCGTGAATGTTGCTGACTTGCCAGCTGGTGGGCGGGAAAAAATCATTGCCCTGGTCCCACACAGTAGCGACCAGTTCCGTCAAGGCCGGCGCCAATTCGTGAATCGGGTTGCGCGCCAATTGCGGGTAGGCAATGTGGCCCTGGATGCCGCGCACGGTGAGCTTGCCACTCAGGGTGCCGCGTCGGCCGTTCTTGATCATGTCGCCGGTTTGTTTCACTGCGGTGGGCTCACCCACAATGCACCAATCCAAGCGCTGGCCGCGGGCCTTCAATTGGTTGCAGACCACCACGGTGCCATCAAGGGCGGGGCCCTCTTCATCGCTGGTGAACAGCATGCCAATCGAGAAAGCCGGGTCAAGGCAGTGGGCCAGAAATTCTTCCGCAGCCACCACCATGGCCGCCAGCGATGTTTTCATGTCGCTGGCGCCGCGGCCGTACAACTTGCCATCGCGGTGGGTGGGGGTGAACGGGTCGCTTTGCCATTGGCTCAGAGGGCCGGTCGGGACCACATCGGTGTGGCCTGCAAACACAAGCGTTCCAGCGTTGGCGCGACGGCTTTTGTGCAAAGCCCATAAGTTGGTCACACGAAAATGATCAGGCCCACTGACGATGCTTTCGCATTCGAAGCCACAGGCCTTGAGCCGCTCACCCAGCAGGGCTTGGCATTGCGCATCCTCGGGGGTGACAGAGGCTTGCGCAATCAGCTGCTCGGTGAGTTGCAGGGTGCGTGACATGGCGAAACCCAAAAGGATCAGTCGCGCAGCAAGTCGTTCAAGCTGGTCTTGGCACGGGTCTGTGCGTCCACACGCTTGACGATCACCGCGCAGTACAGGCTGTATTTGCCATCGGCGCTGGGCAGGTTGCCCGACACCACTACTGAGCCGGCAGGGATGCGGCCATACGTGACTTCGCCCGTGGCGCGGTCATAAATTTTGGTGCTCTGGCCAATGTAGACGCCCATGGAGATCACCGAGTTTTCTTCCACGATCACGCCTTCCACCACTTCCGAGCGCGCGCCGATGAAACAGTTGTCTTCGATGATGGTGGGGTTGGCTTGCAAGGGCTCGAGCACGCCGCCCAGGCCCACGCCGCCGGACAAATGCACGTTCTTGCCCACCTGGGCGCAGGAGCCCACGGTGGCCCAGGTGTCAACCATGGTGCCTTCGTCCACATAGGCGCCGATGTTGACGTAGCTGGGCATCAGGATGGCGCCTTTGGCGATGTAGCTGCCACGGCGGGCCACGGCGGGCGGCACCACGCGCACGCCGCTGGCCTTCATTTCTGCCTCGTCCAGGTGGGCAAATTTGGTGGGCACTTTGTCATAAAAGCCCAATTGGCCGGCCTTGATGACCTCGTTGTCCTTCAGGCGGAAGCTCAGCAACACGGCTTTTTTGATCCACTGGTGGGTGGTCCATTGGCCCACGCCATGGCGCGTGGCGACGCGCAAGCGGCCCGCGTTCAACTCGGCAATGACGTGCTCAACGGCTTCCAGGGTTTCTTTGGGCGCAGAGGTGGCAGACAGGCTGGCGCGTTGCTCCCAGGCGGCGTCGATGATTGTTTCGAGTTGTTGGCTCATGGTGTGGTCTTGGAAAAGTTGGATTGAACAAATTGAACGATGCGGTGGGCCGCCTCCAGGCACTCGGCGGTGTCCGCCACCAAGGCCATGCGAATGCGACCCCGGCCTGGGTTGACGCCCTGGGCTTCCCGCGCCAGATAGCTGCCTGGCAAAACAGTGACATTGTATTGAGCCAGCAAATCCCGTGCGAACGCCGTGTCATCGCCGCCGGGCACGGCGGCCCACAGGTAAAACCCGGCATCGGGAAGCTTGACGTCCAGGACCTGCTGCAAGACGGGCGTGACCTCGGCAAATTTCTGGCGGTACAGCGTGCGGTTCTCGATCACATGTTGCTCATCGCTCCAGGCCGCGATGCTGGCCGCTTGCACCATGCCGCTCATGGCGCTGCCGTGGTAGGTCCGGTACAGCAAGAAGGCTTTCATCAGGGCAGCGTCGCCCGCCACAAAGCCGCTGCGCATGCCCGGCACATTGCTGCGCTTGGACAGGCTGGTGAAGGCGATCAGGTTCTTGAAGTCGGGTCGTCCGAGTTGGTGGGCGGCTTCTAGCCCCCCCAAAGGCGGCTCGTCACGGAAATAAATCTCGCTGTAGCACTCGTCGGAGGCGATCACAAAGCCATGCTTGTCGCTCAGGGCAAAGAGTTTTTCCCACTCGCTCAAAGGCATGACTGCACCGGTCGGGTTGCCAGGCGAGCAGACAAAGAGCAACTGGGTACGTGCCCAGACACTGTCGGGCACGCTGTCCCAATCCACCGCAAAGTTGCGCGATGGCACGCTGGGGGCGTAATAGGGCTGCGCACCCGCCAGAATCGCCGCGCCTTCGTAAATTTGATAGAAGGGATTGGGGCACACCACATAAGGCGCCGCGCCATCGGCCAAGGCTTGGGGGTTGATGATGGTTTGCGTCAAGGCAAACAAGGCCTCACGCGAACCGTTGACCGGCAGGATTTGCGTGGCGGCATCCAGGGTCAAGCCATAGCGCCGTTTCAGCCAAGCTGCACACGACTGGCGCAGCGCCGGGTCGCCTGCGGTGGGCGGGTAGGATGCGAGCGAAGAAAAGGCCCCCAGCAGCGCCTCCCGCACGAAGCCCGGCGTGGCATGCCGAGGTTCGCCAATGCCCAGACTGACGGGCGCATGTTGGGGCGCGGGTTGGACGGTGGCAAACAGCTGACGCAACCGCTCAAAGGGGTAGGGCTGCAAATGCGAGAGCAAAGGATTCATGGCTGCTATTATCCCTTCGACTTTCCTTGTCGCCAGGATCTCGCTTGACAACCCCCCGGACTTTTTCGCTGCCTGACGATCGCCAAGCTTGGGTGAAGCGGCTGAACGCTGTCCGCCGCTTGAATTGGGCTGGCGCCAGCCTGCTGGGCTTGGGGGCCCTGAGTTTGTGGCTGTCGGGGCAAGGGCGCGCAGCCATTGGGGGCATGTTGCTGAGCTTCTTGTGGGTTTTCCTGAGCGAGCGCAGCCACCGTCAAACCCAGGCCTTGCACCAAGCCCAGGCGCAGGCCGAACAGAGAGCGCAGCAGGCTGAGCAAGCGCATGCCGCCAAGGCCGAGTTCTTGGCCAGCATGAGCCATGAAATCCGATCGCCGCTGAACAGCCTCATGGGCATGGTCGATTTGAGCCTGAGCACCGAGCTGAGCGACACCCAGCGCGACTACTTGACGGTGGCGCAACAGTCCTCTCAGCTGGTCTTGAAGTTGATCGACGACATCCTGGACGATGCCCGCTTGCAGTCGGGCCAAGTGCAATTCAACTACCAAGCGGTGATGTTGGAGTCCTTCGCGAAGCGGATCTTGCGCTCGCATGCTTTGGCCGCGCCCAGGCCGCAAGTGAGGTTTGACCTGGCATGGCAAGAAGACTTGCCGCCCAGCGTGTTGCTGGATGAATTGCGCGTCGAGCAAATTTTGAACAACTTGTTGAGCAATGCCGTCAAGTTCACGACACAGGGCTTCATTCGTTTGTCAGTGGCCATCAGCGCAGCACCGCAAGCACAGCATGAACTGGTCTTCACAGTCAGCGACTCCGGCCCTGGCATCGCAGCAGATCAGCGGCAGCGCATTTTCGAAACCTATGTGCAAGCCAACCCGCCCGCTGAAAGTGTGCACCCTGGGACGGGCTTGGGATTGAGCATCAGCCGGCGTTTGGCGCAGGGCATGCAGGGCCGGCTCGAATTGCTTGCGCAGGTTGGGCTGGGGGCGAGTTTCAGCCTGAGCTTGCCCTTGATGCCATCCGAAGCCCCCGTGACAACTGAACCGCACCCGCAGTTGGCGTCTCCCGCCCTAAGGGCGCCAGGGACTTTGCCCAGGGTTTTGTTGGTCGAGGATCAGCCCATGAACCAACAAGTCTGTGGTGCCATGCTGCAACGCCTGGGCATCCGCGCCAGGGTGGCCAACCATGGGGCCGAGGCATTGGCAATGTGCCAGTCAGAGTGTTTCGACGTGGTGCTGATGGATGTCGTGATGCCGGTCATGGATGGCCTGCAGGCCACCCGAGAGCTGCGTGCTCTGTGGGCCGCCGAAGGCCGCGGCAGCCTGCGAATACTGGGCATGACAGCCCAGGTCCAGGCGCACGAGTTGGCACGTTGTCGCGAAGCCGGCATGGACGCCTGTTTGGCCAAGCCCATGTCATTGCAGCATCTCAGCGAAGCCTTGGGCCTGCCTTGGCAGCCCAACATTTTGTCAACAGGAGTGGCCATGGATGAAGACCAAGAACTGGATCTCGCGCGAGCTCTCGAGTACGCACTGGACCCCGGCGGCTTGCCCGCACTGATCGACACCTTCATGGAAAGCCTGGCCACATCGCGCAAGGCCTTGGACCAAGCCATGCGCGACCACCATGCCCAGGAAGTCGCCTTGCAATTGCATGCTTTCAAGGGTTTCATGCCCATTTTTGCTGGCGCGAGTTTGTCGCAGGCGATTGTGGATTTGGAGCATCTTGCCAAGGCTGGCAACTTGGCGGCTGTGCTGTCCGCTTGGGAGGCCTTGTCCCCACGCTTGGAACGGTTGGAAGGGGAGCTGACCCGGGCTCGGCAACGTTATCATCAGGTGTGAGGTTTTTCATTGAAAAACCCATGAATTGAATACCTTAGAATTCAAAAAGGCTCGCGGTGCGTCTCACCTCCATCAAACTGTCCGGCTTTAAGTCGTTTGCCGAACCCACCAACTTTTTGCTGCCGGGCCAGCTGGTAGGGGTCGTGGGCCCCAACGGCTGTGGCAAGTCCAACATCATGGACGCTGTGCGCTGGGTGTTGGGCGAGAGCCGCGCCAGTGAGCTGCGCGGCGAGTCCATGCAGGACGTCATCTTCAACGGCACCAACACCCGCAAGCCGGCCAGCCGCTCCAGCGTGGAGTTGGTGTTTGACAATGCCGACCACCGTGCGGGCGGCCAATGGAGCCAATTTGCCGAAATCGCCGTCAAGCGCGTGCTCACCCGCGACGGCACCAGCAGCTACTACATCAACAACCAGCCGGTGCGCCGCCGGGACGTTCAAGACGTGTTTTTGGGCACGGGTTTGGGGCCACGTGCCTACGCCATCATCGGCCAGGGCACCATCAGCCGCATCATCGAATCCAAGCCGGAAGAGCTGCGCCTGTTTTTGGAAGAAGCTGCCGGCGTCTCGAAATACAAAGAGCGCCGTCGCGAAACTGAAAACCGCTTGAGCGACACCCGTGAGAATTTGACCCGTGTCGAAGACATCTTGCGCGAGCTCAACAGCAACCTGGAAAAGCTGGAGAAGCAGGCCGAGGTGGCGCAGCATTACCACAGCCTGCAAAGCGATGTCACCCTAAAGCAGCAGCAGTTGTGGTTTCTGAAACGCCGAGAGGCGGAAACAGACCAGGTCAACCTCGCCACCCAGGCCCAAAAAGCCATGACCGACCTGGAGTCACGGGTGGCCGATTTGCGCCACATCGAGGCCGACCTGGAAACCATTCGCCAAGCGCACTACGCCGCGGGTGACCAGGTCAACCAGGCCCAAGGCCAGCTGTACGAAGCCAGCGCCGAAGTGGGGCGCCTGGAGGCCGAGATTCGATTTGTGGTCGAGGGACGGCAGCGCGCCGAACAGCGCCTGGTGCAATTGCAAGCGCAATTGGCCCAATGGGCCCAACACCAGGAACAAGCCGAGATGGAGCTGGGCACGCTGGCGGAAACGGCCGAGCATGCACAAGAGCAAGCCGCTTTGTTGGACGCACAAGTGGAAGAACAAGCGAGCCAAGTGCCCGTGCTCGAAGAAGCCTTGCGTCAGGTGCAGCAGCGTGCCAACGATCAGCGCGCCAGTGTGGCCCAGGTGCAGCAGCAAATTCAGGTGCTGGCCGCAGACCAGCGCAACATTGAAGAACAGTCCCGGCAGCTGAACCAGCGCCGCGAGCGCCTGCTCACCGACCGCCAGGCGCTGGCCGCACCCGACGAAACACGCCTGCAAGATTTGCAGCAACAATGGGGCGAGGCCAAAGAGGCCGCCGAGGTGGCCGATGCCGTGCTGCATGCGTTGCAAGACAGCGTGCCGCAGCTTGATGAGGCTCGACGTTTGGCCCAACAAAACTTGAACCAGGAGAGCGCACGTCAGTCCGATTTGTCTGCACGCCTCGATGCCTTGCGCGCGCTGCAGGAAAAGGTCAAGACGGACGGCAAGTTGCAGCCCTGGCTGGCCAAGCATGGCCTGGAAGGCTTGCAGGCCCTGTGGAGCAAGATCCACATCGAAAATGGCTGGGAGAATGCCCTCGAGGCCGCACTTCGCGAACGCTTGGGGTCTTTGGAAGTCAGCCGCTTGGACATGGTGCGCGCCTTTGGCAACGATGCGCCACCGGCCAAACTGTCCTTCTACAACTTGCCTTCAGCCGCAGCACCGCTGCCATCCGCAGGCTTGCCGCGCTTGGCAGACCTTCTGCGTTTGAACGATGCCGGCCAAAAGGCCTTGCTGTCCGATTGGCTCACCGGTTGTTACACCGCCGCCCATCTGGAAGAGGCCTTGGCGGCGCGCGCCCAATTGCAACCTGGTGAGGTGATCTATGTGCCTGCAGGCCATGCCATCAGCGCCCATAGCGTCAGCTTTTACGCCCAGGACAGCGAGCAAGCCGGCTTGTTGGCGCGCGCGCAGGAAATCGAAAACCTGGACAAGCAACAAAAAGCGCAGGCCTTGATTCACGAAGAGGCGCGCCACGCGCTGGTGCGTGCCGAAGCTGCTTATTCAGAAGCTTCGCAACGCTTGGTGAGCGCACGTCGCGACGCCAGTGAAACGCAAGCGCGCGCCCACGCCTTGCAGGTTGAAACATTGCGCCTGACCC
The DNA here is from genome assembly GCA_964442645.1 of uncultured Bordetella sp. Lineage (GTDB taxonomy): Bacteria > Pseudomonadota > Gammaproteobacteria > Burkholderiales > Burkholderiaceae_C > Limnohabitans. The sequence goes on along the minus strand of CAYTZZ010000001.1, from coordinate 160,827 downwards.
AACTGGCTGAGCAAACGCGGGCGCGCAGCGATCAAATTGCGGGCGACATGGCCGAAGTCGATGCCCTGCTGGAAGAATTGCAAGAGCGACGCGTTTCAGCAGAAGAAAGTTTTGAGGCCTTGGACATGCAACTGGCGGACAGCCAAGAGCGCCATGCGCAACTGGATGAACAGGTGATGACGGCCGAGCGCCGCCTCAACGACTGCCGTGAGCAATTGCACAGCCTGGAGCGCCAAATGCAAGAGGCGGACTTTGCGCGGCGCACACAAGCCTCGAGGGAAGCGGAGTTGAAGCGCATCCTCGACACCGCAGCGCAACAGTCCACAGCCATCCATTCGGAAACCGCTCGCGCGCAGGAGGAGCTGACCCGTTTGAGCGATGCCGCAGCGCAAGCGGGTTTGCAAACCGCCCTGGATTTGAAGTCGGAGCGTGAAAAAGTGCTGGGCGCCAAGCGCAGCGAATACGACGACCTCACCACCAAACTGCGTGCCAGCGACGAGCGGCGCTTGCAGTTGGAGCGTGAGTTGGACCCGATGCGCCAGCGCATCACCGACTTGCAACTCAAAGAGCAAGCCGCCCGTTTGGGCATGGCCCAATACGAGCAATTGCTGGCCGACGCCCAGGCCGATTTGGCGGCGGTGGCGCAATCGGTGGAAGCGCAGCAAGTTCGCCTGAGCGGTTTGCAATCCGAGATCGACCGCTTGCACCGCGAGATTGCCGCGCTCGGCGCCGTCAACCTGGCCGCGCTGGACGAGTTGACCAGTGCGCGCGAACGCAAAACTTTCCTCGATGCGCAATCGGCCGACTTGAACGAAGCCATGACCACCCTGGAAGACGCGATTCGCAAAATCGACGGCGAGACCCGCGAATTGCTGGGCGGCACGTTCAAAGTGGTGAACGAACATTTTGGCCGCATGTTCCCCGAGCTGTTCGGCGGCGGCAATGCACGCTTGGTCATGACCGGCGAGGAAATTCTGGACTCGGGCGTTCAGGTGATGGCGCAGCCCCCGGGCAAGAAAAACCAGACCATCCATTTGCTGTCGGGCGGAGAAAAGGCTTTGACCGCAATTGCGCTGGTATTTGCCATCTTCCAGCTGAATCCGGCGCCGTTCTGTTTGCTGGACGAGGTGGACGCGCCGCTGGACGATGCCAACACCGAGCGCTATGCCAAGCTGGTGTCCAGCATGGCCAAAGAAACCCAGTTCCTGTTCATTTCTCACAACAAGATTGCCATGGAAATGGCCGAGCAATTGATCGGCGTGACCATGCAAGAGCAGGGCGTCTCACGCATTGTGGCGGTCGACATGGAGTCGGCTGTCTCCATGGCCGAAAACGCCTGATAAGGAATCGCGATCTATGAGCACGTTGCAAGTTGCATTGGCCATTGCTGGAGGCGTGGTGTTGGCCGGCGTGGTGGCCCACAGCGCCTGGTCTTCGCGCAAAAGCAAGCCGCGTCAAGCCGATCCTTTGCCAGACCGGGACGATCAAGGCGGTGCTGCACCCAACGACCCCGCTCTGGATGGCGCGAGCTTGCCGGCCGCCGCTGCGGCAGGGCAGCGGGTGGACCCGGCAGACTTTGACGCCGTCGTGCCTGTCATTGATCGCCGCCCCATCCAGGACGCATTGATTGACGTGCTGGCGCCCATCGAACTGGACAGCCCGATCTCGGGCGACGCGGCCCTGGCCGCTTTTCCCGCGACGCGGCGTGTGGGCAGCAAATTGTTCACGCTGGAGGGCGTGAACGCGGCCTCAGGCGAGTGGGAGCAACTGCGTGCGGGCCAGCGTTACAGCGCATTTCAAGCCGGGGTGCAACTCGCCAACCGCATGGGCGCCTTGAATGAAATTGAGTTCTCAGAGTTTGTTGTGAAGACCCAGGCCTTTGCCGATGCGGTGGATGGCGTGCCCGAATTTCCAGAGATGCTGGAAGAAGTCTCGCGTGCGCGCGAGCTCGACCAGTTCGCCAGCTCTCACGATGCGCAGCTGAGTTTTTCATTGAAGGCCACCAAGCTGGCCTGGAGCCCGGGCTATGTGCAGCAAAACGCCGCACGCTTGGGCTTTGTGCCGGGCGTCATTCCTGGGCGCATGGTGATCCCTGCGGCCATGGTGGGGCTGCCCCCCATTTTGGGCTTGAGTTTTGACAGCCAGGCCGCCCTGGCTGAGGATCCCACCTTGTCGGCCATTCGGGCCCTGACCTTGACGCTGGACGTGCCGCAAGTGGATCGCCGCGAAGAGCCTTTTGCGCGCATGTGCCAGATCGCCACCGAGCTCGCTCGCGTGATGGAAGGCGTGATCACCGACGATCACGGCCAGTTGCTGTCACCCGCGGCCATGCACAGCATCGAAAGCGATTTGCGCGCCCTCTACGACACACTGGATGCGCGCGACCTGTCGGCCGGCAGTGCCCAGGCCCGTCGTTTGTTCAGCTGAAGCCTTGAGCGGGTGTGTCGATGACTACGGCTGACCTGTTCGCCGAGCCCGCCGCAGACGACCCCAAGGACGCTGCATTGGCCGCTGCCCAGGAGCGTATCCTGGCTTTACGCAAAACCCTGCAAGCGCACGCTTACCGTTACTACGTGTTGGACGAGCCCAGCTTGCCCGACGCGGAATACGACCGCTTGTTTCAATCCTTGCAGGCCTTGGAAAAAGCGTTCCCTGCCTTGGTGACGCCCGACTCACCCACCCAGCGTGTGGGCGGACAGGTGCTGGAGGGCTTTGCGTCTGTGCGCCATGCCCGCCCCATGCTGAGCATTCGCACGGAGACCGACACCCAGGCCAGTGGCGCGGAAAATTTTGATGCACGCATTCGCCGTGAATTGGGCTTGGGCGCCGAGGCACCTGATGTGGACTATGTGGCCGAATTGAAGTTTGACGGCTTGGCCATGAGCCTGCGCTACGAAAACGGCCAGTTGGTGCAAGCGGCCACGCGGGGCGATGGCGAAACCGGCGAGGACGTGACCCAAAACATTCGCACCATCCCTTCCATCCCCTTGGCATTGCCCACCATGCGCTCCGCGCTGGCCGTTCCTGCGGTTCTGGAAGTGCGCGGCGAGGTCTACATGCGGCGCGATGATTTTGAGTCGCTGAACGAGCGCCAGCGCCAACGCATTGCGTCTGGCATGAAGGGCGAGAAAACATTTGTCAACCCCCGCAACGCAGCCGCTGGCGCCGTGCGACAGTTGGACCCCACCATTGCAGCGCAAAGGCCTTTGAGTTTTTTTGCCTATGGCTTGGGCGAAGTGACAGCCCCTGACGAAGGTGGACCGGCTTGGCAGACCCACCACGCGATGCTGATGGCTTTACGTGACTGGGGCTTCCCTGTGGCCGAGCAGACCGCCTGCGTGCAAGGCGCCAGCGGCCTGGTCGCGTTTCACCAGCGCATCGGCGCCTTGCGCGACACGCTGCCGTATGACATTGACGGCGTGGTCTACAAGGTCAACAGTTTGGCGTTGCAGGCGCAATTGGGATTTGTCACGCGTGAGCCGCGCTGGGCGGTGGCCCACAAGTACCCCGCGCAAGAGCAATTGACGGTGGTGCAAGCCATTGAAGTGCAGGTGGGGCGCACGGGCAAGCTGACCCCGGTGGCCAAGCTGCAACCGGTGTTTGTGGGCGGTGTGACCGTCACCAATGCCACCTTGCACAACGAAGACGAGGCGCGGCGCAAAGATGTGCGCGTGGGCGATACCGTGGTGGTGCGGCGCGCGGGCGATGTCATCCCCGAAGTGGTGTCGGTGGTGCTGGAAAAGCGCTTGCATGAAGCGCAGTGCTTCACCATGCCGCGCCAATGCCCGGTGTGCGACAGCCTCGCCGTGCGCGAGGAGGGCGAGGCAGATTACCGATGCACGGGTGGTTTGTTTTGCAGCGCGCAACGCAAGCAAGCCATGCTGCATTTTTCACAGCGCCGTGCCTTGGACATTGAGGACCTGGGCGACAAGTTGGTGGATCAGTTGGTGGACGCGGGCCTGGTCCAAACACTGCCCGATTTGTACCGGCTGGACTTGGCAGCCTTGGTGCCACTTGAGCGCATGGCCGAGAAGTCTGCTTTGAATGTGCTGGCCAGTCTGGCGCGCTCCAAGTCCACCACCCTGCCTCGTTTTTTGTTTGGCCTGGGCATTCGCCATGTGGGCGAGGCCACCGCCAAAGACCTGTCTCGCCACTTTGGCAGCCTGGACGCCTTGATGGCCGCCAGCGTGGACCAATTGCTGCAAGTGCGCGATGTGGGGCCGGTGGTGGCGCACAGTGTGCGAACCTTCTTCGATCAGCCCCACAACCGCGAAGTGGTCGAGCAGCTGCGCGCATGTGGCGTGCACTGGACAGAAGGCCCGCCCACCCCCGGTGCCAATTTGCCGCTGGCGGGCAAGACCTATGTGTTGACCGGCACCTTGCCCACGTTGTCGCGTGAGCAGGCCAAGGAGATGCTGGAAGCGGCGGGCGCCAAAGTGGCCGGCAGCGTGAGCAAAAAGACCCACGGCGTGATTGCCGGCGCGGAGGCGGGCAGCAAGCTGGAAAAGGCGCTGGAGCTCGGCATCCCTGTGCTGGACGAAGCGGGCTTGCTGGCTTTGGTGGCATCTGAAGGAGGCGACAGCGATGGCCCAATGTGAGATTTTGAAAATGGGCGACCCGCGCCTGTTGCGAACCGCGCAACGGGTCAAGGCCTTTGACACGCCCGAATTGCACGCGCTGGTTCAAGACCTGTTGGACACCATGCGGGCCGTCAACGGCGCTGGCTTGGCCGCGCCGCAAATCGGCGTGGACTTGCAGGTGGTGATCTTTGGCTCGGGCGCGTTGAACCCGCGCTATCCGCAAGCCCCGGTGGTGCCCCCCACGGTGCTCATCAATCCCACCCTCACGCCGTTGTCCGACGAAATGGAGGAGGGCTGGGAGGGCTGCCTGTCGGTGCCCGGCCTGCGCGGTGTGGTGCCTCGCCATGCCCATCTGCGCTATCAGTGTTGGGATGCACAGGGTGGGCTGATCGATCGCACGGTCTCGGGTTTTCATGCGCGCGTGGTTCAGCATGAATGCGACCACCTGTTGGGAAAGCTGTACCCCATGCGCATCACCGACTTCAGCCGTTTTGGTTTCACCGATGTTCTGTTTCCTGAGTTGGAGGGCGAATGATGTCCTGGAAATTCATTGACACATCCTTGTTGCGCGTGGGCTACCAAGAATGGAACCCGGGTGCCAAGCGCACCATGGTGCTGATGCATGGTTGGCCGGACAGCCCCCGCTGCTGGGCGGCCATGGTGCCGACCTTGGTGGATGCAGGCTTTCATGTGATCGCGCCGGCCTTGCGCGGTTTCAACCCCACCACGTTTTTGCGCGCGGACACGCCGCGCACCGGGCAACTGGCGTCGCTGGGCCGGGACCTTATCGAGTTCGTGCACGCGCTGAAATTGGAGCGTCCGATTTTGGTCGGGCATGACTGGGGCGCTCGCGCGGTGGCCAATGCCTGTGGCTTGCAACCGGGCATTGCCAGCCATTTGGTGATGCTTGCAGTGGGCTACGGCACCAACACCCCAAGCCAGAACTTGTCGCTCGAGCAAGCGCACAACTACTGGTACCACTGGTACATGGCCACGCCACGCGGTGAACAAACAGTGCGTCAGGATGGACGCGCATTTTCGCGCAAGATGTGGGATTTGTGGGCGCCAGCAGGGTGGTACGCGCCTGAGGAGTTCGAGGCCACGGCAGACGCTTTTGACAACCCCGATTGGGCGCCGATCGTGCTGCATTCCTACCGCCACCGATGGGGTCATGCGCCTGGCGATCCCGCCTACGACAAGGACGACCAAGCCTTGAACCTGCCACCCGTGTTGGCCGTGCCGACACTGGTCCTCCACGGCGCTGTGGACACCGTCAACGCGCCCGCGGGTTCCGCCAACAAAGAGCATCTCTTCACGGGGCCCTATCAACGGACCTTGCTCGAAGGCGTGGGCCATTTCCCGCAGCGCGAAGCGCCGCAGCAAGTCGCGCAAGCCTTGCTGGACTTTGTTCGCAGCCATGCATGAGGTAACACCGACATGACCATCCCTTTTTCTCCTGCCAAGACGGCCGCTTGCCTGTTGCCCGCCTGGCAAAGCCATGGCTGCGTGAATGTCTTGCCAGAACCATTGCGGCCTGCCGACCGGGCCCAGGCTTACCAGGCACAGTGGGCGCTTTTAGCGGCCTGTGGCGAGCCTGGCATGGGCTGGAAGATCGCGGCCACCAGTCAAGCTGGCCAGCAGCACATTGGCGTCAGCGGTCCTTTGGCCGGGCGCTTGCTGGCCTCTCGCTGCCACACGCCGGGAGCGGTCATTTCGCTGCAAGGCAATCGCATGCGGGTGATTGAGGCCGAATTCGCTTTTCGATTGGGGCGCGATCTCACGGGCACCGCTGCCCAACCGCTGGCGGTGGAGGAAGTGATGTCCGCGGTCACGGCCTTGCACCTGGCCATTGAAATTCCGAACTCGCGTTATGAAAACTTTGTCACAGCGGGAGAGGGCGCCTTGATCGCCGACTTCGCCTGCGCATGCCATGTGGTGCTGGGTGAGGCGGTGCAACAACCCTGGCGTGAACTCGACCTGGCGGCCCATCAAGTCAGTGCGCAGGTCAACGGCGTCACCGTCGCCCACGGGCAAGGTGCCAATGTGCTGGGTGACCCGCGCTGGGCGCTCACCTGGTTGGCCAATGAATTGATCGGGCAGGGACGCTGCTTGAAGGCCGGCGACACCGTCATCACAGGCACCTGTGTGGTCCCTGTGCCGGTACAAGAAGGCGATGCCGTCACCGTTGATTTTGGCAACTTGGGAACGCTTTCCGTGGCCTTGTCGGCCTGAGCCAATTCAGCGAGGGTCGCCGCTGGGCCCCCAGATGGATTCCGGCCGTGTCGCCACGGGCCGAGCAAAATCGTGCCCTTGCTCGACCTGCGCCAAAAAATCCGCCAGAAATTGATTGAACCACTGGGGTTCTTCCAGGTTGATGGCGTGACCGCTGCCGGGCAGCATCGCCAAGACAGCCGTGTGAATGGTGCGCTTGAGCAGCAAGGAGGGCTCCAGGCAAGGCTCGTCTTCGTCGCCGGTCATGATCAAGGTGGGCACATTGATGCGGGCGATCTGATCGGTCAAGGCATACAGGCTGGGCCGCTCCCCTTGGTAGCCCCTGGAGGTCAGGGCCGAGCCCAACGCGGAATGTTCGGCCAGGCGTGCATTGAATTCGGCATAACCGCGCGGGTCTTTGGCTTTGAACTGCAAGCGCGATGGCCCCATGCCATAGGTATTGGCCAGGTGCTGTGCGCCCAGGGATTGAATTTCATCCGCCAACACTTTGGACTGCGCCTTGAAGCCTTCGTACACCGCGGGGTGCGACCCCGTGCCACAGCCTGCGAGGGTCAGTGACAGCGCGCGCGATGCCGTCCCTTGCGTGCCGTGATGCAGACCGAAATGCAGGCAGGCAAACCCACCCATGGACAAGCCCACCAGGTGCGCCTGCGCAATGTTCAGGCCATCCATCAGGCAGCGAAGGTCTTGCCAGACGCGCTCTTGCGAGTAATCGCTGCCTGGCGGCGGAACGTCTGAGGGGGTGTAGCCCCTGGCGCTGTAGGCAATGCAGCGGTAGCGTCGGGAGAAAAACCGAATTTGCGGCTCCCAGCTGCGATGGTCTCCTGCAAATTCATGGACAAAAATCAGGGGCGTGCCCTTGCCAGTTTCCTCGTAGTAAATCCTAACGCCGTCGTCGGTGGTTACAAAAGGCATGGTGTCTCCAGGGTCCAGAAGTCCGCTTGACAGTATATGTTGCAGCTCATGCCGTGAAAGGTCAGTGCTGATGGCCCCAGTTGATCAAGGAAAAAGGCATTCGCCTGGATTGAGCGGCACCGCTTGGTGCAGGGGCTGGCAACACTTCAAAGGTAAACACCTTTCATGCCACCGACCGGATAGCGCTGGCCTGCCGCTGCGCCGACTGGAAAGGCCTGACTCAGCGCTGCCACCTCTTGTGCCTTCAGTTCCAGCGACAGGGCACCCCAATTGTCATTGACACGCTCTGCCCGCTTGGTGCCAGGAATCGCGACCACATCCTCGCCTTGTGCCAAGACCCAAGCCAAGGCCAGTTGGCTGGGCGTGCATTGCTTGTCCTGTGCCATGGCCTCCAATTGCCGGACGCGGTTTCTGTTGTGCTCGAAGTTTTCTGCCTGAAACCGAGGGTGGTCTTTGCGCCGATCTTGTGCGACTTGCTCTGCCGATTCAACCGTGGCGGTCAATAAGCTGCGACCCAGCGGGGCGTACGCCACGAATCCAATGCCGAGTTCGCGCGTGGTTTGCAAAGTTTCTTCGGCTTCCTGTCGGTAAAGCAATGAGTATTCTGTTTGGACGACGGCCAGGCGATGGACGGCATGCGCACGCCGAATCGTGGATGGGCTGGCCTCGCATAGACCGATTTCGCGGACCTTGCCTTGCGCAACCAATTGCGACATGGCGCCCACGGTGTCCTCAATGGGCACCGAAGGGTCGATGCGGTGGACGTAATACAAGTCGATGGTCTCAAGCCCCAGGCGCTGCAAGCTGGCTTCGCAGGCCTGGATCACATACTCGGGACGGCCGTTCACGCCATTGGCACCGGTGTCGGTGCGTGTTTGGCCAAATTTCGTGGCGACAACAACCTGCTCTCTTCTGCCTTGAAGCGCTTTTCCCAAGAGACTTTCATTGTGTCCCCAGCCATACATGTCAGCCGAATCAAGAAAGTCGACGCCCAGGTCCAGCGCATGCTGGATCACGGCCAAGCCGTTCTCGTCAGTGGATGCCCCATAGATGCCTGACAAAGACATCAGGCCCAGCCCGACGGGGGTGACCTTCAGCGGAGATTGGCCAAGACGTCGTTTGTGTGTTGCAGCGGTCATGGCCATCTCCTGAAAAAAATTACTTTGGCAAGCCCTTCGCGCCGCTCGGAGGGCGGTGCATTTTGAACAACTGCTCAGGGCCAATCGTGAAGTAGTCGGCAGGGCCGCCGCCGCGCAAAAGCACTTCGGCACGCGCGGTGTCGTATACACCTTGGTTGAGCAATCGGGGGTCAATGTGCACGCCCACCACTTCACCAAAGACCACCCAGGTGTTGATATCGGTGCCTGCGTGCGTTTTCAACTGAACGATCTGGGTGCAACGGCACTCCATGGCCACCGGGCTTTCGGCCACCCGGGGCACTTTGACCATGCGTGAGTCTTCTGGGGTGAGGTGAGCCAGCTCAAACTCGTTCACATCGGGAGGAACCGCCTCACAGGTTTGGTTCATGGCATCGGCCAGCGGACGTGTCACCAAGTTCCAGACAAACTCGCCTGTCTCTCGAATGTTTTGCAGTGAGTCTTTTTCAGTGATGCTGGAGAAACCCAGGATCGGCGGCACATAGTTGAAGGCGTTAAAAAAACTGTAGGGCGCCAGGTTCAGCACGCCTTGTGCACTGACTGAGGAAATCCAGCCGATGGGGCGCGGGCCCACAATGGCATTGAACGGGTCGTGGGGCAAGCCATGACCCTTTCGGGGTTCGTAAAAGTATCGGTCTGACACAGCGTCAGCGACTTAAGGCGTCGCAGGCTTATCAGCGACAGTGTCCTTGGGAGGGTAGCAATCAAAGCAAGCAAACATCAGGGTTCCTGCCAGGCGCTTGTAAGACCCATAAGCCCGAGGTTTATGCACGCCGCACTTGAAACAACTCATGGTTGCACCCGTCTGTCCCCGCTCGCCAAACGGCGAACCGCCTGTACGGGACTTGTAACGAAGACCATCGCTGCTGATTTGGGTTTTGCCGTCTCTTGTCATGGACAGCATTTTATCATGGGGTCAGGTCTTGAGTTTTGCCCCCTGTCTGTGGATAACTCAGGCCATGAGGCGGGCGGCCAGAGCGACCAAGCTGCGATCACTTCCGGCGGGTCCCAACAAGGATAGCCCCAGGGGTGCGCCCTGGCTTTTTGCCAATGGGACACTGATCTGGGGAAAACCGCACAAGCCAGCCAAGCACAGCAGTCGAATGGCACGGTTACGGTAGTCCTCCAGGCCGGATTCGTCTTGCGCAATCAAAGGCGCGCAGTCGGGCATGGTAGGCATGAGGATCACGCCATCTGAGCCCAGCAAGTCGGCGACGCTTTGGCGCAAGGTTTTGCGGAACGCCTGCGCTTGCTCAAACTGCGCATCGGTGACGGCTTTTGACCAGGCAAACCGTTCTTTGACCCCCGGACCGAGTGGCGGATGGTATTTCTCGATCATGGGGCCATCGGTCAGCCATGCCTCGCGCCCCTGGATGTAACGAAAATTCCAATACATCGCATCCAGGTCGCCGAGAAAGCCCTGAACGCTTTGCGGGCTGCCGAGGTGTTTTTGCACAGCCTGGCAAACGGGCTCGAGAGCCTGGGCCGCATCGTGTGTCAGCAAGCCCCAAAGCTCGTCCAATTTCAGCAATCGGACCGATGAAGAGAGGGGGGCGATATCCTTGCCCAGCAAGACATCGGCCACACGTTCAAAAGTGGGCATGTCTCTTGTGAACCAACCACAGGTGTCGAGGCTGGGGGACAAATCCAAGGTTCCTTCGAGGCTGATGCGCCCATGGGTGGGGCGCAAGCCAATCAGCCCGCAGTGGTTGGCGGGTGCACGTACCGACCCTCCGGTGTCGGTGCCCAGCGCGAAGTCGCACAAGCCATTGGAAACGGCCGAAGCCGAGCCGGATGACGAGCCGCCTGTGATGCGCTCAGGTGCTGCACCGTTGATCGGGTTTCCAAAATGCGCGTTTTGTCCGTTCATCGAAAAGGCGAGCTCATCGGTGATGGTCTTTCCCGCAAACGCTGCGCCGTTGTCCAGCAGTTGCTGGACTACTTTGGCATGGCGTTGCTTAATGCCGGAAAGCGCGAGCAGAAAAGGTTGTCCGCCACTGGTGGGGTAACCGGCGACATCGTAAAGGTCTTTGACCCCAAAGGTCAGCCCCGACAAGGGGCCCTGTGACGCATGCGCAACCGCCGTTTCGGGGTAGGGCATGAAGGCTTTCGCGGTGTCCTTATATAGCGACATGTCAAATTTCCTTGGCGGGTGATGCGTGTCAATATACCTGCAGCGAAAGCCTTTGCCCAATCAAGGTTTCTGTGGGGTTGCAAGATTCATCTCAGTTGCCCATTCAGGTAACCCTTGCGACCCAGCTGGATGGGTCATGGGCTTATAGTTATCCACAGTTCTCAGGCAAAAGACAAGACCTGACCCCATTTCACTTTGACGAAGGAGAGAGAGATGTCAGACGATCGGATTCCTTACCAAAAGCCGCAGCCTTGGGGCATGACGCCGGACATGATTCACCATGATGTGATGGCGCAAGATGAGCGCCTGTGGGCGCCGATTGCGTCGGACATTTGGTCGCGGCCGATTCACCTGAATGTGACGGGAGGCTTTTATGTGCACTTGCTGCGCGTGAAGCGCTCGGGCCTGCTGCAGCGGCATCGGCACTCGGGGCAAGTCCATGCCTATGTGATGCGCGGGAAATGGCGCTACCTGGAGCATGACTGGGTGGCGGAAGAGGGCAGTTATGTTTTCGAGCCGCCCGGCGAGACGCACACCTTGATCGTGCCCGACGACTGTACCGACATGGTGACCTTGTTCACCGTTCATGGTGCGCTGATGTATGTCGATCCGCAAGGCAATGCCACAGGCTACGACGATGTGTTCACACGCATTGAAAAATACCGTGCGCATTTTGAGAATGTGGGGCTGGGGGCAGATCACGTCAAAGAGTTCATGCGCTGAACGTCGCCGCCGATTCAGTCGCCCTTGCGACATGAAGGGGCAGGGTTTGCCACCCTGTCCCTTTTAGTTTGGGTTTGCTATGGTGCGCCCAGGCTTGGTCATCAGGGCACGGCCGCCAGACAAAGGAGACAACACCATGTTGAAAAAGTTCATGACAGGATTGCTCGTGACAGGGCTGGCTGTGGCCGGTTCCGTTTACGCGCAGGGCAAACAAATCAAGGTCGGCGTCATTTTTGACTTGTCCGGTGCCTTGGCCGCCGGCGGTTCGAACGCCAGCTACTTGGGCACCAAGTATGCGATCGACATGATCAACGAACGCGGCGGCGTGGAGGGCTACAAAATTGCGCCCATCTATGCCGATGCGCAAAGCAAGACCGAGGTGGCCATCAACGAGACCGAGCGTCTGGTGAACCAAGAGAAGGTCGACCTCATCATGGGCGTGTTCTCTTCTGCGCATTGCGTGCCGATGGCCCAGCGCCTGGACCAGGCCAAGAAATTCATGTGGGCCAACGTCTGCGTGTCCTCTGCGGTCATGAAAGACAAGAACCTGAAATATGTGTTCCGCGCCCAAGTGCACTCTGACCAGTTCGGCGAGGCCTCCTGCCGCTTCTTGTCGGAAAACGCCAAAGCCAAGCTGGGCAAGGACCCGAAAGACCTGAAGGTCGCCATCATTTATGAAGACGGCCCTTACGGCGCTGGCGTGGCCATGGGCAACGAGACGGTGTGCAAGCAGTTGGGCATGCAAATTTCACTCAAGGAAGGCTATGCGGCCACCTCGCCTGACCTCTCGCCCTTGGTGACCAAACTGCGCCGTGCGCGACCGGACGTCATTCTGCACACGGGCTACAACCCTGACATCACCTTGTTCCTGCGCCAAGCCAAGGAGCAGGGCCTGAAGTGGAGCGCCCTGATCGGTCACGGCGCCGGCTATGGCCAGTTTGACAAGCTCTACGCCACGTTCAAGGAGGACGCCAACTTCATCTTCAACGTCGACCCTGTCGCCGCGCAATTGTTAGATCCCAAGACACTGAAGCCGGGTCTGGGCGCCATCACCGCCGAAATGATCAAGCGCTACAAAGCCGATGTGAAAGGCGACGAGATTCCTACCCACGTTTCCATGGGCTTCAACCAGACCTGGATTTTCCTGACCGACGTGTTGCCCCGCGCCATCAAAAAATACGGTGGCTACGACCCCGAGTCGCTGCGCAAAGCAGCCCTGGACACCGACATTCCGGAAGGCGGCACCATTCAGGGCTATGGCGTGAAGTTCTTCCCCGCGGGTCACCAGATGTCTGGCCAGAACGAGCGTTCCACGCCTGTGGTTCATCAATATGCTGGCAATGACACCTATGTGGTTTGGCCCAACGCCATCAAGAGCCGTGATGCTGTGCTGCCCTTGCCCAAAGGCCACTCCTACGGCAACTGATTGTGCTGGTCGTTAACCAACTCACCAAAAAGTTCGGCGGCTTCACCGCCGTCAACGGGATTTCCTTCGAAGTCAAGCGCGGTGAAATTGTCGGACTCATTGGCCCCAATGGGTCCGGCAAGAGCACTACCTTCAACGTGCTGGCCGGGCTGTATGCCCCCACCGCTGGTACGGTGAGCTTGGAAGGTCAGTCCGTGGGCGGTTTGCCGCCGTACCAAATGTGCCAGCGGGGACTGGCGCGCACCTTCCAAATTCCGCGTCCGTTTCGCAAGCTCAGCATCCTGGAGAATGCGACCCTGGCAGCGTATTACGGTGCCAGTGAGCCCATCACCCGTGGCGAGGCTTTGCGCCGTGCCGAAGATGCGCTGACCCTCATCGACTTGCCGCGCGATCCCCTGGCCAAGGTGGATGGCCTGGGTGCCGCTGGCTTGAAAAAGCTGGAGATGGCACGCGCACTGGCCACGCAACCCAAGCTGTTGCTGGCCGATGAAAGTCTGGGCGGCTTGGACGAGTCCGAAATGGAGCAAGCCGCCTTGATGCTCAAGCGCATCCGCGATGAGCGCGGCATCACCATCATTTGGGTCGAGCACATCATGGGCGTGCTCATGAAGGTCATCGACCGCTGCTTGGTGCTGGACCATGGCGAGTTGATCGCCCAAGGCACGCCTTCCGAGGTGGCCCACGACCCGCGCGTGGTCGAGGTCTATTTGGGCACCGACGCCCACAGTGTGCAGCAACAGGTGGGCCGCGAAGTCGCTGCCGAGGGGGCTTGATGCTCGAGTTGAAGAATATCAATGCCGGTTATGGCACGTTTCAAGCCTTGTTCGATGTCTCTTTGAGCATCAAGGCCGGTGAAGCCATTGCGGTGATTGGCCCCAATGGCGCCGGTAAAACCACCTTGTTGCGCGTGATGTCCCGCTTGCTCGAGGCCAGCGCAGGCGACATGGTCATGGAGGGTCGCTCCTACCGCGACTTGCCCTCGCATGAAGTGGTGGGCTTGGGGATTGCCCAAGTGCCCGAAGGTCGTCGCCTGTTCCCGCGTTTGACGGTGGAAGACAACCTGAAAATGGGCGCCTACACCCCTGCCGCGCGCGCCAAGCGCCTGGAAAAACTGGACTATGTGTACTCGCTGTTTCCGCGCATGGCCGAGCGCCGCCACCAATTGGCGGGCACCATGTCGGGCGGTGAGCAGCAAATGTGCGCGATCGGGCGTGCGTTGATGAGTGGTCCCAAGCTGCTGTTGCTCGACGAGCCTTCGGCCGGTTTGGCGCCCGTGATCGTGCAGTCCATTTTTGAATTGATGCACCGCATTCGCGCCGAGGGTTACACCGTGCTCATCGTCGAGCAAAACATTCAACAGGTGCTGAAGGTCGTGGACCGGGGCTACCTGATCGAAACCGGAAAAATCCGGGCCAGTGGAACCGCTGCCGAACTGCTCGCCAGCGATGAAGTGCAAAAAGCCTACCTTGGGGTGTGATGGAATTCTTTGACATTTTCCTTGTCGAGGCCATGCTCAATGGCCTCTTGCTGGGCGGCTTGCTGGCCTTGCTGTCCCTGGGGCTGAACCTGATCTTTGGTGTCATCGACGTGGTGTGGATTTCCTACGCCGAGTTGATGATGATCGGGATGTACGCCATTTACTGGACCCACACCATGATGGGCTGGCCCCTGTACCTGGCCTTCATTGTGGGCGTGGCCGGTGTGGCGCTGCTGGGCGCGGCCATGCACTGGTTCATCATTCGCCCGGTGCTGTCTGCCGAGCCCATCAACCAGTTGCTGGTCACAGGCGGGGTGCTGTTTTTCCTGCAAGCCGTGGCCACCGTTGTGTTTGGCATCGACTTCAAGAACATTGGCATTCGCTTGCCCAGCTTCATGTTGGGCGACATCAGCCTGTCGATGGCGCGTTTGATCGCCTTTGCCGTGGCCATGGTGGCCATTGCTGCCACCTATTTGTTCCTGAACAAAACTTATGCGGGCACGGCCATTCGGGCCATCAGTCAGGACCGTGCCATCATGCCTTTGATGGGCGTGAACCCGGGGCGCATTTACCTGCTGACTTCCGCGGTGGGGGGCGCGCTCGCCGGGCTGGCCGCCTGCTTGCTGGTGCTGCAATACGACATTCACCCGGCCATCGGCTTGTCGTTTGGCCCCATCACCTTCTTGGTGTGCGTGATGGGTGGCTTGGGCAACTTGGTGGGTGGCTTTGTGGCAGCTTTCATCTTTGCGCAATTGATCTCGGTGGGGGGCTTTGTGTTTGCCATCGAGTGGGGCTATGTGCTGGCGTTTGTGTTCTTCATCGCCATGATGTTCATTCGCCCTGAGGGCATTCTGACGCAACGGCGATGAACATGAACAACTTCACATCCTCCCATTTTTTCCGTGTGCTCTTGGTGTTGCTGGTGGCTGCACCTTGGTTGGGGCTGGGCCCTTATCCGCTGCACCTCATCATCATGTCGTTGTTGTTAGGGTTCATCTACACCAGCTGGGCCTTGATGGGGCGCCTGGGATTGGTCAGCCTGGGGCATGGCGCATTTTTGGGCATTGGCGCTTACACGGTGGTCTTGCTATGGAACCAATACGGCTTGTCCCCCTTCATTGGCACCTTGTTGGCGGTGGCGGTGACCGTGGTCTTGGCCCTGATCATTGGGTACCCATGTTTCCGCTTCAAGATCGTCGGCCATTATTTCGCGTTGGTGACGCTTGCCTTGGCCGAGGTGGTGCGTCTGGTCATTGTGGCCGAGCGCGATCTCACGGGCGGATCGCTGGGCTTGACACCCAAGCCAGGCATTTCTGAGGGAGAAACCTTTTCTGTCTGGGCCATGCAATCGTCAACCCGCGTGGTCTGGTTTTACCTGATCCTGCTGTGTTGGCTGTTTGCGCTGTGGGTCTGGCGCCGCGTGGACCACAGCATGCAGCGCGACGCTTTGCAAGCCATCAGCGAAGAGGAAGACGCAGCGGCCTCGATTGGCATCAATGTCACCCGCACCAAGCTGCAAATCACCGTGTTGTCCGCCGTCATGACTTGCCTGGGCGGCGTCTTGTACGCCCAGTACCAGCTGTACATCAACCCTGAAACCGTCTCCGGCATCGGCATCTCCTTGCAGATGGTGTTTGGCGTGATTGCCGGCGGCATGTTTGTCATGCTCGGCCCCACCTTTGGGGCCGTGTTCCTGCTGGCCTTGCAAGAGATTTTGCGCGTCTTGATTGGCAACCAGGTGCACGGCCTGGACCTCTTGATCTACGGCGCCTTGCTGGTGTTTTTCATCATCAAGATGCCCAAGGGCATCTTGGGGACCTGGCTGGAACGTCGCACCTGATCAGATCGGGGCGACGATTTCGTGCCGAACGCTGCGCACATCCATTTCGAAGGCCAATTCTTGAAGGGGCGGGCGGCAGATGTGCCAGCTCAGCCCTGGGCCCAACATGCCACGGGCGGCAAACTCCGGCGCCACCAAATGGGCAAAGTCGTGCACCGTGTACACCTGCGCTGCTGTCAGCCGCGACCAGTCGGCCTTCAGCCCTTGGGCGCGCGCCTGCATGGTGTCCAGCACATAGTGGGCCTTGGTGGCAATGCCACTGGGGCTGAGATCGCCGCGCGCAATGATGCCCTCCGGGAAGGGCTGGTCTTCTGGCCACTCGCCGCTGCCGGCAATGACCCAATCGCGCGGCAAACTGCTGTCTTCCGGCACGGTGTAGGTGAAAGCATAAAAGCCCGGTTCCTGCGGCGGATTGAATTGGGGCGCCAAATTGCTGCGGCCGACCGGGTTGAGGTTGTCGCGAAACAGGCCCCAGTCGCTCAGCACTTGGACATAGCCTTTGTTGAAGTCCTTGAAGCCTTGCAGGCTGAAGGCCGCAGGGGAGCGCAACTCGCAGGCGGCCAAGGCCGTCAGTGGGCGTTGTGCCTGCATCAAGTGCGTGCGGATCCACTCAAAGCCTTGCGCCATGGGCACGGGCTGAGAAAAACGGACACGCCGCAAGGCAAAGCCGGGCTCGGCAATGATGCCCTGAGAGTAGGGGAAGCCGCCTTCCAAAAACGAATAGCCGCCATCGGCAAAGAGGTGAAGCTTGGACATCAATGAAACTCCTGGAATGGCCGTGATCGGCTTGGGTGTGGTCGGTCGCCGGATGATAGAACAAGTCGCTTTGCACCGTGGCTGGCGCATTGCCAGCGCCTATGACGCCGACCCTGCCGTGCGCGCGGCCATTCAAAGAGACCACCCCAGCTGCTCCGTTGTCGACAGCGCAGCTGCCGCCATCGGTCATCCCGCTGTTCACTTGGTGTACGTGGCTGTGCCGCCGCTGTTTCACCAGGAATTGGTGGTGCAGGCGATTGCCGCAGGCCGTGCGGTCTTGTGCGAAAAACCTTTGGGCATTGATGTGGCTCAAAGCCAGCGGCTGGCACAGGCCATGAACGACAGTGGCTTGCCGCAAGCCGTCAACTTCGTGTTTTCATCGTCCGCTGCCGTGGACCGTCTGGCCCAAGGCCTGCAAGCGCCGGACTTTGGCCTGCGAGCGATTGAAATCCGCTTGCATTTCAAAGAATGGCCACGCGATTGGCAGCGGGGGGCGACTTGGCTCACCCAAGCCGATCAAGGCGGCTTTGTGCGCGAAGTGCTGTCGCATTTCATTTATTTGCTGATGCGACTGCGTGGCCCTCTTCAACTGTGCGCCGCCCAAGTGGTCAGCCCGTCAGAAGGCGCGGCCGAGGTCAGCGCGCAGGCCTTGCTGGAGTCTGCCGGGGTCCCGGTTTCTGTCAGCGGCGTGGTGGGCGCAAGTGGCCCCGATGTGGTGGAGGCCCGCTTCGTGGGGGCCTCGCAAGCGTATGTGCTCAGCGATTGGTATCATTTGACGCACCATGATGCGCAACACCCGCAAGGGCAGATGGTGCCAGGCTTGCCCGCGGTGCCACGCGTGGCTACTTACCAACGCCAACTGGACCAATTGTTGGCTTTGTTGAAAGCCCAACCGCATTCCCTGGCGTCGTTTGACACCGCATTGGCGGTTCAAGTGTTGATCGAAGCTTTGTTGGCGCAGCGCCGAATTTCTGATTTTTAAAGAGGTCTTCTCATGTCCATTCCATCTTCCATGAATTTTGTCGATCACGGCCAAGGCGGCGAGCCAGAGGTGTTGGTGCCGGCGCAGTGCGCGGTGCCGCATCCTGCCGCGGGTGAGGTGCTGGTGCGCGTGGCCTATGCGGGCGTCAACCGTCCCGACTGCTTGCAGCGCAGCGGCCGTTACCCCCCACCTGTAGGCGCTTCGCCCATTGTGGGTTTAGAGGTATCAGGGGAGGTTGTGGCGCTGGGCGAGGGCGTGACGCAATGGAAGCTGGGCGACAAGCTTTGCGCCCTGACCAACGGTGGTGCCTATGCGGAATACGTGACCGTGCCCCAGGGCCAGGCCTTGCCCATTCCCAAAGGCTATTCCATGCTGCAAGCCGCCGCCTTGCCAGAAAACTTTTTCACCGTCTGGACCAATGTGTTCCAGCGCGGCAAGCTGCAAAAGGGCGAAACCTTTCTGGTGCATGGCGGCTCCTCTGGCATTGGCTTGACGGCGATCCAGTTGGCCCATGCCTTTGGCGCCAAGGTTTTTTGCACGGTGGGCAATGACGCCAAGGCCCAAGCTTGCCGCGATGTCGGGGCCGATGTGGCCATCAATTACCGCAGCCAGGATTTCGTGGAAGTGGTCATGGAACACACCCAAAAGCAGGGGGTGAACATGGTGCTCGACATGGTGGGTGGCAGTTACATCCAACGCAACCTGCAAGTGTTGTCCCCCGATGGCCGTCTGGTCCAGATTGCCTTCCTGCAACCGTCCAAAGTCGAGGTGGACTGGGTGTCGCTGATGGCCAAGCGTTTGACCTTCACTGGTTCGACCTTGCGTCCTCGCACGGCGGCCGACAAAGCGCAAATGGCGCGCGAGCTGAACCAGCATGTGTGGCCCTTGCTGGAGGCGGGCAGCGTCAAGCCCGTGATCTACAAAGTGTTCGACCTGGCGCAAGCCAACCAGGCGCATGCCCTGATGGAGTCGTCCGAGCACATTGGCAAGATCATGCTGAAGGTGGCAGGCTGACATGATGCGCCAGTGGTGGCGTGGCTTGCTCCTGCTGGCGTGTCTTAACGCGGGCATGGCTTCATCGCAAACAGTGGCGATGTTCGAGCCCCTGTTGGCCGCCGGGCATCGCAGCCCGGCCAACGTGGTGCGCGACCCCCATCGCCATCCTGCACAGACGCTGGCTTTCTTTGACATTCAACCCCAGCACACGGTGGTGGAAGTGCTGCCAGGCAGTGCTGGCTACTACATGGAAATTTTGGCGCCCTGGCTGCGCGCCCAAGGGCGCTACATTGCCGCCAACCGGGATGAGTCCTTGCCGCAGTACATCCCAGACCATCAAAAGCTGTTGGCCCGCCTGCAAGCAGAGCCGACGCTTTACGGGCAAGTGGTGGTCACGCCGTTTCGCGCAGATCGCCATGCGATCGCCCCTGCGGGCAGCGCGGATGTGGTGATCAGCTTTCGAAATTTGCACAACTGGATGGAACGCAACGAGTTGACCGAGTCCTTGAGCGCCTTTTACAAAGCGCTGAAACCGGGCGGCATCTTGGGCATTGTGGATCACCGGGCGCGGGAAGACTGGCCGGAAGAACAACAACTGGCCAAAGGCTATGTTCGCCAGACCAGCGCCATTGCCTTGATCGAGAAAGCGGGTTTCAAATTCTTAGCCTCATCCGAGGTGAATGCGAATCCGAAAGACACCAAGGACCATCCGGAAGGTGTCTGGACCTTGCCGCCGGGCTACCGCCTGAAAGACCAAGACCGTGCAAAGTACCAAGCCATTGGCGAAAGCGACCGCTTTACCTTGAAGTTTGTGAAGCCTTGAAACATTGATTGACATGAGGTTCCCATGGCCTACCCCCTGACCGCTTCCTCCTTGGACAAAACCGCTTTGCGCGCGGAGCCCCTGGCGGCCTTGTCTGCACTGATCGAGTCGCATGTGAAAGAGCAGCGCTACCCAGGCTGCCAAATTGCGCTGGCGCACAATGGCCAATTGGTGCTCGACAAGAGTTTTGGCATGGCGCGCATCGGCCAAGGTCATGCCGCCGACACCGAGGCCGTGCCGGCCCAATCCGACAGCTTGTGGCTTTTGTATTCCAACACCAAGGTGATCGTGGCCACCGCCTTGTGGAAGCTGCATGAGCAGGGCCGCTTGCGCTTCACCGACAAGGTCACCGAGTACTTGCCGGAATTTGGCCGCCACAGCAAAGAGGCCATCACGCTGTTTCAGGTGATCACCCATCAGGGGGGCTTTCCCGATCGGGACGTGCCATCCTCGGTGTGGCATGACCATGCGCAGGTTCGGCAGGTGGTGTGTGACTTCTCCTTGCAATGGCCGCCAGGTTCCAGGATCCAGTACCACGGACTGAGCGCGCACTGGGTCTTGGCCATGGTCATCGAAGCGGTGACCGGGCAAGATTTTCGCACTTACATCACCGACGCGATCTTGCGCCCTTTGGGCCTGGAGAACGACTTGTTTGTGGGCTTGCCTGAGGCACAACAGTCACGCATGACCTACCTCTATGAGCCCGCAGCGACAGATCTCAAGCAGCAATTACGAGACGAAAGCACCAGCACCACCTGGCAACGGGCCGGGGTGCCTGGGGGTGGGGCCTACGGCACGGCGCGGGGCATGGTGGCCCTGTACCAAATGATGCTGCAAGGCGGCCGATTGAATGGCGTGCAACTGGTTTCGCCGCGCACCCTGGCTTATGCCATCCAGAACCACACCGGTGACCGCGTGGACGAGTTCATGGGCATGCCCATGCACCGCGGCCTCGGCCCCCATTTGCGCGGCCACTCGGTGGGCATTCGTGGCTTGGGTTCCCTGGCATCGCCGCGCACCTTTGGCCATGGCGGTGTGGGCACCAGTTATTGCTGGGCCGACCCCGACAGCGGCGTGTCTTTTGCCTACCTCACCAACTCGCGCGTGCCAGACCCCTGGCACTCGCTGCGCCTGGACCAGGTCAGCAACCTGGTGCACGCTGCGCTCTGAGCTTGCGCATGACCGACGCGGAAGCCCTTGTTCGGCGTGACCTGGCTGCCGCCTACCGCCTGTGCGCCCGGCGTGGCTGGGATGACATCGTCTGGACGCATTTGTCGGCCGCCATTCCGGGGCAAGCCGGCAGCTACCTGATCAACCGTTTTGGTTTGCGCTTTGCCGAGGTCACCGCCTCCAATCTGGTGCGTGTCAATGTGCAGGGGCAGTTGTTGCCGGGAGAGACGGGGCCAGTGAACCCCAGCGGGTTTGCCATCCATGGCTGTGTGCATGCCGCGCGCCCCGATGCCTTGTGTGTCATGCATTTGCACACGCTGTGGGGGCAAATTCTGGCGGGCCTGCCGCAGGGCTTGTTGCCCTGTTCGCAACCTGCCATGCGCTTGGTGGGCCGACTGGGACGCCATGCCTATGAGGGTCTGGCTTTCAAGCCTGATGAGCAAGCCCGCCTGGTGCGCGCGCTGGGGTCAGGGGATGGCTTGATCCTGGACAACCATGGCATTTTGATGGTCGGCCGTACGGTGGCTGAGGCTTTTGTGCTCTTGCATTTTCTGGAGCGCGCGGTTCAGATACAGTCACACCTGATGGCCGCCAGCCCCAACCAGTTTTTGCAAGTCAGCCCAGAGGTGACCGCGCTGACACAGCAGCAATGGCTGGGCGATGGCCAGACGCCTGAAGGACAAGACGAATGGTCCGCGCTGCTGCGCAGCGTGGCCGAAACCGACCCTGATTTTGCCGATTGAAAGACAAGGAGCATTTGCATGCCAACGATCCACATTGAACTGTTCGAGGGACGCACCCCCGAGCAAAAGCGCGACCTGGCCAAAGCCATCACCGAAGTGACGGTCCAAACCCTGGGTGGCTCGGCCGAATCGGTCGACATCATTTTTGTCGACGTCAAGCGCCAAGACTGGGCCACCGGTGGCGTGCTCTGGAGTGAACGCAAATGAAAGCTTTGACACGTCGTTCGTATTTGACTGGCGCAGCACTGTCCGCCGTCGCGCTGGTGGCCGCGCCCGTGGTGGCCCAAACGGCCTTTCCCACCAAGCCGCTGAAAATCGTGGTGCCCAATGCCGC
Source organism: uncultured Bordetella sp. (assembly GCA_964442645.1). Lineage (GTDB taxonomy): Bacteria > Pseudomonadota > Gammaproteobacteria > Burkholderiales > Burkholderiaceae_C > Limnohabitans. The sequence continues at coordinate 138,539 of CAYTZZ010000001.1, read as the reverse complement.
TGGCGGCGCCGCGGACATCACAGCCCGCACTGTGGCCCAAAAGCTCAGCGAAGTTTTAGGGCAGCCTGTGGTGATCGAAAACAAGCCCAGTGCCGGTGGCATTGTGGCGGGCGAGTTGGTCGCACGGTCTGAACCCGATGGCCATACGATGTTGCTGATCTCGAGCGGCACGGCGGTCAGCGCCGGCTTGTTCAAGAGCTTGCCTTTTGACACCCTCAAGGATTTTGCGCCCGTCTCCAAGCTGGCCACCTTTGATTTGGTCATCGCGGTGGCCGAGGGCAGCCGATTCAAGAGCTTTGCCGAGCTGCTGGCCTACGGTCGCGCCAATCCTGGCAAGCTGAACATTGGCACGCCGCAAGTGGGCACCACCCAAAACCTGGCGGCCGAGCTGTTTCTGAGCACCGCAGGCTTGCAAGCGCAAATCGTGCCCTTTAACGGCACACCGCCCGTGATCACGGCTTTGCGTGGCGGCTCGCTGGATGCGATGCTGGACATCCTGGGCCCTGTGATGCCGCAAATCAAATCCAACGCACTGCGCCCCTTGGCGATGCTGAGCGAGAAGCGCGCCCTGAATTTGCCGGAGGTCCCCACGGTGCAAGAGGCGGGTGGATCGCTGTCCAAGTTTTACATCGGTTCCTGGAATGGCCTGGCTGTGCCTGCCAAGACGCCGCGTGACGTCGTTCAGCGCTTGAGCCGTGAGATTCAACTGGTGATGGAAATGCCAGAGGTGAAAAAGCGCCTGAGCGAGGTCAACCTCTACGCCCAGGGCAGCACCCCCGAGCAAGCGTCAGACATCCTGGCTCAGGATGTGCGGCGTTGGGGCGAGGTCATCACCAAGGCCAAGATCGATAAGCAGTAAGCTCGAACGGTTCAGCGCTCAGATCTGAACCGTTCGCCCTTCTCGGGCCGCTTGCACAATCGCTTCTGTCACCCGCAGGTTCAACATGCCATCGCGTGCGCTGACCAGCGGCTCGGCCTGTCCTTGGATCACTTGCACAAAGTGCGCGATCTGATGCTTGAGCGGGTCGTCTCGCACCATCGCCACGGTGCTGGATTCAAAGGGCTTCCACCAGGAACTGTCTTCGGGGCTGGGGTAGGTTTTGAGCCGCATGGTGGGCACGGACAAGCTGCCGCGTGTGCCCGTCACCACATAGCAGTCTTCATCGTCATAGCTGGGATAGGCTTTGTTTTCTTGCGATGTCTGTTCCCAACTGCGGGCGCAGGCTGCCGTGTCGGACAGCATGAAGGTGCCCAGCGCGCCGCTGGCAAATTGCAGGCTGATGGCCACGGTGTCTTCCACCGCAAAACCCCGTGTGGCATGCGATGCAAAAGCCTGCACCGCCACGATCTCGCCACACAAGATGCGCAGGTTGTGCACCTCATGAATCATGTTCAGCAACAGAGGGCCGCCGCCAGGCTCGCGTCGCCAGGGACCGTCCTCAAAGTAACTGTCGGGTTTGTAAAAAGTCGCACTGCCCATCACGGCCACCAGTTTTCCCAATTGGCCTGAAGCGATGACCTCGCGCGCCTTGGCCATGATGGGGCTGTGCGCACGGTGGTGGCCGATCAAGATTTTTCCTTGTTGGGTTTCCACCGCCTCAACCAATTTCAGGGCTTCGGCCAGTGTGGGCGCAATGGGCTTTTCCAGCAAGGTGGGCACGCCATGTGCAAGGCACTGCAGCGCCTGCGGCACATGCAAGGCATTGGGCGTGGCCAGCACCACGCCGTCGGGTCGGTCCTGTGCCAGCATGTCGTCCAGCGTATTGAAATGGCGCGCACCCACAGCGGCTGCGACATCTTGGCTGGCGTGGGAGGGGTCGACGATGGCTGCGAGCGTGCACAGTGGGTTGTTTCGAATCACTTCAATGTGGGCCAGGCCGATGTAGCCGGCGCCGGCCACTGCAATGCGAGTTGGGTTCATGCGTTAAGGGTTTGGAAAGTGATGCGGGACAGCGTGTGCCGTGCGCAAAATATACAATGAATTTTTTCACGCCAAGGTGAAGCCTTTGAAGCAAGTTCACTTGCGAGTTTGTCCACCATGATGCAGGCCCTGCGCCTGTTGGGGCAGCAAGCGCGCTGGGCTTTGCCGATGGGCGTGTTTCTGGGCATTCTGTGGCCCGAGCTTGCACATGCTGCCAGGCCATTGTTGAACCTTGCCGTGGTGGGAACCCTGACTGCTGCGCTGTTGCGCCTGGACTGGGGCCGCCTGGGACAAGCCTTCGCAGCACCGCGTTTGCCGCTCTTGCTGTCCACTTGGCAACTCTTGCTGTCGCCCCTGCTGGTCTTTGTGCTGGTGAAAGCTTTGCGCTTTCCTGATGTCTATGTGCTGATCCTGGTGTTGCAGGCAGCCGCGCCACCGATTGGCTCGGCATCGGCTTTCGCGATGTTCCTCGGTTTGGACGGAAGCCTGGCCATGGTGGGCGCGGCCTGGATGACACTGCTGTTGCCGCTCAGCTTGACGGCCGTGGTGGCGTGGTTGTTGCCGCAATTTGGCATCGAAGTGGATGTCTTGGCTTTCTTTGTGCGCGTGAGCCTGTTTGCCCTGTCACCCTTTGCGCTTGCATGGCTGATACGCCGCAGCCTGGGGGTGCAGCGCTTGCGTCAAGAGGACGCAGCCCTCGCGGGCGTCAATGTGGTCATGCTGGTCATTTTTGCGGTGGCGGTGATGGATGGCGTGACGGCCGCGTTTTGGGCGCAGCCCCTTGACATCGGGACACTTCTTTTTACCGCTTGCGCGGGGGGCGTGTTCTGGCACCTTGTGGGCTATGCCCTGTTCAAGCACCAAGGCTTGCAAGTGGCCTACACCGCGGCCTTGCTCAACGGCAACCGCAACATGGGCTTGATGCTGGCGGTGACTGTGGGCACCGCCGGCGAAGCCTTTGCCTTGTATGTGGGCATTGCACAAATTCCCATGTATTTCGCACCTTTGTTGTTGGGGCCGTTTGTGCGCCACAGTTCACTATCATCGTCACACACATGAGGAGCATCCAATGGGACAACGTTTAAAAGACAAGGTGGCCGTGATCACCGGAGCCAGCCGTGGCATTGGCCAAGCGATTGCGCAAGCCTATGCAGCTGAAGGGGCCAAGCTGTGCTTGCTGGCCACCGATGCCGCCAAGTTGACGGCGCTGAAAGATGCGCTTGGTCTGCCTGCCACGCACATCCTGATTCAGCCCGTGGACGTGCGCCAACGCGATGCAGTGTTTCAGGCGGTGCAAGCGGCCGAGCGGCATTTCGGCCAGATCGATGTGCTGGTCAACAATGCGGGGGTTTACCGATCGAAGCCGTTTTTAGACTATGCAGTGCAAGACTTTCAGGACCTGTTGGACGTCAACCTCATGGGCGTGGTGAATTTCATGCAAGCTTGCTTGCCCGGCATGCAGGCGCGGGGCTCTGGCAGCATCGTCAACATTGCCTCCACTGCAGGAAAATGGGGCTCCCGCAATCAAAGCGCCTACAACGTCAGCAAGCATGCGGTGGTGGGGTTGACGCGCTGCGTGGCCTTGGAGGCCAGCCCCTATCACGTCACAGTCAACGCCATTTGCCCAGGCTTTGTGCAGACCGACATGGTGGAAAACCTGAAGCAGCAGGCCGCCCAAAGTGCGGGCGCCTCGGTAGATGCGTTCATGCAGGCGGCGTTGGCGCGGGTGCCTCTGGGTCGCATCATCATGCCGCAGGAAATTGCGGCCATGGCGGTCTACCTGGGGTCGACAGAGGCTTCGGGCATCACCGGTCAAAGCCTGCACATTGACGGCGGCATGGTGCTCAGCTGAGGGCCGAGTCGGCGCTGCGTTTCAAAGGTAAATATTGCGCAGCAAGCTGATCAATTGATCTTGCTGGGCAGCGCTCAGTTTGCTGGCCACCCGTTTTTCCAGCGCGGCGATGCGCGATTCGGCTTCTTGCATCAAGGCCATGCCTTTCTCCGTGGGGTGCAGGCCAACCGCCCGGCCATCGTGCGGGTGGGGTTGACGGGCAATCCACTCGCGCGCCTCCAGCGATTGGATGATTTTCACCAGGTTGGGAGGCAAGATGTCCAGTGAGGCGCACAACTGGCGCGAGGTGACCCCGGGGTTGTGATGCACAACGGACATCACCGAAAAGTCCACCGGCTTGAGGTCATACAAGGCCATTTTCTGAGCGGATTGCCCAATGATGTGCAAAGCGGCGCGGCGGGCGTTGTAGCCCAGCAAGGTTTCCAGGTAATCGGTGTTCAAGGCCTCGGCACGGGGCGCTTGCGCACCTTTCTTGACGCTCGACGCCGTTCCCTTGGCCGTGCGCGGGCGACCCGCTTGCTTGAGCGCGCTCATGCCGGCTGTGTCACTTTCAACGCCGCGCGAACCATCCCAACACGCAGCTCAAACTCTGGAAGCACCCAGCGCTGCAAGGCCTTGGCAGGCTGGCGCCAACGGCCTGCGCTGTCGGGTGTGTCGTCTGACACGGCGAAGCCAATTTTGAGCCAGGCCCAGTCCAGCAGCACCGCACCGAGCGCGCGCAGGTAATCGTCTGCGAACTCAAACGGCAATGCAGGTTGTGAGCCAGCTGCGGCCAGAATGTCGGCGGTCAGTTCGCGCAACACGGCCACACGACCCTGCCAGGCGGTGGTGTGCTTGGCGTGTGCGGCGAGGTCGTGCAGCAGGTCATCGAGCAATGCAAAAAGACTTTGTCCGCCATCTGACATGACTTTGCGAACCAGCAAGTCAATTGCCTGAATTTCATTCGTGCCTTCGTAAATCATGGCCACGCGGGCATCGCGCACCACCTGCTCAATGCCCCATTCGCGCACATAGCCATGGCCGCCGAACACTTGCAGGCAGTCGCTGCCCCCATGAAAGGCTTGGTGGGTGAAGATCGACTTCATCACCGGCGTCACCAGGCTGCACCAGCGCTGCGCTTGCGCTACCCGTTGGGGGTCTTGGGCGTGCTTGGCCAGGTCGAGCTCCAGCGCTGTCTGGTAGGCCAGTACCCGGCCGCCATCGACCCAGGCGCGTTGCGTGTCCAGCACACGGCGCACCGCAGGGTGTTCGATGATGAGGTCGGCTTCGCCGGCCGATTTGCCGCGGCCCGGGGCGCGCATCTGGCGGCGCTCTTTCGCATAGGCATCGGCTTTTTGCCAAGCGGCATCGAGCAGGCCAATGCCTTGCAAGGCCACATGCAGGCGCGCGGCATTCATCATCACGAACATGGCGTTCAAGCCACGGCCCGGTTCGCCCACGATCCAGCTGGCCGCCTCGTCAAAGCGCATGACGCAGGTGGGGCTGCCGTGCAAGCCCATTTTTTCTTCGATGCGATCGCAGTGCACCGCACTGCGGCTGCCGTCCGGCATGAACTTGGGCACCAGAAACAAAGACAAGCCTTTGGGCCCGGGGGGGGCATCCGGCAGTCGCGCCAGGACCAGGTGAACAATGTTGTCCGAGAGGTCGTGCTCCCCCCCGGAGATGAAAATTTTGGTGCCAGAGAGGGCGTAGCGGCCATCGGGCAGCGGGGTGGCTTTGGTGCGGGCCAGGCCCAAGTCGCTGCCAGCATGCGGCTCGGTCAGGCACATGGTGGCCAGCCATTCGCCGGTGGCGATCTTGGAAAGGTAGCGGTCTTTCAAATCCTGGCTGCCATGGTGCTTGAGGCACTCATACGCCCCATGCAACAAGCCCGGTGCCATGGTCCAGCCATGGTTGCCTGCGCTGAGCATTTCATAGAGCATGGCCTCCAGCACTGTAGGCAGTCCTTGGCCCCCGTCTTCGGTGGCCGAGGCCAGCGCGGGCCAGCCCGCTTGCCAGAACGCTTGGTAGGCCTCGCGAAAGCCGGGTGGGGTGACAACCTCACCTTGGTCCCAACGGCAGCCGATTTCATCGCCATCGCGCGACAAGGGCGCGACGACCTCGCCCACAAACTTGCCAGACTCTTCCAATACTTGGTGCATCAGGTCGGCATCGACCTCGGCAAAAGCGGCCAGCTGTTGCAGTTGTTGGGGCGCTTGCAGAACGTCCGACAGAAGAAATTGCATCTCCTGGGTGCGGGGTTGGTAGGCGGACATGCAGGGTGTCTCCGAAAAATCAATCGTCTTTTTTGGCGGCACCCAGGTAGGTGTCGATCACGCGGGAATCCTGGGCCAGCGCCAGGGCGGGGCCTTGCAGTGCGATGTCGCCCATTTCCAGCACATAGCCATGGTCGGCCACGGCCAAGGCGGCACGGGCGTTTTGCTCCACCAGCACAATGGTCACGCCGGTTTGGCGCAGCGTCTCAATGATGGAAAAAATTTCCTTCACGATCAGCGGTGCCAGGCCCAGGCTGGGCTCGTCCAGCATCAGCAGGCTGGGGCGAGACATCAAAGAGCGGCCCACGGCCAGCATCTGGCGTTCTCCCCCCGACAGCGTGCCGGCCTCTTGCACGCGACGCTCTTTCAGTCGGGGGAACAGCGTGTAGACATCGTCCAACCGGTCACGCCATTGGGCATGGCCCAGGCGCATTTGGCGGTAGCCGCCCAGCACCAGGTTGTCTTCCACGCTCATGGTGCCAAACAGCTCGCGTTTTTCCGGGACCAGGGCCATGCCGCACATCACCCGTTCTTCCAGCGTGAGCTCGGCCAAAGACTGGCCTTGAAAAAACACCTGTCCCTGGCTGGGCAGAACGCCCATCAGGCTGTTGAGCAGGGTGGACTTGCCAGCGCCGTTGGGGCCGATCACGGTGATGACGCTGCCCTTGGCGGCCTGCAATGACAAGCCATGCAGCACTTCGGCGCGGCCATAGCCTGCGCGCAAATTGTCAATCTGGAGAAGAGGCGTTGCGGTGTTCATGCTCAATGCTCCGTGCCCAAGTAAGCGGCGCGCACGGCCGGGCTTTGTTGAATTTCCGCCGGCGTGCCCTGGGTCAGCAAGGTGCCAAACTCCATGACCACCAGATGGTCACACACGTCCATCACCAAGTCCATGTCATGTTCCACCAACAGAATGCTCATGCCTTCGCTTTGCAGTTGGCGCAACACGGCGACCAAGGCTTTTTTCTCCTTGTGGCGCAAGCCCGCAGCGGGCTCGTCCAGCAGCAGCAGGGCGGGGTCGCTGCACAGGGCACGCGCAATTTCCATCAGGCGTTGCGGCCCCATGGCCAGGTTGCCCGCCAACTCATGCAGATGCTCGCCCATGCCAATGCGCTGCAGTTGCCGCTCGGCCTCTTTGAACAATTGTTTCTCTTCTTCGCGGTTCATACCCGTCATGGCGGCGACCACGCCTTTGTCACCGCGCAGGTGGCCCCCCAATGCCACGTTTTCCAGGACGGTCATGTCGGGAATCATCTTCACATGCTGGAAGGTGCGTGACATGCCCCGTTGTGCAATTTCGCGCGAGCGCAAGCCGGCGACGGGCTGGTGACGGAACAGCACTTGCCCACGCGTCAGGCTGAGCACGCCGGTGATCAGGTTGAAGGTGGTGGACTTGCCCGCCCCATTGGGCCCAATCAAGCCCACGATCTGGCCGGCCTGGATTTGAAAGCTGATGTCGTTCACGGCCACCAGGCCGCCAAACTCTTTGCGAATGTTTTGCACGTCCAGCACCAACTCGCCGGCCTGTGGCTTGCTGCGCTCCGCGAGGGGGGGCGCAGCGTCCCAGTTGCGCGGCCGCGGCGGGTGCGGTAAATAGCGCTCCACCATGGACCACAAGCCGTCGGGCAAAAATTTCAGCATCAGCACCAGCACAATGCCAAACACGATGATTTCATAGCTGCCACTGGTGCCAATCAGTTGCGGCAACAGCACCTGCAATTTGTCTTCCAGCAACTTGGTGAGGAAGGCGCCGGTGATGGCGCCCCACACATGGCCCACGCCGCCCACCACGGTCATGAACAGGTATTCAATGCCCATCTTCAAGCCAAAGGGCGAGGGGTTGACCGAGCGCTGAAAGTGCGCAAACAGCCAGCCCGACACCGAGGCCAGCAAGGCCGCAATGACAAAAATCACAATCTTGTAGCGCAGCGTGGGAATGCCCATGGCTTCGGCCATTTGGGTGCCGTTTTTCAGCGAGCGCATGGCGCGCCCCGGGCGCGAATCGAGCAACATCAGCAAGGCGGCGGCCGCCAGCAACAAGATGGCCCAGGTCAGCACAAAAAAGCCTCGCCCTTGGCCCACGTCCCAGCCCAGCAGTTGCAAACCCGGCACGCCCAGCAAGCCATCGTATTTGCCCAGGGCGTCCAGGTTGCCCATCAGGTAGTACAGCGAGAGTCCCCAGGCAATGGTGGCCAAAGGCAGGTAGTGGCCCGACATGCGCAGGGTGATGCCCCCGACCACCAAGGCGGACAGGGCGGTGATGGCCAAGCCGATGAACAGCGTCAGCCAGGGGGACATGCCCAGGTTCAAGGTGAGCCAGGCGGTGACATAGGCCCCGATGCCGACAAACGCAGCTTGACCAAACGAGGTCAGGCCAGCGACCCCGGTCAGCAGCACCAGCCCCAAGCCGGTTAGGCTGTACAAGCCGATGTAATTCAGTTGTGTGATCCAAAAATCAGGCAGGGGCAGAAACGCCACGGCCAGCACCGCGACGGCCAAAAGCACGCCAGTTTTGATTTTCATCTCAGTGCTCCTCGTCCGAATGGCCGCTGGTCAGCGAACGCCAGAGCAGAATGGGCAGGATCAAAGTGAACACAATCACTTCCTTGAAGGCGCTGGCCCAAAAAGCGCCAAAGGCTTCGACCACGCCCACAAACAGCGCGCCGATCAAGGCACCGGGGTAGCTGCTCAAACCCGCGACCACCGCGGCCACAAAGCCTTTCAAGCCAATCAAAAACCCGGAGTCATAAAACACGGTGGTGGTGGGACCGATCAACAAGCCAGAGAGGGCGCCGATGAGAGCGGCCATGGCAAAGGTCAGTTGGCCAGAGGCATGCGAGGAAATGCCCATCAGTCGCGCCCCCAAGCGGTTGACCGCGGTGGCGCGCAGCGCCTTGCCAAACAGGGAACGTTCAAAAAACAGCCAGAGCATCACAATCAAGGCCACTGAAGCAGCGCCGATGATCATGGCTTGACCAGAAAAGGTCAGCGGGCCCATCGAAACACGCAAGTCCCAGAACGAGGGGTTACGGAAACCTTCCGCGCCAAAGAACAACAAGCCCAGACCGGTCATGGCAAAGTGCACGCCGACTGACACAATCAGCAGCACCAAGGGCGTCGCTGCTTCAAGCGATTGGTAGGCCACGCGGTACACCAACGGGCCAAAAGCGGTGACCAAGGACACGCTCAACAAGGCTTGCACCGCCAGCGGAAATTGTTGCGGTGCGGCCCATGCCGTCACGACCGCAATCAGCACCGATGGCAACAGCATCTTCAGCGATGCTTTCAAGGCTGAAGCCGCGTTGCGCTGGTGTTGCCAGCGAGTGAAACCTTCCATCAAGGCGGCAACCCCCGCCAGGATCAACAACAGCCAAACCGTGCCCGGCACTTGGCCGGTTTGCAGAATGGCCAGGGTCAACGCGCCGTAAGCGACAAACTCGCCTTGCGGAATGAAGATCACCCGGGTGACTGTGAAGACCAAAACCGTGGCCAGGCCCAACAGCGCATAGATGGCGCCGTTGGTCAGTCCGTCCAGCAGCAAAATGCTGGCGATGGTTGCATCCATGGACGTTCCTTATTCGACTTTCCAGTCGCCGTTCACGACCTTGACGATCACGCCGGTTTCGTTGGTGTACCCCCAGTGGTCGTCCTTGGTCCAGTTCATGATGCCGTGGGCGAACACGGTGCGGCCCATGGTTTCAATCGAATCACGCAGCGCAGTGCGGAACTCGGGGGTGCCGGGCTTGGCCTTTTTCAACGCCATCGGCACGGCTTTTTCCAAAGCAATCAGAGCGTCATAAGCGTGGCCTGCAAACTGGTTGCGACTGCCAGCGCCGTTGGCCTTCTCGTACTGGCTGACAAAGTCAAGCGCCATCTTTTTGGAGGGGTGGCTGTCAGGCAATTGCTCAGGGGCAATGACCGGGCCGGAGACCACATAAGAGCCTTCCACGTCCTTGCCACCGACGCGCATCAGGTCACGGGTGGCGGCGGCATGGGTTTGGTAAATTTTGCCTTTGAAGCCACGCTCGACCACCGCCTTGTGCGGCATGGCGGCGCCACTGCCCGAGGCCACGATCAGCATGGCATCCGGGTTGGTGGCGGTCAGCTTCAAGGCCTGGCCGGTCACGCTGGTGTCGGTGCGGGCGAAGCGCTCGGCGGCAATGACTTTGATGCCGGCTTTTTCAGCGATGGGGGTGAAGTCTTTCAGCCAGCCTTCGCCATAGGCATCGGTGTAACCGAGGAAGCCCACGGTTTTCACGCCTTGCTTTTTCATGTGCTCAACCACGGCGTGCGACATCACGGCATTGGATTGCGGCAGGCGGAAGCTCCAGGCGTCCTTGCCCGGGGGCAGCTGCGCAGGCGTGGCCAGCAATTGCGGGGTTTTGCTTTCCAGGGCGACATCGGCCATGGCGATGCCCACGGGGGTGGCGGCAGAGCCCAGGATCAGGTCGACCTTGTCATCGGTGACAAAGCGGCGGGCGTTCTTCACGCCATTGGTCGGGTCGGTGGCGTCGTCGAGCACGATCAGCTTGACCTTCTCGCCAGCAATGGTTTGCGGCCACAGCTTGAGCTGGTTGCCCATGGGAATGCCCAGGCCCGAGGCGGGGCCGGTCAGCGGCAAGCTGACGCCAATCGTCAGGTCAGCCAGCGCAGCGCCAGCAGACAGTGCGGTGATAGCCAGGGTGACCAGTGTTTTTTGAAGTTTCATGGGAGTCTCCTTTGGTTGTGTTGAAAAGAAAAAGCTCAGCTGCAAAGTGCCTTGATGTCGGCGGGAATCGGAATGGCCTTGATGCGGTCCGGTGTTTCGGGCGGGCGAATGCAAAAGGCGCGGGTTTCACGGCCTTCGCACAGCAGGTCCTCGCCGCGCTTGACCAGGTGTTGGTGGTGAAACACCTTCTCGCCCCATTCGGCCACGCTGGTGTGAATTTGCAAGCGTTCACCGTAGGTGGCGGGGCGCATGAACTTGGTGTGAATTTCCAGCAGCGGCGTGCCGATGATGCCCGTCGTCTTGACCAGCTCGCGCCAAGGCAGCACACCGCATTTCACAAAAAAATTCAGCGAGGCGGCATCCATCCATTTGGAGAAGTTGGGAAAGAAGACGATGCCTGCAGGGTCGCAGTCACCAAACATCACTTCCACTTCGTAGACAACGGTTTTGACCATGTCGTCTGTCCGATCAGCGCGGCGCCATGCGCAAGGCGCCATCGAGGCGAATCACCTCGCCGTTCAGGTGGCCGTTGGTGACAATGTGGCAGGCCAGCTCGGCGAATTCCGAGGGCTTGCCCAAGCGTGCGGGGAAGGGAATGGATGCGGCCAATGATTGCTGAATGGGTTCGGGCAACTGGCGCAACAGCGGCGTGGCAAAAAGGCCGGGTGCAATGGTGCAGACCCGAATGCCGTGTTGTGCCAGGTCGCGCGCCATGGGCAAGGTCATGCCGGCCACGCCCGCTTTGGAGGCGCTGTAGGCTTGCTGACCCACTTGCCCGTCAAAGGCGGCCACAGAGGCGGTGAACACCATGGCGCCGCGCTCGCCGTCTTCCATCGGGTCGAGCTTGGCGCAAGCGGCGGCGAACAATCGGCTGGCGTTGTAGGTGCCAATGAGGTTGACATTGATCACGCGGGCAAAGTCTTCCAGCGGCGCAGGGCCGCCGTCTTTGGCCACCACGCGCTTGGCCGAACCAATGCCGGCAATGCTCATCAAAATGCGCGCCGGTCCATGGGCCGCCGCCGCTTTGTCGATTGCCGCTTGCAGGCTGTCGCTTTGCGTGATGTCGCAGGGGCAGGCGATGCCGCCAATGTCGGCAGCCACTTTTTCCGCCAGCGCCGCGTTGATGTCGAGCACCGCCACTTTGGCGCCCAGGCGCGCGAGTTCGCGTGCGGTGGCTTCGCCGAGGCCGGAGCCCCCACCGGTCACGAGGGCAGCATGTCCTTGAATCTTCATGTGGTTTCCTTTGTGTCAGCAGCTCAGTGGCTGGGTTTGAGAATGGTGTGAAGTGTGTCGGCGTGCAAGGCCGCAACGGTCTCGGCTCGGTGCGCCAGCACGGCGCGCTGGTTGATCGATCCCTTGTCGGTGATCTCGCCGCGGTCAATCGTGGGCGCTTCGGAGAGCAAGCACAGGCGTGCAATGCGGTTGGCGCTGCCCGTGGCGGTCTTGGCCAATTCATCCAGCACGTTTTGGAAGTGCGCGAGCACGGGAGCAGCATTGAGCACATCGGCCAAAGGCGCGTCTGCGCCCAAACCGCTCAAAGCCCGAACGGCCGGGGTGGGAAACACCATCGCACCGACTTCCTTCATGTTCAGACCGGTCAGCACCACATCCTGGATGTAGGGCGCGCCGGCTGCGATGATCTTGCCGCGCAGAGGCCCGACGCTGACAAAGGTGCCGGTGGCCAGCTTGAAGTCTTCGGCGATGCGGCCGTCGAATTTCAGGCCCAGGTGGATGTCGGTTTCGTCAATCCATTTCACGGCGTCGCCAGTGCAGAAGAAGCCTTCTTCGTCAAAGGCCTCGGCGGTTTCTTGCGGAGCGCGCCAATAGCCCGGGGAGACGTTGGGCCCACGATAGCGCACCTCGGTCTTGCCTTGCATGTCGACCAGTTTCAATTCCATGCCGGGGGTGGGCACGCCAAGGTCGCCCGCGCGCACATTCGGGCTGGTGACGAAGATGGCGAACGGGCCCGATTCGGTCATGCCCAAACCCGTGCTCATCACAATGCGCTCGCCAATCTCGCGCTCTTGGGATTCGTACAGGCTGTCCCAAATGGGTTGGGCCAAGGCCGCACCTGCATAGAAGAACATCTTCACGCGCGACAGCAAATTTTTGCGCAGCGCATCGTCGGTTTTCATGGCCTGGGCAATGGCTTCAAACCCGGTGGGCACGTTGAAGTACACCGTGGGTGCCACCTCACGCAGGTTGCGCAAGGTTTCATGCATCAGGGCGGGAGTGGGCTTGCCATCGTCGATGTACAGCGTGCCGCCGTGGAACAGCACCATGCCAAAGTTGTGGTTGCCGCCGAAGGTGTGGTTCCAGGGCAGCCAGTCGACCAGCACCAGGGGTTCTTCTGCCAGCACCGGCATGGACTGGCTCATTTGCTGCTGGTTGGCGCACCACAGCCGTTGCGTGTTGATGACAGCTTTGGGCAGTTTGGTGGAGCCACTGGTGAACAAGAATTTGACAATGGTGTCAGGGCCAGTGGCCGCGATGGCTTGGTCGACTTGTGCGGTGGCCGTGGTGGCCACCAGGTCTTGAAAGTCCGTCACTGCGCGCGCTGGGTCCAGCTTGCCCTCGGCCAGCACCACTTCCACATCTTGGCCCACGGTGGTCAGAATGGCTTTGCCGTAGCGGGCGGCATCGCTGGCAAATACCAGCCCCGGCGTGACCGTGCGCAAGACATGCTTGAGCTTGTCATAGTCCTGGCTGATGAGGGAGTAGGGGGGCGAGGTCGGCACAAAAGGCACGCCGGCGATCATGCTGCCCAGCGCCATCAGGGCATGCTCCAGGCTGTTTTCGCTGAGGATCACCACCGGCCGCTCGGCGCTCAGGCCACGATCCAACAAGGCTTGGGCAATGCTGCGGCCTTGCGCCCAGGCCTGGGCGTAGGTGATGTGTTGCCAGTCACCCAAGCTGCCATCGGCCCGCTTGACGCGACGCGCCATGAAACTGCGATCGGGGGCTGTCTTGGCCCAATGCTGCAGGCGGTCGGTCAGGCGGTCTGGGTAAGCCTGGAGTTCTTGGTCTGCCTTCAGGTAATGCGTGCCGGGCACGCCATCGCGCAGGCTCACGCGGGTGACGCCAAACTTCAGGGGGCGAAAGGATGCTGTCATGACGAACTCCGCTCAGGTGGGACAGGGGCTCAGGCTTTTTGGACTTTGCCGGCCTTGCCTTCGAGGAAGGCGCGCACACGGGCTTTGGCTTCGGGGGCCGACTGCACAATGGCTGAAATCATGGCTTCGGACATGAAGCCTTGATCGGCGGGCTGTTCGGCAATGCGGGGCAGGGCGTGCATCAGGGCATAGTTGGTCAGCGGCGCGTTGGTGGCAATGTGGGCCGCCAAGGCCATGGCTTTGTCAAAAGCGGTGCCTGCGGGAACCAGGTATTGCGCCAAGCCAATGCGTTCTCCGTCCACGGCGTTGTACACGCGGCCGGTCAGCATCATGTCGGTCATGCGCGCCACGCCAATCAGTTTGGGAATGCGCACCGAACCGCCGCCCCCCACAAAAATGCCGCGGGAGCCTTCAGGCAAGGCAAAGAAAGAAGAATCATCGGCCACGCGGATGTGACAGGCGCTGGCCAACTCCAGGCCACCGCCGACCACGGCACCGTGCAAGGCCGCGACCACGGGCACCGGGCCAAACTGCACACGCTCGAGTGCGGCATGCCACAGGCGCGAGTGGTGCATGCCTTGGCCGGCATCGCGTTCTTTGATTTCCGACAGGTCCAGGCCCGCGCAGAAATGGTCACCCTCTCCATGGATCACGGCGGCCTTGGCTTCACTGGGCAAGTTCTCGAAGACATTGCGCAAGGCGATGATCAGGCCGTCGTTCAAAGCGTTGCGCTTGCTGGGGCGACTCAGGCGAATCACCGCCACGGCGCCACGCATTTCAAAGGACAGATCGGGGTTGGCGTGGAGGGGAGAAGAAGTCATACAAACTCGCTTGTCAAAGAAAGTGGAACCGGAATAAGGTTATTTCGAATAACTATATTGTCTGGACAATGGTGCTCAAAAATCCCGGGGGTAAACCCTATGCTTGAAATGCTAAATTGTTTTCTTGTTGGCAAAGAGTTCCCGGTAACCTGTAAAAGGGCGGGTGGCACTTTGCCGCGAATGCGCGAAAAAGTCGGGTCACTTGTCAGCGGCGTTTGAATTGAACGCAAAGGACTGACACTATGAAATGGTTTTTCAAAGGCGTTGCGCTTTTTTTGTGGAGCACTTCAATGGCATTTGCGCAAGAGCAAGCCATGGTGGTGGCCAGCACGCCTGTTCAGTCGCCGTCTCCCATTGCCGTGGCGCCGCCCATGGCGCCCATCTATGTTTCGCCTTATCCTTACCCGCCCGCCTATTACGGCCCACCCGCTTTCATGTTCAGTGTCGGCGTAGGCTATCACCGAGGCTATGGCCGGCACTGGCGCTGAGTGTTGACCATGTTTTCATTGACATTTTTTCAGGAGGCTCACCATGCCTGGCTTGCTCTCACACATTGACCCGGATGGACTGCTGGAGTTTTCGGTGGTGTACACCGATCGCGCTTTGAACCACATGTCGCAGCGCTTTCAAGGCGTGATGCAAGACATCTCGGGTATTTTGAAAGAGGTCTACCACGCCAAGTCAGCGGTCTTGGTGCCTGGCAGCGGCACGTTTGGCATGGAGGCTGTGGCGCGGCAATTTGCCACAGGCCAAAAAGTCATGGTGATTCGCAACGGCTGGTTCAGCTACCGTTGGACCCAGATTTTCGACATGGGTCATATTCCTTCCGAGTCCACGGTGCTCAAAGCCCGTCGCTTGCATACGGGAAGCCAGGCCCCTTGGGCACCTTGCCCCGTGGAAGAGGTGGTGGCTGCCATTCGTTCGCAAAAACCGAAGGTGGTGTTTGCGCCGCATGTGGAAACCTCTGCGGGCATGATCTTGCCGGACGATTATTTGCGTCAGGTCTGCGATGCCGTGCACGAGGTGGGCGGTCTGTTTGTGTTGGATTGCATTGCCTCGGGCGCCATGTGGGTCAACATGGCCGCCACGGGCGTCGATGTGCTGGTCAGTGCGCCCCAAAAAGGCTGGAGCGGCTCACCCTGTTGCGCCATGGTCATGCTGAGTGAGCGCGCGCGCGCGGCCATTGATGGCACGACCAGCACCAGTTTCGCTTGCGACTTGAAAAAGTGGCTGCAAATCATGGAGAGCTATGAGGCCGGCGGACACGCCTACCACACCACCATGCCCACCGATGCGCTCACACGCTTGCGTGAGGTCATGCAAGAAACGCAGGCTTATGGTTTCGACAAGGTGCGGGCGGAGCAAATCGAGTTGGGCGCCAAGGTGCGCGCGCTGTTGGAGCGACGTGGTTTTCGAAGTGTGGCGGCCGAGGGCTTCAAGGCGCCTGGCGTCGTGGTCAGTTACACCGACGATGTTGACATTCACAACAGCAAAAAGTTTTTGGCGCTGGGTTTGCAAACCGCAGCTGGCGTGCCCTTGCAATGCGACGAGCCGGCCGATTTCATGACCTTCCGCATCGGGCTTTTCGGCTTGGAGAAGCTTCACGATGCGCAGCGCAGCGTCGCGCATTTGGCAGCGGCACTGGACCAGATGGGATTTCCCCAAAACGTGCCGCTGGCAGCCTGATTTTTTCAACTGATCAAAGGTGATTCATGACTTTGAACCGACGCAATCTTCTTCAATCGACCCTTGCCAGCACCTTGCTCGGCGCCGTGGGGCAACAAGCTTGGGCCCAGGCGCAAATCGAGTCGCTCAAGATCGTCACAGGCTTTCCTCCGGGAGGAACCTCCGATTCCATATGCCGTCGTGTCGCTGAAAAGATGGCGCCGGGTTATGCCAAGACCGCATTTGTAGAAAACAAAACCGGTGCGGGCGGACAGATCGCCATCCAGTTTGCCAAAACGGCGCCTGCCGATGGCACGGTGCTGCTTCAGACGCCCATGTCCATGCTGGGCATCTACCCACACATCTATAAAAAGTTGAACTACGACCCGGTCAATGACGTGATGCCGGTCTCCTTGGGCTGTACCTTTGATTTTGGTTTTGCCGTCGGCCCATTGGTCCCGGCCTCGGTGAAAACCGTGCCCGAGTTCTTGGCGTGGTGCAAGGCCAATCCAGCATTGGCGAATTTCGGTTCGCCGGCAGCAGGGTCGGTGCCCCATTTCATCGGTGCCCTGTTGGGGCGCGCTGCCGAGGTCGATTTGCGACATGTGGCCTTCCGTGGCACGCAGCCCGCTATTCTGGACATGATCGGGGGTCAGATCGCTGCCGTTTCAGGGCCGATTGGCGAGTTCACCCAACATGTGGCCGCTGGCAAGTGTCGTTTGCTCGGGGCGACAGGTGCCAAGCGCAGCCAGTTTGCGCCGCAAACGGCAACCTTTGCCGAACAAGGCATGAAGGACTTTGTGTACAGCGAGTGGTTTGGCTTTTATGTGCCGGCCAAAACTCCTGCAGACATCGTCAACCGAATGAATGCCGCCCTGCGCGTCGCGCTGGCGGCGCCGGAGACGGTCAGCGGCTTGGCCGTGATGGGCTTGGAGGCGCAATCTTCATCGCCTGCCGAGTTGGCCGCGCGTTTGAAGGCTGACACCGAGCGCTGGGCGCCGCTGGTCAAAACCATCGGCTTCACCGCCGAGGGTTAAGCCAGCCAAACAGTCAGGGCTGGCTTATTGGCCAGCCTTGATGTTGTTCTCGCGCACCACCTTGCCCCAGCGGTCCACTTCATTGCGAATGAATTTGCCGAAGTCTTCGGGGCGAGAAGCGCTCACCTGAACGCCCATCTGCGTCAGTCGTTCTTGTACCGCAGGAATCTTCAGCACTTTGGCGAGTTCCGCATTCATGCGATTCACAATTTCTGGCGGAATGCCGGCCGGGCCGAGCATGCCCCACCAGGCCTGCGCTTCAAAATCTGGCAAGCCTTGTTCCGCCACGGTGGGCACGTCGGGCAGTTGCGGCATGCGCTTGGGCGAGGTGACCGCCAGGGCGCGCAAGCGACCCGAGGCAATGTGAGGTGCCCACAAGGCATAGGTGGCCAGTGTCACTGGCACATGGCCTGCAATGCCGTCGGTGGAAAGCGGGCCGCCACCTTTGTAGGGGATGTGCGTCCAATCGGCCTTGAGTTGGTTGCCCATGGCCGTCATGGCCAAATGTGCCAGACTGCCTGAGCCAATGGTGCCGTAGTTGATGACGCCAGACTTGCTGCGTGCTGCCTGCAGCAATTCAGAGAAGGATTTGTAAGGCGTGGTGGCATGCGCCGTGACCACCATGGCGCCCGTGCCAATCAGCATCACGGGGGTGAGGTCTTTCACCGTGTCGAAGGGCATGTTGGGAATCAGGCTGGGGTTCACGCCATGGGTGTCAAACACCATGACCCAGGTGTAGCCGTCTGGCGTCGCCTTGGCTGCGGCGGCTGTGCCAATAGAGCCAGAGGCACCGACGCGGTTTTCAATGAGGATGGGCTGACCCAGGGCCTGCTGCATGTGTGGCTGAATCAGGCGCGAAATTTGATCCACTGTACCGCCTGTGGGAAACGGATTGATCCATTTGATGGGCTGTGTGGGCCACGCTGCGGTTTGCGCGGAAACATTCAAGCCCAGAAAAAATCCGAACGCCGCCACAATGGCGGCGGATTGAAACCAACGATGCAACATGCAGCAACTCCAGGAGGGATTTGAAAACCAGTGGATGCTACGAAGCTTGCGCTGGTTGCGACATCAGGGAAACCCTTGTCAGGCTTCGAGGCCCAGCAATTCAACGTCGAACTTCAGGGTGGCGTTGGGTGGAATCACCCCGCCGGCGCCACGGGCACCGTAGCCCAACTCGGACGGAATGATCAAGGTCCTGTGGCCACCGATCTTCATGCCCTGAACGCCTTCGTCCCAGCCCTTGATGACCATGCCCGCGCCGAGGGGAAAGGCGAAAGGGTCATTGCGGTCTTTGCTCGAGTCGAACTTCTCGCCTTGCTCGCCGTTTTCGTACAGCCAACCGGTGTAATGCACGGTCACATACTGGCCAGACTGTGCGGTCTCGCCAGTGCCTTCTTGGGTGTCGATGTACTGCAGGCCAGAGGGGGTGGTGATCATGAAAGACTTTCAGTGAATTTAAAAAAGGGGAGTGTACTCAGGTGCTCTCTCACATCAGCACTTCAATGAGGAACGGTCCTTCTTCGGCAAGCGCATCTTGGAAGGCTTGTGCCAGCGATGTCAAATCGGTGGCCTGGCGACCTGGCACGCCATGGCCCTTGGCCAGGGCCACCCAATCCAGGTTGGGACGGTCCAAGGTCAGCATGTCCGTGGCGTTTTTGCCTGGCGCTCCTGCGCCCACGTTCTTCAACTCGCCGCGCAAAATTTGGTACGCACGGTTGGCGAACACCAAGACTTTCACATTCAGGTTTTCCCGTGCCATGGTCCAAAGCGCTTGCAAGGTGTACATGCCGCTGCCATCCCCCTCGAGCAGGATCACAGGCCGACCGGGCGCCCCCACAGCAGCGCCCACTGCGCCGGGCATGCCAAAGCCAATGGCGCCGCCCATCACATTGAGCCAGTCGTGCGGTCTTGCATGCGTGGTGGGCAAGTCGAAGCCGCGTCCGGTGGAGACCGACTCATCGACCACCACCGCGCCCTCAGGAATCAGGGCGGCCAGCAAGCGGCCAATCCCCATGGGCTCCAGAGCGCCCGTGGGTAAGTCGGTGTGCTGGTAATCCGCCACGCCAACCGCTGGCAGCGCGGTGGCTTGCAGGCGTTCGGCCAGATCGCTGAGCGCTTGCACGATGTCCTGGCTGGCGTCAGCCAGCGCCATCACCTGGGTTTGCGGTGCCGTGAGCACGCTGGGTTTGTCGGGGTAAGCAAAGAAGGCCACGGGGTGCTTGGCGCCCACCAAAATGATTTGGTCAAAGTCTTTGAGCATGGCCACTGCCGCGTCGACCGCGTAAGGAATGCGGCGGGTGATGACACGGCCCGCACCGCGTTGCAAACGCGGCGTGTTGTATTCAGAGAGGACGGCGCAACCCGTGCGCGCAGCAATCTTGCCCACCCAATGCAGCGCCGGCTCGCGCACGCCAATGCCGCCCAGCAGCAAAGCTGTTTTGCCTGGGCGTTGCAGGGCCTGGGCCACTTGTTCAATCACCTCGCTGGCAACGGCCGCTCGCTGCCCTGTGTAGGGCGTGGTGTCGATGCCAGAGCCTTCTTCCCAGGCCGTGTCGGCCGGCAAAATCAGCGTGGCAATTTGGCCTGGAGCTTGCCGCGCCGCATGGACCGCCAAGGCCCCGTCATGGGCCACGGTCTTGGCACTCTCCGAGGTTTTGACCCAGGCCGACATGGGGGTGGCCACGCCGCGAATGTCCGAGGTCAGTGGTGCGTTGTGGGCAATGTGGTGACGCGCATGTTCGCCCACCACATTGACAATGCCCGAACCCGCCTTTTTGGCGTTGTGCAAGTTGGCCAAGCCATTGGCCAAACCCGGGCCGAGGTGGAGCAGGGTGCAGGCCGGTTTGTCGGCCATGCGGTAATACGCGTCAGCGGCGCCCGTGGCGACGCCTTCAAACAAGCCCAGGATGCAGCGCATCCCGTCGACTTTGTCCAGGGCTGCGACAAAGTGCATTTCCGAGGTGCCGGGATTGGAGAAGCAGACCTCGACTTCTTGGGCGAGCAAGGTGCGCGCCAGACTTTCTGCGCCGTTCATCATGGGAGTCCTATCGGTGTGGGGAGGGTGAATCTTCCAAGCATACAGGCGACAGCGCTATCCCGTTTTGGCTTGACACCCTTGAAGCTTCTGGTTACACCCTCGCTCACTGACCATGAAAAGGATACACGGCATGTTTTTTGGAGAAATTGAAGGCGGCGGTTTCGAGGTGATCGAGCCTGAGTTCGCGCAATGCTTTGTCGGCCATGCACGGCTGGAGCGTTTGTGGACGGGTGGTCGTTGGTCTGAGGGGCCGGCTTGGTTTGGCGGTGGGCGTTATCTGATCTGGTCGGACCTGCCCAACAATCGCTTGATGCGTTACGACGAAACCGATGGCTCGGTGTCGGTGTTTCGCGAGCCTTCGGGCTACGCCAACGGCAACACGGTGGACGCCATCGGGCGACTGCTGACCTGTGAGCATTTGAACCGGCGTGTCACACGCACCGAGCACGACGGCTCGCTCACCGTACTGGCAGACCGCTTTGAGGGCAAGCGCTTGAACTCGCCCAACGATGTGGTGGTGAAGTCGGATGGCTCGATTTGGTTCACCGACCCGGATTACGGCATCATTGCAGACTACGAGGGCGCATGCGCCGAGCGTGAGCAGGCGGGCTGCCATGTTTACAGGATTGACCCGCATTCGGGCAAGCTGACGTGTGTGGCCGATGACTTTGACCATCCGAATGGCCTGGCTTTTTCCCCCGATGAAAAACAGCTTTTCATCGCCGACAGTGGCGCCACCGAGGGCGACGGTCGACCCAAGCACATCCGCCGATTTGACGTCAACCCCGATGGCTCGCTGTCACGCGACTCGGTGGTGTTCGCCACCTGTCCCGCTGGCTTTTTCGATGGGCTGCGCATTGACCAGGCCGGGCGCGTGTGGGCCAGCTCGGCGCAAGGCGTTCAGTGCTACAGCCCGGACGGTCGCTTGCTGGGGCGCGTGCGTGTCCCAGAGATGGTCGCCAACTTGACATTTGGCGGACGAATGCGCAACCGATTGTTCATTTGTGGCACGACTTCGTTGTATGCTGTTTATCTAAAGATCAACGGATAAGCCTTTGTCTGGCTGATACGCATCGGGGGTTGCCAGCTTGTTGTCAGCCGCTTTCGCGGTTAGATTGTCATTCACGGAATCTGGGAGACAAGAAAGATGAATATTCGATCCATCGCAAGCGTGAAGCCTGTGCCATTGGCGCGAAAGCGCCTCACTCCCCAAGAAGCTGTGCAACTGGCCAGTGCCATGGTGCCTCGCTTGGCAGAGCGAGCCGCAGAAGCGGAGCGCCTGCGCAGGATTCCCCAGGCCACCATCGATGAGTTGCATGCGTCAGGCCTGATGCGCCTGATGCAGCCGGCACGTTTTGGTGGCTCCGAATTGGGCTTGGATGCCCTGATGAACGTGGTCACCGAAATCGCCAAAGGCTGTACCTCCACAGCTTGGGTGTACTCCAACCTGGCTTCGCACTCCTGGAACATTGGGCAGTTTGATTTGCGCGCTCAGGAGGACGTTTGGGCGACCGATCCGGATGCCTTGGCTGCCACGGGGCTGGCCTTCCCCTGTGGTCGCGCCACGCCGGTGGAGGGGGGGTACAAGCTCTCCGGCAAATGGCCTTTTGCAAGCGGCATCGACGCTTCCACCTGGATGCTCGTGGGCGCCATGACCGATTTGCCAGGGCGTGCGCCAGAGCGCCGTTTTTTCCTGGTGCCGCAGTCCCAGTTCCGCAGCCTGGACAACTGGGACACCTACGGCCTGACGGGGACCGGCAGCCACGATGTGGAGGTCAAGGAGGCATTTGTGCCGGAGCATCGCAGTGTCTCCGCCGAGGTGTTTGCGGCCGGCCAGAATTTGCCTGGTGCCACCCTGTACGAGAACCCGCTGTACGCCATGCCGACATTTGCTGCGTTCGCGTATGTTCTGTCCATCGTGCCGATTGCCACTTCCAAGGCTGTGGTGGAGCAATTTACCGCCGCCATGCGCGCACGCGCCAGCACCTACACAGGCACCCGCCTGGCCGAGTTGAGTTCGGTGCAGGCGCGTATTGCGGAGGCCGCTGCTTGCGTGGAGTTCGCAGAAACGGTGGTTCGCCGCGATTGGCAGGAGCTGGAATCTGAGGCCAACCAAAGACGCTACCCCAGCATGGAAACCAAATTGCGCTGGAAGCGAAATGTTGCCTTTGCCGCGCAGTTGGCCGTGCGTGCCGTGGATGTTTTGATGCCCGCAGCGGGGGCCGGCGGCTTGGCCAAGTCGGCAGCTTTGCAGCGTCAGTTCCGAGATTTACACGCCGCCTCGGCCCACATTGGCTTGACCTGGGACGTGCATGCCGCAGCGTATGGCCAAAGCGCGCTGGGCTTGCAGCCCAATGCCGGTTTCTTGCTGTGAGAAACCCTTTGGTTTTGACGGGTAATGATCGACTGATTACTTGCGTGTTTGCCCTAATGCCGGCACCGAAAGAAACAGTTATGTTCGTGACCTCAAACTGAGCGACAAAGATTTCTTATGCCGATCAAAGAACTGAACCATTTTTTCATTCGCGCCAACGACCTGGAGGCCACCAAGCAATTCTTTGTGGACACCCTTGGCTTTGAAGTCATGCCGCGACCCAACTTTCCGTTTCCGGGCTATTGGTTGGGTGTGAATGGTTCGATCCAGGTTCACATCGGCCCATCGGGTATCCCGGATCGACAGCACTATTATTTGGGAACGCCAGAAGATGCCGTCGACGGTCAGACCGGCGTGATTGATCACGTGGCCTTTTTGGCCGATGACCCCGCAGCCTTCATTAAGCGATTGGATGCCAAGGGTGTTTCTTTCCGCCCGCGCCACTTGCCCGATTCCAACTTGTTCCAACTGTTTTTGCGTGACCCCAACGGCGTCATGATTGAGTTGAATTTTTTTGGTGTTGCAGACGTCTCGGCTTTCGGGGGCGAAAACTATTCCGAAATGAAGCGGGTCAGCGCAAGCTGAAGCCATTTTGTGTGTGTGCGTGAGTCAATACAAAGAGGAGATCTAGATGGATAAGACACGTCGCAAGGTTCTGGGCACCGCAGGTGCTGCTGTCATGGCTGCCAACATGGGCGTGGGAGTGGCCCATGCACAGGGTGCGCCTGTGAAAATCGGCATGAGCATGCCGCAAACAGGTGGCCTCGGTGCGGGTGGTCAGGCCGCTTTGCTGGCCCTTCGCATGTGGGTGGAAGACGTCAATGCCAAAGGCGGCTTGCTGGGACGCAAGGTGGAGTTGATTGCCTATGACGATCAGAGCAACGGTGCCAACACCCCGGGCATTTACACCAAACTGCTGGACGTGGACAAGGTCGACCTGCTGATCGCGCCCTATGCCACCAACGTGACGGCCCCCATCATGCCGCTGGTCAAAGAGCGACAAAAACTTTTGATGGGCAACTTCTCGTTCCAGGTGAACGCCAAGGTGCAGCACGACATGTGGTTCAACAACGCCCCCTGGAACGATGCCAAAGGCTGGTCCGAGGGCTTCTTCGACATGGGCAAGAAGGCCGGTGGCAAGACCGCTGCGATTTTCGCGGCCGATGCCGAATTCCAGCAAAACCTGGCCAACGGCGCGCGTGACATCATCAAGAGCTCTGGCTTGAAATTGGTCTATGACCAAAACTACCCGCCCAACAGCACCGACTTCTCATCCATCATTCGCGCCGTGCGCGCGTCGCGTGCGGAAGTCATTTTCGTGGCCTGCTACCCCAGCGAGGCCGTGGCCATCATGCGCTCTGTCAACGAAATTGGCTTGGGCTCGCAGGTGCAACTGTTCGGTGGTGGCATGGTGGGCTTGCAGTTCACCCCCATCATGCAAAACTTGGGCAGCCTGCTCAACGGCGTGACCAACTACAACTCGTATGTGCCTGGCATGAAATACCCTGGCATTGACGATTTCTTCAAGCGCTATTCCGAGCGTGCCACCGCAGCGAAGGTCGACCCCCTGGGCTTCTATCTGCCGCCGTTCAACTACGCCACCGGCCAGATGCTGGAGGCTGCAGTCAATGCCACCAAGTCCCTGGATCACAAGAAGTTGGCTGAGTACCTGCGCAAGAACACCCACCAGACCATTGTCGGGCCCATCAGCTTCGACAAAAACGGCGAGCGCGCCAAGTCTGCGGTGGTTCAGGCCCAGTTCCGCAACATTCAAGACAACAACCTGGACCAGTTCAAGAGCACCGGCAAGCAGATCGTTGTCTGGCCCGACGCTGAAAAGCAAGGGGATGTGATCACGCCGTTCGACAAAGCCCGCAAGGCCACCTGATCGATTCTTTGTTCAGCAGGGGCGGGCTGTCCGTCCGCCCCTCTTTCTTAAGCGCTTATGTTTTCATTTGAACTCCTGTTCGAGGCGGCCTTGTTCGGCATCTTGCTCGGCTGCTTCTATGCTGCGGTGAGCCTGGGCTTGTCTGTGGCTTTCGGTTTGCTGGACGTTCCCTATGTGGCGCACCCCGCGCTGCTCATCGTCGGGGCGTACTTCACCTACATGCTCTCTGGCATGGGCATTGACCCCTTGCTGGCGGGGGTGTTGTTGACGCCAGTGTTCTTCTTGGTGGGCGTCTTGCTCTACCGGTTTTATTACGAGACCTTTGAAAAGCGCGGCTCAGATGCCGGCGTTCGTGGCCTCGGCTTCTTTTTCGGCATCGCCTTCATCATTGAAGTGCTGCTGATTTTGGCCTTCGGTGTGGACCAGCGCAGCGTGCGTGCCAGCTACATTGGCAGCAGCCTGGAGATTGGCGACTACCGCTTCCCGTACCGCATGCTGATTGCCTTCGGGGTGGCATTGCTTTTGACGTTGGTCCTCACGCTGTATTTCTCCAAAACATTCAACGGCCGCGCCATCAAGGCGGTTGGCCAGGACGAGGCGGCTTTGCGTCTGATGGGGGCCGATCCGGTCAAGATCAAGCAACTTGCTTTTGGCATTGCCACCGCTGTCAATGCCTTGGCGGGTGCCATGCTGATCATTGTGGGCCCGGTGGAGCCGGCCATGGATCGCATCTACATTGGCCGCACGTTCTGCGTGGTGGTGTTGGCCGGTCTGGGCAGCATGAGCGGCACCCTGGTGGCGGGCCTCATTTTGGGGGTTGTCGAGTCTGTCGTTCTTATGACCCTGGGCGCGTCTTGGGCACCTGCGGTGGCCTTTGGCCTGTTGTTGTTGATGCTGGGCGTTCGTCCGCAAGGTTTGTTTGGAAGGTAAGGCGCCATGAAATTCTGGTTAAGTTGCGCCGTCATGACCCTTGTGGTTTTTGCTCTGGCCATGTCGGGTATCAATGAGTACCTGTTCTTTGCAGGATTCGTCATTCTGCAGTTCATCATCCTGGCCACCGCCTGGAACATTCTGGGCGGCTATGCCGGCTACGTGAACTTCGGTGTGCCAGCCTTTGTGGCGGTGGGCGCCTACACGGCCGTGGTGCTGTTCAAGGCGATCCAAGCCCCGTTGATCGTTCAGATCCTTGGCGGCGGCATCCTCGCCGGTGCCTTGGGGTTGGGGGTGGGTTTGCTGACGCTGAAATTGCGCGGCATCTTCTTCTCCATTGCCACTGTGGCGGTGGTCTTCATTCTGGAGACCGTGGTCATGAACTGGCGCTATGTGGGCGGCGCGACGGGCTTGCAGCTGACGCGCCCCACCGATTTCTGGATCTTCGACTCCTACACCCGCATGCTGTTCTTCGTCATGGGCTTGCTGGCCATTGGCGCAGTGGCGATTGCGCGCTACATCCAGGACTCCTACTTGGGCCAAGGTTTGCGAGCCGTGCGTGATTCGGAGGAAGCCGCCGAGTGCTCGGGCGTTCCCACCCTGAAAATCAAGCTGATTGCCTGTACGGTGTCGGGTGCCTTGATGGGCATTGCCGGTGCGCCGATGCCGATGTACCTGAGCTACATCGAGCCGACGTCTACCTTCAACCTCAGTTACTCCATCTCCGCCCTGGGCATGCCCATCATTGGCGGCACCTCCCATTGGTTGGGACCGCTGATCGGCGCCATTTTGCTGGGCACGATCCAGCAGGTGGTCACCGTGACCATCTCCAGCGAACTGAACGTGCTGGTGGTGGGTGTGCTGTTGGTCTTGTTTGTTGTGTTGGCCCCTGAGGGTGTGCTCGGACTGGTGAAAAAATGGAAGCAATCCTCGAAGTAAGCAAAGTCGCCAAGCACTTTGGCGGATTCACAGCCCTGCATGAAGTCAACTTGCAGGTGGGTCGCGGCGAGCGTTTGGGTTTGATTGGCCCCAACGGATCGGGCAAGACCACCTTGATCAGCTGCATTTCCGGTGCGCTTCAAAACGACGGTGGCTCCATCAAGTTTGAAGGCCGCGAAATGACGGGCATGAAAGCTTTCGAGCGCACCCGCTTGGGGATTGCCCGCAGCTTTCAGATCCCGCGACCTTTCAAGAGCATGACGGTGCTCGAAAACCTCATGGTGCCCTTGGCCTATGTGGGTGGCATCAACGGCAGCAAAGCTGAAGCCGAGGCCATGCACATTCTGGAGCGCATGGGCCTGGCCAACAAAGCCAGCACCATCTCTGCACAACTTTCGCAGGTTGAGCTGCGCAAGATGGAGTTGGCTCGTGCCATGGCGGCCAAGCCCAAGCTGCTGATTTCAGACGAGGCCCTGGCCGGTTTGGCGGGAGCCGAGGTCGATGAAGTGCTGCAAATCTTGTTCGACCTCAACGAGATGGGCATCACCATCATCATGATTGAGCACATCATGCAAGCGGTCATGAAGTTCTCGCATCGCGTGGTGTGCCTGGACACAGGGCGCATCATTTGCGAGGGCACGCCTGAAACCATCATTCAAAACCCGGACGTACAGAGGGCTTACCTTGGCGATTAAGCTAGACATCAAAAACATCCATGCAGGGTATGGCGCGGTGCGCGCCCTCATGGGCGTGTCCCTGGAGTTGAACCAGGGCGAGACGGTGGCCTTGCTCGGCACCAACGGCAATGGCAAGAGCACGCTCATGAAGTGCGTGATGGGCATGGTCAAGCCTGACCAAGGCGAAATCAACCTGGAGATCGATGGCGTCAAGCATGACTTGACAAAGCTTTCCACAGAGGAGATCGTCAACTTGGGCGTGGCCTTGGTCCCCGAGGGCCGGCGACTGTTCCCAAAGTTGACCGTGGAAGAAAACTTGCTGCTGGGCGCGTTCCGAGAGCTCGCCCGCCCCCAGATCGCGGACAACCTGGCATTTTGCTTCGAGGCCTTTCCGCTGTTGAAAGAACGTCGCAACCAATTGGCAGGCTCCATGTCGGGAGGGCAACAACAAATGTTGGCCATTGCCCGTGCCCTCATGTCCAGCCCCAAGCTGCTGCTGGTGGATGAGCCCTCGGTGGGCCTGTCGCCCCTGTTGGTCTCCACCACGATCACCAAGATCAAGGAGCTCAAAGAGAAGTACCAGCTGACCGTGCTGATGGCTGAGCAGAACTTCAACCAGGCGGTTCGCATTGCCGATCATGGCTACATCATCGTGCACGGCGAGATCGTGTTCAAAGGCGATGTCGACGCCATCAAGAACAACGAAATGGTCAAGAATTTCTACCTGGGTGTCGCCGCCTGAGGCAGCCCGGGCCGGCTTGAAGCGGCACCGAGCGTGCCGAATGAGTGTCAAGAAACCATGAGGCGCACGCCATGAAATCACCTGACTTTGATTACTTCCGTGCCAACTCTTTGCAAGAGGCCCTGACCTGCTTGCAAAAGCATGGCGCCAACGCGCAATTGCTCGCCGGTGGCCAAAGCCTGTTGGCCATGCTGAATTTGCGGCTGGCCTCGCCGCACATCCTGATCGACATCAGCCGCATCCCTGGGCTCTCCAGCATCGAGCGCCACGGCAGTGTGCTGCGCATAGGCGCCTTGGTCACCCACCGGCAGTTGCTGGATTCGGCCGAGGTCGCAGCCTCGGTGCCCTTGCTCGCGCAAGCTGTGCCCTATGTGGCGCACCTGGCCATTCGCAATGCAGGCACCATTGGCGGCAGCCTGGCGCTGGCCGATCCTGCGGCCGAGTACCCGTCGGTGGCGTTGGCGCTGCAGGCCACACTGATTGCCACTTCCTTGCGTGGCGAGCGTCGCATTGCTGCTGCGGATTATTTCCAGGGCTTGTACCAAACGGCACTGGCAGAAGATGAAATTCTCACCGCTGTCGAATTTCCCGTGGCGACACCCGAGCAAAGCTTCAGCTTTCAGGAGCTGGCGCGCCGCCGCGGCGACTATGCCATGGTGGGCGTGGCCTGTGCCATCACCTGGTCGGCGGGGCGTGTCAGCGACGCACGCATCACTTTCTTGGCGATGGGCGATGGACCGGTGTTGGCATCGCATGCCATGAAAGCTTTGGTCGGCACATCATTGGATGCTGCGGCCATTCAAGCCAGCCAGCAAGCTTTGTCGCAAGACCTGGCGCCCGCCGGCGACTTGCAAGCCACCCCTGAGACCAAATGTCACCTGGCCCGCGTCTTGATGGGGCGTGCCCTGAACCCGCTGAGGAGCGTCGCATGAGCGAGAAAAAAGTCAGCACTCATTTCACGCTGAACGGCGTCGCCACCCAACGCGAGGTGCCAGTGCGCTTGCATTTGGTGGATTTTTTGCGCGAAGAGTTGGGCCTCACGGGCTCACACCTGGGATGTGAGCACGGTGTCTGTGGCGCATGCCAGGTCATGGTGGATGGCCAACCCGTGCGTGGTTGCCTCACGCTGGCGGTGCAAGCCGATGGCCGCCAGGTGGAAACCGTGGAGGGTTTGTCAGACAGTGGCGAGTTGGCCGAGTTGCAAGCCGCCTTTTTGACGCACAACGCCTTTCAGTGTGGGTTTTGTTCCTCCGGCATGCTGATCACGGCGTTGGACATCGTGCGCCATCACCCCCAGGCTGACCGCGACGAGATTCGCGACCTGATTTCAGGCAACTACTGCCGTTGCACAGGCTACCAAGCGATTGTGGATGCGATCGAGTCTGTGTTAAAAGCCCACCGTGCGCTGCCAACCCAGCGCCTGTCACAAGGAGCCGCGTCATGAATGCACGTTCCGAATTGCCATTGCAGGCCGATGGCAGCCAAGTTCAGTCCAGCTTTGTGGGGCAGAGCATTCCGCGCTCGGGCGCCAAGAAGTTGTTGCAAGGCCGTGGCGCCTACCTCGACGATGTGCGTGTGCCGCGCCTGGCCCATGTGGCGTTCTATCGCAGCCCGCATGCCCACGCCAAAATCATCCAGATGGATTTGGCTCAGGCGCGAAAGCAGCCTGGTGTCATTGCCGTGGTGGACGGCCGTGCTGTGGCCGAGTTTTGCACGCCCTGGGTGGGCGTTCTCGGGCATTTGAAAGGCATCAAGTCGGCGCCACAGCATGCGCTGGCCATTGACCGTGTGTGCTGGCAGGGCGAGGCGGTGGTGGCCATCGTGGCCGAAACTCGCCGTCAGGCAGAAGATGCGCTGGACCATGTGCAGGTCGAGTGGGAGCCCTTGCCCGCCGTCACCGATATGAAAGCCTCGCAACGGGGGGACGTCATCATCCACCCCGATTTGGGCGACAACATTTGCTTCACCCGCTCCCTGGAAACCGAGGGCTTTGCAGAAGCCTTTGCCAAGGCCGAGGTGGTGGTGGAAAAAACCTACGACTTCAGCCGCCACACCGGCGTCACCAACGAGCCGCGTGCCATTCTCGCCGACTACAACCCGGCAGAGCATTCGCTCACGGTGTACCACGGCACCCAGGCACCGAACATGATGCAGGATGTCTTTTCGCGGCACCTGAACATCCCCGAGTCGAATGTGCGCGTGATCTGCAAGGACGTGGGCGGCTCCTTCGGCATCAAGGTGCACGTTTATGCCGACGAGATGGCCACCGCGGCGCTGTCTGTGATGCTCAAGCGCCCCGTCAAATTTGTGGCAGACCGCATCGAGTCTTTCCTGACCGACATCCATGCCCGCGAGCACACGGCCACGGTGCGACTGGCTTGCACCCGCGCAGGCGACATCATTGGCTTTGACCTGGTGGATTTGACGGGCATTGGCCCTTACTCGGTCTACCCGCGCACCAGCGGCATCGAGGGCAACCAGGTGGTGAACCTGACCGGCGGGCCTTACAAGCACAAGCACTACCGCGCCAAACTCGATGTGGTGTTCACCAACAAGAATGTCACCTGCCAGTACCGCGCGGTGGGACATCCCATTGCCATGGCCTTGACCGAAGGCATTGTCGACGAGGCCGCGCGCGCCATTGGCATGGACCCGGCAGAGTTCCGTCGCCGCAACCTGATTGCTGACGATGCCTATCCCTACACCTTTCCCTCAGGCATCAAGTTTGAAAAGCTCTCACACCAGCAATGCATGGACAAATTGCTGAGCGTCATGGACTACGAGGGCTTGCGCAAAGAGCAGGCCGCGTTGCGCCAGAAGGGCATTTACCGCGGCATTGGCTTGGCCGCCATGATCGAGGTGACCAATCCTTCGCCGGCGTTTTACGGCGTGGGCGGTGCCCGCATTTCTGCCCAAGACGGTGCCACGCTGCGCCTGGACCCGGCGGGCATGGTCAACGTGCTGGTCAGCGTCACCGAGCAAGGGCAGGGCACAGAAGCCATCTTTGCGCAAATTGCAGCGAGTGCGGTCGGCGTCAGCATGGACCGCGTGCGGGTCATCACCGGTGACACCGCTGTCACCCCTTACGGCGGTGGCACCTGGGCCTCTC
This sequence comes from uncultured Bordetella sp., assembly GCA_964442645.1. Classification (GTDB taxonomy): domain Bacteria; phylum Pseudomonadota; class Gammaproteobacteria; order Burkholderiales; family Burkholderiaceae_C; genus Limnohabitans. Next base: position 107,468 of record CAYTZZ010000001.1, on the reverse strand, counting down.
GCGGTGCAGGCATCGGTGGCGAAGCCGTGTTGCAAGCGGGCAAGGTTTTGAAGTCCCACATCCTCGATGTGGCGGCCGCCATTTTGCAAGCGGACAAAGCCACGCTGGATGTTCAAGGCAACAACGTCGTCGACAAACTCACGGGCAAAGTGCACATGCCTTTGCAAGAAGTGGGACGCGTGGCCTATTTCCGTCCCGACACCTTGCCCATGGATTTTCAATCCGAGTTGACCGTCACCCGCCATTACACGCCCAGAGAATATGGCTTCACCTTCACCAACGGCATCCAGGCCTCCTATGTGGAGGTGGACATTGAAACCGGTTTTGTGAAGCTGCTCAAGCACTGGTGCATTGAAGACTGCGGCACCGTCATCAACCCGATGCTGGTTGACGAGCAGATTCGAGGCGGCATTGTCCAAGGCATCGGCGGTGCCCTGTTCGAGGAGTGCCTCTACAGCGAAGAAGGTCAATTGCTCAACGGATCCATGGCCGATTACCTGGTCCCGATGGCTGGCGAGATGCCTGACATTGTGGTGGGGCATGTGGAAACACCCACGCGCACGTCCGAGTTGGGCGCGAAGGGGGCAGGCGAGGCTGGCACAGCCGGCGCGCCGGGTGCCGTCATGAATGCCATCAACGATGCGCTCGCTTCATTGGGGGCCAATGTGAGCGTGCAGCCTTTCACGCCTCAGCGCGTGCTTCAGGCGTTGGGAAAAATTTAAGCCACAGCCGTGTGCGCCACGCCGTCGATTTCGACGGCGGTTTCCATGATCAGGTTGTACGGGTCGGCGAAATGCCTGGCCCATTGCGCCATGTCCGGATCGGGAAAATTGATCACGGCCCCCAATTGCTGCGCCATCGTCACCGCTTTGTAACCCACCGGCACCCGCAGGCGGCTGTACTCCGCCAGCGCTTGCGGCACCTGATGGCCTGAGGCTTGCAGAGCCTGAACCAAGGCCAGGGCATCGCCCGCCGCCTTGGTGACGCCCTGGCCCACATGAGGGCGCGCCACAAAGGCCGCATCACCCAGCAAGGCGACGCGCTGCATGCCCATGCTCTCGGTGACGCCGTCCAAAATGGTTTGCACGATCAAGTCAGGCGTTTTGTCCACAATTTCAGCCCACACGGGGTGCAAATGCGCATGTGCCGCTTGCCTGGCTTGCTGCAGGACCTCGGGCCGCAGCAGGTGGGGTGGTATCCCATCAGGGTGATGCCGACCCTGCGCGTCGGTGAGGATGTTGCGCAAGGCTTCGGCGCAGGTGCGGCGGTACCACACGAAGTTGACGTGGACCGTGTTCTGATGGTCGGCGCCCAACACCGGGTAGCCGACAATTTGTTCTCCGGGTGTTTGTGAGAAGGCAAAGTTCTCACCCACCCAATCGCGTGCCTGCACGCTCAGGGCCTCGCGGTGGATCAGCCCGCGCCAGGCCACATAGCCGGCATAGCGCATGGGCGGGGCCTGAAAGATTTGACGGCGTGCCTCTGAACGGTTGCCATCGGCGGCCACCACCAAGTCGGCTTGCAGCACCCGGCCATCGTGCAAATGCACTTTCGCCGCGTGATGGGCGTCGCCGTCTTCAATGCGCACTACGCCAGACGACAGGTGGTAACGTTCTTTTGGAAAGGCTTCCAGCAGAATGTGCAGCAAGCGTGACCAGGAGGTGAAGTTTTGCGGCAGTTGGACCTCGCTCAGTATCTGGCCTTGCGCGTCGAATGCAAGGCGCCGAGAAATTTCAATGCCCAGTCGGTTTTCAAATTGTGCGCCCGCCAGGCGCATCACCTCACGCAGGCCAGGATGGGTCACGATGCCGGTTCCTCGGCTTGTGAGCGGGCTAGCGGCTTTTTCCAGCAGCGTGACGTCCCAGCCCGCCCGCAGCAGCAGGTTGCCGGCAAACAGCCCCCCCATGGAACCCCCAATGATCACAGCCTTTGGTGCGTGCATATTCTTATCCTAAAATGGCAAACGTGATCAATAAGAAGCCTTCAACAGGGACGCGGCTGGACCCTGCCACACGCCGCCAACAAATTTTGGATGCCGCCATCGTCTATTTTGCCGAGGCTGGCTTTGGTGTCCAGACACGCGAACTGACGCGGCGCATTGGTGTTTCTCAGCCTTTGTTGTATCGGTATTTCCCGTCCAAGCAGGACCTGATCAACGCGGTGTTTGACGCCGTGTTCATGGGCCGCTTTGATGAAAATTGGATTGCCTTGCTGCGAGACCCAAGCAGGCCTTTGCGAGACCGCCTGCTGAACTTTTATGAGCTGTACGCCAAAGCCACTTACCGGCCTGAATGGATTCGCATCTACATGTATGCGGGCCTGGCCGACTTGGGGTGGAACCGAAACTACCTGAACATCGTTCGCAAGAAATTGTTGAACGTGATGTGCGAAGAGTTTCGCACGGCCTTGGTCCCAGCCAAACTTTTGAAAGACGCCCCTCCCATCAGTGGGCGTGAAATCGAGTTGGTCTGGAACCTTCATGGCAGCATGTTTTATTGGGGCGTGCGGCAAAATATTTTCAATTCCAAGTCGGCGACCTCGTTTGAGGCGCGCACGGCGGACGCCATCGACTTGTTCCTCTCGGGGGCGGCAGTTCACTACCCCCTCATACTGGAAGAGGCTGTTCGCGAGGACAAGAAAAAGACCCGTTGAACAGCCGGTGACGGCCCGCCGCCTCAACCCTTGGGCGCAGGAATTTGCTGGGTGTACCAGTCGGCTATTTTTTCGCCCGTCATGATGGCCACATCGGCTTTGGCCAGCACGGCATCCAGCAAACGCTCAAAGGCGTCAATGCGGTGCGGCACGCCCGTGATGTAAGGGTGCACGCTGATGGCCATCACGCGCGGTGACTGTGCGCTGTCTTTCCACAGACGTTCCAATTGCAGGACCCCGCGGTGGTACAGCTCATCGCTGCGGTGGTTCTGAATGGCCATCAAGGGAATGTCGTTGATTTCCACGGTGTAGGGGACGGACAGGACGGGCCGTGGCTTGGCTTGAATCCATGTGGGCTGGTCGTCAATGACCCAATCGGCCACGTACTCAATGCCCGCCGCGGATAAATGGTCCAGGGTTTCATCCGTTTCTGTCAGGCCAGGGCTTTCCCAACCTCGAGGCGCCTTGCCTGTGAACGCGCGAATGCTGTCAATCGTCTGGCGGATGGCCAGGGCCTGGTCTTCCACACGGTGCATTGGGCCTTGCACATAGCTGTGCCCCATGAACTCCCAGCCTGCATCGAGCGCAGCTTGTGCGACGCGCGGGTAAGACTGGCAGACGATGCCGTTGATCGCCAAAGTGGGCACGATGTGGCGCGAAACCAGGGCGTCGTAGAGGCGCCAAAAACCCGCGCGCATGCCGTACTCGTGCCACGACCAGTTGGGCAGGTCGGGCAACAGGGGTTGGCCCATCGGGGGCGGCAGCACGGTGCGCGGCATGGCGCGCTCAATCGACCAATGTTCCACATTCACGATGATCCATACCAGCATGCGTTTGCCGTCGGGCATTTTCAAAGGCGGTCGGTCGGGCATCGCCATGTAGGGGACGCGGTCACTGAGCAAGCGAGGTGAGGTCATGGGGGGCCTTGAGATATTTCAGGGCGTCTGAGAAGACGCCTCGTAGTTGTGAATGAAGTCTTCGGGCACTGCAGGGCCCCAGAGGTACATGGAGTCTTCAGGGGGGTAGTCGCCGGCGGGCCATTCGGTGTCAGCGCCGATGAAATCAATGTCGTAGGAAAACTCTGTGAAGCTGCCCCAGGGGTCCTGCGCATAGTAGAAGTAATTGGACCCAATCACGTGGCGGCCCACGCCCCAGCCTTTGCGATAGCCTGCAAGGTACATCTGCTCCATGCCCAGGCCCACTTCGTCCAGGTTGCGCACGACCCAGCTCGAGTGGTGCAACCCGTGGCCATTCGATTTGGCCATGGCCAACAAATGATGGTCACTGGCATGCGCGCCATGCAAAAAGGCAATCGCGTCCAGCGACTTGTCAGACAGGCGAAACCCCAGCGCTTCGGTGTAAAACTTCACGGCGCGCGGCACATCGGTGACAAAAATCAGAATGTGCGACAGGCGTTGGGGATGGACTTTGTGCGTTTGGCTGCGCATGGGGCTGACGCCGACGCCAATCGCATTGTTGAGGACAGTGGATTCTAGGCGCGGGGCTTTGGCGATAGGCGTCACTTTTTCGCTGACCACCACCTGGATTGGCATGCCATCGGGGTCGGCAACCCAAAAGCCTTGGCCATCGGACCGCGGATGGGGTGCGGTCAGCGCGTGGCCCGCAGCCAGGACCTGCGCCCTCAGGGCCGCTTCGTCTTCGGCATAGACGCCGACGGTGTAATACTCGGTTTTTTTGGGGCCCGCGCCTTGGTACACGATACCCCAGCAGTGTGAGTGGCCTAGCGTGAAAAGATGCAGTTGGTCAGCATGGCGAACGACTTGCAGGCCAAAGCTGTTGAAATAGGCTTCGGCCACGTTCAGGTCCGGCACAGACAGGGCAAAACGAAGCACCGAATGGATCGCAGTCACATGAGGTCTTTTCACGAGGGCCATGGCCGTTCCTGTTCAAAGCCGGAATGCGCTGAAGTCTAGTCCACTGCTGATCGCTCGACCACTGGGGATTTCACTGTATGCTCTCACCCCATCGCGACTTGCAAGAAAGCCTGACATGAATGCATTGAACCGATCAGCCAAGGGGGTCTATCTGATCACAGTGACGCCGTTCACTGTCTCAGGGGGGCTCGACTTGGACAGTACCGATCGCATGGTGGACTTTTGCCTTGAAAAGGGCGTGACTGGGCTGACCATTCTGGGCATCATGGGCGAGGCGACCAAACTCACTGCGGAAGAGTCGCGCATTTTCGTGCAGCGCGTGCTGGCGCGCGTGGCCGGCAAGGTGCCTGTGGTGGTGGGCGCTTCAGCGCCAGGCTTCGCGCCCATGCGCGAGCTGACGGACAGCGTCATGGCCATGGGCGCCGCCGGCGTCATGGTGGCGCCGCCTTCCACGGTGCGAACCGATGACCAAATTGTGGCGTATTTCGACATGGTCAATGAGACGCTGGGCGCCAATGTCCCGTGGGTTTTGCAAGACCATCCAGTGGCCACAGGTGTGCAAATGTCGGCTTCGGTGATCCTGCGCATCTTGAAAAATTCGCCCACCTGCGTGATGCTGAAACACGAGGATTGCCCAGGCTTGGCAAAGCTGTCGGCGATTCGCGCCGCGTGCGACCGAGGCGATGTGCAGCGCGTGTCGATTCTCACGGGCAACGGCGGCGGGCTTTTCTTGCCCGAAGAGCTCAGCCGTGGCGCCGATGGTGCCATGACGGGTTTCGCTTATCCAGAGATGATGGTCGATGTGTGCCAAGCCCACGCTGCTGGCAATGTCGAGCGCGCCCATGATTTGTTCGATGCCTATTTGCCTTTGGCGCGCTACGAGCAGCAATCTGGCGTAGGCTTGGCCGTACGCAAGCATTTGCTGGCACAGCGCGGCGTGATTGCTTCCGAGGCCGTGCGCAAGCCCGGCCCCAAACTGAGTGCGGCCGATGTGGCCGACATCGCCCGTTTGGTTCAGCGACAAGAGCGTCGCCTGGCCGAGCTGGGCGCTCGATGATTCATTGAACAAGGACACGGCATGTTGATTCGTTGCGCATTTTTTCGCGGCCATGTGAAGCCTGGCATGGAGGAAGAGTTCTTCCGCCATGTGCATGACAAGCTGGTGCCGCTGTGGTCCCAGTTTCCGGGTGTGCAAGAGGTGAGGGTGCTGCGCCAGCGCGAGAGCGACGTCGAAGATCCCCATTTGGCCATGGTCATGGCCATGCGCTTTGAAAGCATGGAAGCCATCGAAAAGGCCTTGGCCTCCGACATTCGTTACCAGAGCAAAGAGGCGTCCAAGCGCTTGTTTGAAATGTTTGACGGCTCCGTGTTTCACACGGTGTTTGATGCGGAGCAGTTCAAGCCGTAACGGCTTGCGAGGCCGGCCATGCACCTGGCAAGCTTGCAGGTCAAAGGCCTGTCGTTCCGACAGCCCCATGTGCAGCTGTTCGCCGATTGGTCGGCCGCGTTTCAGCCAGGCTTGACTTGGGTCACCGGCGATGAAGGCGTTGGCAAGACCACGTTGTTGCGATTGCTGGCAGGCGATTGGCCCATGGCGACGGGATCGGTCCATTGGCATGACGCCGAGGGCGCGCGCCTGCTGGCGCCCGCCGATGTGTATTGGGTAGACCCTGCCGAGACGGCGCGAGATGACTGGACGGTCCATGCGTGTGCGGCTGCGTGCCAGGCGCGCTACCCGCGCTGGTCTCAAGCGGCATTCAACCAGTGGGCTGAAGTCTTGTCATTGACAGAACACCTGGATAAATTTTTATACATGCTCTCCACGGGCAGCAAGCGCAAAGTCTGGTTGGCAGCGGCCCTGGCAGCCCACGCCAAGGTGACGCTTTTGGATGAGCCCGAGGCGGCGCTTGATCAGCCTTCGCGTCGCGCCTTGCGCTCCGAGCTGGCACGCTGCAACCAGGGTGGCGATGACGTGTGGGTGGTGGCCAGCTACAGCTGCCCCATCGATGGCAAGCCCTCGCAAACGCTGAATTTAGGATCTTGACATTGATGGCGAGCCTTTTGAACCTTAGTCGACAGTGGCGCCAGAGGCTTTGACCACGGCGGCCCAGCGGTCAATCTCGGATTTGAAAAATGCGCTGGCTTCGGTGGGGGTATTCACCACGACTTCAAAGCCAAGGTTGTTGAAGCGCTGCATCATGTCGGCCGAACGAAAACCTTTGGCAATGTCAGCTTGCAGCTTGGCCACAATGTCTTTGGGCGTTCCTTTGGGCACAGCGACGGCTTGCCAGGACGTCACGTCAAAGTCCTTGAGGCCGCTCTCGAGCAAGGTGGGCACCTCCGGCAATTGCGGCATGCGCTCTTTTGAGGTCACCGCCAAGGCTTTCATTTTTCCGGCGCGGATGTAGGGCACAACGGTGCCGAAGTTTTGGAACGAGGCTTCGATGTTCCCCGCCATGATGTCGGTTTGTGCGGCCGCGCCACCACGGTAAGGGATGTGGACGCCGAAGGTCTGGGTCTGCAGCTTGAACATTTCAGCAGACAAATGATCGCTTGATCCCGAGCCTGACGAACCATAGGAGATACGGCCCGGGTTTTTCTTGGCATAGTCCACGAACTCTTTCACCGAATTGGCGGGAAAGTTGGGCGGCGTGATCAGCACGTTGGGCGTGCGCACCGCCACCGTCACGGCCTCGAAGTCGCGCATCACATCGTACTTGGGGTTCCTGTACAAACCCATGTTGATGGCAAAGGTGCCAATGGAGCCGACCAGCAAGGTATAGCCATCGGCTGGCGACTTGGACAAGGCTTCTGCCGCAATCGAACCGTTGGCGCCGGGCCGGTTTTCAACCACGGTCACATAGCCTGCGTCATTGAGCTTTTGGGACACGGCGCGGGCCACGATGTCACTGGTGCCGCCCGCCACGAAGGGCACCAAAATTTTCACGGGTTTTTGCGGATAAGTTTGCGCCACAGACAAGGCGCTGGCACAACTCAGCAAGCCCAGCAGCACAGCTTGGATGGTTTTCTTCATGGTGTCTCCTCTTAGTTTCAATTGCGTTGGGGTTTTTTGGCAAGCATAAATGACAAAGAGCCCAATCCTGCCACCAAGGCCAGCAGGGTGAACCCTAAACGGTAGTTGCCGGTCAGGTCAGCCAACATGCCTGCCACCATGGGGCCGGCCACTTGGCCTACCGCAATGATGGCGGCGGACAGTCCCAAAATCATGCCAATCGCATTGCGGCCAAAGTAGTCGGCGCGGATGGCCTGCATGAAAGGCCCGCGCAGCCCCCAGGCCACGCCATGAAAGGCGGCAAAGGCTGCCAAGGCTGACACATGGGTGGCATAGGTCAGGCACAGCAACCCTACCATGTGCGAGACCATGCACAGTGCCGCCACCACCCGCTTGTCATAGCGGTCACCCATGCTGGCGCCCAGCAACACGCCCCCCATTTGGCCCACAGTCATGAGCATGATGACCAGGCCGGCCTCTGAGACCGAATAACCCAGCCCTTCTTTCATGTGGGTGATGGCGTGCACATTGACCGCGGTGACCACCAGCAAGGCCAGACCGTGCCCAATGGCCAACATCCAAAACGCCTGGGTACGCAAAGCCTCTTTGGCGGTGAACTCGTGGACGATGGGCTGTTTGCCGCTGTCTTCCTGGAGGGGCGTGTGGCTGGCAATGGGTGCAATCCCGTCGATGAACTCGCCGTGATCTTCGGGGCGGCGACGAATGATGCGTGCCATCGGAATTCCCACCACAATGGCCACCACGCCCGAGCCCAGGGCTGCGGCACGCCAGCCAAAGCTTTGCATGGCCCAGGCCACCACGGGCACGGCCAAGCCTCCCATCGCCAGGCCCAAGCTCATGATGGACAAAGCACGGGCACGGTAGCGCTCAAACCATTGCACCAGGGCCACCGAGAGCGGGAAATAGCCGCACAGGCTGGTGCCAATGGCCATCAGAATGGCGCTGACATAAAACCCGGTGAGGGTGTCGATTTGGCTCAGGTACAGCAAACCCACGCCAAAAATCAGCATCCCCAGGCGAATCATGGACTGCGGCCCGAAGCGGTCGACCACCCAACCGAGCACCGGACCGATGATCGCGGCCTCCACCGATTGCAAGGCAGCCGCGCCGGACAAGGCTGTTTTGCTCCACCCCAATTCGTCCGACAGGGCGGCAATGTAGAGGCCGAAGGACTGCATCAGCAGGGCGGCCAGCAGAAACTGGATGCCACAGGCCGCAGCGGTCATGCGCCAGCCATAAAAGATCTTCACAAGCTCAAGGTCCGGTTTAGGTCAGTGACATCAGTGTCCCATGCGTGCCCCACGGCGGCTGTTAGATGGGTGACTGGCCAGATTGTCCCAGACCCCTTTCTGCCGTTACGCTAGCGTTGTTTGCTTCCCCTGATTCTGACGGAAAGGTTGTTCATGGCGCATCAAGCCCTTATCACCGGTGCCTCCAACGGCATTGGCCGTGCCATTGCCGCGCGGCTCGCAGCCGATGGCTTTCAAATCATCACCGTGGACCGTGTGCCGCCCAAGCAGGCCTTGCCGGGTGAACTGTTCTACGAGGCCGATCTGGCGGACCCTGGCAGCACCCGCGATACCCTGGGGCGCATTGTCGAAAAGCACGACATCTATGCGCTGGTGAACAACGTGGGCAAGGTCATGCCAGCGCCCATCGAGGGCACCTCCATTGAAGACATGCATGCCGTGGTGGCGCTGAATCTGGGGTCCACGCTGTTGTGCACCCAGGCTGTTTTGCCGGCCATGAAAGCACGCCGCGCGGGTCGCATTGTCAGCATTTCCAGCCGTGCTGCACTGGGCAAGGAGCTGCGCACCGCCTATGCCGCCACCAAGTCTGCGCTGCATGGCATGACCAAAACCTGGGCCCTCGAATTGGGTCGCCACGGCATCACGGTGAATGCCATCGGCCCCGGGCCCATCGACACAGAATTGTTTCGTCAGGTGAACCCGCCCGACAGCCCCCGCACACACGCCATCATCGAAGCCATTCCCGTCAAGCGCATGGGCACGCCGGACGATGTGGCGCATGGTGTGGCCAGCTTTGTCGACCCGCGCGCGGGCTTCATCACGGGGCAGGTGCTCTACATCTGCGGCGGCATGACCGTCGGCCTGGCCGGCTGAGCGTCGCTCAGCGGGGACGCGACTCGGGCAGAAACCGCACGCCCTCGCGCGCCATGCCCCCACTGACGCCAATGGGCGTGCCATCGGCGCGCCAACAGGCCGCGCCCTCTAGGCGGCCGTCGTCATGAAAGCGGATGGCATTCATGCCGCCACCGACGTTGCTCACGGGCAGGATGTCGTGGCCTTTTGCGGCCAGCGCTTGGGCGGTGGCCTGCGAAAACGCGGGCTCCAGTTCCAAGCCATAGCCTTGCGTCCAGATGCGTGGCGCCTCGACGGCTTGTTGCAAGCTCATGCCATGGTCGAGCAAATTGACCACGGCCTGCAAGGCCGAGGGGAAAATTCTCAGGCCCCCCGGCAATCCGAGTGCCAAGACGGGACGGCCCTCGCGCAACACAATCAGGGGCGCCATTGACGAAATCACGCGCTTGCCCGGAGCGAGTGAGTTGGCCCGGTCGGGTCGCGGGTCCAGCACATACAAGTAATTGTTGGGAATCATGCCGGTGCCCGGCACCATGTAACGTGCGCCAAACACCGAGTTGATGGTTTGGGTGGCGCTGACGATGCAGCCTTGGGCATCGGCCACCGTGACGTGGGTGGTGTTGGCGCTTTCTGCGGGCACCACGCCCGGGGCCCAATCCTGTGCCCTGGCCATGTCAATTTGCTGGCGGCGCTCATCCGCATAGGACCCCGACAGCAGCTTGTCGATGGGCACAGGGACAAAGTCCGGGTCGGCGGTGGCGGCCGAGCGGTCGGCAAATGCAATCTTCAGCACCTCGGCCAACAGGTGCACGCTGTCCACGCTGCCAAAGCCCATGGCTTGGACATCGAAGCCTTCCAGAATTTTCAACATCTGACCGATGTGCAAGGGACCGGCGCAGGGGGGTGGGGGGCCGGTCACTTCAAAGCCCCGGTACATGGCCCGCAGGACCTCCCGGTCACGGGTTTGGTAGCCACGCAAATCGGCCAGGGTCAAGTAACCATCGTTTTTGGCCATGTCACTGACCAAAGTTTGGCCCAGGCTGCCGCCGTAGAGCGCATCGGGTCCTTCGCGAAGCACCGTGCGCAAGGTGTCAGCATAGGCGCCTTGAACCAGGCGGTCACCGGCTTGCAGTGGGCGGCCGCCCGGCAGGAAGACGCTGGCAATTTCGGGGTCGAGCAGCAGGTCTGCGGCGTTGTCGGTGATGCAGTTGCTCAAGTAACGCGTGGCCACAAAGCCGCGCGTGGCATGGCGCAATGCGGGTTGCATCACATCGTCCAGCGAGAGCGTGCCATGGCGTTCCAGCATCTGGCACCAGGCCATCAAATTGCCGGGGGTGGCCACGGCGGCGCGGCCCAGGCTGTTGCGCCGTCCCACGGTTTCCATGGTGCCCGCAGGCGCCATGGGGGCTGGTGTGAACGTGGTGGACGTGATGTTTTGCGGGCACACCCCTTGGCCTTCGATCACGGTTTGCTGGCCGTTGGGCAGGCGCAGGTGAGCAAAGCCGCCGCCGAGCAGGCCGACCATCATGGGTTCGACCACCGACAGGGTGAACAAGGCGGCCACAGCCGCATCGACAGCGTTGCCCCCCGCGGCCAGCATTTCCGTCCCGGCCGCCGAGGCCAGAGGGTGGTTGGTGACCACCATGCCGCGTGCGCCAAAGGCAGGTTGCTTGTCGGTGGAGAAGGGCGTGGAAAAGGTGGGGGTGGAGGTCATGCGCTCAGCTTAATCAGCGCCGACAGGCGGGCGCGTCACCCGTGAGACAAATCTGGCGTGGCTATCGATTGCGTGATTGACAGCCTGCGGCCTTCACTCGACACTGGCTTTTTGAACGGAGAATGGCTCGTGTTGAATCTTCAAGGAAAAGTGGCGCTGGTCATGGGCTGCGGAGCGGTTGCCGAGGGCTGGGGCAATGGCCGGGCCAGTGCCACGTTGCTGGCGCGCCAGGGTGCCCAGGTCTACGGCACCGACCTGCAACTCAGCCATGCCGAAAACACGCGGGACATCGTGCGCGCAGAGGGCGGCACCATGGAAGTGGCAGCGTGCGATGTGACGCAGGCCGAGCAGGTGAACCGGGTGGTGGACGATTGTGTGCAGCGCTTCGGTCGCATTGACATCTTGGTGAACAACGTGGGCCTGTCGCAACCCGGTGGACCGGTGGACATGCTGGAGTCGGTGTGGGACAGCCAGTTGGAGGTCAACCTCAAAGGCGCGTTTCTCGCATGCAAGCGCGTGCTGCCCCTCATGAAAGCCCAGGGCGGTGGGTCGGTCATCAACATCTCTTCGGTGGCGGGTCTGCGCTATGTTGGCAAGCCCCAGGTGGCTTATGCGGCGGCCAAGGCCGCATTGATGCAATTCACGCGCACCACCGCGGTCATTCATGCGCCCGAGGGCATCCGGCTGAACTGCGTCATCCCCGGTCTGATGCACACCCCCCTGATTGAAGGGCTGGCTGCCAAGTACGCGGCCGGCGACACCGCGGGCTTCATTGCCCACCGTCACCAGCAGGTGCCCATGCAGCACATGGGTGACGGCTGGGATGTCGCCCATGCGGTGTTGTTTTTGGCGGCCGATGAAAGTCGCTACATCACCGCCACTGAAATCTTAGTAGACGGCGGGCTCGTCGCCGCCACACGTTGACACACAAAAAGGAGACTCCATGACTTTGTTTGACCTGACAGGCCAAGTGGCCGTGATCACCGGCTCGTCGCGCGGCATTGGCCGCGCCATCGCCGAGCGCATGGCCGAGCACGGCGCACGTGTGGTGATTTCTTCCCGCAAGGCGCAGGCATGCAACGAGGTGGTGAAAGCCATCGAGGCCAAGCACGGGCCGGGCCGGGCCATTGCGATACCCGCCAACATCTCGGCCAAGGCGGACCTGGAGAAGCTCGTGTCGGAGACCCGCCGTCATTGGGGTCGCATCGACATTGTGGTGTGCAACGCGGCCAGCAACCCCTATTACGGACCGATGGCGGGCATTGGCGACGACCAGTTCCGCAAAATTCTGGACAACAACATTGTGGCCAACCATTGGCTGATCAATTTGACCGTGCCCGAAATGAAAGAGCGCCGCGCGGGTTCGATCATCATCGTCTCCTCCATTGGCGGTTTGCGCGGCTCCTCCGTGATTGGTGCCTATTGCATCAGCAAAGCCGCCGACATGCAGCTGGCACGCAACCTGGCGGTTGAATACGGGCCGCACAACATCCGCGTGAATTGCATTGCCCCGGGGCTGATCAAGACTGACTTTGCCAAAGCGTTGTGGGATGACCCGGCCATGCTCAAGGAGCGCAATGCGACCACCCCCCTGCGGCGCATTGGCGAGCCCGATGAAATCGCGGGCGCAGCGGTGTTTTTGGCGTCTCAGGCGGGGTCTTTCATGACCGGACAAAGCCTGGTGATCGACGGTGGTGTCACGATTTAGTCATTTTTTTTAAAAACCTGTCCACCAAATCCTGGCTGGGTGCGTTGTGTCTTCAGCATGTATGGAGAAAACCGCATGGAAAAGAAAGCCACCCAGCCGGCTCCAGCCCGCAACGGCATGGACCAGTGTTTGCAGCAAATGAATGACGAAGTCAGCCAAATCAAGGCCAGCTTCAACCGAATTCGTGCCCTCATGGCCCAGGAATACGAGCAAAAGCACCGTCCTGCTGCCCGTATTTATTCTGGCGTACGAGCACTAAAAGCTTAATTTCAAGGGTTTTTACCCCTGGGGTCACCCAAAGGTGACAGGCTGAACTTTTCAGCCAACCCGTGGCAAGCTAACATTTTTCCCATCTTGGGATGTCAATCAAAGGTTTGCCATGGATGTCGGAGTGAAAGGCTGGCTCACAGCCGAAGAAGACCAAGCACTTCGCGCACGCTCCAACGGCATGGGCTTTTACCTTGTGCTCCATGCTTGGCTCACCATCTTTTTGGCCATGGCGCTCTATGTAGCCTGGCCCAACCCCCTCACTTTTTTGTTGGCCGTCGTCCTCATTGGCGGCCGACAACTGGGCTTGGCCATCCTGATGCACGATGCCGCCCACCGCTTGCTGTTCAAAAACACCCGCCTGAACGACTGGCTCGGCTTTTACCTTTGCGGCTCGCCGGTGGGGGCCAGCCTAACTTTGTACCGCCCGTACCACCTTCAGCATCACCGTCACACCCAGCAAAAGGACGACCCCGATTGGGTTTTGTCTGCTCCCTTTCCCATCAGCCAGAAAAGCTTTGTGCGCAAAATGCTGCGTGACTTTTTCGGCGTCACCGCTTTCCAGCGTCGCCTGGAAGGCTTTCGCTACAACATGGGCGAGGGCACGACAGCCCAGCGTTGGGCGCGGCTGTGGCGGGTTGACGGCCATTTTTTGGTGGCCAATGGCCTGCTGTTTCTGCTGCTGTGGGTTGTTGGCCATCCAGAGCTTTTTTTCACCCTGTGGCTGCTGCCCCTGATGACCTGGTACCAAGTCATCAGCCGCATTCGCAACATTGCGGAGCATGCAGTGGTACCCGACAACGACGACCCTTTGCGCAACACCCGCACCACCTTGACCAACCTGGCCATGCGCGCCATCCTGGCCCCTTATTGGGTGAACTACCACTTGGAGCACCATCTCTTGGTGGCCACGCCGTGCTGGAAATTACCTGCGGCCCATCGCCTGCTGTGCGCGCGTGGCCTGCGCGATCGCATGGAGGTGGTGCAGGGCTACCGTACGGTCTTGCGCCGAGCCATTTCAAACCCGCATGACGGACCGCATCAAGGGCGTGAGCGCAAAGTCTCCATGATTTAAGCGGTCAGGTTGGGCTCATCAGTTTGGGGGCGCCCGCGCGAAACCAGCGCACAGACAAGCCCAGCGCCAGCAACAACAGCAACAAGGCTGCGCCTGCCATCAAGGCGCTGACTTCGGTGTCTTTGCGCTCCAGCGTGAACTGGGTGGAAAGATGCTCGTAAATTTTTTTCAATTCATCGGCCGAGCCGGCTTTGAAGTATTCAGCCTCCGTGATGTTTGCCACCGCTTTCAGGGTTTCTTCATCCACTTGTGTGAAAAAGGAATAGCCTTCGTAGCCCGGGATGAAGCCGTTGGGTGTGCCAAAGCCAACGGTGTAAACCCGAACCCCCAAGTTGGCCGCCAGCTTGGCCGCCTCGAGGGGGTCGGGCCCCGTGGTGCGGCGACCATCGGACAGCAGCACAATGGCGCCGCCGGTGTAGGAGCCGGGCGGCACCGGGACGATTTCTTTGGGCGGTGCGCTTTTGCGCCGGTCTTCCAGGCTTTGGCCTTGGGGCTCAGCAATGCCACGCTGGGAGGAACCGCCGTACAAGGTGCTCTCCAGTTGGATGGGCGCGTCCGGGCGCAGAGTGGACAGTGCCATCAACAGCCCACTGCCCGTGGCCGTGCCGCGCTGCAATTGAAAGCGGTCGATGGCGGCCACCCAATCCTCGCGTCGGTCGCTCACATGCTGGACCACCTGCGCTGTACCGGCAAACGACACAATGGCCACGCGCACGCCAGCAGGCAAGGCTTGTAAAAACTCTTTGGCGGCTTTTTGCGCGGCCTGAATCCGGTTGGGCTCGACATCGGTGGCCAGCATGCTGCGTGACACGTCCATGGCCATGACCAGGGTCATGTAATCGGCGGGGAGGGTGATGCGGGCCACCGGTCGGGCCATGGCCAGCAAGGCCAGCACGACAGCCAAAAAAACCAGCGCGGGCGGCAAGTGACGACGCCAGCGCGAAGAGGAGGCCATGGCCTCATGGATCAGGCGCAAGGATGAAAACGCCAGCACCTGGCGTCGACGCCGACGAATGAGGTACAGGTAAAAGCCCACCAGCATGGGTGCCAGCAACAGGGCCCAAAGCATCTCGGCCTGGAGGAAATGCATGTGAGGTTGGAAGGTTAATCAAGTCTGACGCCAATTTACCATTGAACCCTGTGTTATGGTTATTTCATGAAACGCGCCGTGGTGTTCAGCAAACGTCCCCGTTCCAGCGAGGCGGAGCGTCACATCGCGACGGACGAAGCACCGCAAGCGGCAAGCGCTGAAAAAAAATGGCGTTGGGACCGGGTCGCGATGTTCCTGATGGGTTTGCTCGTGGCTGTGCTGGCCTTCGAAGTGCGCGAAGCTTGGTCGCCCGCCAAACCAGAGTTGACCCAAAAAGACATTGACGCTGCGGTTCTGCATGCGTTGACCACACAAGATTTGCCTTCCCCCACCGCCAAAGCCGCTGCGGCGGTGCAAGGCGCCGTGGTGCGCGTTCAGGGCTTTGAGCCAGACCCCAAAAAACCCAAGGGCGAGGACCGAGAGAGTGGCGTCGGCACCGGCGTGGTCATCAAGGACGATGGCACGATTCTCACCAACTACCACGTGGTCTGGGGGGCCAAGCGCTTGGTGGTGACCTTTGCCGACGGCACAGAGTCGTCCGCCCAAGTGGTGGGGGTGCATCCCGACAAAGACCTGGCGGTGATCAAGCCGCAAAAAATTCCAGACGACTTGCAACCGGCCATCTTGGGCTCGAGCCGTCAGTTGGTGCCGGGCGATGGTGTGGTGGCTGTGGGTTTCCCCTATGGCATTGGCCCCTCGGTGTCGGCGGGTGTGGTGTCCGGCCTGGGGCGCGAGTTTTTGTCGCCCGAAGGTGGCCGTCGCTTGGCGGGCCTGATTCAGTTTGATGCAGCGGCCAACCCTGGCAATTCGGGTGGGCCCTTGGTGAACCTGGCAGGTGAGGTGGTGGGCATTGTCACGGCCATCCTCAATCCCACCTCGGCGCGCACCTTCATCGGCATTGGTTTTGCAACCACCATTGAGGAAGCCGGCATGGCTGTTGGCATGCCTCCCTTTTAATAGATTTCACAGCAAGGAAATGGCATGAACACTTCCCTCGATGTCTGGCGCGGCCAGCCCAACGCCAACCCAGCGGCTGCGCAAGCGGCCGCTCAAATGCAGCATGTGCTGTACGAAGTCAAACGCGTGGTGGTGGGGCAAGATGCCTTTCTAGAACGCGTGCTGGTGGCCTTGCTGGCACAGGGCCATTTGTTGATCGAGGGCGTGCCCGGCCTGGCCAAAACCCTGACCGTGAACACCCTGGCCAAAACACTGCGCGGCTCCTTCCGTCGCATTCAGTTCACCCCTGATCTGCTGCCGGCCGACTTGGTGGGCACGCGCATCTTCAATCAAAAAACCAGTGAGTTCAGCACCGTGTTGGGCCCGGTGTTTGCCAACCTTTTGCTGGCTGATGAAATCAACCGTGCGCCTGCCAAAGTGCAGAGTGCCTTGCTGGAGGTCATGCAAGAGCGACAAGTGACCCTGGCGGGTGAAACCCACCGCGTGCCCCTGCCGTTTCTGGTGATGGCCACGCAGAACCCGATTGAAACCGAGGGCACGTACCCTTTGCCTGAGGCGCAAGTGGACCGTTTCATGATGAAGGTGCTGGTGGACTACCCCTCCGAGGACGAAGAGTTTGTGATCGTTCAGCGCGTGATTGGCGAGCCAGCGCAAGTGACCGGCGTCGTCACGCCAGAGCAGTTGATGGCCTTGCAAGCCCAGTGTCGGCGCGGCTATGTAGACCCGGGCTTGGTGCACTATGCCGTCAAGTTGGTGGCGGCCACGCGCCAGCCCGAGCGCTATGGGCTGGTAGATATGAAACGCTTTTTAAGTTTTGGCGCCAGCCCCCGTGCCACCATCGGTTTGATCGAGGGGGCGAGGGCCCTGGCGTTTTTGCGCGGGCGCGATTACGCCTTGCCCGAAGATGTGGCGGACCTGGTGCCCGATGTGTTGCGCCACCGCCTGGTGTTGTCCTACGAAGCTTTGTCCGAGGGGCAGACCCCTGACAGTTTGATTGCACGCATCATGCAAGCCGTGCCGGTCCCTGACAAGCCCTTGGAATCTCATGCTCGGATGGCTGCGTCAGCTTAAGCGTCAGCGGCAGGCCCAGCCTGCAGCGGCTGTGTCTGACCTCGCGCCTGCGCGGGCCGACATGGATGCATTGCTGCGTCAACTCGATTGGACCGTGCTGCGCCGTTTGGACGGTGCGCTGCAAGGCGACCATCGCAGCCTGTTTCGCGGGGCGGGATTGGACCTTGCGGATTTGCGTGAATACCAGCCGCATGACGATGTGCGCCACATCGACTGGAATGTCGCGGCACGTCTGCAGATACCCCATGTGCGGGAGCACCAGGAAGACCGCGAGATCAGCGCCTGGTTTTTGCTGGACATGACCGGCTCCATGGGTTTTGGCTCACATGGGCAGAGCAAGCGCAGCCTGATGTTGTCTTTCGTGGGCGTGATGGCTCAGATGCTGATGCGCCGCGGCAACCGCGTGGGCGCGCTGATCCTGACAGGGAATGCCTCCTCGCCAATGCGCCATGTGCCGGCGCGCATGGGGCGTCGGCATTTGTTGCATTTGATGGACACCGTGCAACGCGTGCCCCTGCAGGCTTCTCACCATGAGACCGCACTGGGGCCTTGGTTGCACCAAGCGCAGTCTTTGCTCAAGCGCCGTTCGCAAGTGTTTGTGCTGTCGGACTTTCTCAGCGCGCCGGGTTGGGAGAAAGCGCTCAGTGGTTTGACTCGTCGACATGATGGCATTGCGGTGCGTTTGACCGATCCACTGGAAACCAAGTTGCCCGCGGCTGGCCTGATGTGGCTGGAAGATGCCGAGTCGGGCGAACAGTTGTTGCTGGACACCTCCGATCCGGCTTTCAGGCAGCGCTATGCCGACCTCGCGCTGGCGCGTGAAGAGGCCTTTCATGCTGCCCTGACCCAAGCCGGGATGGATGGCTTGGCCATTGCCACCGACGAAGATCTGGCTTTGGCGGTGCGGCACTTCGTGGCGCTGCGCAAGCGCAGGAGCCTGCATGCCTGACCTCTTCAGTTTGCATTTTTTGTGGCCGCCCTTGCTGGCCAGTGGCGTGCTGGTACCGGTTTTGCTGTGGGTCTACCTTCGGCTGCAACGCGCAAGCGCCGCTGCGCCTGCTGGGTTCAAAGCCAAGTGCTTGTCGCATGCGCCCCTGGTCTTGGTCTTGCTGGGTTTGACCTGCCTTTGTCTGGCTTTGGCGCGGCCGCATGCGGTCATGCTCACGCCCATGCGAGAGGCCACGGTCATGCTGGCCATGGACATTTCCGGCAGCATGCGCGCCAAAGACCTCGAGCCCAGCCGTTTCGAGGCCGCCAAAGCGGCCGCCGAGCGTTTCATCGAAGACAAGCCCGCGCGTTTGCGGGTGGGCTTGGTCACCATCGCTGGCACGGCGGCGCTGGCGCAAGCGCCGACCGAACAGCGCGATGACTTGCTGCGTGCCCTGGAAAATTTGCCACTGCAATATGGCTCCGCGCTGGGCACGGGCGTGTTGATTTCCCTGGAGGCTTTGTTGCCGGGTGCCAACATTGACGCGCAAAAAATCATCAATGAGGCGATGGATGGCAAACCCGCCAAGCCGCCAACGCAGCCTGTTCCCTCCCAACCAGCCCCGTCCACCAACCCGGCGCCGCAGGGCCGCTCCATGGCGATTGTGTTGCTCAGCGATGGCCAAGGCAATATGGGGCCAGACTTGTTGGCCATGGCCAATTTGGCGGCAGAACACAAGGTGCGGATTTACACCGTCGGTGTGGGCACGCCTGAAGGCGCCATTGTGCAAGCCCAAGGCCGGTCCATGCGTGTTCGCTTGGAAGAAGAGATGTTGCGCAAGGTGGCGACCGAAACACAGGGCGAATATTTCCGGGCCAGCAGTGCACAAGAACTGCGCAAAATTTATGACCAGCTGGGACACCGCTTGCGTTTCGAAAAACGTGCGGTGACCGAGGTCACCGGTGTCATGGCCGCCCTGGGTATGTTGCTGGCCCTCTGGGGGTGCCTGCTGTCCTTGCACCGCTACGGTCGCATCCTCTAACCCCTGCGTCATCGCGCAGCGCGTCGATCTGTCTGCGGCGTGAGATTGCCGCGGCCCTGTGGGCCTCGCAATGACGGTGTTCAGGGTCTGGCGATCCGACCGGTCAGCGGGTATTGCGGGTCGTTGTAGCCGTGGGTAGAGGCATAGCCTTGAGGCACCCAATGATCCACCACGGCTTCATCTTCCGCTGACAGCTTGACCGACATGGCCGCCAGATAGTCCTGCCATTGGGCCAGGGTGCGTGGCCCGCCTATGACGCCCTGGATGCGCTGGTTGTTCAGCACCCAGGCAATGGCGAATTGTGTCGGGCTCATGCCACGCTGTGCGGCATGCTCGCACAGCGCTTGCGACACTTCGAGCGACTCGGGCCGGAACTCGGTTTGCAAGATGCGCTTGTCACCGCGCGCCGCGCGGCTGCCCGCTTCGGGGGCCGCGCCTGGCTTGTATTTGCCAGTCAGCACGCCGCGTGCCAAAGGGCTGTAGGCCACCACGCCCACGCCGTAGTGGTCGCAGCAGGGCAGCAGCTCGGTTTCAATTTGGCGTGTGACCGCACTGTAGGGCGGTTGACACACAATGGGTTGAGGAATGCCCATGTGCCGCGCGATTTCCACCATGCGCGCCACGCGCCAGCTGCGGAAGTTGGAGACGCCGTAGTAACGAATTTTGCCCAGCTCGATCAGCCGCGCGAACGTGCTCAGGGTCTCTTCAATGGGCGTGCTCTCGTCGTCACGGTGCATGTAATACACATCGATCCAATCGGTTTGCAAACGCTGCAGGCTGTTGTCCACCTCTTTCAAGAGCCAGCGCCGTGACAAGCCACGGTCGTTGGCTTCTTGCCCAATGGGATTGGCCACCTTGGTGGCCAGGATCCAGCGGTCCCGGTCCTTGGCAATCAGCCGGCCCACCATGCGCTCCGATTCGCCGCCGGCATAGTTGTCGGCCGTGTCGATGGCGTTGAGGCCGGCGTCGCGTGTGGCGTCCACAATGTTGCGTGCTTCGGCCTCATCGGTTTGGTCGCCAAACATCATGGTGCCCAGCCACAGTGCAGGAACTTTCAAGCCGCTGTGGCCTAGGTTGCTGAATTCAACAGTTGCCATGGCGTTTCACTCCACCACCAATTTGATTTGTTTGACCACGGCTTCAAAGGCCTCCAGCTCGGCCTTGATTTGGGCCGCCATCTGTTGTGAGGTGTTGCCCATGGGTTCTGAGCCAGCCTCCAGCATTTGCTTGCGCACATCCGGTTGCTGGATGATTTTCACAATTTCGGCATTGAGCTTTTGCACGATGGCGGGCGGGGTGGCGGCTGGCGCCAGCAAGCCAAACCAGGTGCCCACATCAAAGCCCGGCAAGGCTGTTTCTGAAAGGGAGGGCACATCGGGCATGGCCGACGAGCGCTTGGCCGTGGTGACGGCCAGGGCACGCAGCTTGCCGGCTTTCACTTGCGGCAGGCCGGAGGTGACGGTGTCAAACATCAACTGAACCTGGCCACTGAGCAAGTCCGCCACGGCCGGCGCACTGCCTTTGTAAGGTACGTGCACCAAATCCACGCCAGCGCGCAGCTTGAACATTTCACCGATCAGATGGTGGGCCGTGCCGGCACCGGCAGAACCGTAATTGAGTTTGCCAGGCTGGTTTTTGGCCAAGGCAATGAATTCAGCAATGTTTTTGGCGGGCACCTCGCTGTTGACCACCACCATGTTGGGCACCATGGCCACCATGGTGATGGGAGCGAAGTCGCGGTCAAAGTGGTAAGGAATTTTGGCGTACACCTGTTGGGCAATGGTGTGGTGTGCAGCGCCCATGAGCAGGGTGTAGCCATCGGGCGCGGATTTCGCCACGATGTCGGCGCCCAGTGTGGCGCCCGCGCCGGGTTTGTTTTCGATCACCACGGGTTGCCCCCAGGACTGCGTGAGCCTTTGGCCAACCAGTCGTGCCAGCATGTCGGTGGTGCCACCGGGGGCAAAGGGCACCACGATCTTGATGGGGCGTGCGGGGTAATTGGCGGCCGTTTGGGCAAAAGTCGAAGAGGCCATCGCTGTCAAACCGATGGCCATGGCGACGCGGGTCAGTATTTTTTTCATCTTTGTCTCCTGGGGTTCATTAAACAATACGTTGGCCATATTTGGCCAGCGCGGCTTGCGACAAGGTCAAGCCCAAGCCCGGGCTTTGTTTGAGGTGCAGCACGCCGTTGCGAATTTCCGGGGGGTCTTCATACAGCTCAGCTTGCAAGGGGTCGCGCTCCGGGTCGGTGAAGGCTTCGACAATGCAGCCCGCAGGGCTGGAGGCCACGATGTGGGCATGGATGAAGCAATCATGGTGCGGGGCGACTTGCACATGGTTCAACTCGCACAGGCCGGTGAGCTTGCGGCCTTCGGTGAAGCCGCCCATCATCGTGCAATCAAACTGCAAGATTTGAATGGCCTGTTCTTCCAGCATGGCGCGACAGCCGTAGCTGGTCATCTCGCTTTCACCGCCCGACAAGGGGATGCGTGTTTTCTGCGCCAGCAGTTTCAGCCCCCGCCGATCATCTTCCCAGCGAATGGGCTCTTCCAGCCAGCGCGGGTTGAGGGCTTCCAGGCGGTGTGCGGCATCGATGGCGGTGGGCAAGTCCCAGGCGCGGTTGGGGTCGATCATGAAATCGCGGTCCGGGCCAATCACTTCACGCATCACGGCCATGCGTTCCACATCCTCTGGGACAGGCAGGCCACCGGCCTTGGCTTTGAAACCGGTGTGGCCTTGGTCGAGCAGCATGTGCATTTCATCGCGCAGCTCCGCATGGTCTTTGCCTTCGCGGTAGTAGCCGCAGGTCACATAGGCCGGCACGCTGTCACGGTAGCCGCCAAACAAGCGGTAAAGCGGCAGGCCCGCCGCCTTGCCCACGATGTCCCAGCAAGCGATGTCCACCGCCGCTGAAATGCGGATCAGCGCTTCGCGTGACCAGCCTTTTTCATTGGCCACTTTGCTGGTGGTCAGGGCAAACAATTTTTGGTAGAGCCGCTCCGGCGCGAGGGCATCTTCGCCAACGATTTGTTCGGCCAGGCCGCCTTTCCAAGCCTTGATGGCGAAGTCGATCGGGGTGTAGCTGGTGGCCAGGCCAAAGCCTTCAATGCCTTCATCGGTGTACAGCCGAACCAAAATTTCATTGGCGGTGGGCACGATGAAATGGCTGGTCCAGTGGGGGCGTTCGGGTGCCGGCGCGCGCAGGGCAAACACTTCCAATCGGGTGATCTTCATGCAGGAGTTCCTTGTGGTGCTGGGACTGTGCGCGATGCCGCCCAATGCCTCAGTCGCCAGCGAGACATTTTGCATGTGCACAATGGCAACTTGTCATTCTTCGTTCGAGATTGCCCGTGCCACTGCCTTCACCCCAACCCCGTGCCCCAGAACATACCCGTCAAGTGCGTTTTCAGGGCTATCGCCGTGACGATGGCTTGTGGGACATCGAAGGGGAAATGAAAGACACCAAAAGCCTGGTGTTTGATTTGCAAGAAGAGGGCGTGTGGCAACCGGGCGAGCCCATCCACCATTTGGCCATCCGACTGACCGTGGACGCCCAATTGTTGATCCATGACATTGCCGTGGCCATGGACAGCACGCCGCACCGCGAGTGCCCGTCGGCTGCCGCCGCCATGCAACGCATGGTGGGCTGTACCCTGGGCGCGGGCTGGCGCAAAGCCATTGAGAAGAACCTGGGTGGCGTGCAAGGCTGCACGCATTTGCGCGAACTGCTGTTCAACATGGCGACCGTGGCTTTTCAGACCATTCAAGGCGCTTTCACCTCGCCCGACCCCACAAAACCCCCGCCCCACCTGGGGCGCTGCCACGCGTGGGATTTTGAGGGGCCGTTGGTCGAGCGACAGTACCCTGTGTTCTTTCGACCTAAGGGCAAGCCCTGATCTTCAGGCTTGGGGTTGTCACGGCTGTTCAAGCTGGGCGAGAGTCGCTATGGTTGCGCAGGCATGCCTACTTGGCAGCTTTTCAACAAGGAGACTCCATGCGCCGAACCTGGCTTCGCTCCCTCGCTGCGATCGCTTGCTTGGCAAGCAGCACCCTGACTTGGGCCCAAGCGCCTGCCAGCGCCAGCGCCAGCGCCTGGCCCAACAAGCCCATTCGCTGGGTGATTCCCTACACCCCGGGTGGCTTGACCGACAGCACCACCCGCATGGTGATTCAGAAGGTGCAGGAACTCACCGGCTGGCAAATCGTCATGGAAAACAAGCCGGGTGCCAACTCCTTGTTGGGCTCTGAATTTGTCGCGCGCGCCCAACCAGACGGCTACACCTTTCTCACCGTGATTGCCGCCCACGCGGCCAATGCCACGCTCTATGCTGGGCGCATGCCATACGACCCGGTGAAAAGTTTTGCGCCGGTGTCCGTGGTGGGCATCACCCCGCTGATTTTGACGGCCAGCAACAATTTCCCGGTCAAAGACGTGAGGGAACTGATCAGCTATGCCAAGGGCAATCCCGACAAGGTGTCTTTTGGTTCCTCGGGCATCGGTGCTGCCGCCCACTTGACCACGGAGTTCCTGAAATTGAACACCGGGACCCAAATGGTGCACGTGCCCTACAAAGGCACGGCGCCCGCCTTGCAAGACCTGATGGGCAATTCCATCCAGATCCTGGTGGACACACCGGTGTCGCTGATGCCGCATGTGCGCAGCGGCAAGATCAAGGCCCTGGGCATGTTCTCGTCCAAACGGATCCCCAGCGCACCCGAGGTGCCCACTTTGGCGGAGGCTGGCGGACCGCCACTGGAGGCTTCCACCTGGGTGCTTTTCCTGGCACCTGCCGGCGTGCCCAAAGAGATCGTGGCCCGGCTCTCGGCCGAAACTGCACGTGCCTTGAATTCGCCCGATTTGCGCGCGCGCTTTGAGGCCTTGGGTCTGGAGCCTGTGGGCAGCACCCCCGATCAAGCGGTGAAATTTTTGGACGATGAAATTGTCAAATGGGGCAAGGTCATCACTTCTGCGGGCGTGAAGGCCGAATAAGCCAATTGCCTGCGCCACAATCGGTGCTTTAAACACCGATCAACCACACAAGAGGAAGACATGATCAAGCGACGCACGATGCTGGCCGCCACCACGGCAAGCCTGGCCGGGATGGCTGTGAAGGCCCAAGCGCAAGCCACGGTCTACCCTGACCGCCCCATCACCTTTATTTGCCCTTGGCCCGCAGGTGGCACAGCCGACCAAACCATGCGTGCCTTGTGCTTGGCCGCAGGCCGTGAATTGGGCCAGTCCATGGTGGTGGAGAACAAGGCGGGTGCGGCCGGCATGATCGGTTTGAAAGCGCTGGCCTCGGCCAAGCCCGATGGTTACACCGTGGGGCAAATTCCAATTTCCGTCACCCGCTTTTCGCAATTGGGAACCGTGGCCATCGATCCCATGAAAGACCTGACGTATTTGGCACGCACCTCCGGCCAGACCTTTGGCATTGCCGTGCCATCCAACGCACGCTGGAAAACGCTGCAAGACCTGGTCGCAGAAGCCAAGGCTCAACCGGGCAAGATCAGCTACGCCCATTCTGGGGTGGGCGGTGCCACGCATGTGGGCATGGAAGAGTTCGCATTGGCCGCCAATGTGCAATTCAACCATGTGCCGTTCAAAGGCGGCGCCGACGCCTTGCAATCGGTGTTGGGCGGCCATGTGGAAGTGCTGGTGGACTCGTCTTCCTGGGCGCCGCATGTGGAGTCTGGCAAGCTGCGTTTGCTGGCCACCTGGGGCGAGCAACGCACCGCACGCTTCAAAGACGTGCCTACTCTGAAGGATGCAGGCTTCAATGTGGTGGTCGATGCGCCCAACGGCGTCGGCGCGCCGCGGGGCATGGATCCCGCTCAGGTGGCGCGCTTGCGCCAAGCCTTCAAAGTCGCTGCCGCCAGTGCAGAGTTCAAGCAAGCGTGTGACAAGATCGACGCGCCCGTGCTTTACCTCGATGGCCCGGACTATGAAAAATATGTGGGCACGGTTTACAAAAAAGAAACCTTGCTGATCGAGCGCCTCAAACTGCGCGAACTGACCCGGAGTTGAGTGGTGGCCTTGATTCGTTTGCATGCACAGGACAATGTGTTGGTCGCCAAGTCGGCCGTCGCGCTGGGTGAGGTCTTCAGCGATTGGCAATTGAAGGCCCGTGCCCAGGTGCCTGCGGGCCACAAAATTGCGGCAAGGGCCATTGCGCAAGGCGAGCGCGTTCTCAAGTACAACACCGAGATTGGGGTGGCCACGCGTGACATCGCCGCTGGCGATCATGTGCACAGCCATAACCTGGCACTCGGCGAGTTTCACCACGATCCTGCGTTTGGAGAGGACGTGCGACCTGTGGCTTACGTGCCTGCGGATCAACGCGCCACCTTTCAGGGCATTGTGCGCCCCGATGGCCGGGTGGCCACGCGCAACTTCATTGGCATTCTGTCCTCGGTGAATTGTTCTTCCACGGTGATCCACCGCATTGCGGCCCATTTCACACCTGAAAAACTCGCGGCTTACCCCAACGTCGATGGGGTGGTGGCGTTTGCGCAGACCAGTGGCTGCGGCATGGCCTCGCCCAGCGAGCATTTCGATGT
The DNA here is from genome assembly GCA_964442645.1 of uncultured Bordetella sp. Lineage (GTDB taxonomy): Bacteria > Pseudomonadota > Gammaproteobacteria > Burkholderiales > Burkholderiaceae_C > Limnohabitans. The sequence continues at coordinate 81,372 of CAYTZZ010000001.1, read as the reverse complement.
GCTGCGCCGCACCATTGCTGGCTATGTGCGCCATCCCAATTTGGCCGGCGCCTTGATCGTCGGTCTGGGCTGCGAGCGCAACCAGGTCATGGATTTGGTCAGCTCTCAAGGCTTGCGCGAAGACCGCTTGATGCAAACCCTGGTCATGCAAGACACGGGTGGCACGCGCGCCACCGTGGCCGCGGGCATTGCGGCGGTGGAGGCCATGCTGCCGCTGGCCAACGCCATCCAGCGCGAGCCCGTTCCCGCCAGCCATTTGAAAATTGGCCTGGAGTGTGGCGGCTCGGATGGCTTTTCTGGCATCACCTGCAATCCCGCGTTGGGGGCAGCCATGGACATTCTGGTGAGTCACGGTGGCACGGCCATTTTGTCGGAGACGCCAGAAATTCATGGCGTCGAGCACATGCTGACGCGCCGTGCGGTGTCACCCGAAGTGGGGCAGAAGTTGCTGGACCGGCTGGCCTGGTGGGCCGAGTACACACGCGGGACCAACGTGCAGTTCAATGGTGTCGTCGGCCATGGCAACCAGCAAGGCGGCTTGGCCAACATCTTTGAAAAATCACTGGGCTCGGCCATGAAGGCTGGCACCACGCCCTTGCAAGAGGTCTACCGCTATGCCGAGCCGATTGACAAAGCAGGCTTTGTGTTCATGGATTCTCCCGGCTACGACCCCGTGGCCAGCACCGGCCAAATTGCCAGTGGCGCCAACCTGATTTGCTTCACCACCGGGCGCGGCTCGATGTTTGGCTCCAAGCCGGCACCCACCATCAAGCTGGCCAGCAACTCACCAATGTACCAACGTCTGGAAGAAGACATGGACATCAACTGTGGCCGCATTCTGGATGGCGAGCTGAGCGTGCAGGAGATGGGCCAGCAAATTTTTGAGCAGATTTTGCGCCATGCTTCTGGCGAGCCCACCAAGAGCGAGGCTTTGGGCGTGGGCGACCACGAGTTTGTGCCCTGGCACCTGGGCGTGGTCAGTTGAGGCCAGCTGTTGTCACATCAACAAGGCTTGCAATTCTGGCAAGCCACTGATGGCTTGAATGCGCGAAGCGATGTCTGGCGTCACCGTGGCTGGATCGCACAACGAATAAACATGCATGCCTGCGGCCAGGCCCGCCTGCACGCCTGGCAGGCTGTCTTCCACCACGGCACACTGGTGGGCAGGGATGCCCAATTGTTTGGCTGCATGCCAGAACAAATCAGGGTCTGGTTTGAAAGTGCCGATGTCGTAGGCGCAGTACAAGTGGTCCTTGAAAAAAGGCAGCAAACCGGTCAAGCCCAAGGTGAGCTCTGCTTTTTCGCGCGGGCCATTGGTGGCGATGGCGAACGGCAAGGCCAGTTGCGACACCAACGCCAAGGCGCCAGGCATGGGCTCCAGCGCTTCGCGAAAGCGAACCGCCATGCAACGGCGCAGGTGGGCGGTGAACATCACCTCAAAATTCTCGGCAGGCACCTGTGGCAAACGGCTTGCAATGCTTTGCACGCACAGCGCCATTTTTTTGCCGCGAAACGTGTGATGGGCCTCTTGCAGGCTGATGGTGACGCCCAGTTTTTGGGCCTCTTCATGCATCACGTTCAGGCCATGGGTTTCGCTGTCGACCAGGGTGCCATCCAGGTCAAAAATGAGCGCAGCAGGCTTGAAAGACATGGCGGGAAACACAAGCGGGGTTCAGTCGGCCTGGATGTTGGCCGCTTTGACCACCCGTTGCCACTTTTCAATTTCGCTGCGCAAAATTTTGGCGAAACCTTCGGGCGTGGTGGGGAAGGGGTCAGCACCCGCTTCGTGAAACCGCTGACGCGTTTCAGGCAGCGACAACACTTTCACGATGTCTTTGCTCACTTGGCTCACGATGTCCTTGGGTGTCCCCGCTGGCGCCACCACCGCTGCCCAAGAGTAAGCCTCATAGCCCGGCAGGCCAGATTCGGCCAGGGTGGGCAAATCAGGCATCAGGCTATAGCGCTGCGTGCTGGCCACCGCCAAGGCCTTGACCTTGCCGTTGCGGATAAAGGGCAGGGCGGTGGGGGCATCGCTGAACATCAGCGGCACTTGCCCCCCGAGCACATCGGTCATGGCAGGCGCGCTGCCTTTGTAGGGGATGTGGTTCAGCGTGGTGCCGGCCAACATGTTGAACAGTTCCGCCGAGAGATGGGTGCCCCCGCCATTGCCTGCCGAGGCATAGGCCAGGCTTTTCGGGTTCTTCTTGGCATAGGCGATCAGCTCGCTGACCGATTGAACCGGCAGAGAAGGATGCGCCACCAAGATGACTGGAAACATCGCGCCCCCACTCACAGGCACAAAGTCGCGCTCAATGTCATACGACAGTTTGGGCTTGAGGCTTGGAAGCACCGAGTGATGGATGCTGCACAGGAAGAAAGTGTTCCCATCGGGCGCAGCCTTGGCAGCGTATTCCGCGCCAACGATGCCACCGGCCCCGGCCTTGTTTTCCACCATGACTTGACGGCCCCAGAGTTCGGTGAGCTTTTGCGCCAACAAGCGTCCGGTCAGGTCGACAGGACCGCCCGGCGGAAACGGCACGATCAATCGGGTGGTGCGACTGCTGGCAGCGGTTTGCGCCAGCGCGGGCAGGCCCGCCAATGCCAACGAGGCGGCAGCGCCCCCCAAAAGTTGACGACGAACTTCAGAGGTCATGGTTTCATTCCTAGTCACCTAAGCAATAGACCATCTTAATGGGAATTCGTATAGTCGCTTGAGTGAGTTGTCACGGATTGAACAAGGATCTTCATGCAGGCATTTCAACGACTGACTGTGCTCGACATGAGTCAAGGCATCGCAGGCCCCGTCAGCGCCGGTATCCTGGCGCGGCAAGGTGCCCGTGTGATCAAAGTCGAGCCACTGGGTGGCGATTGGATTCGCGGCACCGGGGCCAGCCAGCAAGGCATGAGTGCCAACGCCTTGGCGGGCAATTTCAACAAGCGCGGTGTGGCCATTGATGCGGCCAGCGCTTTGGGGCGCGAAGCCTTGTTGCGCATGATTCCCCAAGTCGATGTCCTGGTGGAAAATTTTCGTCATGGCGTGATGAAAAAATTGGGTTTGGATTACGAGGCCTTGTCTGAACTCAATCCCCGCCTCGTGTATTGCTCCATCACCGGTTTTGGCACGCAAGGCCCGCTGAAAAGCAAGCCGGCCACCGATTCTGTCGTGCAAGCCTATTCAGGCATGGCCGTGGTCAATGGGGATGCCGAGCGGCCACGCCGCATGGGCTTGTATGTCCCGGACAACATCAGCGCCTTGTATGCGGCACAAGCCATCAGTGCCGCACTGTATGAGCGCACGGAAACTGGGCGCGGGCAGCACGTCGAGATTTCCTTGGTGGAATGTTGTGCGGCTTTTCAATCGGGCCCGATGGTGAATGCGTATTTGTTTGACCGCAACCCCTCTGAAAAGGTGGCGGTGTTTGCCCCAGCGGGCGAATTCCGCACGAAAACGGGCTGGATGGTGGTGGCGTGCAGCAACGCCGACATGTTCATCCGCTTGGCCAAGGCGGTGGGGCGCGACCACTGGCTGACAGACCCGCGTTATGCCGACAGCGATGTGCGCAAACGGTATCTGAAAGAAATCAATGCCGATCTGGGCGAAGCCCTGGCGCAGGACACGCGCGAGGCCTGGATGCAAAGGCTGGAAGCGGCCGATGTGCTCGTGAGCCCGGTCCACGATTACTTCGAGCTGTATGACGATGCCCAAATGCAGGCGATGAACTATTTTTGCAGCGTCCCCCAAGCCCCTTATGGGGAAGTGAAAGTGCCGCATTTGCCTGGGGCTTCGCGCGATGTCAAGCCCGCGCCACGCTTGGGTGAGCACACCATGGCTGTCTTGCATGAGATGGGCTTCAACGAAGCCGAAATTCAATACATGATCCAACAGCGTGCAGCCTACCAAGGAGAGACAAGCGCATGAACACCCTCACATCTTCACAACGCCGTGCCCTGGTGGGAATGGGTCTGCTCGGTGCCTTGCCTTTGGGGTGGGCGCAAACGGCGGCTTATCCCTCGCGCGCCGTGCGCATTGGGCTCCGCCGATGTGGTCAAGGCCGCTCCCGATGGCTACACCTTGCTGGGCAATGCCTCCATCCATGTCATCAACCCCAGCCTCTACCCCAAGATTCCCTTTGATGCCTTGACCGACTTCACGCCCATCACGCAATTGGCCCACGTGCCATTGATCCTGGTGGTCCACAACGACTTGCCCGTGCGTTCGGTCAAAGAGTTGATTGCCTATGCCAAAGCCAACCCTGGCAAATTGAACTTTGCGTCCTCGGGCAATGCCGCAGCGCCTCACCTCGCAGGCGAGTCTTTCAAGCTGGCCACCGGCATCGACATGCAGCACGTGCCCTACAAAGGCAGCTCGCCGGCCTTGACCGATTTGATCAGCGGGCAGGTTCAGTTGATGTTCGACTCCATGCCCTCGGCCATGCCCTTTGTGAAGGCGGGCAAGCTGCGGCCCCTGGCCGTCACCACGGCCAAGCGCTCCTTGGCTGTGCCTGACCTGTCCACTGTTGCAGAAGCCGGCGTTCCCGGTTACGACATCAGCACCTGGTATGGCTTGTGGGGGCCCAAAGGTTTGTCCAAAGAGGTGACCGACAAGTTGGCCAACGAGGTGGCGCGCATTCTGAAACTGCCCGATGTCAAAGAGCGCTATGCCGCGCTGGGCGCCGAGCCGGTTGGCAACTCGCCCGAGGAGTTCGCGGCTTATTGCAAGAGCGAATTGCTCAAATGGGCCAAGGTGGTGAAAGACTCGGGCGCCAAGGCCGATTGAGCAGCCCCGCGCCCGTCAGCCTCAATCCAGGGTGGCGCCCGAGGCCTTGATGGTGCGGGCCCATTTGTCGACTTCGTTGCGCACAAACACGCCAAACTGATCAGGCGTGTTCCAGGAGGCCGCAAAGCCTTGCGCACTGAACTTGTCGCGCACCTGCGGCAATTGCATGGCTTTGCGAATTTCTTCGTTGAGTTGCGCAACGATGGGCTTGGGCGTGCCCGCTGGCACAAAAACGCCATTCCAGGCAAACACTTCATAGCCCGGCAAGCCCGACTCTGCGATGGTGGGCACATCTGGCGCAGCCGGTGTGCGTTGTGGGCTGGTCACCCCCAGGGCTTTGAGCTTGCCGGCGCGCACAAAAGGCATCGCAGACAAGGTGGTGTCGAACATGATGCCCACTTGGCCGGTCATCAGGTCGCTGAGTGCCGGTGCACTGCCTTTGTAGGGCACATGGACCATCTTGGTCCCCGCCAGGCTGTTGAACAGCTCCGCCGACAAATGCGTGGACTGACCATTGCCTGAAGAGGCAAAATTCAAACTGCCCGGCTTGGCCTTGGCCATGTCGATCAGCTCTTTCACGCTGTTGGCAGGGAATTGCGGGTGGGTGACCAGGACCAACGGTCCTTGCGTCAACAAACTCACGGGCGCCAGGTCCTTTTGCACGTCGTAGTTCAAAGACTTGAAGAGCGACATGTTGATGGCATGGGCCGTCGTGCCAATCAACACGGTATAGCCATCGGCAGGCGATTTTGCAACATGCTCTGCGCCAATGTTGCCGCCCGCGCCTGCACGGTTGTCAATCACAAATTGCTGGCCCGTGCTTTCCGCCACTTGCTGAAACAGCACGCGCGCCACGATGTCGGTGGGGCCACCGGGTGGGTAGGGCACCACCACGCGCACGGGCTTGCTGGGGTAAGGCTGTGCCTGGACGGACGCAGCCAAGAGGCAGCACATGGCAGCCAATAGAAGGGATCGAAGGGTTTGTTTCATGGCGGCGTTACACCGTGGCAATGGGGGTGGCGGGCGAGCCAACAGCACCGGGCAAGCGCAGGGGCGGGGCGGTCAGCAAGAAGCGCGAGCGCTTGTGTGCCCGCAACCAGTTGGCCAAGGGCGTCAGATGCCAAATTTCACCCAGGTGCACCCCGAGTTTGAACAGGCAGTGCTCGTGAATGGGCAAGGTGGCGCAGGGGCCGGCTTTGGGGGACGCCGGATGGGCTTCCACTGCATAGTTGTCGGCGATCAAGGCCACCAGGCCCGAGTCGGTGATCCACTGCAACAGGCGCGGGTCGCGGCCTTCCAGCACCGCGCAGCTCTTGTCCAGCAGTTCGCCATCGGGCTGCTTGTTCATTTCCAGCAGCATTTCAGAAAAGCCCGTGTGCAGGCACACCATGTCGCCTTGTTCGACGCTGACATGGTCTTGTTTCATGATGTCCATGAGTTGCTCATAGTCGATGTTGACGCGCTGGCGCCCGACATGGGCGTGCAGGTCGATCATCACGGCGCGACCTTGCACGCAGCGCTCGGACATTTTGTCGATGCCCAGGGCCTTGGCTTGCGAGGTGGACTCGCGGGGAATTTTGGCGAAGTCAAAAATGCCGGCGCCTTCGCCGCTGGCGGGGCCCACCACGTCGATGCCTGCGCGAAAGCCGTTGTAGTACACCGGCTCGGGTTGGCCGTCGCCGTTGGCATCGAACATCGAGCCCACATGGGCCAGGCTGTCCCATTGCGTGCTGTACTGCAAGTGCATGATGACCAGGTCATCGCTGATCACGTCGGTGCAGCTGGGATCGTCGCACCACAGTTGGTAATTCAAATTCGGCTTGCCGTTGCGCAAGGTGGGGCGCAACACCGGCGGCAAGCGACGGGGATTCAGCACATTGCCCCCCGGTACGTCCAGCGGCAAGCTGAGGTTGAAGGTCAGGCCCTCTTTCACTTCCGCAATGCCTTGGCGCACTTTTTCGGGCGTCAGCAGGTTCATGCGGCCGTATTGGTCGTCGGGCCCAAAGTCGCCCCAGGTTGAACCGGGGGGGCGTTGTTTCCAACGGGGGTTGGGGCTTGTCATTTCAGGTCTCCTAGTTTTAAAACTTGCCGTATTTCAGATAGGCTTGTACCGGGTCCATGCCGCCGCGGATGGCGTCGCGCACCAGGTTTTCGGTGCTGGCCACTTGCTCTGTTTTGTCCAGCACGTCTTGAATCATGGCTTGCGGAATGACCACCAGGCCATCCCGATCGCCCAGAATGTAATCGCCCGTACACACCGTCACAGTGCCCAAGGTGACGGGCTCCTCATAACGATCGGGGCGCCAGCGCGCCACAATGTCCGAGGGCGTGAAAAAGCTGTGAAACACCGGAAAGCTTTGGTCCAGGATGAAATCTGTGTCGCGACAACCCCCATCGACCACATAGCCCAGAACGCCTTTGTTTTTCAGTGTTTCCGCCGACAATTCACCCATCAGCGCGACTTCTTTGTTGTTCGGTTGGCAAACCACCACATGGCCTGCGGGTGCTTTGGAGAGCAGGGTGGTCCAGCCCAACAGGCTGTCATGGCGCGAGATGGTGCGGTCAATGTGACCCGAGACAGTCCACACGCGACCGGCCACTTTGAGGGTGGGGTCCAGGGGGCGCAGTTCGGTGGGCAGCACGCAATTGTCGTGACCCAAGCCACGCAACACATCGTGCACGGCGCCGGTGTAGAGTTGGCTGAGTCGCTGGGTGATCGAATCGAGGGTTGGGGACATGGTGGTTGGCGTGGTTGAATTAAGAAAGAGTCACTTTAGGGTGAGTAGGGGGCATTGGCAAGTCATGTACAAGACAGTGAAAATTCTTCGCAACAGCTTCATCGGTTTCTTTCTAGGGTTCTTGGGCCTGGGCTCAGCCTGGGCGTTTCCCACCAAGCCCGTTCGCATCGTGATCGGCTTTCCTGCCGGCGGCCCCCTGGATTTGCATGCCAGGCTGTTGGCGGACAAACTGCAAGCGGTTTTGGGGCAGCCCGTGCTGATCGATTACAAAGCCGGTGCGGGCGGCACCGTGGGGGCGCAGGAGGTCATGAAATCGGCCCCCGATGGCCACACCTTGATGCTGGCCAACACCGGTGTGCTGGTGATCAATCCCGCCTTGTACAGCCGCTTGCCCTATGGCACCTTGAAAGATTTTGTGCCGATCGCGCGCACCGCCATGCAGCCGTTGGCCTTGTTGGTCAACCCGCAACTGCCAGTGCGCACGCTGCAGGAATTCACAGCCTATGTGCGTGAGCGCCCGGGTCAGGTCAATTACGGCTCGGCGGGCAATGGCGGCATCAGCCACCTGGCGCCAGAGATGTTCAAGTCGGCGGCCCAGCTCTTCATGGTTCACATCCCTTACCGTGGCAGCGCACCCGCGTTCACCGACTTGATGGCCGGCCAGGTGCAGTTCATGGCCGAAAGCATCCCGCAGGCAGCTGCCTACCATAAGCAAGGCAAGGTGCGCGCACTGGCGGTCACCAGTCGCGAGCGCAACGCCGCCTTGCCCGAGGTGCCGACGGTGCATGAGAGCGGCTTCAAAGACTTTGTGGTGGTAGGCTTTTATGGCTTCATGGCGCCGGCAGGCACGCCCAAGGAGGCGGTCGAAGTCTTGGGCCAAGCGTTCAAGATGGTGCTGGGCCAACCCGATGTTCGCAAGCGCATGCTGGACCAAGGGGCCGACCCGGCCTTCCTCGGGCCCGACGAATTTCACCGGTTTTTGTCCAACGAAATGCCGCGTTGGAGCGAGGTGGTGAAAAAGTCGGGTGCCCGCGTGGACTGAGCCTGTCAGGCTGGCAGAGACCAGTTGCCCTTGAGGGAAGGGCGCTCCATGAAGGCGGCAGCCCATTGCGCCACATGGGGGTATTTGTTGCGCCAGGCCAGATCGGCATAGCGCAGGTCCAGGTACCACAACGCGCAGCCCAGGGTCAGGTTGCCGATGTGCACCGCAGGCGTCAGCAGTTCGGGATGGGCTTCGAGGTGACCGAGCGAGGTGGCGATTTTGTCCATCTGGCCCGTCGTCCAGTCGTTCCAGCGGAAAGCTTCGGGGCGCACATTGGTTTCGTAGCGGGCCAACAAGGCCGCATCCATCACGCCATCGGCCAGCGATTGCATGGCCAGTGCGGTCCAGCGCGCCGGACCTGCAATGGGAAACAAGGTGCCGCCACCCAGGCTGTTGAGGTATTCACAAATCACGCGGCTGTCGTACAGGGCGACACCGTCGTCGGTGACCAGCGTGGGCACTTTGCCCAGGGGGTTGCTGACAATGATGCTTTGATCGCGGTTCACTGGGTGCGCGCTGCAATTCACAAACGTGAGCCGGTCCACCAGGTTCAACTCGTGAGCGGTGACCAGGCATTTGCGGACGAAGGGGGAGGTGGGGGAGAAGAAAAGTTTCATGGTGTACAAATTCTAGGACTTGCGGCAAGATCGCCCATCCTGATTTACCCCTGCGGAGACTTTTCACCATGTACCAACTGGATGTTCTTGTGCAAGGCTTTCCCGGCCGCTCTGTGTGCCATGGCAGCTTAGGCTGGAGCACCTTGAGCCTGTTGCGCGGACAAGGCCGCACACTGCTGGTGGATGTGGGCTCGTTTGGCGTGCGCCATGTGCTGGCGCAACAACTGCATTTTCGCGGGGTGGCGGCCGAAGACGTGACCGATGTCTTACTCACCCATGCGCATTACGACCATGCGGTCAACTTCACCTTGTTTCCCAACGCGCGCATCTGGATCGGCGCACAGGAGTTGTCATGGGCGGCGGCCCAGCCCGTGGGGTTCAACCCCTTGCCGGAGCTTTACGTGAAAGAGTTGATGCAATCGCCGCGTGTGCACCGCATTGAAGACGGCGATGTTTTTTTGCCAGGCATTCAAGCCGTGGCGGCGCCCGGCCACACGCCCGGCCACTTGTTGTTTCACTTGACCGGCACCCCTGTGCCCGTGCTGTTTACCGGCGACGCCGCCAAGAACCGGGCAGAGCTTTTGTCGCTGGATGTGGATGCCACCGAAGACCGCGCCCAAAGCCAGGCCACACTGGACACTTTGTGGCAGCTTTGGCGTGCCCAGCCCGGTACCTTGTTGGTGCCTGGGCATGACCTGTGCATGGTCTTGGATGCATCTGGGCACATTCAGTACCAGGGAGAGCGGCAAGCGGGCATCGATGCCTGGTTTTCCGAGAGCCTGGCGCAGACCACGCGTGTGAATTTGTGCCCTTGAAATCAGGCTATGCTTTCCTGATGAACACTTTGTCATCTGAAATCCCTCAATCATTGGCGCCCAGCGGTGTCTTGCGCGCCGCCATCAACTTGGGCAATCCCATCCTGGCAGGCAAAGACCTGCAGACCGGCAAAGCCAAGGGCGTGTCTGTCGATTTGGCGCAAGCCTTGGCCGATCGCCTTGGCGTTGCTTTGGAATGTGTGGTTTTTGAAACCGCGGCCCAGTCGGTTGAAGCCGTCACCACCGAAACTGCCGATGTCGGCTTTTTTGCCATTGACCCTCTGCGGGGCCAGGGCCTGAATTTCACCGCGCCTTATGTCCTGATTGAAGGCAGTTACATGGTGCGCGAAAGCTCGCCTTTGCAAGACAACGCCGAGGTGGACCGTGCTGGCCATCGGTTGGTGGTGGGCCAGGGCAGTGCCTATGATTTGTTTCTGACGCGAGAGATCCAGCACGCCCAGATTGTGCGAGCCCCAAGCTCCCCCGCAGTGGTCGACACCTTTCTCTCGCAAGACTGCGAAGTGGCTGCCGGTGTGAAACAACAGCTTCAAGCCGATGCGCAACGACTGCCCGGCTTGCGACTGCTGCCAGGGCGCTTCATGCTCATTCAGCAGGCCATGGGCTTGCCCAAAGGCCGGGGCGAGGTCGCAGCGGTCATGCTGCGTGAGTTTGTGCAAGAGATGAAAGCCTGCGGCTTTGTTGCACAAGCCTTGGCCCGCCACAACATCCAGGGTGCCTCTGTTGCGCCCCTTTGATGCAACCCCTCATTGATATTTTTCAACGCAAGGAAATTCCATGAAAGCTGCCTGGTACGCCACCAACGGTGAAGCCCGCGATGTATTGCAAGTCGGCGAATTGCCGACCCCGACCCCCGGACCTGGCGAGGTGCGCGTGCGCCTGAAAACCTCTGGCGTGAACCCCTCCGATGTGAAATCCCGCCGTGCTCGCCCTGTGACCGATCCCTTGATCGTTCCCCACAGCGATGGCGCGGGCTTGATTGATGCTGTCGGCGCGGGTGTCCCTGCTTCGAGGACGAACGAGCGTGTCTGGCTCTGGAATGCGCAATGGCTGCGCCCCATGGGGACGGCCAGCGAATGGATCGTGGTGCCTGCTGCGCAGGCGGTTCATTTGCCCGACACCACCGACTTTGCGGCCGGAGCCTGCCTGGGCATTCCCGCGCTGACTGCGCTGCAAGCCGTGCACCTTGCGGGCGATTTGCAGGGCAAAAACGTGCTGGTGACGGGGGCGGGCTCGGCGGTGGGTCACTACATTGTCCAGTTGGCCAAAATGCGTGGTGCGCGGGTTTTCGGAACCGCTGGCGCAGCTGACAAGCAAGCCCATGCCTTGAGCGCGGGTGTGGATGTCCTGCTGAATTACAAAACCGATCCAGTGGCTGAGCGGATCAAGGCCGAAACCCAGGGCCAAGGTGTGGATGCCATCATCGACATGGACCTCTCCACCACCACCCAGTATGTGGCGACGGGCGCACTCAAGGCCCATGGTGTCTGGGTGTGTTATGGCTCCAATGCGCTGGAAGTGCCGCTGGCATTTCGCACTTGCCTGTATGCCTCTATCGAATTGCGTTTCTTCCTGGTCTATGACCTGAAGCCGGCAGACCGTGCGCGCTGCCAGCAAGAGCTGCAAGAATTGTTGTCAGCTCAGCGTCTGCAGCACAGCATCGGCCCCCGGTTCGCCTTGCAAGACATTGTCAAGGCACATGAGGCCGTCGAGGGCGGGCGCGTGGTGGGCAACGTTGTGATTGATCTCTGAGGCTCACCGAGGTTTCAACAGCTCGCCTTGACGTTCCAGGAATCGGCAAACATTCAGCAAGGCCTCCTCCAGCTTGCGAATGTCTTGCTCGCGCATCATGTCAATCTTTTGGTGCAACAGCTCAATTTCCAACTCGGCTTTCACATTGATCTCGTAATCATTGGTGGATCGCAGGCGATCCACCTCGCTTTGACGGTTCTGGCTCATCATGATGGCGGGCGCGGTGTAGGCCGCTTGAAATGACAAGACCAAGTTCAGCAAGATAAAGGGGTAGGGGTCCCATGCTTGGCTGCCAGATCGCGTGTTCCATGCAATCCAGCCCACGATCAAGGCGCTTTGCAGCATGATGAAGCGCCAGGAACCGACCGTGGCCGCCACCTTGTCTGCCAGTCGCTGGCCCCAGGTCAATTTTGATGTGGGTAAGGCGCCCAGTGCCGGTTGCCGCTCTTCTCGATGAAGGCGCCGGTGGCTGCGCAAGTGTTGCAGCAAGCGTTGCTCTTCGGCGCTGAGGGGGCTGTGATCGGTCATGCGACCTCCTGGATCGTTCTGTTGTGATGCTGCATTGTGATTCTGGTTGGCACCCATGCGTGCTGACCTCAGTCAATCAATAAAAACGCCACCCGAAGGTGGCGTTTGAAAGCGCATGTAAGGTCACTTGACGGCCGTCGGCTCGCCGTAGGGTACCCATGTTTTACCGTCGAACTTGATCAGTTGCATCATTTGGAACAGGGCAAAATCATCGGGCGAGGTGTTGGCCAACACGCCCGGGATGGCCATGGGAATCTGGTGATTCTTGATGTTGGAAACCACTTTCATGATGTTCTCACGCGTCAGGTTGTCCCCGGCTTGCTTGAGCACATGCACCATCAACTGCGCCACCGCATAGCCATAGGTTGTGTTGGCGTCTTCAGGGCTGGCATCGGGTACATATTTTTTCATGAAGGCAATGAATTCTTTCATGGTGGGGTCGTTCTCCCAACGCTTTTCGGTGGGGTCTTTGATGTACTGCATGGAAATCACGCCCACGGCCTTTTCAACCCCTGCAGGTTTCAACACCGAGCCAATCGAGGCGGACACTTGGTTCAGGTAGTGCGTGGGCTTCCAGCCAATGTCATCCACTTTGCGGATGGCTTGTGCCGCAAACTTGGGCGTGGTGATGTTGAAGAAAGTGTCGGCCCCAGAGCCCTTCAAGGTCACGATTTGCGAGTCAATGGTGGGGTCGGTCACTTCATAAGTCACTTCGGAAACGATCATGGTCTTGGCTTTGTCGCCCAGGCCTTCCTTGAAGCCGCTGAGGTAATCCTTGCCATAGTCATCGTTTTGCACCAGCACGCCAATCTTGGCATTGGGCTTGTTCTTCAGAATGTCCTTGGCGTACAGCATGCCCTCGGAGTGGTAGTTGGTGTTGAAGCCAATGGTCCAGGGGTAGCGCTTGGGGTCGTTCCATTTGGAGGCGCCGGTGGCCAGGAACAGGTGTGGTACTTTTTTGGAGTTCACATACCGGTGAATGGCGGTGTTGGGAGGTGTGCCCAGGGTGTTCATGAGCAGCAGCACCTCTTCTTGCTCGATCAAACGGCGCACCATTTCCACGGTTTTGGGCGGGCTGTAACCATCGTCCAGGCTGATGAGGTTGATCTTGCGACCATTCACCCCACCTTGCTCGTTGATCATTTTGAAATAGCCGGCCTGCACCTTGCCAATGACCCCGTATGCAGACGCCGGGCCGCTGTAGGGCATGGTCTGGCCAATCTTGATTTCAGTGTCCGATGCGCCCGGGTCGTATTTCTTCTGGGCCAGGGCCGAGGTGACTTGGCAGGAAATAGCCAAAGCCAGGGAGCTCAGGAGGAAGTTTCTTTTTTGCATGGTGAATCCTTATGACAAAAATGGACAACGGGAAAATGTTCAGGGGCTGCCACGCAGCTTGGACCAGGCCAAGCGAACGGCGCCGTAAATGCCGCTGGGCATGACGTACATGAAACCGATCAGCAGCACGCCGTAAATGGCCCAGGGCGCTGCCTTGGAAATTTGGTCGGCCACGTTGGGAATGAACTGCACAAAGGCCGCGCCAAAAATGGCGCCAGGCAAGGTGGCCACGCCGCCGATGACCATGCCCACCAGCAAGGTGATGGAGAGGAACACCGTGAAGCTGTCGGGCGCCACAAAGGCCACCAGGATCGCGCTCAGGCTGCCTGCGACACCGGTGTACAGCGCGCTGACGCCAAAAGCCAGGCTCTTGTAGTAGGGGGTATTGATGCCCATGGAGGCCGCCGCGATGGGTTGGTCCCGAATGGCCATCAAGGCGCGTCCAATGCGGCCACGCAACAAATTCCAGGCGAGCAGGAACATGATCAAGGCCACCAGCAGGGAGAAGAAATACAGCCAGCGATCAGAATTGATGCTGAGGCCGGCAAAGGATGTGATGGGCGAGTCGGGCTTCATGATCACAATGCCTTGAACCCCGCCGGTCCACTCTTCCAGGTGCTTGAATTTCAGCAGCTGTGGCAAGGCCACCGCCAAGGCAAAGGTGGCCAAGGCCAAGTAGTGACCCTCCAGGCGCAAGGCCGGCAAGCCAAACAGGAAGCCCACGACCAGACAAATGGCGCCAGAGATGGGCAAGGTGGCCCAATAAGGCATTTCGTAGCGGTCCATCAGGATGGCTGTGGTGTAGGCGCCAATGGCCAAAAAGGCCCCATGGCCCAGAGAAATTTGGCCGCTGTAACCCGTGAGAATGTTCAAGCCGACCAGGGCGATGGCATAAGACAACACCATGGAAAATTGGAACACGCTGTAATTGCTGATGAAAAAGGGCAGCGCACACGCTGCCAACAACAGCAGGGCGATCCAAACGACTTTTTGCAGGCTGAGCGACGAGGCGGGGGAGGCGTTGTTCATGGTCGTCATACCCTGGTCACAATGACTTTGCCAAACAGGCCAGCCGGTCGGATGGTCAGCACCGTCACGATCAACAAGAGCGCGACCGACAGTTTGAGCTCGGTGCCAATCAAATAGGCCCCGAGCAGGTTTTCAAGAATCCCCACCAGAAAGCCGCCGAACACGGCGCCGCCTGGGCTGTCAATGCCGCCCATCAAGGCGGCAGCAAAGGCATAGAGCAAGATGCCCGACATCATGTTGGGCTCGAGAAACACCACGGGCGCAATCATCATGCCGGCGGTCGAGCCAATGGCGGCCGCCAGGCCCCAGCCCAGGGCCAGCATCCATCCCACGCGGATGCCCACCAAGCGGCTCGACACCGGGTTTTGCGCCGCAGCACGCATGGCCAGTCCCAGCGGCGTGTAACGGAAGAAGGCGAAGAGCAACAACAACAGCACCAAGGTAACGCCAATCGAGCCCAGCTCATGCGCGGACATGAACTTGATGCCCAAAGGCGCCTCTTTGGGAAAGGGGGATGGGAAGGATTTGATGGTGTAAGAAAAAATCCAACCGGCCAAGCTGTTGAAAATAACCAGCAGGCCGATGAAGACCACGACCACACTGAGCACCGGCGCATTTTGCACAGGTTGGATGATGATTTTTTGCAGCAGCACCCCCAGCACAAAGGCCAGCAAGATGGTGCTGAAGAAGGCAATCCAGTAAGGAACACCCGCATTGACCATGCTCCAGGCCATGTAAGTGGCGAACATGGCCAGCTCGCCTTGGGCAAAGTTGATGTGGTGGGTCGACTGGTAAATCATGACCAGGGCCAGGGCCAGGCTGGCGTAAACACCACCAGTGGCGATGCCGGCAACGAGTTGGTGCAGGAAGGTTTCCATGGTGCGCGCCTCAATAGCCCAGGTAAGCCCGACGAACCGCTTCGTCTTGCTTGAGTTCTACGGCCGGGCCCGACATGGCAAGGCGGCCGGTTTCAATCAGGTAGGCCTGATGGGCCAGGTCCAAGGCCATGGCGGCGTTTTGCTCCACCAGCAAAATGGTGACCTTCTCCGTCTCGTTGATGGTGCGCATGATGCCGAAAATCTCTTTCACAATCAGGGGCGCCAAGCCAAAAGAAGGCTCGTCCAGCAGCAACAAGCGCGGACGCAGCATGAGTGCGCGCGCAATCGCCAGCATTTGCTGTTCACCGCCTGACAGTGTGCCAGCTTGCTGGTGGCGGCGCTCTTTCAGTCGCGGGAAATAGTGAAACATGCGCTCCTGGTCATCGGCCACCGCGCGCTTGTCCTTGCGGGTGTAGCTGCCGAGCCGCAGGTTTTCCTCGGCGCTCATGCTGGTGAACGTGCCGCGCCCATCGGGCACATGGGCCACGCCCAGCCGAACGATGTCTTCGGTGCTCAGGCCATCCAGCCGTTGGCCCTCGAACACAATTTGCCCACGGGTGCGAATCATTTTGCAAATGGCGCGCAGGGTGCTGGTTTTGCCTGCGCCATTGGAGCCCAGCAGCGTGGTGATGCTGCCCTCTTCAATCTTCATGTTCAAACCATGAATGACATCGGCGGCGCCATAGCCGGCAGACAAGTCGGTCAGTTCAAGCAAGGTGCTCATGCGGCTTCTCCGCCCAGATAGGCTTGAATGACTTCAGGATGCTGTCGCACGCGCTCGGGGATGTCGTCCGCAATTTTTCGGCCAAAGTTCAAGGCCACCACTTTGTCGGAAATGCTCATCACCATGTTCATGTGGTGCTCGACCAGGAGCACCGTCATGTGCAGGGCATCGCGCACATGCTGCACCAGCTCGCCCAGGGCGTGAACCTCCTCATGGTTCAGGCCTGCTGCGGGCTCGTCCAACAGCAAGAGCTTGGGCTTGCTGGCCAAGGCGCGTCCGAGCTCCACGCGTTTTTGGGTGCCAAAAGGGAGGTCGGAGACACGGCGACGCGCCACCGATTGCAGGTCAAGAAATTCGATGAGTTTCTCTGCATCATCGTGGATGCGTTGTTCTTCGCTGGCGACGCCATTCCAGCGCAGGGCATGCGCCAGAAAGCCTTTTTGCGCGCGGCAATGGGAACCCACCTTGATGTTGTCCAACACGGTCATGGACTTGAACAGGGCCAGGTTTTGAAAGGTGCGTCCTATGCCAATTTCGGCGGCACGGTGACGGGTCATTCCTTTGAGCGGGTGTCCATCAAAGGTGATTTCCCCTTCGTTGAACTCATACAAGCGCGAGAGGCAATTGAACAGCGTGGTTTTGCCAGCGCCATTGGGGCCAATCAAGCCGGTGATCTTGCCTTGGGGCACTTCGAAGCTGACGCCATCCAGGGCCACGATGCCGCCAAAGCGAACACCGACGCCGCGTACGGAGAGCAGGGAGGGAATGTCTGTGATGGACAGTGCAGAAACAGTTTCAGAGACTTGCATTGTGAGGTGATCAGCAACGGGGGGCCGTCGCATTGGTTTGATCATCATCGTTGCATAGAACCCAAGCCCGGCGATTAGGAGTTTCCCGATTTAGGAGTTTCCCCCATGCCGAGCTTGACAAGCGTTGTCAGTCGACCTTGGCACCCGAGTCTTTGACAACCTTGCTCCAGCGCCCCAGCTCGGCTTCGATGTGTGCGCTCAAGGCCTGCGGCGTGGAGCCGACCGGCTCATAGCCGCCGGCCATGATTTGGGCACGCAAATCAGGCAGGGTGAGGACCGAGGCAATCTCTTTGCTCAAACGTTCCACCACGGGCGCGGGGGTGCCAGCGGGCGCCAGAATGGCATACCAGCCGTTGATCACAAACCCGGGCATGCCAGCCTCGATCATGGTGGGCACATCGGGTGAAATCGAGGCGCGTTTTTCGCCAGTGACCGCCAAGGCGCGCATGCGCCCCGACTTGATTTGCGGCCACGAGGTGGAGATGCTGTCAAAGGTCAAGTCGATCTCGCCAGCGAGCATGGCGTTGACCACACCGGCGCTTCCTTTGTAAGGCACATGGGTCATTTTGATGCCAGCTTGCGCGCTGAAAAACTCAGCCGCCAAATGGCCGGTGTTGCCATTGCCCGCCGAGCCAAAGGTGAGCTTGCCTGGCGCTGCTTTGGCCGCCGCAATCAGCTCAGGAATGGTGTTGGCTTTCAACGAACTGCTGGCCGCCACAATCATGGGCAAATTGGCCACCAGCGACACCGGTGCGAAATCTTTTCGCGTGTCGTAGGGCAGTTTGGGGTAGAGGCTGGCATTGATGGCATGCGCTGCCAGCACCAGGATCAGGGTATGGCCGTCGGGCTTGGCGCGCGCCAGGGCTTGGGAGGCGACCGTGCCACCGGCGCCGGGTTTGTATTCGAGCACCACGTTCTGGCCCAAGCGTTCTTGCAGCTTCATGGCCAGGGGGCGGCCCAGCAAATCCGCGCTGCCGCCGGGTGGGTAGGGAATCAGCAATTGGATGGGGCGGTCCGGCCACGCGGGCGTCGCTGCGGGTTGGGACCAGGCCGAGCTTGTGGCGCCCAGCAAAATGCCCGCAAGCGCGAAAATCCGGCGACGCAAAAATGCAGATGACATGTTCATTCCTTTTCAAAATCAATGGGTCATTTCGGGATGCTGGGCGGCAAAGTTGTCGCGCAGTTCCCTTTTTAAAACTTTGCCAATTTCACTGCGCGGCAAGACTTGCAGCCACTCCAAGGCTGACAGGCGCTGGGTTTTGCCAACCCGCGCATTCAGCCATTGCATCAAGTCGCTTGCGCTGATGTCGTGCCCTGGGTTGCGAACCACAAAGGCCAACGGCGTCTCGCCCCATTGGCGCGAAGGGGCGCCGACCACGGTGCACTCTTTCACGGCCGGGTGCTGACGCAGTTCGGACTCGATGTCGATGGGGTAAATGTTGAAGCCACCAGAAATGATCATGTCCTTCTTGCGGTCGCCCAGAATCAAAAAACCGTCTTCGTCAAAGCGGCCCACATCGCCGGTGCGGATGAATCGTTTACCGCTGGGGTCAAACCACTCCACTTCACGGGTTTTTTCTGGCAGTCGGTGGTAGCCCTTCATCATGGCGCCCGAGCTGCCCACGACTTCACCACTTTCGCCTGGGGGCACTTCGCGGCCCGCTTCGTCGATCAAACGAATGTCATGGCCCTCGGCCGGTTTCCCCACCGTGTGCAGTTTGTCGGGATGCAGGTGCGCCAGCAACTCGCAGCGGCCGCCGCCTTCGGTCATGCCGTAATACTCGGTGAGGCCACCGGGCCAACGTTTCAGCACGTCCCGCTTGAGCTCGGCGCGAAAAGGCGCACTGGTGCAGAACTTGGCCTGAAACGAGGACAGGTCATAGCGGTCAAAGTCGGGGAAATCCATCAGCCGCTGGTATTGCACCGGCACCAGCATGGTGTGGGTGACCCGGTGTTGTTGCGCCAGCGTCAAATAATGTTGCGCATCGAATTTGCGCATCAACACCACGGTGCCGCCCAGCGCCAAGGTGGGTAGCAAGGTCACCAGCGTGGTGTTGGAATACAAGGGCGTGGAAATCAGGCTGATGGTTTGCGCGCCAATGCCGTTGATGCGACCGCGGTCACGCTGCGCCCAACGCATGCTGTAAGGTTGAATGATGCCCTTGGGCACGCCGGTGGTGCCGGAGGAGTAAATCAAATTGAAAGGCCAGTCGCCTTCGGGGGTGACGACTGCCGGCGCCTTGGCGGTCTCCAGCCATTCAAGCCAGGGTTGGCCAACGTTGGAACCATCGAACGCCACGCGCGGCACCGAAAGGGTGGCCTGTGAGGGCACGCGGGCAGCGGTTTCCAAATCGGTGAACAGCACTTTGGCTTGGGCGTTGTCCATCATCGCCGCCAAATGCGCGGGCGAGGAGGAGGGCGCCAAAGGGGCCACAACCACGCCTGCGCGCAAACAACCTAGAAAGGTGATGACGTATTCCATGGACGTGGCCGCGCAAATCGCCGCCACATCGCCGGGCCTCAGGCCATCGCGTTGCAATGCGGCGGCCACCTGGTCACGCTGTTGTGCGACCTTGGCGTAGTCCAGCACCCGGTCGTCCAAGATCAGCGCGGGGTGCGCAGGGTGGGTTGGCACATCAAACATCAGGCGAACATTTCTCTCAGTTTCAGTTTGTAAAACTTGCCGGTGGAGGTGCGCGGCACCGCGTCGATGAATTCCACGCGGTCGGGCACTTGCCATTTGGCAAAGCCATGCTTCATCAGGTGGCTGCCCAAATCGGCAGGCGTCACACTTTGGCCGGGCTTGAGCACCACGCAGGCCAGCGGACGTTCACTCCATTTTTCATCGGGGATGGCAATCACCGCAGCTTCTGCAATCGCGGGGTGCGCCATCAAGGCGTTCTCCAGGTCCACCGAGCTGATCCATTCGCCGCCCGACTTGATCAGGTCTTTGGTGCGGTCGGTGATGCGCACAAAGCCCATGTCGTCCATCACGGCCACATCGCCGGTTCGCAACCAGCCATCTTGGGTGAATTTTTCTTCCGAGACTGGCACTTGGTGGTAGCTGCCGGTGATGAACGGGCCCCGCACTTGGATCTCGCCCATGGTTTTGCCGTCCCAGGGTGCGTCGGTGCCTTCTTCGGTGCGCATGCGGATGTCCACCAACGGCACAGGCACCCCAGCCATGGCTGCGCGCCGGTAGCGTTCTTCCATGGGCGCGTCGCGCAACTCGGCTTTGGGATAGGAAATGGTGCAGACTGGCGAGGTTTCGGTCATGCCCCAGCCTTGCAGGATCCAGATGCCATGCTTGTCGAAGGCCCGAATCAAGGCCTCTGGCACCGCCGCGCCACCGACCAAGCTGCGCATGCCCTTGGGCATTTTCCAGCGTCCGGGCTGGCTGGTTTGGGCGGCATCGAAGGTTTGAATCAGGCTCATCCAGATGGTGGGCACGCCCAGCGACAAGGTTGGGGGCTCGACCTGCATCAAATCGAGTAAATCGTCGGGGTGCAGGTGGGGGCCCGGGAAGACCAGCTTGACCCCCATCATCACTGCGCCGTAAGGCATGCCCCAGCTGTTGGCATGGAACATGGGGGTGACGGGCAAGACCACATCGGTGCCGCGCAGACCCCAGAAATCGCCCAGACTGGCCACCAGCGTGTGCAAGATGGTGGAGCGGTGGGAGTACACCACGCCTTTGGGGCGCCCCGTGGTCCCCGAGGTGTAGCACATGGAGACAGGGTCGTCTTCGTGGTGCGTTGCATAGGTGAATTGGCTGGCATCGGTGTCGGCCAGCCACTTTTCGTAGTCGATGAAGCCCTCAGGCACCGGCGCCCCGGAGAACGGGAACACGATGACTTTTTCAAATTTGTGCAGGTGCGCGAACTGCTGGTACAGCGGCAGCAGGATGTCATCCACGATCAGAAAGCGGTCTTGGGCATCGGCGGCAATCCAGCCGATTTCATCGGCGGCCAAGCGCAAGTTCAAGGTGTGCATGACGCCACCTGCCGCGGGAATGCCAAAGTAAGCTTCGAGGTGGGCGTGGTGGTTCCAGCACAAGGTGGCCACACGGTCACCGGTTTTCATGCCCAGATTTTTCAGGGCCTGGCCCAGCTTGCGGGTGCGTTGGTAGTACTCGCCATAGGTGTGCCGACGGTAGGACTTGTCGGGCAGGCGGGACACAATCTCATTGGTGGCAAACAGCGTGCCGGCGCGCTCCAGCAAATGGTTCAGCGACAGTGACACATGCATCATGGTGCTGGTGATGTCGTTGGCGTGCGCAGTGCTCATGGCGGTCTCCTTCTTTGTTGTCGCGCGTTGGTTGTCACGCGTTGGCCGCAACCTTATCACGTCCATCATGCTGCACTTCAGCAGCGTCGTCAGTCGCCAAGTTCACAGCGCCAGCCTTGCCAGCCTGCCCTGAAAGCTGTCAAATGACGTGAGCATGATTTGCCACAGGACAAACTTTGACCACCGCCGCTGCTCCCGCCGAATGGATTGACTCCTCGCACGCCACACGCCGTTTGCTCATCACCCTGGCGTTGATGACCTTGGGCAACGCCAGCATGTATGTCATGGCGGTGGTGTTGCCGGCGGTGCAGGCCGAGTTTGGCGTGGGGCGTGGCAATGCGTCCTTTCCTTACACCTTGATGATGCTGGGCTTTGGTTTGGGCGGCATGTGGATGGGCAAGCTTGCCGATCGGCGCGGCGTGATGACCCCCTTGCTGATTGGCGCCTTGGGAACCGGCTTGGGCTTCATCTGGGCCGGCATGTCGGGCAGTTTGTTGAGCTTCAGCCTGGCCCACGGCCTCATGCTGGGCTTGCTGGGCAGTTCGGTCACCTTTGCGCCCTTATTGGCAGACACCGCCCTTTGGTGGAACAAGCGCCGAGGCATTGCGGTGGCGGTCTGCGCCAGCGGCAACTATCTGGCTGGCACCGTATGGCCGGCCTTGGCGCAACGTGGCATTGACGCCATCGGCTGGCGTGACACCTATTTGTTGTTGGGCTTGGTCTGCGGTGGCGGCATGGCCTTGCTGGCCCTGGCCATGCGGCAGCGACCGCCTTTGCCACTGGCACCTGTGGCCCCACCCAGCGTGGGTGCGCAGACGGTGGTGCACACCACAGAGCGTCCCATGGGCTTGTCGGTGGGCATGGCGCAAGCCCTGCTGTTTGTCGCCGGCGTGGCCTGCTGTGTGGCCATGTCCATGCCCCAGGTGCACATCGTGGCGTATTGTTCGGACCTTGGATTCGGTGCAGCCCGGGGTGCTGAAATGCTGTCCCTGATGCTGGGCGCGGGGATTGTCAGCCGCTTGGTTTCAGGCGCCATTTGCGACCGCATTGGCGGGCTGCGCACCTTGCTGCTGGGCTCGGTCTTGCAAGGCGTGGCACTGCTGTTGTTCTTACCGTTTGATGGCTTGGTCTCGTTGTACATCATTGCCGCGCTGTTTGGCTTGTTCCAGGGCGGCATCGTGCCGTCCTACGCCATCATCATCCGCGAGTACTTCTCGCCCAAAGAGGCTGGTGCGCGCACTGGCGCGGTGATTTTTGCCACCCTGATTGGCATGGCGCTGGGCGGCTGGATGTCCGGTGTCATTTTTGACATGACCGGCTCTTATCGGGCCGCCTTCCTCAACGGCATCGCCTGGAATTTGTTGAACATGGCCATTGCGTTCTCGCTGCTGTGGCGCGTGCGCCGCATGGCTGCCGCCTGAGGCTTCGCTCAGTCGGCCTTGGCGCCCGAGTCTTTCACCGCCTTGGCCCAGCGCGGCAGTTCGCTGCGCAAATGCGCGGCGTACTCTGCGGACGTACCGCCCAGCACATCGGCGCCTTGGGCCGCCAGTTTGGCCCGTACCTCGGGATGCGCCAGCGCTTTGTTCACCTCGGCGTTGAGGCGCTGCACGATGTCACTGGGCGTGGCCGCAGGGGCCACGATGCCTTGCCAGGCCGAGGCGTCAAAGCCGCTCAACCCGGACTCGTGCAGGGTGGGCAGGTCGGGCAGCACCGATGAGCGCTTCATGCTGGAGACCGCCAGGCCGCGCAGTCGCCCGTCGCGCACATAGGGCAAGACGGTGTTGATCGTGTCGATCATGAATTGGGTTTGGCCCGAGGCCAAATCCACCAGGCCAGGCGCGCTGCCCTTGTAGGGCACGTGCTGGGTCTGAATGCCGGTTTGGGTCGACAGCATGGCGCTGGCCAAGTGCGTGATGGTGCCCGTGCCAGACGAGCTGTAATTCAGTTGCCCGGGCTTGCTGCGCGCCAAATCCAGAAACTCTTTGACCGAACGGGCCGGCAGGTTCGGGTTGACGGCCAGCACCATGGGCACACTGGCCGTGAGCGCCACCGGCGCAAAGTCTTTGAGGGTGTCGTAATTGACCTTGCTGTACAGGGCTGGGCCGATCACGACGGCAGAGGTGTTGTAGAACAAGGTGTAGCCGTCGGCAGGCGCGTTGGCAATCAGTTCAGCGGCAATGTTGCCGCCCGCGCCGGGCTTGTTGTCAATGATGACTTGTTGCCCCAGCTGCTCCGAGAGCCGTTGTGCAATGACGCGCGACACAATGTCGGTGGGGCCACCGGGGGGGAAGGCCACCACCATGCGAATGGGTTTGCTCGGCCAAGCCTGGCCCCAGGCAGCGCAGGCGCTCCAAGCCAATAACAATCCTGCTGTGCGACGTGTGATCGGATGCATGCGGTCTCCTTATGCGTTGAAGTGGTCCAGAACCTGGCCCGGGCCACGTTCCAAATCCATGTAGTGGACACCATCGTGCACTTTGACGCCGTTCACCCAAACCCCATGCACGCCCTGGGGCTCGCGCACCATGCGGGTGGCGCCGCCCGGTAAGTCATGGCGTGGCAAAGGTTTGGAGATGCCCACGGTGGCCGGGTCGAACAACAGCATGTCGGCGGGGCTGCCCACCGTCAGGCGTCCGCGCTCAGGAATGCAGAACCTGTCGGCGGGCTCGCTGGTCAAACGCCGAATGCCCTCGCTCAGCGAGAAGTGTCCGGTCTCGCGCACCCAATGCGCCAGGAAATGCAGGCCAAAACCGGCATCGCACATGTAGCTCAAATGCGCGCCCGCATCGGACAAGGTGATGACGCTGGCGCGGTGCTTGAGCAAGGGGGCCACGCCATCGTCGTTGTTGTTGAAGAATTTGCCGACGAAATGGGTTTCCAGGTTTTCGGACAGCGCCAGATCAAAGAAGGCATCCACCGGGTCGACGCCCCGTTGCGCTGCCAGGGCTGCAATCGTCATGCCTTCCTGGGCCACATGCTCTGGGCGTGCGGTTTGACCCACTTCGATGTTTTTCCAATTGCCCAGAAAGAGAATACCCGCCTTGGGCGATTTCAGGTTCAAGCGGAAGGCTTCACGGAAGGCCGCATCGCGGTAAATGGCGGGCAGTTCCTGGGGCTGGGCGCTCTTGACCGCATCGAAGGCCGAGTGGCTGAGCATCACATAGGGGTCGAGCAGGGTGAAGTCAAACGACAGGGCTTGGCAGCTGGTCAGCACATACAAGGGGTTGCCACGGTCGAGGGCCTGAGCGCAGCGGTCGTAGTAGCTGAGCCCCAACTCGGGCGTGGCCTCGTTGTACATGGTCAGCACGGTGGAGATGTAGGTGGGGCGTTTCGTCGTCTCGGCGATCGACTCCATGATGTCGGGCGTGGCTCGCGAACCGGTGGCCATCATGAAGACGCCACGGTTCATCTCGCCCAGCACGCCGGTCAAGGCCCGCAGCTCGGCCTCGCTGGCGATGGTCGAGGGCATGGGGCGGCCACCATAGCCGCTGTGGTTGGGGGAGAAAGACGAGGCAAAACCGATGGCACCTGCCTGCATGGCCTCGCGCACCATGGCGCACATTTTTTCCAGTTGCTCGGGGGTCGCCTCTGCGTTGTCCGAGCCCGCTTCGCCCATGACGGCGGTTCGAATCACCGAGTGGCCTGCAAACACGGCGGTGTTCAGGTAGGGGCTGACGCGTCGCAGTTGCGCCATGTACTCGGCAAAGGACTCAAACTCCCATTGCACGCCCGTCAACAGGGCCTGCAGATTCATGCCTTCCACCACCGACAGGTTTTTCAGCATGGTTTCCCTGAGCGGTGCCGGGCAGGGCGCTATGCCAAAACCGCAGTTGCCCAGGACCGCGGTGGTCACACCCAAGGCAGGCGATGGGGACATCGTGCGGTCCCAGGTCACTTGCGCATCAAAGTGGGTGTGCAGGTCCACAATGCCGGGCATCAGCGCCAGGCCCGTGGCATCTACCACTTCTTTGGCTGGTTCTGAGACCTGGCCGATCTGGGTGATTCGGCCCTGGTGAATGGCCACGTCGGCTTGCACAGGAGGGTGGCCCAGTCCATCGTGAACTTGGGCGCCGCGAATGATCAGGTCCAGCATGCAGGGCTCCAAAAAAATCAGTCGATCTGGGCGCCAGACTGGCGCACGACCTCGGCCCATTTGGCAAGGTCTGTTTTCAAAATTGCAGCAAACTCGGCCGGTTGGCGAATCAGCGGGTCAGCGCCTTGGGCATTGAACTTGTCGATGACCTCTTTGTTTTTCAAAACCTCTTGGACATCTTGGTTGATTTTGCGCACCACGGCGGCCGGTGTTTGGCCCGGTGCAAACAAGCCGAACCAAGGCGAGACGTCAAAGTCTTTCAAGCCCGACTCGGCCAATGTGGGAATTTGGGGAAAGGTGCTCGAACGTGCTTGGCTGGTCAGCGCCAAGGGGCGCAAGGACCCGTTGCGAATCGAGCCGGCGACCGACGGCAGGCTGGTGAACACCACATTGATTTGACCACTCAGCAAATCCTGCATGGCGGGCGCTGCACCGCGGTAAGGGATGTGCTCCATCTTGGTTCCGGCAGTGTTGTTGAACATGACGCCCAACAAATGGTTCACGGAGCCGTTGCCGGCAGAGCCAAATGTGAGGGCTGTCTTTTGCCCGACATCGATCATGTCCTTGACGCTTTTGAAGTTGGCGTCCGGTCGGGCGACCAGCACAAACGGCAGCGTTGCCAAGGTGGCCACGGGGGCAAAATCTTTGACCGGGTCGAACGGCAGCTTTTTGTACAGCGAGGCGTTGATGGCGTGCGAGCCGACATAGCTCATCAGCAGAACATGCCCATCGGCCGGCGATTGCGCCACCACTTCCATACCCACGTTGCCACCGGCGCCTGCACGATTTTCAATCACCACCGATTGTTGCCATTTTTCGCTGAGCTTTTGGCCGACGATGCGCGCCAGCGCATCCGAGGCGCCGCCCGGGGTTTGCGGCACGATGATCTTGACCGGGCGGCTGGGAAAATCTTGCGCCAGCACGCAGAAAGAGGAAAGCACCAAGGCGGCAGCCAGGCACAGGCGGCGGTTGCATACAAAACGAAACATGCTGTCTCCATCTAATCGATTCCGGCGAACTTACCACGCGCCAGTGTCACCGGACGTAACCTATTTGTCACTCGGTTTACTGAGGTTCCATGCCATTCGAAAGCCCTTGTGTCAGAATGGATTTCATGAAAATTCAACGCATATCGGGCGCCTTGGGCGCCGAAATCCAAGGGGTGGACTTGTCACAGCCCGTCAGCGCCGCTTTGGCACTAGAACTGCGCGGTGCCTTGCGTGAGCATTTGGTAATTTTTTTGCGTGACCAAGATTTGTCGCCAGCACAATTTATGGCGTTTGCCGAAGCCATGGGGCAGCCCATCGAATACCCTTTTGTCAAAGGCCTGCCAGGCTTTCCCTGTGTGATCGAAGTGAAAAAACTCGAGCACGAGAGAAACAACTTCGGCGGCATCTGGCATTCCGACACGACCTATTTGCCCGAGCCCCCCATGGGCTCCATGTTGCTGGCGCGTGAAATCCCGCCCTTTGGCGGCGACACCCTGTTTGCCAACCAGTACATGGCCTGGGACAGCCTGAGCGACACCTTGCGCGCCATGCTTGATGGGCGGGTGGGTTTGAGCAGTTCGGCCAAAGCCGATGTCACCCGCACGCGCGAGGACCGACTCAAGACCGATGCCAAAGACACGGCCCCTTCCCAATTGCAGGCCGCACACCCCATTGCCCGCACCCATCCCGAGACGGGGCGCAAGGCCTTGTTTGTGAATGTGGCGCACACGGTCGGCATCGAGGGCCTGACCGATGAGGAAAGTGCGCCTTTGCTGAATTTTTTGTTTCAGCACCAAGTCAAGCCGGAGTTCACCTGCCGTTTCCAATGGCAGCCGAATTCACTGGCCTTTTGGGACAACCGTTGCACCCAGCACAACCCCGTCAACGACTACCATGGCTATCGGCGCGTCATGCACCGCATCACCCTGGCCGGTGACAAGCCGCGCTGAAGGACGCCTGGGCGCTAGCCGCCCGCCGCCTCGCGAAAAGCTTTCATGATGAGCGCCGTGCTGACGTTGGCAAAATAGCGCGCGCCCCAGGCCGCGTAACGTGCCTCGTCCTCGGCGTTCAGCGCCAAAATGCCGGGGCATTTGCCTGCCTGGGCCACGGCTTTCAAGGTTTTTTCAATCGCTGCTTGCACCGGCGCTTCATGCCAGCGGTTTTCAAAGCCCATGGTGTGCGCCAAATCGTTAGGGCCGACAAACACCGCGTCCACCCCTGGCACGGCCGCGATTTCTTCAGCATTGGCCACGCCTTCGGGCGTCTCATCTTGCCCATCGTCGCGCCCGTGGCCACACTCCAAACTCATTGTTCAGGAGCCCTCGATGATTGCCATAGGAACCCGCGCTCACGGCGCGACCATGCGTCGGCAGTTGCCCATGATGACCGAGCCGGTTATGGCCCCCTGATCGCCTCGGTGGCTTGGGCTCAGACTGACTATCCCAACAAGGCGTTGCGCATGATCGTGCCCTTCCCACCCGGCGGCGTCACCGACATCGTGGCACGCACGGTGGCCGTCAAGCTGAGCGCCGAATTGGGGCAACAGGTGGTGGTCGAGAACCGGGCCGGTGCCAGTGGCGCCATCGGGGCTGAATTGGGCGCGCGTGCGCCCGCCGATGGCTACACCCTGATCATGGGCAACATCAGCACCTTGGGCATCAACCCCATCACCTTCGCCAAGCTGGGCTACGACCCGGTCACCAGTTTCGACCCCATCAGCTTGGTCGCGGTTCAACCTTTGCTGATCACCGTGCATCCTTCGGTGCCGGCCAAAACTTTGAGCGAGTTGGTGCAATTGGTCAAAAGCCAGCCGGGTCAGTTGAACTACGGCACGGCCGGCAGCTCGATTCATTTGGCCGTGGAGCAGTTCAACAGCTTGGCGGGAATTCGCATGAACCACATCGCCTACAAAGGCAGTGCGCCGGCCATCACCGATTTGGTGGGTGGGCAGATCCAGGTGCTGTTCGATCCGTTCTCCAGCATTTATCCGCAAGTCGCAGCAGGCAAAGTCTGTGCACTGGGCGTGACCACGGAGAAGCGTGCCTCGGCGGCGCCGCAATTGCCCACTGTGGCCGAGCAAGGCTTTCCCGGTTTTGATGTGAGTTCCTGGCAAGGCATCGTGGTACCGGCGGGCACACCCAAGCCGGTCATTCAGCGCTTGCACCGTGCGCTGACGGCCGTCTTGGCTTCCGCTGAAGTGAAAGACAAATTTGCGCAGTACAGCGCGTTGGCAGCCCCCACCACACCGGAGCAGTTTTCCGCTTACATCAAGGAAGAGTTGGCCCGCTGGCAAAAAGTTGCACAGCAGGCCGGTGTCAAGCCTGAGTGAGGCTCTCAGCCTTGGAGGGCTTCGGCAACGCGGCTGACAAAGCCCGTGAAGTGGGCTGAGTCAATCCAGCGCACCACCACCACCGCGTGGTGCGCGGGCTCGATCCAGACGTAGTTGCCGCCTGCACCCACCATGAACCAGCTCTCGGGGCTGGCGCCCGGGAAGGTTTGGCCCTGCGGGTTGAGCCAGGTGAGCAAGCCATAAAAAGAGGCCAACGGACCGGGAGCCTGCATGCGCTGGACCCATTCAGCCGAAAGCAAGCGACGCTCCTGGCCGTTGTGCCGCGTGACGCCACCATCGAGCAGCATCTGCGCAATGCGCGCCTGATCGCGCGCACTGATGGAGACGCCACCGCCCCAGTGCGTGCCACCAGGCACAGATTGCACACGTCGTGCGGCCTGACCCTGGCGAGCGGGCAAGTCCACCCAGGACTGTTCGTAGCCTTCCCAGCGAAAGCCTTCGCCCGCGCCCAATGGCTCCAGGAAGATTTCCGTGAACACCTCGGGCAGTGGTCGGCCCCACAGGTGCAACAAGGCCAGGGACAACTGGTTGATGCGAACATCGTTGTATTCCCAATAGGTGCCGGGCGTTTGCAAGGGACGGGCGGAACCCTTGACGCCTTCCACTTTTTTGGGGTCGTGGGACACGTGGCGGTAGCGGTCTACCGTGTCCGGCATCCCAAAGCAGGAGCCCTCCCATTCACTGACCTGTGTCAGCAAATGCCACCAGGTGATTTGCGCGTTGTGCGGGCTGTCAAACCCGATGCCTGGTAAGCGCTTGACCACTGGTTCGTTCAGGTCAGGCAACAGGCCTCGGTCGTGGGCCGCGCCAGCCAGCAAGGCCAAATAGGTTTTGGCCACGCTGAAGGTTTGATCGGCGCGGTCGGGCGTGCCCCAGTGCTGGATTTCCTTGCCGTGTTGCCACACCACGCCCGAAACGCCCCCGCGTGGATGCACCGGACCCGATAACCGATTCCACGGTGCCGGGTCTTCGTGGTGCACGCCAAAGCGTGCAGGCTCTGCTTGCGGGTCGCGGGTCCAGGGAACCTCATGGGCCTGGGCAAATTCAATGGCTTGCGCAAAGTTCATCAAAGCACCTGACCCCCGTCCACAGCCAAGGTCTGGCCCGTGACCCAGGAGGCCATGTCGCTGGCCAGAAAGGCCGCCACATTGGCCACTTCTTCGGGGGTGCCGAAGCGCCCGGAAGGAATGCTCGCCAGAATGCCTTTGTAAAGGGTCGGGTTGTTTTTCTGAACCACATCCCAGGTTCCGCCTTCAAAGAAGATGGAGCCGGGCGCGATGCAGTTGACGCGAATTTTCTTGGCCGCATGGGTCAAGGCCTGGGTTTGCGTGTACTCGATGAGCGCCGCCTTGATGGCGCCGTAGGGTGGCGTGCGCACGCTGGCTTTCATGCCAGAGATGGAGGATATGTGAAGGATGCTACCGCCTTGTTTTTCCAAAAAGGGCATGGCGGCATGGCAGGCGCGCACGCTGGACATCAGGTCCACCTGAATGCTCAGGGCCCAGCCTTCTTCGTCGTCGGTGCGGCCGAAGCCCGAGGCATTGTTCACCAGAATGTCAACACCACCCAGTTCAGCAGCAGCTTCTTCCACCCATGACTTGATGGCTTGGGCATCCGACACATCGCACACCTTGGCGCTGATGCGGCGCCCGGTTTTGGACAGCTGTGCATGTGCTTGTTTCAAAGGGCCTTCGGCACGGGCACAAATGGCCACATCGGCACCCGCTTCGGCATAGGCTTGTGCAATGGCCAGGCCGATGCCGCGGCTGCCACCGGTGATGAGGGCGCGTCGGCCGGTCAAGTCAATTTTCATGAGTCATCCCTTGTGTTCAGTTTGAAATTATTCAACGTGCAATCCCACCAGAAATCGCGACACCATGTTGTAGGAGGCCACGGTGGCGGCAATCTCTACTTTTTCCGTGTCGCTCATGCCTTGGGTGACGCTGTTAAACAAGGCATCGGCCACATGGATGTCACGTGTCATGGCGTCGGTCAGCGCAAGCACGCGCCGCTCATGTTCCGAAAGTGCCGCGCCCGGTGGGGTTTGTCGCACGGCCTCGATCTCTGCAGGCGTCACGCCGGCTTTTTCGGCAACGGGCGCATGGGCGTTGAATTCATAGGGTGCATCATTTAAAACGGCGATGCGCAAAATGATCAGTTCACGCAGCCGATCGGACAGCGAGGTTTTGTAACGCACGGCTGTCATCAATTGCTCCCAGCCCTCGCAAATGGCCGGGCTGTTCAGCAGCACTTGATAAAGCAGGGTAATTTTGCCGCGCGAGGCGATCACCTTGTCTTCGGTGGCGCGCAATTCCGGGCGCGTACCCGGCATGACAGGTTGAATGCGTTTCATGCGACGGCTTTCGTGCTGTTGATGACCGAGCCCAGGCCCAGTGCTTTGTTGACACGCGGCATCACTTCATGGGCCATCAATTCCATAGAGCGTCGGCCCAATTGGGGGTCGACCAAGTCCATGCCCGCATAGGTGATTTCGCCAAAGTCGCCGACTTCTTCGCGCAAGGCCAGGATTTGATCGACCACTTGGTCGACGGTCCCAGCAATCACCAGGTCGTTCAGCAAACGATCGAGCGTCACGTGACTGTCGTCCTCGTTTTCATGTTTCTTGAAGATGACATGGCGCTTGCTGATCATCATTTTGGTCAGCATTTGACGGTAGTAATAGCGGTAGGGGCTGTTGGCATCGTCGCGCCCATAGCGCTGGGCGGTGGCGGCGTCATCGGCCACAAAGATGGTGCGCGCAATGCGCCAATCGGAAGGGTCGGCTTTTTGGCCCACACTTTCTTTCCCTTGCGCGTAGTGGTGCCAGTGGCTGGGGAGCCAGTGCGAGAGCAAGAAATTGGCCGACATGGGGTGAAAGTTGCGCTGCCCCATGGCGATCACGCCTTTGGAGAAGGGGGCCACCACCGTGCCCACAATTTCAGGCAGACGATCCTGGTAGGGCTTCATCAGAATGCCCCGACCGATTTCCGGGATTTGAGTGCGGGCGGTGCTGACCTTGAAGCGGTTGTTTTCGAAATCAATGTTGTAGGGCGGTTGACGTTCCCAAATGGCCAAAATGACATCGATGGCTTCGGCAAAGATTTTGTTGCGGTCTTGGTCCAGGATGCCCAGTGCTTCCGCGTCCGAGGCCAAGGCGCCGGGGCTGATGCCCAGAATAAAGCGCCCCTTTGCCAGGTGGTCAAACATCGCCGATTGCGATGCAATCAATGTCGGGTGTGAGTGCGACAGGTTGGAGGTGCCTGTGCCCAAGAGGATGTTCTTTGTGCTGTGGATCAGCGTGGCCATGAACACCAGGCTGTTGGTGACGTTCTCCGCCTTGTCGGTCAGATGTTCGCCCACGAAGGCATCGTAAAACCCCAGTTGGTCTGCGTAAATGATGGTCTCACGGTCTTCGTGCAGGGTCTCGGTGGTGTCGCGCTCCAGCGGATGGAGCGGCATGGTGAAGTAGCCTAATCGCATGTGTTGTTCCGGTAAGGGTGGTCCGAGCCTGTGAGCTTGTGCTGGTGTTTTAAATCCACAGGCCGGGCGATCATGTCACTAAGTTGTCAGAGGATCAACAAAGTGGGCAGGCTGTTCGGGAAAACCCGATCCTTGATTGTTGGCAAGAGCGCTCAAATTCAGGCTTCAATCAAAGAGGTGCCTATGCGGTGGAGTTTGAAGCGCTACGGAATCGCGGTCATGGCTGGCCTGGCCATGTGCGCGTGGCAGGGAACGGTGTTGGCTCAGGGCTATCCCTCCAGACCTATCAAAATGATCGTGCCCTATGCGGCAGGCGGTTTTACCGACCAGGTCAGTCGGGTGCTGGCCGAGAGCATGAGCAAAACATTGGGCCAGCCGATCGTGATTGACAGCCGTGCGGGTGGCGGTGGCCGCATTGGCGCCGAAGCCGTCACCAAAATGTCGCCCGAGGGCTACGACTTGTTGATGACCACGAATGGTACCCACACCTTCATGGCCGTCACAGAAAAAAATCTGTCGTATGACCCTGTCACAGATTTCACGCCCATCTCGCTGGTGGGCTCTTATGGTTTGTTGATGGTGGTGAACCCCAGCTTGCCCGTCAAAACCTTGCCGGAGTTCATCAAATACGCCAAAGAGAATCCGGGTAAATTGAACTACGCCACGTCGGGCATGGGCAGTGGCTTGCACTTCGCTGGCGAGTTGTTCAAATCCATGGCCAAAGTGGACATGACGCATGTGCCTTACAAAGGATCAGGCCCTGGCATGCAGGATGTGATCTCGGGCATTTGCCAGGTGATTTTTGACGGCGGTGCCAAGCCCTTTGTCGACAGCGGCAAGGTGCGCTTGTTGGGAACGACCAGCGCCAAACGGGATCCACGCTATCCCCAAATGCCTACGCTGGGCGAGGGCGGTTTGCCCGGGTATGACCTGACCTATTGGGTCGGTTTGTTTGGCCCTAAGGGCATGGCCAAAGACGTCCAAATGAAGCTGAATTCCGCCATCAAGGCGGCAGTGGCCGACCCCCAAGTGCAAGCCAAATTGAGTGCCATGGGCTTGGTGCTGGTGGCCAGTTCTCCCGAGGATTTGGTCAAGGAAATCAAAACCGAGACGGACAAGTTGCGCGCCATTGCTGCCTCGATTCCCGGTGGCGTTCAATAAAGCGATTGAAAGGAAATCAAGATGCGTCATTTCAAAGCTTGGGGTCGCACCCTGCTGGCCGTGGTGGTGAGTTTGTCTGCGCTGGGCAACGCAAGCGCGCAGAATTACCCGAACAAGCCGATTCGCGTCATCGTGCCTGCAGGTGCAGGCGACAGCTGTGACATCTTGGTTCGCTTGATCGGACCGCACTTGTCTGCGCGTTTGGGCCAACCCCTGGTGGTGGACAACCGGGCTGGCTCAGCCGGTCAACTGGGCTTGTCCTTGATCAAGCAAGCGCCCCCCGATGGTTACACCATCGGCTGCGGGCAGGGCGGCAACATGGTGATTGTGCCGCTGGCCTATCAAAAAGTGGCTTATGACAGCAAGAAAGACTTTGACCCGATTGCTTTGATGGCTTCCAATTTCTTGGCCCTCATGGTCAGCCCCAATGCGCCTTTCAATACCGTTGATGAATTGATCAAATACGGCAAAGCCAATCCTGGCAAAGTGACTTTTGGCACCAACGGAGAGGGCGCGTTTCTGCATTTTGCGACAGAGCAGTTTCGCATGCAGGCCGGCTTCAGTTACCTGCACGTGCCTTACAAGAGCATGTCTGCCGTGTTCACGGAAATGTTGGGCAATCAAATCGATGCGACATTGGCCTCTTTTATTTCAGTCGAGCCTTTGGCCGCTTCAGGCAAGCTGAAAATGTTGGGCATTGCGCGCGCCTCTCGTTTGCCGGAATACCCCAAGGTGCCGACCTTGTCCGAAAGCGTCCCTGGCTTCACCTCGGGAGGGTGGTTCGGCATGATTGCGCCAGCTGGCACACCTAAAGAAATCATTCAGTTGCTTAACAAAGAGGTCAATTTGGCCCTGACCCTGCCAGATGTCAGAGAGCGAATGAAAAAGCTGGGCCTGGACATTCACATGGAGTCCCCCGACTATTTCAAAGACGTGATTCAAAGCGACTTTGAACGCTGGGGCAAACTGACCAAAGACATCGGTTTCAAACAACTCTAACGCCCCGACGTTGCCAGGCCCCTGCGAGGCCGCGGCAACCTCTTCCCGATGCGCTCTGTTTAACGCTTGCCGAACATGTCACATTGGGCGTCATTTTTCCAAAGGAAGCCTGTCATGAATTCGCCCTTGCTTTTCTCGCCCTGGACGCTGCGCGGCTTGACCCTGCGAAATCGTGTGGTGGTGGCCCCCATGCACCAGTACGCCGGCGTCAAAGGTTTTGCCACCGATTGGCATTTGATGAACGCAGGCCGCTTCGCCGCGGGTGGCGCAGGCTTGGTGATCATGGAGTCCACCAAAGTGGAGCGCCGCGGCTGCGGCACGATTGGCGACTTGGGCTTATGGGACGATGCCTTTGTGCCACAACTGAGACGCATCAGCGATTTCATGAAAAGCTGTGGCGCGGCCACAGGCATTCAATTGGGGCACTCAGGCCGCAAGGCCCGCACACAACGCCCTTGGGAAGGCATGAAGCCCCTGACCCGGGAAATGGCAGAGGCCGAAGGGGTCAATGACTGGGATCAGTGGCAAGTCGTCGCCCCCAGCGCTTTACCAGCAGACGATCACGCACCCATGCCACACGCCTTGACAGCCTCGGAAATTCAGGATGTCGCGCAAGCCTGGGGGCAAGCGGCGCGGCGCGCCCATGAAGCAGGCTTTGACGTGGTAGAAATCCATGGTGCCCATGGCTTCTTGATGCATGAGTTTTTGTCGCCCTTGGCCAACCAACGCACCGATGCGTATGGCGGCTCGGAAGCCAATCGCATGCGCTTTGTCTGTGAGGTGGTGGAGAGTGTTCGCGCGCATTGGCCCGATGACAAGCCTTTGTTTTTGCGTTTGTCGGCCGAAGATGACGCCGGATGGGGCCCCGCGCAAAGTGTGGCCTTGGCCAAGCGTGTCAAGCCCATGGGCGTGGACGTGATCGATTGCAGTTCGGGCGGTATTTTGGGCAAACCGCCGGCCGGCGCAGCCCGACCGGCCTACAGCTACCAAGTGCCTTACGCCGATCAAATTCGCCGTGAAGCCGACATCCAGACCATGGCGGTGGGCTTGATCGTGCACGCCGAGCAGGCCGAAGAGATTTTGCAAAAGGGCCAGGCGGATTTGATTGCCCTGGCCCGCGAGATGCTCTACAACCCCAACTGGACCGTGGATGCGGCCCAAAAATTGGGTGCCGATCCGCAATTCAACTTGGTGCCGCCGCCTTACCAGTACTGGCTGTCACGCCGTGCTGCCACAGTGCCGGATGTGTTGCCGTCCACATTTCAGCGCGCCATGAACCTGGCATCGTGAATTTGGATGAGCGTTATTGATCTCAAAAGCCAAACAATTTGGCAGGGTTGTCGGTCAGAATTTTTTGCCGTGTTGCGGCATCCGGTGCCCAGTCTTTCAACAAATTGAACAAAGCCACCGATCCGACCTTGTCTGCAAACGAGAGGTGAGGGTAGTCACTGCCCCAAATCACCCGGTCGGCCCGGGTTGACAAAACGGCTTGGGCCATCGGTTTCGCATCTGCAAAATCGGGGGCCGTGGCCATGCGGTAGGTGCCCGTGAATTTGATCCAGGTCTTGCCATCACCGAACCTGAGCAAATCCAGCAAGCGCTGAAAGCCTGCTTGTTGCGGGCCTTGTGAGGCCAGAAACATGCCCATGTGCGCCAGGCTGTGGTCGACCTTCAGTTTCTTGAAGGTCGGAATCATGTCTTCGGTCAGCCAGCCTGGCAACAAGAAGTCCAGATGCCATCCCAACTCCGCACACCGTGCATCCCAACGCAAAATGCGCGGCAGCATTTGTTCCCGCAAGCCGTCTTGCTTGGGATGAACGGGGGAGACGTTGATGCGGATGCCACGCACACCCAGGGCATGCATGTCGGCAAGCGCCGTGTCGCTGACATCGTCTTCCAGGTCCACGATGCCACGGCACACCTCACGGTTCATGTTGCGCATGGCATCGAGCATGCACTGGTTGTCTCGCCCATAGGCCGAGGGTTGCACAAACACAAAACGCGTCAAGCCCAGGCCCTGGGCCAGGGAAAGATAGTCTTCCAAGGGTGCATGCGGCGGTTGATAGCGGAGTTGCCCAGCGTAGGGGTATTCTCCTGGCGCTCCGAACACATGAAAGTGTGCGTCGCAAGCGTTTTCAGGCGATGTGAAGGCAGGCGCAGCGTCAAGGGGGTGGGTCACGGCGTGTTCCTTGGTTAGGCTTCAGGATGCCGCGCTGGCAAGGCGCAAAGCTTGCGCATCCTGGCGTGCGGCGTTCATCAGGTAGTTGACATCGTTGCCTGCAATGATGAAGCGCGCGCCGAGTTGAGTGAGTTGGGTTTGCAGTTCCAGATCACCGCGAATGCCGCCCACGCCCAGAAATTTCCCGTGCTTTTGACACGCCGCTGCCGTGATTTCATAGGCCTCGCGAATCTTGGGGTGCTTCACTTGTCCTGGAATGCCAAGTTCGGTGCAGAGGTCATTGGAGCCAATCAACAGCATGTCAATGCCTGGCACGGCCGCAATGGCCTCGGCGTTGGCAATGCCTTCAGGCGTTTCCAGCATCACAATGACCAGCGTATCCTCGTTCAACCGGGTGTTGTTGTCCGCCAAGGGAATGGCTTGGTAGCCCAAAGCCGGATTGGCCCCCATCACCGAGCGATGGCCCACCGGTGGAAATTTGCACGCGGCAATGATGGCGCGTGCTTGATCGACGGTGTTCACATGGGGAATGATCACGCCCTGGGCGCCCCCGTCCAGCACGCGGCTCATGTCGCTCGCCAGATGGCCCGGCACGCGCACCAGCGGCGTGATGCCATGGCCCAGTGCGGCCACGCAAATGGCGGAGGTGGTGTCATGCGAGATGGCGCTGTGCTCCATGTCCACATAAATGGCGTCGAAGCCGCAGGAAGCGGCCATGGGGCCAATGTCAGGGGTGCGCGCCTGGCGCAGGCCCATGCAAAGCACCAAGCGTTGGTCGTGCAGGGCTTGCTTTGCCAAGTTTTTGTAGCTGGGCTTCATGTCGTGGTCACTCCACTTTGATGCCGGCTTTGGTCACGACGCTTTTCCAGACGCGCGCCTCTTCATCCACCTTGCGCGTGAAGTCGGTGCTGCTGGTGGCGACTGCGCGGGCACCCGTGGCGGCAAAAATCTCGATCACTTTGGGTTGCTCGACGGCTTTTGCCAAAGCTTGCTGCAGCTTGCTCAAAATGGCCGGTGGCATGTTCGCAGGTGCCATCAGGCCAAACCAATACACCATGCCATACTGACCATAACCAGCTTCCGCAAAGGTTGGGACCTCTGGAATCAGGGGGTGGCGGTCTTTGCCAACCACAGCCAGTCCGCGAAGCTTTCCACCCTTGATGTGCTGTGCCGCAGACCCTGCGCTGGACAAGCCGACATCAATGCGCCCAGCCATCAAGTCAAGCAAGGCTGCCGCCACGCCTTTGTAGGGCACATGGGTCAATTCGGCATTCACGCCGCTGAAAAAAAGTTCAATCGCCAAATGCGCCGAGGACCCCTGACCGCCAGAGCCATAGGTCAAGCTTTTGGGATTTTTCTGAGCGTGCTCCACCAGCTCCTTCAAGGATTTGTAAGGCGCATCGCTCTTCACCATCATGACGGCAGGCGCTTCGGCAACGGTGCTGATCTTGACCAAATCTTTATCTGGGTCGTAGGGCAGTTTGGGGTAGAGGGCTGTCGATACGGCAAAGGAGTTATCGGTCAGCAGCAAGGTGTAGCCGTCGGGCGCTGATTTGGCCACCACATCGGTTCCCAAGGTGCTGCCTGCCCCCCCTTTGGTTTCCACAATGAAGGCTTGGCCCAGTTGGTTGGACAATTCCGCGCCGATGGCACGTGCGGCAGTTTCCGTGAACGAGCCAGCAGCAAAGGGCACCACAATGCGCACCGGTTTGTTGGGCCATGTCGTTTGCGCGCTGACCGCCAAACCCAGGCTCAGTGAAGTCAGCAGCAAAGCGCTGCGCAGCCATTTTTTCAATCCAGTGTTCATGGGTTCAGCTTTCAGTGTGAAGAAGTTGAGAGGCACGCCAGGCGGTGGCTTGGATGGAGGATGAAACCGGCCGACCAAATTCTTGGCTGAGGGGTGTCAATATGTCTTGAGTGGGCAACTGAGAGCAGGCAATGAACATGGCCTCACACTCATCGCGCATGACCTGCCGGGCCATCTCAGCAACCTGTTTTGAAGTGATCTGACCCAGCATGGTCACGTCGGCCGCACGCAAGCTGTC
Organism: uncultured Bordetella sp.; assembly: GCA_964442645.1. Lineage (GTDB taxonomy): Bacteria > Pseudomonadota > Gammaproteobacteria > Burkholderiales > Burkholderiaceae_C > Limnohabitans. Next base: position 42,727 of record CAYTZZ010000001.1, on the reverse strand, counting down.
AAAGGCGCTCACATGAATGTCCGACTTCGCAAGGTACTGCTTCAACTGCGCGTTGACCTCGTCCAGGTAGGGCGTGACCAAGGCAATTTTGTGTGCCTTCAGAGCCTGAAGCGACTGGACCATGGCACGTGCTGTGGTCACCACAGGTTTGCCCAAGGTCTGCGAAAGCTGTTCTGAAAGTGCGGCATCCTCTTGCGGACCCGACAGGAAACTGGCTGCGGTGCAACCATAAGCCAGCACTTCGATGGGGTCTCCAATGAATTGCTTGGCAACTTCCAGCGCTTGCGCTTTGTAGGCGGGGATGGTCTCACGCGTCAACAAGCCCTTACCTCGGGGAATCTTGCGGGTTTCACAGCGCGCACCCGCTGGGAGCCAGCCAGGCAACTCCTTTTCCATGGTGGTGTTGTTGATCGGGACCATGAGGCCGACACAGTGTGATGTCATTCAGTTCTCCACGCGACGTGTGATGGAATGATCTTGTTGGCGAATGCCTGAAGGCAGCTTTCGCCAGTGCAGGGCGCGAATTTCGCCAAATTCATGAGGCAGCCTTTGCCAGCTTTCTCCGCCATCTTCGCTGGAGAAAATCTGACCCAGGTTCGTGCAAGCCCATAGCCTATGGGGGGCTTGCGCATGTGTGGCGACAGTCCAGACCGTGCTGTTGAGCTTGCCAGGCAAGGTCACTGCTTGCCAGTGGTCGCCATGGTCGTGGCTGACCCATAAGCGGCCTTGGTCGCCGGGTGGCCCGTTGCCGTTGGTCAGAAACACCGTGCCTGTGCGGTCTGGCCGCGGGACCACGGCACGCGTGTACTGCCAAGGCGAGTCCAGTTTTTGGAAATGCCATTGGTGACCGCCGTCATCGCTTCGGTGAAGTCCTCGGTTGGTCGTGGCCAGCATCACGCGGCGACCATCGGGGCGATCCAAAATGGCAAGACCATGTACATCCGCACTGATCAGTCCTTGATCGCGCGCCTCCCAATGGTCCCCGCCATCAGGGCTGAAAAAAATGCCGCCAATTTCAACCGACACCCAAATGCCGTTGGGGCTAAGTGGGTCAAAAAGAATTTGGGTGACACGCGTGGCCCCCATGTTGACTTCAGAAAAAGTTTGCAAGCCAGGCACGTTCAAAGCATGCCAAGTGGCCCCCGCGTCCCGCGAGCGGTAGAGGGCCGCCGGGCGTGTGCCAGCCACCAGAGTATCAGGGTCGTCAGGATGAACGGCCATCGACCACACGTCTTGCATTGGCGAAGGCAGCGCAGTCCAGCGCGCCGTGGTTTCGCTCCAACGGAAAACGCCCATGTCAGTGCCCGCATAAAGCGTGTCGTCTTGTGAAGGATGGCTGGCAAAAGCCCAGACACGGGCTTCCAGGTACATGCCAGAGTGACTGTTGGGGTGCACCCAGGTCAAGCCTGCGTCCTCACTGAACCAAGCAGAATGTCCAGCTGTCCCGGTGTAGACATGAAAGGCCGTAGACATGGTGTTCCTTCCTCTATCCATAGGATGTTTCCTTGATTAGGATAGATGATAAGCAGATCAAAATTTCACAAGGTCAAGACGGAGACACTCAGAATGAAAAGAATTTTCAGGTTTTTGCAGATTTTGGGCTTGGGTTGCGCCCTGTGCATTGGCATGGCTTGCCAGGCGCAAACCTTTCCCAACAAGCCACTGCGCATCGTGATTGGCTTCCCGCCAGGCGGCGGCATTGACATCGTCGCCAGGCTGATGGCACCCAAGCTCACGGAGTTGCTCGGGCAGCCGGTGTTGATTGAGAACAAGCCGGGTGCCAATGGTGTGTTGGGCATGGATTTCGTGGCCAAGGCACCGGCTGATGGCCACACTTTGTTTTTAGGGACATTGGGCAATTTCAGCGTCAACCCAAGCCTTTACCCCAATTTGCCGTTCAGTATTGACAAGCAATTCGTTCCCCTTACCGAATTGGCGTCTGTGTCTTTCGTGCTCTTTGTGAATCCTGCATTGCCAGTCAAAAATGTGGCAGAACTGGTGGCTTATGCCAAGCGCCAACCCGGCACCTTGAATTTTTCTTCCAGCAGCTCGGGGGGCTTGCCGCACTTGGCGGGCGAGTTGTTTGCCAGTGCAATTGGCGCGAAGATGGTTCATGTGCCTTACAAGGGCAGCGCAGCCAGCATCAGCGATGTCATGGCAGGACAGGTCCAGATGACTTTTGAGGCCGCCGCTGCAGGCATGCAGCATGTGAAGACAGGCCGCTTGCGGGCTTTGGCGGTCACCGGCGCAACCCGCTTGCCCTTCCTGCCCGATGTGCCAACCTTGCAGGAAACCGTGCCTGGCTTTCAGGTGGTCAACTGGTACGGCATTGCCGCGCCTGCTGGAACGCCCAAAGAAGCCTTGACACGCTGGCACAGTGAAATTGTCAAAGTCTTGGCCATGCCCGAAATTCGCGAAAAGATGGTGGGCATGGGCACAGACCCCGTTGGCAGCTCCCCAGAGGAGTTTGCGCAGTTCATGAAGATGGAAAGCGCAAAGTGGTCTCGCATCATTCGAGACGCTCAGATTCGTCCGGATTAACCAGTCTCCAATGCGACGCTTTTCAGGTCTGGGATGTCACCTAATTCACAGTCGATGCCGCGCAACCCCCTTACGATTTTCACCATGACCCATCAAACCTCTGTGACCCCATCGTCGGACAAAGCCACTGAACTCGACGCCATCATCATTGGCGCAGGCTTTTCCGGCATGTACCAATTGCTGAGCTTGCGTGACAAGCTGGGTATGAAGGCCAAAGTGCTGGAGGCAGGTGCAGGCGTAGGGGGCACTTGGTATTGGAATCGCTATCCCGGCGCACGCTGCGACTCGGAAAGCCACTCCTACATGTTTTACTTCTCCAAGGAGATGGTGAACGAATGGGAATGGTCAGAGCGTTACCCACAGCAGCCCGAGATTTTGCGCTACCTGAACCATGTGGCTGACCGCTTTGAACTGCGCTCTGACATTCTGCTGAACACGCGCATGAGCGCCGCCAGTTACGACAGCGGCAGCAACCGCTGGCATGTGCGAACCGAGCAAGGCCAGCATTTTGTCGCGCAATTCCTGATCACCGCCGTGGGTTGCCTTTCTTCAGCCAATGTGCCGCAGATTCCAGGTCTGCACGATTTCAAGGGGCAGTGGTACCACACAGGTCAGTGGCCTCATGAGGGCGTAGATTTCACCGGCAAACGTGTCGGTGTGGTGGGCACAGGCTCGACCGGGATTCAGACCATCCCTGTGGTGGCTGCGCAGGCCAAGCATTTGACAGTCTTTCAGCGAACCGCCAACTACAGCATCCCGGCGCGCAATGCGCCTTTGACGGACACCTTCAAAAGGTACGCCAAAGAACATGCCGAAGGCATTCGCCACATCATGAACACCAACACCAATGCGCACCCGTTCCGCATGGTAGACCGTTCGGTGACGGCGACCCATCCGGCCGAACGCGAGGCGATCATGGAGGCCGCCTGGATCAAGGGGGGGCTGGAGTTTCGGGCTGCCTTCAAAGACACCCTGTTGGACCAAGAGGCCAACGACATCGTTGCCGATTTCGTACGCAAGAAAATTCGTCAAATCGTCAAAAATCCTGATGTGGCCGATTTGCTGACCGACATTGACCATCCTTTTGCGGCCAAGCGCCCACCCGTGGACTCGAACTATTTCGAAACCTACAACCGCGACAACGTCAGTCTGGTTAACTTGCGCGCCACGCCGATTGAGTGCATCACCGCAGACGGGATCAAGACAAAAGGCGCTGAGTACCCTTTGGACATCATCATTTTTGCGACGGGTTTTGACGCCATGACGGGCTCGCTGCTCAAAATGGACATCGCGGGCCGTGATGGCGTGAAACTCAAGGACTATTGGCAGGCAGGACCGCGCAATTACCTGGGCTTGCAGGTGCCTGGTTTTCCGAACATGTTCACCATCACCGGGCCTGGAAGTCCTTCGGTCTTATGCAACCTGCCGCCCGCCATAGAGCAACACGTCAACTGGATCACCGACTGCATTCGGACCTTGCGTGACAAAGGTCTTCAACGCATCGAGGCCACAGAAAATGCCAGCGATGATTGGTGCGCCGAGGTGAACCGTGCCGCCAACGCCACGTTGTTGGCCCAAGTGAAACACTCTTGGTATTTGGGCGCCAATGTGCCTGGCAAACCGCAAGTGTTCATGCCTTACGCCGGCGGCTTTGGTCACTACACCCAGATTTGCAATCAGGTGGCGCAAGACAATTACAAAGGCTTTAGCCTTTCGCGGTGAACCCAGCCTAGCGCATCAGGATGCCGCCATTGGCATCTAGAATGCAGCCCGCCATGAACGAGGCGCCGGGCGAGACCAGGAAGGACAGGACGTGGGCGATTTCTTCTGCCTGGCCCAGTCTCTTCATTGGTTGCGTGTGCGCCTGGTAACCGTGGCCAGAGGTCATGCCCGTGTCAATCACGCCAGGCGCTACGCCGTTGACCATGACGTTGTGGGGCGTGCCGCGTTGCGCCAGCCAACGCACCAAGGCATGCACACCGCCCTTGGAGGCCGCATAGTGCGGGCCTGCGCGAACGCCGCCCATCCAGCCCGCCACTGAGCCGCAAAAGGCCATGCGGCCATGTTGCCTTTCAATCATGCCGGGCAGCAACGCGCGGGCCCAATTGATGGGGCCCAGGACATTGACTTGCATGACCTTTTCAAAGGCTTTTTCGTTCCAGTCGGGGCTGAGCCAATCATCGTCGTAGGGGCAAATGCCTGCGGTATCGATCAGCGCAGAAACATCGCCTTGGCTGCGGACCAGGGCTTCTACTTGCGTGCGTTGGGTCACGTCACAAGCTTGCACCGCTTCCACGCCCACCAGGGACGAGGCCAGGCGATCCAGCTCAGGCGTGATGTGCAAATCGGTGAGGACCAGTCGTGCCCCAAGCGCATCGCACAAGCGCGCCGCAGCCGAACCGATGCCGCCGGCAGCGCCCGTGATCAACAGCCGCGTGCCTTCCAGTGAGTGAGGCGGGCGGGCCGTCTGCATGGCTTACACAGACAGGTAGCGTTGCTTGATGTCGTCGTTGGCATTCAACTCACGGATGGTGCCCACGAACACATCGGCGCCTTTGTCAATGACCACGGCTCGGTCCGCCAGGCCCAGACAGAAATGCAGGTTTTGCTCGGCCAGCACAATCGTGGTGCCCACCTTGCGCAAAGCCTCGATCAGGTCGCCAATTTTTTGAACCATGATGGGTGCCAATCCCTCGCTGGGTTCGTCCAGCAGCAATACATTGGGGTTGCCCATCAAGGATCTGCCCACCGTGAGCATCTGCTGTTCGCCACCTGAGAGTTGACCGCCCAGCCGATTTTTCAACGGGGCCAACAAAGGGAGCATGTCGTACACCCGCTCCAGGCTCCAGTCGTCGGCGCCGTCGACGCCGCGCTTGATGGCGATCAGCAAGTTGTCTTCCACGCTCAGGTCCGGAAAAATCTGGCGGTCTTCGGGTACAAAGCCGATGCCAGCACGGGCAATCAGGTGAGAGGGCAGGCCTTGAATCGGCTTGCCATGCAAGGTCACCGTGCCTTTGCGAGCGGGTATGACGCCCGCAATGGCTTTCATGGTGGTGCTTTTGCCGGCGCCATTGCGGCCGAGCAATGCCAGCGTTTCGCCTTTGCGCACGCTGAGCGACATGTTGAACAGCACCTGGCTGGTGCCATAGAAAACATCCAGGCCTTGCGCCTGCAACACTTCGTCATGCATGCTGAACCTCGCGGGGTGTGCCCAGGTAGGCTTCAATCACGGCAGGGTTGTTGCGAATTTCATCCGCATTGCCTTGCGCCAACAGCTTGCCGTAGGACAGCACATGGATGTGCTGTGAAATTCTGAAAACAATGTCCATGTCGTGTTCGATCAGCACCACGGTCAGGCCGCCTTTTTTCCAAAGCGCGTGCACGGTTTCAATCATTTGCTCGCGCTCTTCCGGTCCCATGCCCGCCACCGGCTCGTCCAGCAGCAGCACCTTGGGCTGCAGCACCAGGGCCAAGGCCATGTCCAAAAGTTTTTGGTCGCCATGCGATAAATTGCCGCTGACCACATGGGCCTTGGGCGTCAGACCCAGTTGGTCCATCACTTCATAGGCGCGGTCACGTGTTTGCGGCAAAGGAAAGCGCCCCGTCATCTGAGTCGATTGGCCCAGGGGGGACAGCAAGGCGCCCCGCAAGGACTCTTCCACCGTGAGCGATTTGAACAGCTTGGCGACCTGGAATGCACGGCCAATGCCTTTGCGCACAATGGCGTTGCCGGACAAACCAACAATGTTCTCGCCATCCAGGTAAATGCTGCCAGAGTCGGGGGGCAGGGCGCCAGAAATCAGGTTGAAAAAGGTGGTTTTTCCCGCACCGTTGGGGCCAATGACGGCACTCAGCGACTCTGTTGGAAAGTTGATCGACACATCCGAGGTGGCGACCACCCCGCCAAATGATTTGCAAAGGTTTTCGATTCGAAGCATGGTCTGTTTTTCCAAATCAGGCGGCGTGAGGGCGCGCAGGGGGCACACCGCCATAGGTCATCCAGGACGAGCCAGCCAGCCAGCCCGCATCGACGGGCAAGTTGATGCCGGTGATGGCGCGGGCCGCATCCGACAACAAAAAGCCTGCCGCGTCGGCAATTTCGGACACGTCCACCAAGCGGCCCATGGCGGCTTGCGAGGTCATGTCATCGGGGTTGCGGTCACCTCGGGCGATCGCGGCTTGCATGGCCTCGGTCAAGACATAGCCGGGGGAAATGGCATTCACCCGCACGCCCGAGCGTCCCCATTCGCCTGCCAGACATTGGGTGATGGACAACACCGCTGCTTTGGCCGGTGCATATGCATGCAAGGGCACCGAGCGGGTCGAGGTGATCGAGGCAATGTTGACGATGGCGCCATGCCCACGTCGGACCATGGCGTCACCAAACACCACGCAGGCCAGGTAGGTGCCGCGCTGGTCAACGGCAATCACGCGATCCCACTCTTCCATGGTCAATTGGTCGGGCGGCAACCGGCGCTGCAAAATGCCTGCGCTGTTGACCAGGGCCGTCACAGGGCCATGGTCTTTTTCGATGGCAGTCGCCACATTGCGAAGGCCTTGGTCATCGGTGACGTCACATTGGTAAACGCCTGCAACTTCTACGCCCATCTTGGCTGGCTGCCAAGCACCTGGCAGGTCGACAACCACGACTTTGTCTCCGCGCTGGACCAGGTGCTTGACGCAGCCTGCGCCAATGCCACTGGCGCCACCGGTGACGACGCTGATTCCTGTGGATTTCATGATGACTTTCCTGCGCGTTGTAGCCACTGCCAGCCTTGGCCCACGAAGTCGGTGATGCCACGCTTGAAGCCTAAGGCAAACACCAAGACCACCACGCCCAAGGCCAGGCCGTGGTATTCGGTGGTTCGGGTGATCACATCGTTGAACATCAGCAGCAAGGCCGAACCCACCAGCGGTCCGATGAAGACATTCACGCCACCCATCATGATCATGAAGACCGCTTCGCCGGACATGGTCCAGTAGCTGAAATCGGGGAAAGCGCCCGACACAAACAAAGACATGAGCACGCCGCCAATGCCGGCAAAACTGCCCGCCAAAATGAAGGCATACAACTTGACGCGCCAGACATTGATGCCCAGGAACTGGGCGCGGTCGGCGTTGTCACGCACCATGCGCAGCGTGTAGCCATAAGGCGATTGCAAGATATAGCGCATCAACAGGAAGCACGCCACGCCCACCACCGACGCAAACCAGTAGAGGTGCGTGGTGTTGGCCAAGTTCAGCCCCAGGAAAGGCGGGCGGGGAATGCCGCCGGTCAGTCCCTGGTCACCCCCCGTCAGAGATGTCCAGGTGAGGATGATGCTGTGCAACAGCATCTGGAAAGCCAGCGTCAAAAAGGAGAAATAAATTTCTTTCAAACGCACGCAGATGGCGCCAACCACCAAGGCCACCAAGGCTGAAAACACGATGGCGACCAGCATGGCCGCGGGGATGCCCAAGCCTGTTTTTTGCAGGGTCAGCGCAAAGGCATAAGCGCCGCCCCCGAAAAACATGGCGTGCCCAAACGACACCATGCCGCCATAGCCCACCAAAATGTTCAAGGAGGTGGCAAAGATGCCAAATGCGGCCAGGCGAATCACGAAGTCCAGCGCAATGCGCGAGGAGGTGAGAAAAGGGATGACCAGCAAGATGGCCAGGGCGATCAAGCCCCAGACCAGCTCCTTGCCAAAAGAGGGTGCTTTCATGACCGTGTCTCCTTGCCCAGCAAGCCACTGGGCTTGAGCACCAGAATCAGGGCCATGGCCAAAAACATGATGCCTTCCACGAAGAGCGGAAAGCCAATCGAGCCAAAAGAGCGCACCAAGCCGATGAGCAGGGCGCCCACCAGCGCGCCACTGACCGATCCCATGCCGCCGATGACGGTGACAATGAAAGACTCAATCAAAATCGAGAAGCCCATGCCAGGGGACATCGAGCGCACGGGGGCGGCCAGGCCACCCGCCATGCCGGCCAGCATGCCGCCAAAGGCAAACACACTGGCATAGATCAAGCTGGTGTTGAGGCCCAGGGCTGAGGTCATGGTGGGGTTGTGTGCGGCGGCCCGAACAATTTTGCCGACGCGTGTTTTGGACAGGATGTACCAAAGCACCACGGCGATCAAACCCGCCGCCGCAATCAGGTAGATGTAAAAAATGGGTACGATGCCTCCGCCAATGAACAGCGGGGGCGATTGAAAGGCCGCAGGCATGCCCATCGATTGAAACTCAGCGCCCCAGATGATTTTGACGGCATCGTCCAAGATGAGGATGAAGGCATAGCAAACCAGCAGTTGCATGAGCACATCGGCGTTGTAGACGCGGCGCATGAAGAAGCGTTCAAACACCAGCCCAAACAAGCCGACGCCCAGGCCCGCAGCCAGGGTGGCCAGAATGTAGCTGTCGGTCATGCGGTAGGCCGACAGCGCGATGTAGGCGCCCAGCATGTAGAAGGCGCCATGTGAAAAGTTGATGACGCGCAGCACGCCAAAAATCAGGGTCAAACCGGCGGCGACCAGAAACAGCAAGGCGCCGACAATCAAGCCGGTGCTGGTTTGTGTCACGATGCATGACATGGAGGTCATGCAGTCAATCAAAGCGTTGGAATCCAAGGAAAGTCTCCGTTCAAGGCCAAAAGGCCGAGACCCGGGTGCAAGCACCCGGGGTGAACTCAGTCAGCGCAGCGGGGTGTCAAGCCCAGCCCTTGCGCTTCTTCCACTCGAGCTCGAGCTCGGCGATTTGCTTCCAATTGCCCGGGTTGGGCTTGGACATGAAGGGCTCCTTGTTGTCCAACGTGCCCCAGCCCACAGCGTAATCGACCACCGTGTTGTCTTCTGCGCGCATGGTCAGCTTGCCATTGGCGCCGAACGGCGAGTCGATGGTCAGGCCACGCAGGGCCTCGGCCACTTTCTTGCTGTCCGAGCTGTTGGCTTTCTTCATGGCCGCTGTCAGGAACTGAATGCCGGCGGCATTTTGCCAAGACCAGTTCAATGGCAGCTCCTTGTTTTTCGCAAAGTAATCATTGGACCAATTGGTGTTGGCCGGCGTGTTCGGGAAGCTCTTGAGGTAACGGTTGCCGGAGTGCAGGTTCTCAGGCACGCTTTTCACGGCGGTCAGCACGGCATAGTCGGCCATGTTGACGGCGAAGAATTGGCGGTCTTTGAACAGCGCATAGATGTTGGCTTGGTCGATGAACGAGGTCAGGTCGCCGCCCCAAACACAAGAGTAAATCGCCTGGGGGCGGCCTTGTACCAAGCGGGTGATGGATTCGCTGTAGTCGGGTTGGAACAACTTGGGCCAGACTTCGCCGATCACTTCAATGTCTTTGTTGAAATATTTCAGGTATTCGATGAATTCGGCGGTGGTGTCGCGGCCATACGCATAGTCGGGGGAGACGGTCATCCAGCGCTTGAGGCCTTTTTCTTTGGCCACCTGAGCGGCATAGGCGCCGCCCACCACGGCATCGTGAATGCCTTGACGTGCGCAACGGAATGCGGTGGCAACGCGCAGTTTCGGGTCGGCCGTCAAAGACGATGTCTCCGAGCAGGTGTGAATCACCAGCACGCCCAAATCACGCGCCACTTCGTGCACGGCAAACGAGCCTGAGGAGGCCTCGGCGTCGTAAATCATTTCGCAACCGTCGGCCGTGACCAATTCGCGTGCAACGCGAGAGGCTTCTTGCGGTTGGCCTTTGGAGTCACGGATCACCAGTTCAATTTTTCGTCCGTTGAGGCCACCCGCAGCGTTGAATTTTTCAACTTCCATCTTGGCGGCATAAGTGGATGCCATGCCCAGCATGGCCACGCGGCCCGACAGGATGGTGGGCATACCCACGCGAATCGGCTTGTTCTGTGCGAAGGAGAGGGCAGGCATGCCCAGGCTGGCCATGCCTGCCAGGGCGCCAGCGCCTTTCAGAAGTTTGCGACGGTTCGATGATGCTTGAACGGGGGGCTTGATCATGGTCTGTGTCTCCTGTTAAAAAAACTGACATTCACACTATCACGCGAAGCATTTGATTTGTCATCGGTAACAACATCGTAGAAGACACGGATGCGACAGACATTAAGGCAAACACTCATGTCCAGTGTCGTTGGCGTGACAAACTGTAACCTTGGCGTTAGGTGTTTGTAGGGTGCCTCATCTATAAGTCTGAGAATGAAACATCGGTGTCCCGATTGAAAGGCTCTCCATGACTTATTTTTCATCCAGCGCGTCGGACCAAGCGCTTGTGGAAAGGGTGAAAGACTTCGTTGCCAACAAGGTCATTCCTTACGAAAAAGATTCGCGTTGCACATCGCATGGGCCAACCGAGGCACTTCGCAAAGAATTGAATCAGCTAGCGCGCGAGGCAGGCTTGTTGTCTTTGCATGTCGAGCCAGAGTGGGGTGGGATTGGCTTGAACCAATCGCAGCGTGCCCTGGTCTTTGAGGCAGCAGGTTACTCTGTGCTGGGGCCCATTGCCTTGAACTGCGCGGCGCCGGACGAAGGCAATATGCATTTGCTGAGCCTGGTCGCCACCCCTCAGCAAAAAGCGCAATACCTTCAACCGCTCGCGGCTGCATTGCATCGCTCCTGTTTTGCCATGACCGAGCCGACCCCAGGCGCAGGGGCCGATCCAGGCCAACTCAGCACCACGGCGGTATGGGATGGCGAGGCCTATGTGGTCAACGGTCGGAAATGGCTGATCACTGGCGCGATGGGGGCTGGCTTCATGATCCTCATGAGCCAAGTGGTTCAAGGCGATCAAACCGTGGGCGCCACCATGTTTCTGGTGCCCTTGCCCCATCCTGCCATTCGCATCACGCGACTGATCGATTCCATGGATGCCTCCTTCACAGGCGGTCATGCGGAAATTGAAATTGAAGGATTGCGCTTGCACCCCAGTGATGTGCTGGGCGAAGTCGGGCAAGGCTTTCGCTATGCCCAGGTGCGCCTCGCGCCCGCACGGCTGACCCATTGCATGCGTTGGCTTGGTGCGGCGCAACGCGCGCATGACATCGCTGTGGGCTATGCCAACGAGCGCACGGCCTTTGGCAAGAACATTGGCAAGCACCAAGGCATTGGCTTTCAATTGGCCGACAACTTCATGGACCTGCATGTGGCCCGACTGGTCACGCGCCATGCGGCGGCCGTGCTCGACCAGGGCGACAAAGGTTCGCTGGAATCCAGCCGAGCCAAAGTGATTGTGTCCGAGGCCTTGTACCGAGTGGCCGACCGCTGTGTGCAGGTGCTGGGCGGCATGGGCCTGACCACCGATACCCCCATTGGCCAAATTTTCCGCGAGCTGCGTGCCTTCCGCATTTACGACGGCCCTTCCGAAGTGCACCGTTGGTCCATGGCACGGAAAATTTTGTCCGCTGACAAAGGTATGCTGTGACGCGACTGCCCATGCAGGATTACGCAGCGGCCCATGCCGCTTTTCGCTGGAACGTGCCAAAGCGCTTCAATTTCGGACGCGATGTGATTGATGCGCAGGCTGCGCACAACGACCGCTTGGCCTTGGTGTGCACCAGTGACCAAGCGCCCACCGAGCGACTGCTGTTCTCGGACGTTGCCAAGCGTTCTTCTCAATTCGCGCTGGCCTTGCAGCGCGCAGGACTGAAAACCGGTGACCGTGTGCTGGTGCAATTGCCCCGAATTTCTGCCTGGCAGATTGCCATGACGGCTTGCACCAAGCTGGGTTTGGTACCGGTGCCCTGCATCGGCATGTTGACGGCCAAGGATGTGCTCTACCGTATCGCGCACTGCGATGCCAAAGGCGTGATCACCACGCCGGAGCACACCATCAAGTACGCCGACGCCACAGGCTTGCGTGTGCGAGCCTGCATTGGCGAAGCGCAGGGTTGGCTGAATTTGACGCGGGAGTCTGTGCGAGAAAGCACCGACTTCAGTGGCGTGGACACTGACAGCGAGGCCCCGGCGATTTTGTTTTACACCTCGGGCTCCAGCGGCTTGCCCAAAGGGGTCTGCCATGCTTCACGTGCGCTGTGGGCCTGGCGTTTTTCTTCAGACTATTGGCAAGCCATTGGTGAAGGCGATTTGATCTGGTGCACCGCTGACACGGGCTGGTCCAAATGCGGGACGGGGTCCTTGTTTGGCCCTTGGGGCGCGGGGTCTGCGGTCATGGTGCATGACGGGGTGTTCAACCCCCAGCGCAGGTTGACCTTGTTGGCACAGGAGCAACCCACGGTCTTTTGTGCGGCGGCCACAGAGTTTCGCCAATTCATCACCATGGACCTGAGCGCGCTCGATTTGTCGCGCTTGCGCCTGACGGTCTCAGCAGGCGAATCGGTGAATCCCGAAGTGGTTTTGCGTTGGCGGGAATTGACCGGCGTCGATCTGTTGGATGGCTATGGCCAAACCGAAACCTTGATGACCATTCTCAATTACCCCGGCATGCCTGTGAAGCCGGGCTCGATGGGGCGACCTTTGCCCGGGTCTGAGTTTGAAGTGCTGAACGATGCGGGGGACGCCTTGGCGCCAGGCGAGGTAGGACAAATTGCTTTGAAGTTGCCCAACCCCCAATGGATGTTGGGTTACTGGAATGACCCTGAGAAAACGAGAACCAACCTGATGGCCACGCCCCGAGGGGAACGCTGGCTGACCGGTGACATGGGCTACCAGGATGTCGATGGCTATTTTTTCTACACCGGGCGTGCAGACGACATCATCAGTTCTGCGGGCTACCGCATCGGTCCCATGGAAGTAGAGAATGCCATCATGGAGCATCCCAGCGTGATGGAAGTGGCCGTCATCGGTAAGAAAGATGCAGAGCGCGGGGAAATCGTCAAGGCCTTCGTGGTGCTCAAGCCTGGCTTTGCCCCAGGCACAGACTTGGTGCAGGCCCTTCAGCAGCATGTGAAAACTTCCACGGCGCCCTACAAATACCCCAGAGAAATTGAGTTCCTGGATGCGTTGCCCAAGAACCCCGCGGGCAAGTTGCTCCGCAGGGTCTTGCGTGAAAGGGAAGTTTGATCAGATCGTGCGGCCGCCGTCCACCGGAAACTCGATGCCGGTGAAAAACTCGGCCGCGTCGCTGGCCAGGAACACCGAGGCCGCGGCCACATCGGTGGGGGTTGCAAAGCGCCCCATGGGAATGGTGGCAATGAACTTGGCGCGGTTTTGCGGAGTGTCCGGCAAGCCCATGAAATCTTCGAACAGTCCGGTCACGCCCATCACCGGGCAGATGGCGTTGACGCGAATCTTTTCGGGACCCAGTTCCACGGCCATCGACTTGGACAACAAATTGACCGCGCCCTTGGACGCGTTGTACCAACTCAGGCCGGGGCGCGGGCGAATGCCGGCAACCGAGCCAATGTTGAGGATCACGCCGCCACCTTTTTGCCGCATGTGGGGCAGGATGGCGTGGGTCATGTGGTAAATGGACTTCACGTTGACCGCAAACACTTTGTCGAAGGTGGCCTCGTCGACTTCCAGCATGGGGCGGTTTTTATGGGTGGTGCCAGCGTTGTTGACCACAATGTCAGGGGCGCCAAAGGTGTCCACGCAATGCTGCACCAGCGCTTGTACTTGCGCTTTTTGGGTGACATCGCAGGTGAATGGGGAGGCATGGGCGCCCAGGGCGCTGGCAACTTTTTGTGCGGCTGGGCCGTTGATGTCGGCCACGATGACCTTGGCGCCTTCCTTGACGTAGGCCGCTGCGATCCCCTCGCCGAAGCCGCCGCCGGCGCCCGTGATGATGGCAATTTTGTCTTTCAGTTGGGTCATGCTTGTCTCCTAAAGGGTGTTTGAAATTATCAACATCGCCATCGATTTGACTGTCCTTGCTGTGACATGGCGCTCCTACAATGAAATGATTCTTGAAAAAGGGCAGGGCATGGACCAGGTTGATTTTTTAAACGGCAAAACACGGGTTTTTGGCATTGTGGGCGATCCCATTGAGCAGGTGCGCTCGCCCGAAATGGTCACCTGGGAAATGCACCAGCGGGGAATGAACGCCGTTTTGGTGCCGCTGCATGTGCGAGCGGCCGACTTTGACGAGGTCATGCCCTCATTGCTGCGCTTGCACAACCTGGACGGCCTGATTTTCACCATTCCCTTCAAAGCCAAGGCCCTGGCCTATGCACAAGCCCTGGGGCCGCAGGCCACGCAAGTGGGGGCCATCAATGCCCTCGCGCGCCATCCGCAGGGTCATTGGGTGGGCGAGATTTTCGATGGCCTGGGGTGCGTTGAAGGCTTGCGCCGTCGCGGCGAGTCCTTGCGTGGCAAGCGCGTGCTGTTGCTGGGCCTTGGGGGGGCTGGTGCGGCCATTGCCGCGGCTGTAGCCGGCGAGCAGCCGTCTTGCCTGCACATGTTTGACCTCCAAGCCGAGCGTTGCGAGCGCATGGCCGAGGTGGTGGGGCGCATCAGCCCTGCCACAAAAATCGTGACGGCGCCTCCCGATGTCAAGGGCATGGATGTGTTGCTGAATGCCACGCCTGTGGGCATGCTGGGGGATGCGCGCTTGCCTTTGGCCGTGACCAGCTTGCCGTCCGAGATGGTTGTCTTCGATGCGATTGTGAAGCCAGAAGAAACGCCCTTGCTGGCATTGGCCGAGGCTTGTGGATGCACCGTGGTGAGGGGGCGCGAGATGATGCGCGGTCAAATCGCCAAGGTGGTCGACTATTTCATTCGTCCGGTTTGAGAACGGCGCGATGCAGCGTTGATTTTTCCAAGGCTGCAAGGTCTTTGCCAACGCTTTCGTTGTTGTTTTTGATTTGCTCAATGCGCCGATGGAATTGCGAGCGATCACGATGTGTTTCGGTCATCAAGTCCGTTGTCTCTTTGCGAGTCTGCGCATGGTCCCTTTCTTTTTCAGTGTCTTGGGTGGCCTGAGAGCAAGGCTGGGCCGTGCTCGGGCTGTCGCTGTCTGACCCTTGGATTTTGACGCGTTGACGGGTTGTCAAGCGACGTGAAGGATCGACAAATTGTTCACGGTGCTGGGTGTCAAACTGGTCTTTCAGCAGGGGGCCTTCCAGGCCATTTGTGCCTGTCAGGCTGGTCTCGAGCTGAACCCGATGCTCGTTGAGGGCGCCTTCGCTGGATAGGGCCTCACGGTGGTCGCTGCCAAGATCTTCACCCTTTTGCAGGGCTGGTGCATGTTTGGCCAAAGCATTGACGCCGCCCGTTTTGGACAGCACGGCCTCCACCTTGAAAGGATGGTCGCCTTGAATGATGGCAGGTTCTGTTTCAGACATCCGACTGTGTGTGATGTGTGAGTGTCAGAAATTGTACGCCTCCAAGGAATTTTCAGGGGGAAGTTTTTCGCGAGGGCATCAGGACCACCATCATGGCCGCCAGAATCAGACCCAGGGCATACAGGTCCGATTGCGCGATGCTCTCGCCCAGCATCCAGGCGCCGCCCATCAGGCCCACCACCGGCACCAGCATGATGGACAAGCCACTGGTCACCGGTGTGAGTTTTCGGGCCACGCGAAACCAGGCCACATAGCTGATGGCAAAGGTCACCACGCCGCCGTACACAATGGCCAGCCATTCAACCCCGTGAGGCCAGCGCCAGGCCGCACGTTCAAAGACCACCGCGATCAGGCTAAAAATCAGCATCCCGCTGCAAAGCATCCAGAACGTGAGGCTGATGCTGGAGATCGACTGTTTGCTGTGCTTGATCATGGCATTGCCCGTGCCCCAGGCGATGGCGGCGCCCAGGGTCACGGCCAGGCCCAAGGGTTGACCCGCAAAATGGGACATCTCTTCCTTGGCCAAAAAATAGGTGGCAGACAGCGAAAGCACAACGCCCAGCGAGGTGCGCCAAGTGAATTTCGCTTTGAAGAAAATCACGCTGGCCAACAAGGCCCATACCGGCATGGTGTAGCCAATGATGGCGGTTCGTCCAGACTTGAGCAAGGTCAGACCCAACACCAAACCCAGGTGCCAAAGCACCATGTTGCCCAAGCTGAGCTTGAAGGTCAGCCAGCGCTCCTGTGGCGGAACGTCAAGGCTTTCGCGCGTGTGCCAAACATAGGCGCCCAGGGACAGACAGCCCAGCATGAAGGTCAGGGCGCGAAAGCTCACGGGGGGGTAATGGGTGACCACGTATTTCATGATCGGATAGTTCATGCCCCAAGAGAGGGTCACGATCAAAATCATCAGCAGGTCTTTGCCCGTGATGTTCTGCGCGGGGGATGAGGGCATGCCTTCTTTCATGCGAGAAAATCGCCTTGGCGAATGGCGTTCAAGTCTGTTGCGCCCGCCAGCCCCATGGTGCGGTCCAGCTCCGAGACCAGGAGGTCCAGGACCGCCTCGACACCTGGTTGGCCCGCCGCGGCCAGGCCCCAGAGGTGAGGGCGCCCGATCAGCACTGCGTGCGCGCCCAGGGCCAAGGCCTTGAAAATATCACTGCCACGCCGAATGCCGCCGTCCAGCAGGACCGGAATGCGTCCCGCCACGGCTTCGGCGACGCCAGGCAAGGCACGCACGCTGGCCAGTGCGCCATCGACCTGACGGCCGCCATGGTTGGAGACGATCACGGCGTCCACGCCGCGGCGCACGGCCTCGCTGGCATCATCGGGATGCAACACACCTTTGAGAATCAGGGGCCCTGACCAATGCTTTCTCAGCATGTCCACGTCGTCCCAATTCATGGCCGGGTCCAACAAGGACGCCATGCGGCCGGCCAATCCCGAAACAGACTCGGGCGAAGATTCACGGACATAGTTGCCAAAGGTGATGCGCGGCAACTCATGCCGCATGGACCACCACCAGGCTGATTTCTGGGCGAAGGCCAGCCATTGCGAGGGCCCAAAACGCGGGGGAATGACGAAGCCATTGGCCAGGTCTCGTTCGCGCTTGCCTATCAATTGGTTGTCAATCGTCAAAATCAAGCCCTGATAGCCTGCGGCGCGCGCACGATCGGCCAATTCGCGCGTGAAGCCGCGGTCTTTGTAAATGAAGACTTGCATCCAACGCGGGCCCTCATGCGCTTGTGCGAGTTGTTCCAATGTGCACACCGAGCCATGGCTCAGGCAATACACCGTGCCACGCTGGGCCGCCGCTCGTGCGGCTGCCACTTCACCTTGCGGCCAAAACAGCCCTGCCAGGCCTGTGGGGCCAATCAGCACAGGGCTGTGAAGCTGATGACCGAGCAACTCGGTGGACAAGTCACGCGTGCCAGCGCCATTCAAGGGGCGCGGCAAGATGGCCCAGTCGTCAAAGGCCGATTCGTTTTGCTTCAGCGTGTGCTCGTCCTCTGCCGCACCGTCAATGAAATCAAAGATGGGCCGCGGCAAGCGCTGCTTGGCCAAGGCGCGCATGGCCGCGACGCTCCAGGCATTTTTCAGCGCAGTTGCGGCGTGGGTCATGGGCCTTATTTCAAGAACCCTGGAAGTTTGGCGCCCTGGCGCACGGCTTCATCGGCCGCAGCTTCCGATTGACGAATGTTTGGCAGCTTGGACAGCACCGATGCAATCATGTCTTGAGGAATCACCACCACGCCGTCACGGTCGGCCACCACCACGTCGCCGCTGCAGACACGGTGGCCCGCCAGTTGAATGGGAAAACCAATGGTGCCCGGGCCGCTTCGATGGGGGGAGTTGGGCGTCACGCCCAAAGACCAGGCGGGCAGGCCCACGGTCTCGATGCCGACCAAATCACGCACGCAGCCATCGGTGACAAAGCCGACCGCGCCACCGTTTTTGGCCATGCCCAGCACCAGGTCGCCAGTGACGGCACAGGCCGTGAATTGATCGGTGCCCACCATCAATACATCGCCTGGCTGGATGTGCGCCAAGGCATGCACCAGGGCAAGGTTGTCTGCAGGACCTGTGTGACAGGTCAGCGCCACGCCACAAAAAGCATACTGATGCGCAATGGCCGGGCTGATGCGGTAGTCCAGTGCGCCCGTGCCACCCATGGCATCGACCAAAAAACCTGTGGGGGTGTTCTGAAATTGCGCAATCAGCGAGGGGTCTGGCCGGTGAAAGGCCTGAGTTTGGATCTGGAGGACTTCGTCAATCATGGCATCTCCTTGTGCCTCAGGATATGCCGTATTGCTATGGAAAGCAATTCAGGCTGTCCGCCCTGTGACGAGGCCGACACAAGGGCTCAGGCGTGTTGTCTTGGGTTTTGGGCAAGCTTCCAACTCTGAGAAGATAGCGCCTTGATCAAGATGGAGGAAAAAGGAATGATGGCGCCAGCGCCTGACAACATCATCCAGTGCACGCATGAACGACATGCCCATGCGATCCTGGCTATCCTTAACGAGGCCATTGTCAATTCAACGGCCTTGTATGACTATCAGCCTCGCACGCTTGAAAGCATGGACGCATGGTTCAAGACAAAGCAGGCCGGCGGATTCCCTGTGCTGGGCATAGAGGACATGGACGGAAAATTGCTCGGCTTTGGCACCTACGGCGCCTTTAGGCCATTTCCAGCCTTCAAGTACACGGCAGAGCATTCGGTCTACGTGCACAAAGCGCATCGAGGACGAGGGCTTGGGCTCGCATTGATGAACGCATTATTGAACAAGGCCAAAGACGCTGACCTTCATTCGATGATCGCAGTGATCGATTCCAGCAATTTGCCAAGCATTGCAATGCACCAAAAACTTGGTTTTCAGCTGGCAGGCACTTTGCCCCAAGTCGGATTCAAATTTGCACGCTGGTTGGATGTTGTGCTCTATCAAATGGTGTTCGAGACACCCACCCACCCAGAAGAGGGGTGAGATGCAAGCGTGCTGTCATTTTCATTGAGCCCAAAAAAACACCGCATCAAGATGCGGTGTTTCGGTATTGGCTCCCCGACCTGGGCTCGAACCAGGGACCTACGGATTAACAGAAAGCCAGGCTCGTCAAAATCCCATATAAATCAATGACTTATATGTATTTTTGATAACCGTGCAATATTTCGTGTAATAACCCAAAAGTTGCATAATGCAACTTTTGGGGCAAAACATGCAAATTTGGGTTCGGTGTCCGCCATTTTACGGTCGAGCTATCAACCGCTAGCCCAGAGCTGGCTTCAAATTCATGGAAATCACTGGATTTCGGGGGTAGCAATGTTGCATGGGTTCGGCTGCTTGCAACTCCAAAATTTCTAGAAAAACTGTGAGAGCGGCGTGTAATTTCCAAGTGTTTGATGTGGTTGCTCTTTGGCGTAGATGAAGCAACAGTTTGTTCATCGCAACCAATTACATAATTTCATGTTCATTGAAGAACTCAAAGCGCAAATGTCCAAGCAGGCAAAGCGTGATGCCTTGAAATGTCTGCGCAGCACAAGCCAGCAGCTTGGTAAGGCGGCCTCCAAAACTTGTGGACTTGAGAGTAGCCAGTCAACAAGTCGGAGTCCTTAAAAATCAACAACTTACGCACTCTCAAAAGGTGCCATTCTTTTTGACGCCGCGCCTAGGAGAGTTGAGCAATAAAAACAACTCTAAGCGGCTGAGTGCTAACAGTTGCTGGTTTGGTAGGTGCTTAGGAGAGATTTGAAAAGTGGGGTAACTGTGTGACAGGACCAGGGCTCTTCATTGGTGATGCCGATGTGTTGTATTTTGTTTGCTTTATTTATGCGGATTTCAAGTGATGTTCTGTCAGCTCGGGGGTTAGTAAGAATTTCATGAGGTCAGATACCTTTTTGATTTGCTCACCAAACGGTAGCGTTCCTGCGCCTCTGAAAAAGAGGCCTCGCTTCATGTCGCCATCCAATGCATGGCTGAGTTGTTGGTCTATGCAAAATTGACCAATCTTTGAATCTCCGTCACGCAAGCCACAATGTTGTAAACAGTCAAAAGACATGTTGCATTTTGCTTTTCGGTGGGCGCGCTCTTGCAGCACGGGCAGGATGCGCAGGTATTTGTCCAGCCAGGGTGTGCGCACGGCGCGGGCAGGCAAGCCCGCTACGCTGACAAATTCCACCAGGTCTTGCGGTTTTGCCTGCGCAAGGATGCGCTTGAAGACGGCCGAGGCATCGCATTCTTCTGTAACAGCAAAGGCGGTGCCCAACTGCACACCAGCAGCGCCCAGGCCTTGCAGTCGCACAATGTCGGCGTGGCTGTTGATGCCACCTGCAGCGATTAAAGGAATCTCACGCTCGTAACCAGTCTGGCGGAAAAAATCGCGCACCTGCGGCAGCACCACCTCGAAGTCAAAACGAGCATCGCCTAGATCGGCCACTTTCGCCGCACCCAAATGGCCGCCAGCTAGTCGTGGATTCTCGATGACGATGGCATCGGGTAATCGGCCTTTTTTTTCCCATTTGCGCACCAGTAGTTGCACTCCCCTTGCGTCCGACAAGATCGGAATCAGCGCCACATCGGGGTGTTCTTGGGCAAGATCGGGCAAGTCCAGGGGCAGGCCAGCCCCTACAACCAACGCATTGGCACCACTCTGAAGAGCTTGCCTGACATAGGCCTCGTATGCGCTGAGGGCTTTCATCACGTTCACGGCGATCCAGCCCTGGCCTTGCGAAGCTTCTCGTGCGGCGCGGATTTCGCGGTCCAGAGCTTCCAAGTTGGCCGCGTTGATGCGTTCGCGTGCATCGGGTTCCTTGTCCAGATGGCCTGTTTGTGCCATAAGGTCGGCATGGCGACGACGCAGGTCTACCGACGAGATGGTTCCCATGCCCCCAATTTTGGCCACAGCCGAAGCCAGGCCAGACGCCGACACGCCTACTCCCATGCCACCTTGCACGATGGGTAGTAATGTTTTATCGCGAATGTGCAGAGGCTGCAAGCCAGCGGCTTCGCTCATACCCAGCCAATCGGTGAAATGGGCTGACGTCAGGTTGGTATTCATGGCTCAGTGCTGTGACTTGTCTTCGAAGATTGGAAAGAGCAGGTTGTTTTCCAGGTGGATGTGCTCGATCAAGTCTTCGGTCAGCCGAGAGGTTCCTGCATAAAGCGCTTGCCAGGTGTTGCAGGCTCCGGCGGGGGGCTGGTGCTGTGTGGTCAATTCGGCCAGTTGCTCCAGCTGTGCACCGTGGCTCACATGCTCGTGGCGCATCATCCCGATCGGGTGTAACACCTTCGGGTTGTCGCCTAGCTTGAATAACGGGAACAGGATTTGTTCTTCCTTGGCCATGTGCTCCAGCAGTTCTTTCTCCATGGTTTCTAGCTGCGCGGCCAAACCGTGCGGCACCTGTGGGTGGTCGCGGTGCACGGCTTCCACACGTCGGGCCATACGGATGAGTTCAGGCAGTTGCTGGCGATGCACCTCGTGATAGCGCTTCAGAATGTGGTCCACCAAATCACTGGCCGAGGGAGCGGCTGTCAGTTCGTCGGCTCTCTGCAGTGCGTTCAAGGCTTGTAGCACTTCATCGGTATTCAGGCCTTTTTCTTCGCAGGCTTTGGTCAGTGGCTGTTTCCCGCCGCAGCAAAAATCGAGCTTAAGTTTGCGAAAGATCGCGGTAGCCCCGGGGATTTGCACTGCTAGCGAGCCAAGGCTTTGCTGGGCCTGGCCTGCATGTGTGGCGGCGTTTGGGATAGCAACTTGAGTCATGTGTACTCCATTAAAGATTCATTCAATGTGAATCTATTATCATATAAGATTCATCTAATGTGAATATTCACCTTTTTAGCTTTCAGGTCTTTGCATACCCCCAAAGAACGATGGCGTTTTGCTTTCCGTTCAGGCACGCTGGGGGTTCTGTATGGAGTTATCCCATGGATTTTTCGCCGTCTCCCCAAGCTCGCCAATGGCATCACCGCTTAGAAGCCTTCATGGACCGTTATTTGCTGCCTTACAACGCGGCTTGGCACCAGTCGGTTAAAAACGAGGTGTTTCCGCCACCATTTATGGGCGACCTGCAAGCGTTGGCCCAAGAGGAAGGTTTGTGGAACTTGTTTTTACCGAACTTGAAACCGCACGAACCCGGAACTGGTCTGAGCCATCTGGACTATGCCCCTCTGGCCGAAACCATGGGGCGCCTGCCTTGGGCAGCCGAAGTGTTCAATTGCAACGCACCAGACAGCGGCAACATGGAATTGCTGCACCGATTTGCCAACGCAGCGCAGCGCACTCAATGGATGGAGCCTTTACTGCGCGGGCAGATCCGTTCGGCCTTTGCCATGTCCGAACCAGATGTGGCCTCGTCCGATCCGACCAATTTGCAAACCACTGTCCGCGCGGACGGCAATGAGTGGGTGCTCAATGGCCGTAAGTGGTTCATCACTGGCGCAGCGCACCCACATTGCCGACTTCTGATCGTGATGTGCAAAAACGATGGCCCATCGGGCCTGGCCGGACCCGATGATGCCACCGAATGGACACCCGAGCAGGCCACGCACCATCAGCATAGCATTGTGCTGGTGCCTATGGACACACCGGGCCTGGAGGTGGTGCGCAACATCGCAGTAGTACACCACCTAGCGCCAGAGGGGCATTGCGAATTAGTGTTGCGCAATGTGCGCGTCCCCAAGGACCATTTGCTAGGCGGCTGGGGCCAGGGCTTTGCCATGGCGCAGGCGCGTCTGGGTCCGGGTCGAGTGCACCACTGTATGCGCACCATTGGCCAATGCGAACTAGCGCTGGAAATGGCTACAGAACGCGCATTGGAGCGATCCGCATTTGGCAAGCATTTGTCCGATCAGTCGAACGTGCAGGACTGGCTGGCCGAGTCGCGACTGGAGATCGATCAGGCGCGGCTCTTGGTGCTCAAGACCGCTTGGATGCTGGACATGGGAGTTGCACCTGCCGCCGAGCTGCGCGCCCAGGTCTCGGGTATCAAAGTGGTGGCGGCACGGCTGCAAACTCGCGTGGTAGACCGCGCCATGCAGGTTTTTGGTGCAATGGGCTTGTCACCCGATACGCCGCTGGCTTATTTCTGGACTTGGGGGCGCGCCATGCATTTGATGGACGGCCCGGACGAAGTGCATTTGCGCACGCTGGCCCGAAATGAGTTATACAAGGCACGTGCGCGCTTGGGGCACACCGCCGCCTACTTCACAACACCCGAGCAAATGCGAGCAGTACCGCATTTGTCGTCCTGACTTTTTGAATCATTTTGAACTTATGAAAGAAATACCCAAATGAACCGTTCTGCTGAAGACCCCCAATTGTTGGGCACTTTGCCACCCATGCCACCACAACCTATCAGCACTGATGTGCTTAGGGAGAAATACCTCAAGACCAACGAGACCACCGTCAGTGAATTGTTCGATCGCGTCGCGCGTGCTCTGGCCAGCGTTGAAAAGCTCGAGTTGCGTGCCGAATACGAACAGAAGTTCCGACGCAACCTCGAAGCAGGTGCCATTGGCGCTGGCCGCATCATGAGCGCGGCTGGCACCGACATCCAGGCCACCTTGATCAATTGCTTCGTGCAACCAGTGGGTGATTGCATTCAAGGGCGTGACGATGGCGGTTACCCCGGAATTTACGAGGCGCTACGTGAAGCTGCGGAAACCATGCGTCGAGGCGGCGGGGTGGGATATGACTTTTCGCGCATCCGCCCCAAAGGTGCATGGGTCAAAGGCACCGCATCGACGGCGTCGGGGCCGTGCAGTTACATCAATGTGTTTGACCAGTCCTGCGCAACGGTGGAGAGCGCAGGTGCCCGGCGCGGCGCACAAATGGGTGTGCTGCGCATCGATCACCCTGACGTGATGGAATTCATCACCGCCAAGCGAACACCGGGGCGCTGGAACAATTTCAACGTGTCTGTCGGTGTGAGTGATGCGTTCATCGAAGCGGTGCAGCAAGGTCGCAGCTGGGATCTGGTGCACGCCGCTTATCCCGGTCAAGAGTGGATAGACAAAGGTGCTTACCAACGCGAAGATGGCCAATGGGTTTACCAGAGCTTGAACTCGCAAGACCTGTGGGACACCATCATGCGTTCGGCCTACGACTTTGCTGAGCCGGGCATTTTGTTTCTCGATCAAATAAACCGCGATAACAATCTGCGAGCGATCGAGTCGATCAGCGCGACGAACCCTTGCGGCGAGCAACCCCTGCCACCTTACGGATGTTGCGATTTGGGTCCTGTGGTTTTGCCGCGCTTTGTTCGTCATCCTTTCGGTCATGGTGGCGCTGCTAAGTTTGACTTTGAAGCTTTTAAGCAAAGTGTGGGGTTACAGGTGCGTGCATTGGACAACGTGCTAGATCTGACGCATTGGCCCTTGCCCGAGCAGCAAGAAGAAGCCAGGAGCAAGCGACGCATTGGCGTGGGCTTCACAGGCTTGGGGGATGCCTTGGTGATGCTGGGTCTGCGCTACAACGCACCCGAGGGCCGCGAGATGGCGCAAAAAATCGCACACTCAATGCGCGACGCCGCCTACACCGCTTCGGTGGCGCTGGCACGCGAAAAAGGCGCATTTGAGTTGTTTGATCCCGATGCTTATCTGATCGATGGCACATTTGCCAGCCGCCTGCCCAATGCGCTAAAGGCCGAAATCCGCGCCCACGGCATTCGCAACAGCCATTTGCTATCGATTGCGCCTACAGGCACGGTGAGTCTTGCCTTTGCCGACAACGCGTCCAATGGCATCGAACCGGCGTTCTCCTGGACCTACACCCGCAAAAAACGCGAAGCCGATGGCACGCGCAGCGAATATGAGGTTCAAGACCACGCTTGGCGTTTGTACAAGACTTTGGGAGGCGATACCACTGAGCTACCACCTGCCTTTGTGGGCGCGATGGAGATGAGCGCCAATGCGCACATTGCCATGATGCAAGCGGTGCAGCCCTTTGTGGATACCGCCATCTCTAAAACAGTGAACGTACCTGCTGATTACCCGTATGAAGATTTCAAGGGCCTATACCTGCAGGCCTGGCGCGCGGGACTCAAGGGACTAGCCACTTATCGGCCTAACGCGATTTTGGGCTCGGTGCTGGCGTTGACGCCAGAAAAGCCCCAGACGCCTGAAGTGACCGAAGCGACAGCGTCGACAGACCCGATGCGTTCGGTGATCGAGAGTCGACCCCATGGCGCGCTGGATGCGGTAGCCGAAAAAATTGAGTACTGGACGAGTGAAGGCGCCAAATCGCTGTACCTGGTCGTATCGTTCTTACCTGTCTCATGTGGTGAGCGCTTAGGAACGGTAGAACGTGCCATTGAGTTTTTCATGCCGGTGGGTCAAAGCGGCGAATCGCAGCAGTGGATCACCGCCAGCATGCGGTTGTTGTCGCTGGCAGCGCGTGGAGGCTTTCTGGATCGGGCACTGTCGGACATGCGCAAAGTGGCGTGGGACCGTGGCCCTGTGCGATGTGGCCATAAGGTGCGGGATGACGGCACCCGTGTGCCGCTGTGGCACGATTCTGAGGTCGCAGCGATGGCTTGGGCGATTCAGAATATTCTGGCTTTGCGAGCGCAGCGCCATGCCACAACCGAGCAGATGACTTTGCCTCTGCCCGAGGTGTCAGGGCCTGCGTCAGAAGCTTCCTCCAAAGTAATGGCGGGCAAAAAATGCCCCGACTGCGGGGCCTATGCCGTCATCAAGAAGGACGGTTGCGATTACTGCACGCAGTGTGGTTATGTGGGAGCTTGTGGTTGAGCAAGGGGGCTTACCAGGCGCTCGAAATCGTTTGGTGTCCCGCATCGGTCATAAAATGCATCTAAAGAGAATATTTGAGGCATCCTCCTCAAGAACTAGGACTTCAGAACGATGCGACTGACTCACTGGACCGATTACAGTTTAAGAGTACTGATGCACTGTGCGCATTGCGAGTCGCAACAAAGCGTGGCGACCATCAAGGCGATTGCAGACCAGCACGGCATTTCCAAAAGCCATCTGACCAAAATAGTCATGACCCTGGCTGCCGATGGCTACTTGCAGACCAGTCGGGGGCGAGGTGGTGGCATTCGCTTGGGGCGGCCTGCATCGCAGATCGTGCTGGGCGAGGTCGTGCGAAGGACCGAGACCGATTTTCAGATGGTTGAGTGCTTTGAGGCGGGAAGAAGCAGATGCGCCTTATTGTCTGCCTGCTACTTGAAAAGCGTCTTGGCGCAAGCTCTGGAAGCCTTTTTTGCAACCTTGGATGGGGTCACTCTGGCCGATTTGATGAACAACACACAAAACCAAATGGCTGCGCTGCAAACCCTCACCTTCATGCCCAAGGCGGGCAAGTCACGCAAGGTCGTCACGACATGAAACACACGGCCTCTTTGTCCGCCAAACTGGTGCGCATTGGGGCAGGCTTGCTGGTTGTCGCCCTGATATCGATTGGTCTAACCTTGTGGGTGACCTGGAAGCTCAGCGGAGGTGCTGCGGCGCTGAACGAAGCGGGGCGCATGCGCATGCAAACCTGGCGATTAACCAGCGCAGTTCAAGCAGAGTTAGCTGATTATGAAATTCGAGCGCTGGTCAATGAATTTGATGAAAGCATTCGCATATTACGTCAAGGCGATTCAGCGCGACCGCTCTTTGTCCCTTGGGATGATGAGGTTCAGTCACGCTTCATAGAGGTAGACAAAGGTTGGCAAACGCAAAAACAAATCCTTAAATCGCAGCCGAGCTCTGAACACGTCGATTTAGTTAAGAATTCGGCAGATTTTTTGACCGTCATTGATCGTTTTGTTTTATCTATTGAACATCAATTGGCATCGCTTACCGCAATCTTGAATCTGTTTCAGTTTGTCATGATGGCACTCGCCATAGGTGGTGCTGTGATCATGCTCTATACAGGTTACCACTATGTCATTCATCCTTTAAGTCAATTGCGCGATGGATTGAGTAGGTTAGAAAGTGCACAATTTTCTGTTCGTGTGGAGGTCGCATCCAACGATGAGTTCGGACAAGTGGCGCAGGGCTTCAACAGAATGGCGGCCACTCTGCAATCGCTATATGGCAACCTAGAGGCACAAGTTGCAAATAAAACAAAACGGATTGCCGATCAAAAAGAAAGGCTACAAGCGCTCTACGAAGTGAGTGCCTTTTTGGCAAAGGCGAATAACCTGCATGATTTAACTCAAGGGTTTGCACAGCAAGTGCGCGCCTTGATGAGAGCTGATGCATTGGCTATTCGTTGGGTTGGTGATGAGCCCGATAAATTTTTGATCTTGAATTCAGACAATTTTCCATTAGAAATAATGGAAGATGAAAAATGTTTACGCGCTGGCGTGTGCGCGTGTGGTAACGCAACGTATGAGTCACGAACAAGAGTGATTCCCATTAAAAGTAGCGAAGTTGCGCCGCTTCAGCATTGCAGCAAGCGCGGTTATGAAACAATGATTTCAGTTCCTGTGAAATTGCAAAAAAAATTGTTAGGTGAGATTGATCTTTTTTATCGAAATGAAGTTCATCTCACCATCGAAGAACTAGAGTTAGTTGACACCTTTGCAAGTCACTTGGCCAGTTCGGTCGAGGGTATGCGTGCTCTGGCGCTGGACCGGGAGGCTGCCATTGCTGGTGAGCGAACGATGCTCGCTCGCGAGCTACACGACTCAATTGCGCAATCTTTGGCATTTTTGAAAATTCAAACTGGCATGTTGCGCGCATCAATCAGCAAAAACGATCACCTCAAAATCGATCACGCCATGGATGAGCTTGACAATGGCTTGAAAGAAAGCATTGCCGATGTCCGGGAACTGTTACTCCATTTTCGAACTCGCACGAACTATGACGATATTGATACCGCTATACAGGAAACTTTGCAAAAATTCCAACATCAAACTGGTATTGCTGTAGCTCGCAAAATAACTGGCGAAGGATTACCTTTAGCACAAGATGTACAAATTCATGTCCTGCATGTGCTGCAAGAATCGCTCTCTAATATTCGCAAGCATGCTAAGGCTAGAAATGTCAGCATTGAAATTGAAAAGGGGGACACCTGGCGCTTTTTGGTGCGCGATGATGGTGTCGGATTTGATGATGAGATTGAACGCTCACATTTGCAGGTCGGTTTGAACATCATGCGCGAACGAGCTGCACAAATCTACGGAGAAGTAGCGGTGAGTTCACAAGCTGGAGTCGGAACGACAGTGACGTTGCTTGTGCCTGCGTTACAAAAAAATAAAACAACTACGAATTAGTCTTGAAAGTGGATGGATAAAGCATGAGTTATGTAGTTCGGTTGGTGGTGGTAGACGATCATCCTTTGTTTCGACGAGGGTTAATTTCGCTTTTATCGCAAGATGAACGATTTTTAGTCGAGGGAGAAGCCGGAGATATTGGTGAAGCTTTGCGCCTCTTGGAGAGGTTGACTCCAGATGTTATGTTGCTAGATAACCATTTGCCTGGGGTGAAAGGTGTGGACGCGATTTCTTCTTTGAAGCAAGCCCATGAAGGTCTACGCATCTTGATGCTGACCGTCAGCGAAGACGAAGACGACTTGGCTAAAGCGTTGCAAAATGGTGCAGATGGGTATTTGCTCAAAACATCTGAATCAGATCAACTTTGCGACGCTATTGCCAAAGTGTATGAAGGGCAATCTGTCATCAGTCCTGACATGATGACTAAGTTGATTTCAGGATTCCGTCAGCCAACAGCATCTGACATGAATAATTCATCCGTGACTAACTCGGCGCAGATGCTTGAGGGTCTTTCCCCCAGAGAGAAAGAAATTTTTTTGTTGATTGCCAAGAGTTTAAGTAACAAGCAAATCGCACGCGATTTGAATATTGCCGAAACCACCGTCAAAATTCATATTCAGCACATTTTTAAAAAAATGAATCTAACCTCACGGGTACAAATTGCTGTATCCGCGGCCACCCTTGGCTTGGTTTGATTTAAGTCAGTTCGAATAGTTCTTTAGGAGGATGTGGCCCGTGGCTGCATCCTCCTTTTGCATTTGCAAACTTAGTCTTTCGATCGATATCAAAATCCTTCCTATAACTCCACACTCTAGCCAAGAGTTAGGAGTTAAAGAATGAACAACGCACTTATTCAAGAACGCAAGGCATGGTCAGTCTTGGTTGTGAGCACTTTGGCGTTCACGGTTTGCTTCATGGTCTGGATGATGTTTGGTGTGATTGGTGTTCCCATCAAAAAAATGCTCAACCTCAACGCCACTGAATTTGGACTGCTCACGGCGACGCCAGTCCTTACAGGTTCTTTGATTCGAGTGCCTTTGGGAATTTGGACTGATCGCTATGGTGGTCGGATTGTGATGGCGATATTGATGGCTTTAACAGTCCCTGCCATTTGGCTTATGGCCTATGCCACACAATTTTGGCATTTTTTAGTAATCGGACTGTTTGTTGGATTGGCTGGCGGCTCGTTTTCTGTTGGAACGCCCTATGTGGCGCGTTGGTTTCCCTCCAATCGTCAAGGCATGGCGATGGGCATTTACGGCGCAGGTAACTCTGGCTCAGCTGTGAATAAATTCGTTGCTCCAGTGATTTTGGTGGGCTTTGGCTGGGCCATGGTGCCCCAAGTCTATGCAGCCATCATGGCCGGTACATTGGTTTTATTTTGGCTATTCAGTGCCAGTGATGCATCACATCTGGTTGATAGCAATGTGAAATTTCGTGATCAACTCAAAGCACTCAAAGATCCCAAGGTATTGAAGTACTGCCAGTACTACAGCATTGTTTTCGGTGGCTATGTGGCCTTGGCATTGTGGATGGTGCAGTACTACATCGGGGAGTTTGGTCTTGACATTCGGGTGGCAGCATTGCTGGCCGCTTGCTTTTCTTTACCAGGTGGTGTGTTGCGAGCTATGGGTGGGTGGTTGAGTGATAAATACGGCGCACACAGCGTGACTTGGTGGGTGCTGTGGGTTAGCTGGATTTGCCTGTTCTTGCTGTCTTACCCGCAAACAGATTTCACCATTGCCACTATCAATGGACCCCAGACATTTCACATTGGGCTCAATGTGTACTTATTCACCGCGCTCATGTTTGTACTCGGAGTCGCTTGGGCATTTGGCAAGGCCAGCGTATTCAAGTACATAGCAGACGACTATCCCCAAAACATTGGAACGATCAGCGGCATCGTTGGATTAGCCGGCGGATTGGGTGGATTTGTACTACCAATCATGTTCGGTGTGATATTGGACATCACCGGTATACGCAGCAGCGCCTTCATGTTGATGTATGGCGTGGTGTGGGTATCACTTATCTGGATGTATTGGACGGAAGTGCGTAACACCGATGTGATGGGTGGTAAAGCACATGTGCTCTCACCAGAAAGCCTGAGCGCTTGAATTAAAAAGGAATACCAATGACAAACTCTAGCAAGCAATCAGGTGTCAGTGGCGCCGATATCAGTGACTGGCGCCCCGAGGACAACCAATTTTGGGAAAGCACAGGTAAGCGCATTGCTTATCGTAATCTCTGGATTTCTGTGCCTGCGCTTCTGTGTGGCTTCGCGATTTGGGGCATGTGGGGCATCATCACTGTGCAAATGCTGAACCTGGGGTTTCCATTCAGTCAGGCGGAGCTCTTTAGCCTTACTGCGATCGCTGGTTTGGCCGGAGCCACCATGCGTATTCCTGCTTCGTTCTTGATTCGCTTGTCGGGTGGGCGCAATACGATCTTTATGACCACTGCCATGTTGATCGCACCTGCGATTGGCACGGGGATCGCTCTGCAGCATCCTGAGTGGCCTTTGTGGGTTTTTCAATTAATGGCTTTATGGTCAGGCGTGGGCGGTGGCAACTTTGCCAGTTCCATGTCCAACATCGGCACTTTTTTTCCTAAGCGTTTGCAAGGCACAGCGCTGGGGCTGAATGCAGGTCTGGGTAACTTTGGTGTGACCACCATGCAGGTCGTCATTCCTTTGGTCATGACTGTGAGTCTGTTTGGCAGTTTCGGCGGCGAGCCAATGACGTTGGTGAAAGACAGTGGTTGGATCTTGGGAAAAATATCAGCAGGTACACCCACTTGGGTACAGAACGCCGGCTTTGCTTGGTTGTTGGCTTTGGTGCCGTTGTCAGTGATTTGTTTTTTTGGCATGAACAACTTGACAACCGTCTCTCCCCATATCGGCGGAACGATTCCTGCCTTCTTGAAAATTATTTGGCTCTACACCTTGTCGTTTGTACCTGCTGGCATTGGATTGTATTTATACCTTCCAGCTCCCAGCGGTTTGGGGGTGTTTAGCATGTGGTTGGCGATGCCGTTGATCATCCTCGGTACCTTAATGGTGATGCGGCTTACCGCTTTTGGAACGATGAAAGAGAACATCGCAGCGCAATTCTCGATCTTCAAGAATAAGCACACCTGGTCCATGACTGTTTTGTACATCGTCACTTTCGGTAGTTTCATTGGTTTTTCGATGGCCTTGCCCTTATCAATCACCGTGATCTTTGGAATTAGCCATGTGCCCGATGCGAATGGCGTGCTGCAGCACACACTTAAAAACCCCAATGCACCTTCGGCCTTGACCTATGCCTGGATTGGTCCTTTCGTTGGTGCCTTGGTTCGCCCGATAGGCGGCTGGTTGTCCGATAAAACTGGTGGATCAATTGTTACTCAAGTGATCTCGGCAGTGATGGTGTTGGCTTCGGCTGCAGTCGGATATGTGATGTGGCTTGCATATCAGTCCTCCACTCCTGAGCAATATTTTCTGATTTTTATGTTGCTGTTCGTGTTGTTGTTTTCTGCCAGCGGGATCGGCAATGGTTCGACATTTCGCAGCATTGCGGTGATCTTTGATCGTCAGCAGGCTGGCCCTGTATTGGGATGGACTTCGGCTGTGGCCGCTTATGGTGCATTCATCGCTCCGGTGGTGATTGGACAACAAATCAAAGCGGGGACGCCTGAAATAGCTATGTATGGCTTCGCTGTGTTTTATGCCCTGTGCCTGTTCTTGAACTGGTGGTTTTACTTGCGCGCAGGGTCTGAAATACGCAATCCCTGAGGCATCAAAAAGACGGAACGCTGTGTAGCAAGGGGCGAAATGTCCCGCTGAATTGGAGAAAAACATGAGCCATTTTTTAGATCGACTTAATCACTTCACGAATTCCAAAGATCCGTTTTCTGGAGGGCACGGAGTGGCCACGGGTGAAGACCGCACTTGGGAAGACGCATACCGTAACCGATGGGCGCACGACAAAATTGTGCGTAGCACACATGGAGTGAATTGCACAGGATCTTGCTCTTGGAAGATCTATGTCAAAGGTGGAATCGTAACGTGGGAAACGCAGCAAACCGATTACCCCCGCACGCGAGCCGACTTGCCTAACCATGAACCACGGGGTTGCGCGCGAGGTGCGTCCTACTCTTGGTACTTGTACAGCGCTAATCGGGTGAAGTACCCCATGGTTCGAGCTCGCTTGCTAAAGCATTGGCGCTCGGCTTTGGTTGTGGCCAAAAGCCCCGTGGATGCATGGACCGCTATTGTCGAAAACGCAGACACAAGAGCAGATTGGCAACACCAACGTGGTTTGGGTGGTTTTGTGCGCAGCACCTGGGATGAAGTCAACCAGATGATTGCCAGCGCCAACGTTTACACAGCCAAAAAATACGGCCCCGATCGCATCATCGGTTTCTCACCAATTCCTGCCATGTCCATGGTGAGCTACGCGGCTGGTAGTCGCTACCTTTCATTGATTGGTGGTGTGTGTATGAGTTTTTACGATTGGTATTGTGACCTGCCTCCGGCCAGCCCACAGATTTGGGGTGAACAAACCGATGTGCCTGAGTCTGCCGATTGGTACAACTCCACATTCATCATTGCCTGGGGGTCGAATGTGCCACAAACACGGACACCTGACGCACACTTCTTCACCGAGGTGCGCTACAAAGGTGCAAAGACGGTGGCTATCACGCCTGACTATGCCGAGATCAGCAAGTTGGCCGATTTGTGGATGCACCCCAAGCAAGGCACCGATGCTGCAATTGCCATGGCCATGGGCCATGTGATCCTCAAAGAGTTTTACTTTGACAAGCGCAGTGCCTACTTTGACGACTATGTGCGCCGCTACACCGACATGCCCAACTTGGTTCAGCTGGAAGAGCGTACTTTACCTGACGGACGCCAAGTGGTGGTTCCGGGTCGTTACATCCGTGCCAGCGATTTCAATGGCAAATTGGGGCAAGACAACAACCCCGATTGGAAGACTGTCGCTTTGGACCAAAACGACAAAATCGTTTTGCCAAATGGTTCGATTGGTTTTCGCTGGGGTGCAGAAGGCCGTTCCGACGAAGGCAGATGGAATTTAGAAAACAAAGAAGCGCGTGGTCACAACGATGTCAAGCTCAAGCTCAGCCTGATGGAAGGCGAGGACAGCGAATATCAAGTTGGCGAGGTAGCCTTTCCGTACTTCGGTGGCATCGACACCCCTAACTTCCATGCTAACAAACAGGTCAGCGCGGTGGACGATGTTCTGGTTCGCAAAGTGCCGGTGCGTCGCATCAAACTTGGCAAAGCGGGTGAAGAACGTTACGCCTTGGTTGCCACGGTATTTGACTTGACCGTAGCCAATTACGGCGTGGCACGCGGTTTAGATGGCGAGACCGCAGCCAAGGACTATGAAGAAGATGTGCCTTACACACCAGCATGGCAAGAAAAAATTACAGGGGTGAAACGCGATCAAGTGATTGCGGTGGCCCGTCAATTCGCAGACAACGCAGACAAAACACGCGGCAAATCGATGGTCATCATTGGTGCGGCGATGAACCACTGGTATCACAGTGACATGAACTACCGCGGCATCATCAACATGCTGATGATGTGTGGCTGTATTGGTCAAAGCGGTGGCGGCTGGGCGCACTATGTGGGTCAAGAAAAACTCCGTCCCCAAACCGGTTGGACGGCTCTGGCCTTTGCACTGGACTGGGTACGTCCCCCCCGCCAAATGAACAGTACCAGCTTCTTTTACGCCCACACAGATCAGTGGCGTTATGAAAAACTGGGCGTTGAAGAAATCTTGTCGCCCTTGGCCGATAAATCCAAATTCGGTGGCAGCTTGATTGATTACAACGTACGCGCAGAACGCATGGGTTGGTTGCCCAGCGCACCGCAATTGCAGACCAACCCCATGCAGGTGGTTAAAGATGCACAAGCCGTGGGCATGGATCCCAAAGAATACGCTATCAAAGCACTTCAAGACGGTAGCTTGAAGATGAGTTGTGAAGACCCTGACAATCCTTTGAATTGGCCGCGCAATATGTTTGTGTGGCGCTCAAATATCTTGGGCTCTTCTGGTAAAGGCCATGAATACTTTCTCAAGCATTTGTTGGGCACCAGCCATGGTGTGCAAGGCAAAGACTTGGGACCAGAGGATGCCAAACCTGCAGAGGTGAAGTGGCACGACAAAGCTCCCAAAGGTAAGTTGGACTTGCTCGTGACTTTGGATTTCCGCATGAGTACTACCTGCATGTATTCAGACATCGTTTTGCCGACTGCAACTTGGTATGAAAAGAACGATCTAAATACCAGCGACATGCACCCGTTCATTCACCCCTTGTCCACCGCGGTGGACCCCGCTTGGCAAAGCCGCAGTGATTGGGAAATTTACAAAGGTTTTGCCAAAGCCTTCAGCGAAGTATGTGTGGGTCATCTGGGTGTAGAGAAAGAGCTGATGCTCACGCCGCTGATGCACGACACGCCCGCCGAGTTGGCTCAAGCATTTGAAGTGAATGAGTGGCAAAAGGGCAAGTGTGAGCTCATCCCAGGAAAGACCGCACCGCAGATCACGGTGGTCGAACGCGACTACCCAAGTACCTACAAACGCTTCACCGCCCTGGGCCCACTTATGGCCAAGGTTGGCAACGGCGGCAAAGGGATTGGTTGGAACACAGCCGACGAAGTTCAGCAGTTGGGTGAACTCAATGGCCATGTACGAACTGAAGGCGTAACCAAGGGTTTCCCTAAAATCGAAACCGACATTGACGCCTGCGAAGTCGTGTTGCAACTGGCACCTGAAACCAACGGTCATGTCGCGGTCAAAGCCTGGGAGGCTTTGGGCAAGATCACGGGACGCGATCACACTCATTTGGCCTTGCATCGCGAAGACGAAAAAATCCGTTTCCGTGATATCCAAGCGCAGCCCCGCAAGATCATCAGCTCACCCACTTGGTCTGGTCTGGAGAGTGAGAAGGTGTCCTACAACGCCGGTTACACCAATGTTCATGAGTTGATCCCATGGCGCACCCTCACCGGTCGTCAGCAGTTTTACCTAGACCACCCTTGGATGATTGCTTTTGGGGAAGGCCTCACGAGTTACCGCCCACCCGTGGACTTGAAAACCGTGGACGACATGATCGACCGCAAACCCAACGGCAACAAAGAGATCTCGCTCAACTTCATCACGCCACACCAAAAGTGGGGCATCCACAGCACGTATAGCGACAACTTGCACATGTTGACCTTGAACCGTGGTGGCCCTGTGATTTGGCTTAGTGAAGACGATG
Source organism: uncultured Bordetella sp. (assembly GCA_964442645.1). Classification (GTDB taxonomy): domain Bacteria; phylum Pseudomonadota; class Gammaproteobacteria; order Burkholderiales; family Burkholderiaceae_C; genus Limnohabitans. The sequence goes on along the minus strand of CAYTZZ010000001.1, from coordinate 7,007 downwards.
CCAAAGACGCTGGTATTGTGGACAACGATTGGGTTGAACTATTCAACACTAACGGTGCCATTGCGGCGCGCGCGGTGGTGAGCCAACGTGTCAACCCTGGCATGGTGATGATGTATCACGCCCAAGAAAAGATCATCAACACCCCCGGCTCAGAAATCTCTGGCATGCGCGGTGGCATTCACAACTCGGTGACCCGCATCGTCACCAAACCAACGCACATGATTGGCGGCTACGCCCAATTCAGTTATGGCTTCAACTACTACGGAATCATCGGCACCAACCGAGACGAGTTTGTGATCGTGCGCAAGATGCGCAAGATAGATTGGCTTGACAACGAAGCCAACAACCAGGTTCAGGTCTGAACGAGCGCAAGGAGAAACATATGAAAGTACGCGCACAAATTGCGATGGTCCTGAATTTGGACAAATGCATCGGCTGCCACACCTGCTCGGTCACATGTAAAAACGTTTGGACCAGCCGTCCAGGCGTGGAATACGCGTGGTTCAACAACGTGGAAACAAAACCCGGTATTGGTTACCCGAAGAATTGGGAAGACCAAGACTTCTGGAAAGGCGGTTGGACACGTAGATCTGACGGCTCCATTCAGCCTAAGCAAGGTGGCAAGTGGAAATTGTTGATGAACATTTTCGCCAACCCCAACATGCCTCAGATTGACGACTACTACGAGCCATTCACCTTCGACTACGAGCATTTGCAAGGAGCGCCAGAGATGAAGGCCACGCCCACCGCACGCCCCCGAAGTTTGGTCACGGGGCAGCGTATGAACAAGATCGAATGGGGTCCCAACTGGGAAGAAATTCTTGGTGGTGAGTTCAGCAAACGTAGCAAAGACGCCAACCTTGCCAACTTCGATCAAGTACAAAAAGACATGGTGGGTCAGTTTGAAAACACCTTCATGATGTACTTGCCACGTTTGTGCGAGCACTGCTTGAATCCTGCATGCGTCGCGTCTTGCCCCTCGGGCTCGATCTACAAACGTGAGGACGATGGCATCGTCTTGATCGACCAAGACAAGTGCCGAGGTTGGCGCATGTGCGTGAGCGGATGCCCGTACAAGAAGATTTATTACAACTGGCAAACTGGCAAGGCGGAGAAGTGCATCTTTTGCTATCCACGAATCGAAGCCGGTCAACCGACCGTGTGTTCTGAGACTTGTGTGGGACGTATCCGCTACCTGGGCGTAGTGTTGTACGACGCAGACCGCATTGCGGAAGCTGCCAGCACAGAAAACGAGCAAGATCTGTATCAATCCCAGCTCGATATCTTCTTAGATCCACATGACCCACAAGTAATTGCACAAGCTCGTGTCGACGGCATTCCTGATGCATGGATAGAGGGTGCAAAAAACAGCCCTGTCTACAAAATGGCGATCGACTGGAAAGTCGCGTTGCCACTGCATCCGGAGTACCGCACCTTGCCCATGGTTTGGTATGTTCCACCGCTTTCGCCCATCACTGCAGCTGCCAATGCAGGTCATATGGGCATGAACGGTGAACTGCCCGATGTGCACCAAATGCGTATTCCTGTGCAGTACTTGGCGAACTTGCTAACGGCTGGCGATATCGAACCTGTTGTGAAAGCGTTGGAGCGCATGCTGGCCATGCGCGCTTTCCAACGTGGCAAACACGTGGATGGTGTGCACAACCAAGCGGTGCTCGATCAAGTGGGCTTGACGGCGGCTCAAGTGGAAGAGATGTACCGAATCATGGCGATTGCAAATTACGAAGACCGCTTTGTCATTCCTAGCACGCACCGTGAGTACGCCGAAAACGCATTTGATGTGCGCGGCGGTTGTGGTTTTTCGTTTGGTAATGGCTGTTCAGATGGTCAAAGCGATGCGAGTTTGTTTGGTTCCAAAAAGCGTCGCACGATTCCTATTCAGTCGGTTGTGTCAGGAGATTTTTCATGAAAAACAATGCTTACACTTTGCGGGTACTCGCGCGGCTACTTTCTTATCCAGATGCGCAGATGCGTTCGCAACTCAATGCTTTGATGGATGTGCTGACGCAAGAGAGTGCTTTGACGAAGACAAGGTTAGCGGAACTTAAAGCCTTTGCTGAATTACTCCAAAAGCTTGACCCCTTAGAAGTAGAGTCGCGCTATGTAGAGACATTTGATCGGGGGCGTTCCACATGCTTGAACTTATTCGAGCATGTGCATGGCGACTCACGTGACCGGGGTCCAGCCATGATTGACTTGGCGCAAACCTATGCTCAATCAGGGTTTAACTTGGATGCGGATGAGTTGCCCGATCACTTGTGCGTGGTACTAGAGTTTGCGTCCACCCAAACACCCGCGATCGCGAAAGCGTTTCTTGATGAAATGGCTAACATACTCAATGCCATATTCAGTGGTCTGCTCAAGCGTGAAAGTCCTTACGCCGCACTGCTTGCGGCCATTTTGGAATTGTCGGGACACAAAGCACAAGCGGTGCACATTGCTGCAGAGGAGTCGTTGGATGAGAGCTGGCATGAACCCGAAGCGTTCGAGGGATGCAGCAGCCGTGGTCAATCCAAACCTGGTCAAGAGCAGCCCATTCATTTCGTCAAAAAAATCCCAACCCAAGAAGGAGTGGCAGCATGACTGGCTTGAACCATTTCATATTCGGCATCTATCCCTACATCGCTTTAACGGTTTTCCTGCTCGGGAGCCTAATTCGATTCGATCGTGACCAATACACTTGGAAAAGCGATTCATCACTGCTGCTGCGTGCGGGGCAGTTGCGCTGGGGTAGTAATCTTTTCCATATTGGTGTTCTTTTTTTATTCGGCGGTCACAGTCTAGGCATGTTGACGCCGCACTTCATGTACGAGCATTTCATCAGCGCGGGTGATAAACAACTTGTCGCCATGATTTCGGGGGGCATCTTTGGTGTGGTTGGTTTCATCGGAGTGAGTTTGTTGCTGCATCGTCGTATGTTTGACGCACGCATTCGCATCAACAGCAAGCCCAGTGACATCGTTTTGCTGTGGTTGCTGTGGGCACAGTTTGCGCTTGGTTTGGCCACCATTCCTTTGTCGTCCCAACACCTGGACGGAGGCATGATGTTGAAGCTGGCCGAGTGGGCGCAGCGTATCGTCACGTTTCGCGGCGGTGCAGTGGAGTTGCTGGACGAAGCCAGCTGGGTGTTCAAGACGCACATGTTCTTGGGCATGAGCATCTTCTTCATTTTCCCTTTCACACGTTTGGTGCATGTATGGAGTGGGTTTGGATCGCTTGCCTATGTTGCCCGTCCTTACCAACTGGTGCGTAGCCGCCGAATTGGCATGACGCCTCGTTTACCCATGAGCCGCAGAGGTTAAACATGCATTTTTCAACCGCTCCTTCAACCCATCCCAATACTGACGGTTGTGGTAGTTCTAATTGTGGTTGCATTAGCGAGTCTACTTCGCAAAGCACCGAACCAGATCACATGCTACCCCTCATCAATGGTGTTGCCTTGCTACACTCAGGAGAAACTTGTGATCTGAACACTTTGCGGGAGCGTGCGTATGCTGAACTGCTGCGACAAGAAGCGGTCCGTCATGGCTTGCTGCCCCCGATCTCTGTGACACTTGCGCCTGCACTGACAAAAAACGATGAGTACGCCATAGATGGCATGCTGGACACGCAAGTCACTGTGCCCAAACCCTCCGCTCAAGAGTGCCAGCGCTACTATGATGCACATCGCCAAATGTTGGCGGTTGGTCAGGCGAGGCAAATTCGACACATCTTATTTGCGGTGACGCAAGGAGTGAATGTGACGGCATTGGCTCAAAAAGCTGAAGCAACGTTGTTCGAATTACGCAAGCCAGCTGTAGCGGTTGATCGTTTTGCTCAATTGGCCGCAGAGTTATCCAACTGCCCCTCGGGTGCTCTAGGCGGTGAGTTGGGGTGGCTGACACCACAAGATTGTGCACCTGAGTTGGCAAAAGAATTGTTCTTCAACCAAGAGTCCAGCGAAACCCTGGGCATCATGCCGCGATTGGTGCATACCCGTCATGGTTTTCACATTATCGATGTGCAAGCCATTTCGCTGGGAAAATTACCGGAATTTGATGTGATCCATCCGCAGCTTCGCCTTCGCTTGCAAGCTCAATCGAAAGTAACTGCCTTGCGTCAGTACATGACTTTGTTGGTTGGCCGCTCTGTTGTTCAGGGGTTGGACTTGGAGGGCTCTGCCTCTGATTTAGTGCAGTGATCTACATGGATGCCATTATTCCCAGCGCTGACAAGGATGAATTGCTGCAACGCTTGCAGCACTTCCATGCAGATTACTTCCCTTTGCATCAGCAAAGATTTCAAGATTTGGTCGAACAAGGGCAACACCCGAAAACGCTGTTCATTGGTTGTTCGGATTCCCGGTTGGTGCCGTATCTGATTACGGGTACGGGACCTGGCGAATTGTTCATCATTCGCAACGTCGGGGCATTGGTGCCACCCTACGATGGTTCACACGGCTTACACGGAACGATGGCAGGTATTGAGTTCGCTGTATTGCAATTGAGGGTAGAACGAATTGTGGTGTGTGGTCACACCCACTGTGGAGCGGTCCGAGCAGCCTATGAAGGGGTTCCAGAAGAGGCCATAGCGCTCAAAAATTGGCTCGAACTCGTTAAGGAGGCAGTGCTTCCTGTGAGACCCAGCGCGGAGGCTATGTTGCGAACTGAACAACGTTCGGTGGTGTTGCAACTCGAGCGATTGATGGATTATCCGATGGTTCGACGTTCGGTTGAGACAGGACGACTAACTTTGCACGGCTGGCACTATGTGATTGAAGATGGTGAAGTTCACGTGTTTGATGTTCAGCAAGGCGGTTTTGTGCCTGCCTCTGAGGCATCACACAGTGGTACGGGACCATACCGCCACTATGTGGAGCATGGTGGACAGATTTCATGAAAACATCAGTGACGCCAAAGATTCATTTAGATGAGATCGACACTTTTATGCAGGTGTTGAAAAGTCGACGAACGATCTTGCCTAAACGTTTGGTAGCTCCTGGCCCCAACGCATCGCAACTTGCCACTTTGTACGATGCGGCAGCGACCGCTCCTGACCACGATCAAATTTTGCCTTGGCGGTTAATTGTCTTTCCTGAGACAAGCAGGCATTCACTAGGGGAGTTGTTTGCCCAAGCACTTCTCGAACGCGATGCAGACGCTACTCCAGAGCAGATGGAACAGGCAAGAGAAAAAGCTATGAGGTCACCGCTGCTAATTTTGTTAGTTGTCGACGGTGCGCGAGGTGATCTTGATGTGGACTTAAATGAAAGAATCCTGTCTGCAGGGTGTGCAGTACAAAACATTCTTTGTGTAGCGACTTCAATGGGCTTTGGTTCAGCATTGACAAGTGGTAAAGCGATGAAATCACGGGTCTTTAAAAACGGCCTAGGCCTTTCTTCAAATGATCACGCAATTTGCTTTATAAGTGTGGGAACAATTGGTTCTTCTAAGGCTGGAAAGGTTCGCCCAACTTCCAATCAATTCGTGTCCATATGGACACCAGGAAATTAATCTATGTCGACCAGTAAAGTTCATTTTTCTGTACCAGGACATCGTAGCCCTAGCGTTGGTTATGAAGAACCATTTGAAATGCTTGATGCATGCCATGAGCGAGTTCAGCGCATGCTCTCATTGTTAGGACGGGCTCGTGTGTACGCAAAAGAGCACGGTTGCGATGAGCCGTTTTTGAATGCGATCAAAGATGTCAATCGGTATTTCGATAACGCCGCGCCACAACACCACTTAGACGAAGAGCTGCATGTTTTTCCAGTAGTCTTAGCGATCAATGAAGAGCACTTGAATAATATCGTTTATCGACTTCAAAAAGATCACAAAAAGATGGAGGAAAACTGGGCGATTATTCGCGCAATGTTGACATTAATTGCTAAAACTAAGCCAGAAAAACCGGTATTTTCATCAGATCAAAATATACTGATTGACGAGTTTGTTACTATGTATGAAAAACATATTTCACTTGAAAAAGATCAGATCTACACAGTTGCAGCCCAAAAAATTTCCAATGATTCGCTTGCTTCAATGTCAAAGGAAATGGCGATACGTAGAGGTGTTAATTAATTAACATTCTTTGACCCCCTTTCATTTGCCTCCTATTAGGCCTCAAGTTTGAGGCTCAGAGGTGTCTATCAGTTCCGGGTCGATTCAATATGAAGAAAATATTTGCAATCTTTGCTTTCGCCTGCGCTGTCTTGTCTGCTCACGCAGAACAGTTCTTTGAGCAGCTCGACATTGGTCGTGGTGAAGCGCGCATGCCCGCCTATGTGATGACTGATGCAAAAGCAAAGGCAACATTGATCTTGCTTCCTGGCGGGAGTGCTGCCACGGGTGACATCGTTGACGGAAAGCCCAAGAGCGGTAACTTCCTTTCCCGTTCAAGATCCCTTTTTAAGCGTGCGGGCTACAACGTCATGGTGGTCTACCGACCATCAGATCTCAACGATCTTGATTACGGTTACAGGGTCAGTGCCCAGCACATGAATGAATTGCGCATTGCTGTCGAATACGCGAAGAAGACTTTGGGGAAACCCGTTTGGCTGATTGGGACGAGTAGGGGGACTGTGTCGGGCACAGCGGCTGCGATTGAATTTGGTCCCGAACTTGTCTCTGGGCTTGTTTTGACTTCGAGTGTGACCAACTCAAAGCCAGGTGCAATCGCAAACCAAGACCTGAAACGTTTGAAGATTCCTGTGCTGGTTGTTCATCACAGCAAAGACGCATGCAGGGTGTGTATCCCCGCCGAAGCGGCAAAGATTCCGACGATGCTGGTGAATTCGCCCAAGAAAGATTTCGTGATGATTGAGGGTGGATCTGACCCGCATGGCAACGTGTGTAACGCGCAGCACTGGCATGGCTTCATCAACTACGAGGAAGAGACAGTGAAGCTGATCACGGACTGGATTGATGCGCACAATCCAGCTTAAGAGGGCTCTGAAACGGTAATCCCCCCTTTTTGCAAGGGAGCTAGAAGTAGAGCCTTCAAGCGGCCAT